>JAJCKG010000017.1 GCA_020558355.1 bacterium 210820-DFI.6.37 | reverse complement strand
TACTTCCCGCTGTCAAAGAAGCGGAGGTCTTAGACAGGCTGATGGTCGGCTCCACGTACTGTTTGATGTCGCTGAAGTCCAGCCGCAGCTTCGCCACCTGGTCGCCGGAGGCCTGCTCGCCCATAACCGGAACGTACACATGCACCCAGGTGTAGCCGTAGGAACCGGCCTCTTCCGGAAGATCCACGTCCATGGACAGGGTCTTGGTGTACTGCTTGCCGCGGCAGCGGTCATCCTTACTGTCCGCCGCGTTGTACTGGTCGATGACATCGTAGGTGTCCAGAACCGTTCCAGGAATCAGCGTGGATTCCTCCCAGAGCGGGTAATTGTTCTCGTTATATTGAATGTCAGTCAGCTTGTCAAACTCCATCAGGTACCCGGTCAGCTTCGCGTAAGGCATGGCCTGGAAGCCCAGGAACACGGTGGCTTTGCCATCCTGAATCACCAGCTTGGCCGTCTGCTTCAGGGCCTTGTTGCCCATAGAGTCCTGATCGCTGGCGGTGGCGTGGCGCAGCTTCACCGGCAGGGTGTAAATCCCGTCCGGAAGCTTTTGAGGGGAGATGGCGTCCAGGGCCTTCAGCTGCAGGCCGTTGATGGCCGCGGTGAGGGCGCTGACCTGTTCCTCCACCTGAGCTTTGGTGGCGGTAGCGGAGTCATAGACTTCCTTGGCCGCGGCCAGGGCGTCGGTCATAGCCTCGTAGGAGCTGTTGGTGTACAGGTCTTTGTCCGCCTTGCCGGCCTGAGTGATAAGATCGCCCAGCTCGGACTTGTCGGCCTTCTTATCCGGGTCTTCCGCGAGAGCCTTGATGGCGTCCTCGATGGTTTCCGCCATGGCGTCAGCTTCGGAGGTGGTCAGACCTTCTTTTTTCAGGAGGGCCTGGCCGTCCGCCAGCGCCTTCTCTAAGGCCTGGAAGGTGGCGTCGGTGTAGATGTTGTTGCCTTCCGTGATGGCTTTCGCTTTATTGATCGCGATTTGCAAATCAGAAGTATCCGCTTCTGTTATTGAGTCCGTAATGTCCAAGATTTTCTTTAAATCAAATTGAATTCTGCATACTGGGGAATAACCCATTGGCACAACATAAGGTGAAATATAGAGGTCCTTTTCTAAATCATCAGCATAGATTCTCCATGTGGCCATATGGGTGCTGGTGTCCCTGGAAATTTCATCGGCGGTTATCCATTCGCCTTCAGAATTTCTATATCGCAGACTTGGCATGAAATCCTCTCGATTTGTAACAAAATTAATCCGATATTGCCCATCCTTATAGGTAACAGTCGCTTTCCTTTCAATATAGTTATTGGTCATGGAAAGATCGGAAGAAAACTCCTTTAATGAGGTGATCGGGATTTCATAAATAGAATTCTCTTTAGGGAACCCATTAATCGCGTAATCACCCACCATAATCGTTAATATGTAGTTTAATGTAATACTAGGTTGATCGCTATTTACCAGAGACAGATTAACGGTATTTTCCCCAGCTTTCAAGTCGGCAATCGTTATTGAGCTTCCGCTTTCAACCGTTTTTCCATCGACGGATATTTCGGTATCATCATAGAGCGCCGTCGGTGTAATGGTTATCGTCTCCTTCCCTTCCGGAATTTGCAAAAACAGTTCCTGAGAAGCGGAAGAGTTTTTTCTGACCGGTTCAAGCGTATCCGGAATAGAGCCATATCCCTCTGCTGTCAATGATTTCAAAGCCGCCAGCGGTGATGGAGAAGCCACCGTAACCGTCTTTCCCGCTGCCTTCAGCGCCGCGATTGCGGATTCTGTTTGCTCGTCCTGTCCGCTTGCCTTTAAAGCTCCGCCTAATGCAATTGTCTTCAGTGAAGAAAGGTTTTCGAAAGGAGCGTAAGCAACGGTTGTATACGTATTTAATTTTAAAGAAATACTCGTCAGCGCAGAAAGCTCCGATATAGATTCAGGAATCTCAGATAAATAGTTTCCGTCTAAAACAAGTTTCTTTAAATTTTTCAGCCCTTTGATCTCATCTCCAACTGATGTGATTTTATTAGAACTGGCATCAAGCGTGGTCAGTGAAGTGAGACTGCTTAGATCTGAAGGCAAAGCGGTCAAACCGCAGTTTCTTATAGTAAGAGTTTCCAGATTGCTTAATCCATTCAACTTAACATCTATGCGATTAATTGCGTTTGTTGAGAGATTAAGAGTTTTCAGTCCGGAAAGCTCCGCAATTTGCTCAGGGAACGCTTCCAGTAAATTGCTGTTCAGATCAATCGAGCTCAAGTTAGTACAGTTAGCCACCCAATCAGGAAGTTCTGTCAACTCGCTGCCGGTAATGGAAAGCGTCTTCAAATTTGGTATAGCGGTAATATCTTTTGCAAAGGATATATTCTTACTGGACACAATTTTTAAAGCGGAAAGCGGTTGAACCAGGCCTTTTTCATCAGCTAAATTTGTTAAGATAGAGGTATCCGACATACCTTGGATCGTAAGAGAAAGGCTTCCGGCAGGCAGCGCCTTTAGGGGCGAAAAATCAAAACTTTCTTTGCAGGTCCATAATGTAAGCGATTTAAGTGTGTTTGGAAACGCTGGAAGCTTTTCCAAATTCGTCATAGTAAGGGTTAACCCTGAAAGGCTTTCCAGTTTAGAAAGATCAGGAAGTTCCTTACAATAACTGCTCTTAAGAGTCAGTGTTTTGATGCTGCTTCCCAGATTTGGAACAGTTTTAAAGGTACCATAGGCGGTCAATCGCGTTAATTGAGTCGCGTACTGTAAACCTTCCAGAGAATTCGCGTTATATACACTTAAATCAGTCAGGCTTGCCATTTCATCCTTTGTGATCACATGAGATGTATAATCTGTAATATTTAATTTTTTACATACAGCCTGCTGCAGCGAAGCGTCTTTTATGCCTGCCGCGTCTTCACCATCGCTATCCGGAAGCGCGGTAACATTCATTTTCAGGGTATAAGTTTGCGTGTCACCGCCCATGTGAAGCACGGAGAGTGTCAGGCTTTGCTGTCCGGCGGGGAGGTTCGTTAACTGTATTGTTTGACTATCTTCCAGACTTCCCGTTTTATCCGTAGAAACAGCGGTGTACTTTTCGCCTTCTACAGTTACCTTTGTCGTGGAATCAGCCGCGAATCCAATGCAGGCCAGCGTTAAGGAATCCCCAAAAACTTCACCGGCGTCGATGGTTTTCGTTTGCTCATCTGCCAACGCCTTTTTTGTGCTGGATTTTATAGTAAAGCTGGACTCTGTCGCTCCATTATTAATATAGATTCCTTTTAAAGAAGCCAGATTTTTTTGATCTGCCAAGTTGAATTTGTCAATGCCCATATCGACCATATCCGTATAGCCAAGCGTACTTTCATTTTTATAAAAATAGTTTTCTGAAAGGTCCATGCTTGTAAGAGAAGGAAGTTTGCTCTTATTAAATTCTACCTGATTGATAGCATTGCCGGACAGATCCAGTGTCTTTAGTTGCTCCATTTCCATCAGCACCAGTTTCCCTGACAGTTGGTTATTAGAACAATTAACACTAGTCAGTTTTGGCATCATCGAAAGATATCCAAAAAGCATTGCGGTAGGAAACAGTTCGTCAGAGCCAAGATCATTTCCACTTAAATCCAATGTTTTCAGGTTTGTTGCGTATTCCATTCCATAGAGATTGGTAATCCCCGCGTCTTTTGCGGTTAATTCTGTCAGAGAGGCCATTTCTCCTTCTGTAATGGTTACGCCTTCAGAATAGTCTTTCCCTAGTTCCTTACAAATTGCTTTGCGCAAATTCTCATCCATAATTGTGTATACTGGAGAATCTTGATTTTCGCTGATGGAATCCGCTTGATCCGTCTCGGCGGACTGCGCTACGGCAGCCTGCGGGCTGTCCTGCGCCGCCTGGCCGCTTGTCTGGGCCATAACTCCGGAAGGGACCAGAGTGGTGGCCAGCATCAGGGCGGCCATCAGCTTGGCGGTATTCTTGGTTGTAAAAATTTTCATCGAATTTCTACCTCTTTGTTTCTTTCTGTATAACGATTTTTCAGGCGGCCCTCTGCCCTGCTGATTATGACACAGGAGTCCGGGTCCCTGCGGCAGTATCCGCAGGGGAGCCCGGTGGGCCTTGCCCTATTAGCTTTTGCTAACCTTTTTTTCAAAAAACAGTTGATTTCGCTCCTTATTAATTTCTTTCATAAAGTCCGCTTTGGTCCCTTCCTTTCGCCCTGCGCACAAACGAAAGGAAGGAGCCTCCACTTATTTATCTTCAATAAAGGAGCATATAGGCTTTGCAGCCTCCGTAAGTTAGTTTGTCTTAACTTACATGGATATTTTATCGAATTCTGTTTTTTTGTAAATAGGCATTTTGTTGCATATTATGCACGGATTTTTCCGCTCACTTTTGCTCTTTCCTCTTTTTTTCCGTTGAAATTTTAACGGTTGTGGGGTTTGTTGCATAAGACGCAACAACAAAAGAAATTTTTTTATCTTCAGCTCAGATATACGCAAAACAGGCGGGCCTGAAGCCAGGTCCGCCTGTTTTGCGTATTCTTCTTATAAATATAATTTTAAAAGCGCTGTACATTCCGGATGCGTCTCTCCTACTGAGCTGGAAAGAAAGAGCTTCATTTCCCCCTGCAGGATGTCCTCTTCCTGCAAATAGGAAAACTGCATGGCTTCCAGCGGCAGATTCACATAGCCGTCCTTTACGTCCGCGAATTTAATCTGGTTTTCACATTCATACTTCATGGTCTTCATCTCGCCGGATATTACAGTATGGCTTTTCATGGACTTTCGTTCCATTCGCCTGCATTTCATCCTCAAAAAGGCGGTCTGGTTTCCTACTGTAAGAATCCCCGGATGGCAAAAGGCTTCATTGGCCATAGAAACATACCGCGGTTCCCTTTTGGTCCCCTTGTAAAAGGCAAAGGGCACCCGATAATCCCCTCTTGGGATATATTGCGATAAATTGTTTCCGGTCAGCAGCAGCTTGCGCCCGTTTTCGCCAAAGTAGTTGCATGCCTTGCACAGATCACCGCCCTGTTCCAGCAGCCTTATTGTTTCCTCAGAGCAGGTCATCATAAGCTGCAGCGCGTCTTCCTTTGCTGTCTCCTCTAGTATGCCGTTCTTAGACAGCCAATAGACGATTTTCTGATGGCGGTGCTTGAACTGGGTCAGAAATGCCTTTCCATATGTGGTAAGCACCAGCTTTTCGTCCAGTACTCCTTCTTCAATAAAGCCGTTAAGGGCCCGGTTTACTGTAGAACGGTTTACATCAAACCGCCTGGCAACTTCTGAAACAGACCCCTTCTCTTTTTTAGGCGCTGCTGTAAGAGCCAGTAGATATTTCATTTGAGTTGCGGTCATTGTATTTCTCCTATTAAAAGGTTAGCATCATCTAACTTGATTTTATTCCCCTTTTATTTTTAATGCAAGTAAATCTTTTTTGCCTTAATGATATTTTTTACCATTAAGGCATGAATTTTCTTTAACCCTCGGGACTTCTCACAAAATATACCGTCTGCAACCGCTGGCAAGTTATGATATAATAAGGAAACAAGGAGGTAAAAATATGGAAACGAAAACGGCTTTAATCGGAATTGTTGTAGAAAACACAGACTCAGTGGACAAGCTCAATTCCATTTTACATGATTACAAAGGCTTTATTTTAGGCAGAATGGGTCTGCCTCACCCTTCCAAAGAGCTTTCCATCATCAGCATCGCTATGGAAGCGCCCGCGGATACCATCAGCGCGCTTTCCGGAAAGCTGGGAGCGCTGCCGGGTATCAGCACAAAAACGATTTACGCGAAGGCATAAATTTACAATTGCTCTTTGGCCGACCGGCCTTTCCCAAAAACGCCCTGTACAAGGATCGAAACAACCTGTGCAGGGCGTTTTTCTTGACAAAATATTCTCAACTTCTCTCAAATTCTTTCAACCTTTGAAATTCAACTCCATTAGCGCAGTTTAATCTAAAGATTCAGACTTATCAATCAAATGGCCGCATATTATAGTAAGGTAACAGAAATCATTGATCTCATAAGAGAATTTTGTCTCGAGAAAGGAGAGAGTAACAATGAGTCAGATGAAAGAACAAAAAAGTCAGCTACAGCGAACCATTGGCTCCAGGCAGCTGAGTATGATCGCTATCGGCGGAGCCATCGGCACCGGATTATTCCTAGCCAGCGGCAGCGGCATACATAGCGCGGGCCCTGGCGGGGCTATGCTGGCCTACGGACTGATGGGCATGGTTGTCTACTTTATGATGACCTCTCTTGGAGAAATGTCCACCCAACTGCCTTTAGCCGGAGGCTTTCAGGCTTTTGCTTCCCGCTTTATCGACCCGGCCCTTGGCGCCGCGTTTGGCTGGAACTACTGGTTTTCCTGGTCCATCACTCTGGCGGCCGAGCTGGTAGCCTCCACCATCATCATGCGGTTCTGGTTCCCTAATGTTCCGGGAAGCATTTGGGCCGTCCTCTTTCTGATCATCCTCATGGCCCTGAATTTAATGTCCGCAAAGGCCTACGCGGAAGCGGAATATTGGTTCGCGGGGATCAAGGTGGTCGCGGTTCTTGCCTTCCTGGCCATCGGTCTTCTGATGATCTTCGGGGTAATCGGCGATCATGACGTTGGTTTTCAGAACTGGTTCCTGGCCGATGATGAAGGAAATAAAGCTCCTTTTGTTGGCGGCTTTGGCGCTGTTCTAGGGGTATTTCTGGTTGCCGGTTTTTCCTTTCAGGGAACGGAAGGCGTTGGTATCGCGGCGGCGGAATCGGATAATCCTGACAAAACCATTCCAAAAGCCATCCGCAGCGTCTTCTGGCGTATCGTAATCTTTTATTTCGGCGCCATCTTTGTTCTGGGTACTCTGATCCCATTTACGGACCCATGTCTTTTAGGCGGTTCGGAAGACAATGTGGCCATGTCGCCATTTACCATCGTTTTCAATAACGCGGGCTTTAAGGCGGCGGCCTCTGTAGTCAACGCGATTATTCTGACCTCTGTATTATCCTGCGGAAATTCTTCCCTCTATATGTCCTCCCGTATGCTGTACGCCATGTCTCTGCGCAAGCAGGCTCCTAAGTTCTTCCAAAAAGTAAACAAACACGGCGTTCCTCATTTAGCTGTCTGGGCTACTGGAATTGTAGGCGCGCTGGCGTTCCTTACTTCCGGCGTCGGCCAGGGCACCATCTATTACATTTTCTACAACGCCTCCGCTCAGACTGGCTTTATCATCTGGCTGGGGATCGCGATGGCCCACTACCGGTTCCGGAAAGCCTGGTACGCGCAGGGCCATACCCTCAATGAATTGAAGTTCAAAGCAAAATTTTATCCGGTCGCGCCAATTGTCGCCATCCTTTTATCTCTGGTGGTTATTTTCGGCGCCAACTACTTTGTTTTCCTGGATTTCAATGTACCGGACCTGCTGATCTACTACGGGTTCTTCCCAGTATTCATGGCCATTTATCTGGGCTTCAAATTTGTCAACAAAACAAAGATCGTTCCGTTAAAGGAATGCGATTTTACTATGCCTGAGGATGAAGCGCCGGAAGGGGAAAGCCCTGAGCCGCTGGTGGACCGCGACGCTTAAAAGGTCCGCTCCTTTGGCCTGGAGCACCCATGTTTAGACGCAAAAAAACTACGGCGGTAAGAGGATTTTCTCCCCTTACCGCCGTTTTTTCGCAACGCGCCGGCAGGCTTACCGTTTTCGTCTCGCGCCGCCTTCTGCTACATGCATTCTGGTAATAGATTTCGCGATGGCGATCTTCGCCCGGTCGATTTCAGTCGGGTCATGATTGGTTTCCGTGGTCAGCCAGTCTTCCGCTCTGGCTTTTTCACTGAGCACCCGCTCCATGTCGATATCCTCAGACCACTCGGCAGCATCGGTGTAAATAATGATACTGTCCCTCACATCGATAAAACCGCCGGCAATAGCGGCAACCCGCCAATCTTCGTCTTTCTGGCTCTTGCCTTCTTCCTGGATCCACAGCTCACCGATATCTAACAGCTTGCACGCCCAGGAATGACCGGCCATAAAGCCTTCGTCTCCTTCCAAAGTCCTGACAATGACCAGTTCCACTTTACCTCTGTAAAACACCTTGGACGGTGTAATGATCTCAAGTTTTACCGCTCTACTCATGGCTGCTTTCAAACCTTTCTACGACTTCATCAATGCCGCCCGCGAAGAGGAACATGGATTCCGGAATCTGATCGTGCTTTCCTTCCAGAATTTCTTTAAAGCCTCTGACGGTCTCTTTCAGCGGCAGGTATTTTCCCGGAGTTCCGGTAAACTGTTCCGCTACGCTGAAAGGCTGAGACAGGAACCGCTGGATCTTTCTGGCCCGGTTTACAACCAGCTTGTCGGAGTCGGACAGTTCATCCATACCCAAAATCGCGATAATATCCTGCAGGTCTTTGTATCTCTGCAGCACCTCCTGCACGCCTCTGGCGGTATTATAGTGTTCCTCGCCTAAAATCAGCGGATCCATGATTCTGGAAGTGGATTCCAGCGGGTCTACGGCCGGATAGATGCCCAGCTCGGTGATGGAACGGGAAAGTACCGTTGTAGCGTCCAGATGGGCAAACGTAGTGGCCGGAGCCGGGTCTGTCAGGTCATCGGCAGGCACATAAATAGCCTGTACCGATGTGATGGATCCTTTTTTCGTGGAAGTAATACGCTCCTGGAGCGCTCCCATTTCCGTTGCCAGGGTCGGCTGGTATCCTACCGCGGAAGGCACGCGGCCAAGCAGCGCGGAAACCTCTGAGCCAGCCTGGGTGAATCGGAAAATGTTATCGATGAACAGGAGTACGTCCTGTCCTTCGGTATCTCTGAAATATTCCGCCATAGTCAGGCCGGTCAGAGCTACCCGCATTCTGGCTCCCGGCGGCTCGTTCATCTGGCCGAATACCATGGCTGTATTGTTTATTACGCCGGACTCGATCATTTCATAGTAAAGGTCGTTTCCCTCTCTGGTACGCTCCCCTACTCCGGCGAATACGGAGATTCCTCCGTGTTCTCTGGCAATGTTGCTGATCAGCTCCTGGATCAGTACGGTCTTTCCTACGCCAGCGCCTCCGAAAAGCCCGACTTTTCCGCCTCTTGTATATGGCGCGATCAGGTCGATAACCTTGATTCCGGTTTCGAAGATCTGCGCGGTTGTATCCTGTTCATCAAATTCAGGAGCCTCTCTGTGGATGGAAGCCCGTTTATCCGTTTCTACCGGTCCCTTCTCGTCAATGGTCTCTCCAATTACATTGAACATTCTCCCCAGAACTTCTTTTCCTACCGGCACCTTAATAGGCGCTCCGGTATCCACCGCTTCCATGCCTCTTGTCAGACCGTCTGTCGAGGAAAGGGCAACGCAGCGCACAACATCGTCTCCGATGTGCTGAGCGACTTCTGTTACTATGGTCTTTCCGTTATAGTCTATGTTGATGGCACTGAGCAGTTCCGGAATTTCTTCCGGGGCAAATTTTATGTCGATAACAGGCCCTATGATCTGATGTATGATTCCTTTGCCCATATCTACCTCCTAATTATTTCTGCGCCTCGGACCCGGCCACGATTTCGATGATTTCATCGGTGATAGCCGACTGCCGGGCTCTGTTGTAATACAGGGACAGGCTTTCCAGCATCTCCCTGGCATTATCGGTGGCGTTTTCCATAGCCATACGCCTTGCGGCGTGTTCACAGGTGGCGGATTCAACTACGGCCGAGTAGATCATCATCTCTACGTATTTTGGAACCAGATAGTTAAACACCGCTTCTACCGATGGCTCGTATTCCACCATTTTTTCCAGTCTCATGATTTCAGGGTCCTTTTCAATATCAAAAGGAAGCAGCGTAATATTTTTTACTTCCTGTTCCAGACTGCTGATAAAGGATGTATAAATCAGAACCACTTCATCGATCTCGCCCGAGTTGTACATGTCAATGATCGGCCTGCTCATTTCCTGTGTTTCCAGGAAGGAAATGCTCTCCGGCGGAGCCAGATACTCGCTGTATATATCATAGCCCCGTTTTTCAAAGTATTCCTTTCCTTTGGTCCCGATCGCGACAATCACCGGTTTTTCCCAGTCCGCCAGGATCTCCCGCTCCGCTTCTTTTATCACGTTGGAATTAAAGCCTCCGCAGAGCCCCTTACAGCTGGTTACGATAATATAACAGGTGGTCTTGATTTCCCTGTTTCCAAGGAGATAATGCGCTGGGACCTCGCTGCTGTTATTGAAAATTTCCGCAATGGAATGGGTAATATATTGAAAATTCTCGTTGGTCTTTTCAAAGGTGGCTTTGGCTTTTCTCAGTTTGCCGGCTGACACCAGTTTCATGGCGTTTGTAATATGTTCCGTGCTGTTGACACTCTTGATCCGCCGCTTTATGTCCTGCATACTGCTGGTAGCCATTACAACACCTCCTTCTTTTCTATTGATTTATTCTAGATGGAAAGCTTTGTAAAGGATTCTTTGCACAGACGGATCCCCTCCCGCAGCTGCTTTTCAGCTTCTTCTTCCAGCTTTCCTGTCGCCCGGATAGACTTTCCAACCTCCGGATACTGGGTGTCCATAAAGTCGAAAAGCGCTCTTTCAAACGGCTTTACCTGTGTGATTTCAAGATCTGCCAGATGGTTGTTGATGGCAGCGTAAATAATCATCACCTGATGCTCTACTGAAATCGGCTGATACTGGGGCTGTTTTAATATTTCCATCAGAATCAGCCCGTGATCCAGACGTTTTTTTGTATCGGCGTCCACATCGGATCCGAACTGAGAGAAATTCGCCAGCTCGCGGTACTGGGCCAGCTCCAGCTTTACTTTGCTGGAAACCTGCTTCATCGCCTTGATCTGCGCGTTTCCTCCTACACGGGATACGGAAATACCCGCGTTTACCGCCGGTCTCTGTCCGGTAAAGAACAGCTCCGTTTCCAAAAAGATCTGTCCGTCTGTAATGGAAATTACATTGGTCGGAATGTACGCGGACACGTCTCCGGCCTGTGTCTCGATGATCGGAAGGGCTGTAATAGAGCCGCCTCCCAGTTCGTCGGACAGCTTAGCCGCGCGTTCCAGCAGTCTGCTGTGAAGATAAAATACATCCCCCGGATAAGCTTCTCTTCCAGGCGGTCTTCTCAGCAGCAGGGACATGGCCCGGTAAGCCACCGCGTGCTTTGACAGATCGTCATAAATAATCAGTACATCCCTTCCCTGATACATAAAATGCTCGCCGATGGCGCATCCCGCATACGGGGCGATGTACTGCAGCGGCGCTACTTCTGAGGCTGTAGCGGAAACTATAATCGTATAGTCCATAGCGCCTTTATTTTCCAGTGTCTGTACCAGCTGCGCGACCGTCGATTGTTTCTGACCGATGGCTACATAGATACAGATTACATCTTCTTCCTTCTGATTGATGATGGTGTCGATGGCAATGGCCGTTTTTCCGGTCTGCCGGTCACCGATGATCAGTTCTCTTTGTCCCTTTCCGATAGGGATCATGGAGTCGATGGCTTTGATGCCGGTCTGCAGCGGCTGGTTTACCGATTTTCTCTGCAGTACGCCGGGAGCCGGATACTCGATAGGTCTATGCTCTTCAGCAGCGATAGGCCCTTTTCCGTCAATGGGCTGGCCCAGGGCGTTGACAACCCGGCCGATCATTCCCTGTCCTACAGGGACTTCCACAACTCTGCCAGTAGGCTTTACGATGTCGCCTTCTTTGATTTCTCTGTCGGATCCCAGGATTACCGCGCCTACATTATCTTCTTCCAGATTCAGCGCCATTCCATAGGTTTCCCCCGGAAACTCCAGGAGCTCGCCTGCCATGCACTTTTCCAGTCCATACACTCTGGCAATCCCGTCACCGACCTGTATTACTGTTCCAAAATCAGATATTTCCAGCTGATTTTTGTAGTTCTTTATTTGTTCTTTTATGACAGCGCTTATTTCCTCAGGTCGTAAGTTCATATGGCTATCTCCTCTCTGTATTAGATTAGTTTGCTTTCCAGATCTTCAAAGCGTTTGCGAATGGAAGCGTCGATGATACGTCCATCCACCAGGACCTTGATGCCGCCCATGATTTTCGGATCCAGCTTGTTTTCCAGCCTGACATTCTTCCGCAAAAGAGAAGATGTCTGCGTTTCCAGTTTTGTGAGCTGCCCCGGATTTAACGGCTCAACCGAATAAACCGTTCCGTATGAAAACCCATCTTCATGGTTGACCATTTCCCGATAAGCCTTTATGATCCTTGAAAAGTGAAGGGTCCTTCCCTTATCTACCAGTACATACAGCAGGTTTAAAAGTTCTTTGCAAATCCGTCCCTCAAAGACCTGTTTTAAGACTGTCTTTTTTTCTTCGGCTGAAATAGCCGGATAATTGATAAAGGCATAGAATTCAGGCTCCTGCTCAAAAATGCCAAGAACCTGACACGCTTCATCCAGAATAAGATCCCGTTTTCCTGTCTCCTCCGCGGCCTGAAAAAGCGCGCTGCCGTAGGTCAAATCAATCGTTAACTCTGCCATTGTCTGCTACCTGCCTGTTCAATGATTTCGTCTACGATTTTTTCCTGCCCGATCTGCGCGATATTCCGCTCGATGATCTTTTCAGCGGCAAGCAAAGCCAGAGCAGCCACCTGCTGCTTCATATCCTCCAGGGCCTTCTGCCGTTCCAGTTCGATCTGCTTTTCAGCGGCAGCGATGATTTGGCCTGCCTTGGCGTTGGCCTCATCCACAATCGCCGCGGCCTGCGAGTCGGCGCGGACTTTTGCCTCTTTTATGATCTCTCTTCCCTGTTCTTCCAGTTTCGCGATCTGCCGGTTATAGTTTTCCATCTTTTCATCGGCTCTTTTGTTGGTCAGCTCCGCGTTATCAAGCGCGTCCTGAATGGACTGTTTTCTCGTCTCCAGAACATTCAAAAACGGCTTGTATAAGAACTTGGTCAAGCAGCCCACCAGAATCAGGAAGTTAATCAGGTAAAATATAAACTCTGTTAAACTCATTCCTAATGCTTCTACCATGGTGTTACCTTCCTTCCCTTGCAGATTTGTATATAAGCCATACGCGCGCTATATTTTCGCGAACAGCAAGAACGCGACGAGAAGGCCGTATATACTCAGTGATTCCATAAACGCAAAGGAAAGGATCATGTTTGTACGAAGCATGCCGGCCGCTTCTGGCTGACGCGCCATACCTTCCAGCGCCTTACCCGCGGCGATACCCTGGCCGATCCCTGGTCCGATCGCCGCCAGACCGATTGCTAACCCTGCTCCAATTGCTATTAAACCTCCCATAGTTCTATTCTCCTTTCATGGTTACAAATTGTTTGATTATGCTTTCACATCCTAAAGATGCTCTTCTTCCTCTTCCGGCATGGCTTCTTTTATATAGATGCTTGCCAGAAGTGAAAATACAAGTGCCTGGATCAGTCCCATCAGGACGCTGAGTGCCTGCATTACTACAGGGAGTCCGATTGGTACCAGATCAAAAAATGATGATGTTACCGTCTCTTCTCCGAATATGTTCCCGTAAAGACGAAGTGTCAGCGACACCGGTTTAACAAGGTCTTCAAGGAGCATCAGTGGAAAGAGAAACGCGAATGGCTTAAAGTAATGCTTGAAATATCCCATTCCTTTATGCTCTTTTATCCCGGCGGCAAACATCGTGACAAATACGATGATGGCCATTGCCATAGGGCAGTTGATTGAACTGGTAGGCGCCGCCAGCCCCGGAATATGTCCGGCTCCCGGAAGCAGCCCGGAATAGTTGCAGAACAGAATGTAGATAAACAGCGTCCCGATCAGCGGGAAATACTGCTTACACGCTTTAGAGCCCATGATGCCTTCGAAAAAGTTGTACAAGCTCCCAATCGCCCACTCCGCGACATTCTGCAATCCTGAAGGTACGGTCTGGAGCCGTCTTCCCGCAATAACGGAAAGCAGGCATAATATAATTGTGATCACTGCGCTGGTGATCATCCCATTTGAAATTCCTATTGAATTCAGTGATTCTATCATCGTCTTCAAACCTCCTTTCGTCTGTCTTCTGCTCTTTTCTGCTGTATTGCCAGAACCTTATTCATAATGGTTAAGGCGACCGCTGTCCCTATAAGGAACGCTATGCCGCTGAAGGGAACCATATTCCTGCAAAAAAAGGCCGCCGCCAATGTCAGTATGTTTACAAAGTAGCTGACCATGGCTCTTCCGTACACGCTGCCCGCGCTGTCCGGACCCGCGTCCTTTGCGCCGCGCTTTCGCAGATAGCTCTGCCAGATAAAAAGGTTTTTCAATTGTCCTATGATGCCTCCGAATATCAGTCCTGCAATTGCTCCCAATCCGTAACTCAATCTGCTTCATCGCTCCTTTTCCCATGGAACATGGCTTTCCCGCGTTTTTCTCCATGTATGTAAGATTTTTTCTGGCTTTTGCGGTTTGACTTTTTTCTGTTCTGTTCCGTCATTCATGGAATTGAATAACTTTTTTGCCATTATAGCTTATTATAAACCTTTTCATTCAAAAGTAAAGAATTGTTAAAAATTAGTCAAAACTTTTTTACCATTTTAGGCCAGTAAATCCGATAAATTCTAACATTTTCAAACTTTTCTCATTTTCAGGATTCATGTAAAAAAGAGAGCCCTCTTAGCAGAGTCCCCTCCTTTTTATCCCATAAACTTGTCTCGTCATTCCCCATTTTTTTAATTAGTTTGCTGTTTCGAATTCCTCATTTTTCTTAAAGTCTCATTTTGACTTTTTTATAGTCTTTTTAGAAAATTCTCACATGACGCGCTTCTCATTTTTTCTCCGGCGCTTTTTACGATTTATATGATATTTTCTACTTTTTGAGATAGTCTATCTCAATTTTAACTTTTTTCGGTTTTTTTCTCCGCTTCTCATCAGGAAATCACATTTTTTACCCATTTTTTAGAGAAAAACCGTTTTGTAACAAGCAGCCCCTTTACGACTTCCTCTGTCTTTACCGCCATAACCGCAAAGTAGATAGGCCAGTGCAGCGCCAACGCTGTGATAAACGCCATAGGCACGCCGATGCACCATACGGTCAGCACATCCGCCAGCATGGCAAATCGGGTGTCCCCGCCGCACCGCAGCACGCCGGTCACATTCATGGCGTTGTAAAGGCTCAGCCACATGACGCAGCCGTAAACCACCAGTATGAGAAAGGCCAGACGCGCGCCCCGCGGCGAAAAGTCAAAGAGACTCAGCAGCGGTTTTCCGCACAGAATCAAAGCGGCGCCCGCGCACACTCCGATGACAAATCCGATCCGAATCAGCTTTTTAGCCAGACCGTACGCCTCATCCAGCTTTTTTTCTCCCAGCTTCTGTCCCACCAGGATCAGGGTAGCGTCCCCTACGCTGAAGGCTGCCAGCATAAACAGGTTGTTAATCGTATTGCACGCCTGAATGGCCGCGCCTTCTGTAATGCCGATGCGGGCAAAGGCGGCCACATATAAAGCGGTTCCCAGTCCCCACATGGTCTCATTGATGGTTGTCGGGACCGCGTTTTTTATAATTTTTACCGCAAAGGCTTTATGCCAGCCGAAAAACTCTTTTATTGGGCCCGCGATCTTATTTTTCCTTCCGAATACAACGTACAAAATCAAGGTCATTTCCAAAAGCCGCGAAATCATTGTCGCAAGAGCCGCTCCCGCTACTCCCAGGCGCGGCATTCCCCAGTTTCCGAAAATAAACAGATAATTGAGAAAGGTATTGGTAAGAAACGCCGCTCCGCTGATATAAAGCGGCAGTCTGGTCTGCTGTGTGGCCCGCAGCGCGGTTGTAAAGGGCACAGTCACCGCGACGAACAGAAAGGCGCAGGCTCCCATCCGCACATAGCCGGTCCCCAGCTGGATAATCTGCGGAAAGCCTGTGAAAATCCGCAGCACATGCTCAGGGAAAAAGATGGCCGCGGAAAAAAAGATCAGGCTTACGCCCATATTTACGGTTATCGCGAAACCTGTTGTTTTCCGTATATTTGAAAAATCCCCGGCTCCAAAATACTGTGCCATAAAGGTGGCGGAGCCGCTGGTAAACCCGTACAGCATCATCCAGTGAATAAAATAAATCTGCACAGATACGCCTACCGCGTTGAGTTCCGCTTCCCCGAGACTTCCAACCATCAGATTGTCGATCAGGCTCAGAGAAGACGCGATCAGGCTCTGCAGCGCGATAGGCAGCGCGACGACGGCAAGCGTCCGCAGCAGAGCCCGGTTGTTATTTAAATCCAAACGTTCTTCTTTTATCATTCTTCTTTCCCGTGTTTCTTTTCCTTGCTTGCTTTCTTTTCTTTTTCCTCTTCTTTTCGGATATTAACCGCGTTCAGCTCGATTTTTTTATTGCTGGTATCAGAAAGAAGCACATACAGCAGCATAACCGCGATGGCCAAAAGCCCCAGGCATTCCACCATGGAGGATCGGCTGTATTCTACGGCGACAACGCCCATGATGCCGCTGATACAGTACATAAGCATGACCGCCCGGCGCTGTCCGAAGCCGGCCCGCATGATCCGGTGATGCAGATGCTCCTTGTCCGCCACAACGATGGACTGTCTGCGGATAATCCTGCGCAGAATGGCAAAGACTGTGTCGAAAATGGGAAGTCCCAGCACCAGAGCGGGAACCGCTACCGCGACGATGGTGGCGCTCTTTACCGGCTGGATCAGGGAAAAGGTGGCGAGACAAAAGCCCAGGAACTGGGATCCGCCGTCCCCCATAAAGATCTTTGCCGGATGAAAATTGTAAGGAAGAAAGCCCAGCGCGCCTCCGGCTACCGTAAGCATAGCGGTAGCCGCCACATAGTGTCCGTGAATAAAGCCGGCATAGGCGATACACAGGGAGGAAATGGCCGCGATTCCGGCAGCCAGACCGTCCAGACCGTCTACCAGGTTAATGGCGTTGATAATGGCCACAATCCAGAGAACCGTAAGAAAAAAGGTAAGACCTGTGGCCAGGGCGGTATTGCTGCCGCCCAAAACGACACCGACAAAGCTGAGCCGGATTCCGGAAGCGTACACGACACACGCCGCGGCGATCTGCCCCAGCAGCTTCAGCTTTGGGCTGATATCCTTCAGATCATCGATCACACCGAAAAGATAGATCAGCGCGCCTCCCGTAAGGATCCCGCCGATGCTTTTTCCCGGTATAAAGGCAGGCATAATGAACAGCAGCTCCGCTGTCATAATGCCGATGAATATTGCCATCCCGCCAAACCGGGGGATCGGCTTGCTGTGGACTCTTCTCTCATCCTTTGGAATATCCATGGCTCCGATTCTGGGGGCCAGCCAGATGGCCGCCGGCGTAAAAATCAGGGCCAGCACAAAGGAAGTGAGAAAGGACGCCCATAATATAAAATAGTTGATCTCCACAGTTATTGATCTCCTAACATTACGATTTTAAGTCCGGCTTCGGCCAGAATATCGACAGACATCTGATCCGGATAGCCGTCTTTGACAACGATCCTCCGAATTCCGGCATTGATGATCATCTTAGCGCAGATGATACATGGCTGGTTCGTTATGTAGATGGTCGCGCCTTCAATGCTGTGTCCTAAGGTCGCTGCCTGTATAATAGCGTTCTGCTCCGCGTGGAGCGCCCTGCACAGCTCATGGCGCTGTCCGGAGGGGATCCCAAGCTGCTGGCGCAGACATCCGCCTTCCCGCTGTCCGCAGTGCTCCAGTCCCCGGGGCGCTCCGTTATATCCGGTGGCGATAATATGCTTGTCCTGAACGATTACCGCTCCTACCTGCCGTCTCAGACAGGTGGATCTTTTCGCTGTCAGTTCCGCCATTTCCATAAAATATTCATCCCATCCCGGGCGTTTATCTATCATATCCTGGTACCTCCTCTAATTCATAGTATACCTGTTTCAAATACAGACCCTGCGGCGGCGCTGTATGCCCCGCGTTCCGCCGGTCCCCGCTTTCAATGGCCGCGGCTACCTGTGCGGGCTGCCGTTTTCCCAGACCGGCTTCTATCAGTGTTCCCGTTATGATCCGGACCATATTGTACAAAAATCCGTCTCCGGTAATCACAAGGAAAATATCCTGCCCCTCCCGGACCACCTCCAGCCGGTACACGGTCCTTACCGTAGTTTCCCTAGGGGTTCCTCCGGAAGCCTGAAAGCAGGCAAAATCATGGGTGCCAATTATCGGTTCCGCAGCGGCTTTCATAGCCTCTATATCCAGGGGCCGGATGATCTGATAGCAGTAATTCCTTTGAAACACATCCGGTATGCCGCAGTTTCGTATCCGGTAAATATAAGTCTTTCCCTTCGCGTCAAACCTGGCGTGAAAATCCAGCGGCATTTCCTTTACATCGGTAATCCGTATGGGGCCGGGGATATTCTTTCCCTTCATGCCTCCCGCCAGCCGATTGTTCACCGCAAAAGCCAGCTTGTCCGAAGGAATGCCGAACTCGCCCCGAAAGCTGGCCCTCTGTCCATAGGCGTGAACGCCCGCGTCCGTTCTGCTGGTTCCATTGACCTGGATTTCTTTTCCAAGAACGGTGCTTAAGGCTTTCTCTAAAGCTCCCTGCACCGTCAGCTTGTCCGGCTGTCTCTGCCATCCGCAAAAGCCTGTCCCATCATATTCAATGGTAAGCAAAAAATTTCGTTCCATAATTTTTTCTCCTCAGGCCCGGCCCGTTTTCCCGCCAGAGCGCCTGATCCCGCGCCCGCTCTATTTCCGGGGCAGCTGGATTTTTTTGTTATCCTTTGATTCCCGGTAAAGCACAAATTTCCGGCCAATAGCCTGCACAAACTCCGCGTTCAGCTCCTGCGCCAGCTGCGTCGCCACCTCTTTGGGATCCAGCCCGCAGCTCTCCTGAATCTTCGCCTTAACCAGCTCCCTTGACTCAAATCCGGTTTCCATTTCTTTCTTTATATTTTCCGTCAGTCCGCTTTTTCCTAAAAAAACAGTTGGCTCAAGATCATGGGCCAGCCTTTTCAAAAAGCTTCTCTGTTTACCTGTAATCATAAAAAACTCCTTTCGCAGGCGACCTCCGCGGCCCTCAGGCGAGGACCCGCCGCCGCAAAAAATATTCTTCCTCTATTATATATGAAATCTCCATTTTTACAACAGCGGCCAGACAATTACTCCATAAAATATCCCCGCCCCGCAGATATACGGCCCCAGGGGAAGCATGTCCTCTTTCCTGACTTTTCCCGCGGCCAGCAGGCATCCGAAGATGACCGCGCTGCTTACGGAAGACAGCACCAATACGGCCAGTGTGCCGCGAAAACCCAAGGCAAGTCCCATAGCCGCAAAAAGCTTCACGTCCCCAAAGCCCAGCGATTCTTTTTTAAACAGCAGCTTCCCTAAAAGCGCGGACAGCAGCATGACGCCGCCGCCCAGAAGCATCCCCCACACAGGCTGCAGAAAGCTGCTGTGATAAGGGATAAAGCCCAAAGCGGAAACCGCTGTAAGAACCGCGAACTGATCTGGAATGATTCCATATTTTTGATCCGCGAGGGCAATTTCTAAAAGTGCCCAGCAGAAAACCAGCGCGGCAGCGGCAAAGGCCCAGTCAAAGACCACAAGCCGGATAGCTCCCGCGGCGAAAAAACCGGAAAAGGCCCATTTCCAGGGAATGCCTTTGACCCTCTGTCTTCCGGGGTCCTTCAGATCTTCTCCCGGCTCTTCTCCATAATCACAAAGCCACCGCGGCGGAATCTTATTAAATATGTAAACGGCTCCGTGGCCGGCCAGAATTCCCACTGCCACAGCGGCCGCGATTTTCACCAATAATACTGCAAGATTCGGCATGTTTTTTCTATCTCCTGTTTCTGCGTCTTTTTATTCTACCAATTTCGACAAAATACTACAAGAAGTTTCACCGAAAGCTCACAATTTGTCGAAAAAGTCTTGTGGATTTTTGTCTTAATTCCTTATAGAATTGAACTGATAAAGATTCATCATCGCTTTTTTGGGGGTAGATATTATGAAAGGAAGGAATACGATTATTACGGCTGTAATCTGCGCCGGCTCCGCGTTTGTAATCAATATAATCGCGCTGCTGCTTCTGCGGAATTCCGGCTCAGCTTCCAAAACAGCCTTTCTTCTGGGCGATATACTGTTCCTGATCAGTCTGCTGTTTCTCATGGCGCTGATTACCGCCGGACTGCGCCTTGCTCAAAAGCGGGATATAGCAAGGTATTATGAAAAGCTGTCTCTTTCCGCGTTAAAATGTACAACGGACGGATTCGCCATTCTCGATGACCACAATCATGTAGAATACGCAAGTCCGGATTTTTTAACGCGCATACGCGCCGGTCAATGTGATATAATAGGGAAAAAAGCATCCGACGCGCTTCCTGAAAAGCTCTACCGGATTCTGCTGGAATACCGGATGGCGCCTGAAAGCTGGGGTGACGAGCCCTGCGCCCGGACCCTTTCGTGGGGAGATACCGTTCTTACGGTCTGTATTTTTTCCCTGGCGGACCAACGGGCTCCGGCCAAATACATGATCACTCTGCGGGAATATGACCGGCAGCCGCTCTCCGCGCCTTTGGAGGAACCGGATACCGCTGCTTTAAACGGCCGCGGGCAAAGGATCCTGGTGGTGGAGGATACCCCGATTAATTATGAAATCGTGGAGGAGCTGCTGGAGGACGCAGGTCTGCGCTGCGAACACGCCGCTTCGGGGCCGGAGGCTCTGGAGCTTTGCGGAAAACGCGGGGACGGTTATTATACGGTCATCCTTATGGATATTCATATGCCTGGCATGGATGGCTACGAAACATCAAAAAAAATAAAGGAGATGGGCATTATTACGCCGATTATTGCCCTTACCGCGACAACGATGAACAAGCATATCCTAAAACAGCATAAAGACATTCTGGAAAACTATATTTTAAAGCCCTTCAAGCCTGCCCAGCTGTATGATACGCTGCAGCCTTACATAGAAGAGGCTCCTTCTGACGCGGCAGACGCCCCGCCAAAAGAGGATCCCTTCGCCGGAAGAGAAAAGGCCATTGAAAATCTGGGCGGAAGCAAAGCGCTTTATGAAAAACACCTGGCGAAATTCAAGACCAACTACGCTTCTGCCGCGGACACGCTGGACGAGCGTCTGGCCTTGGGAAACCGGGAGGAAGCGAAAATCCTCGCCCATTCCATCAAGGGCCTGGCCGGTACTCTGGGACTGCCTTATCTGGCAGAAGCTTCCGCCGCTTTGGAAGCGGCCATAGCTGAGGGAAAGGAAGATCTCACTTCGGAAATAGAGGTCTTCCGCGACAAATTGGTTCAAGCGGTTTCCAAATAAACGGAAGCCGTTTTATAATTCTTCCATTTTAATAACGGAAACTTCATAGGCGACTTTCAGACTCACATTGCCGGATTCATCTCTTTTTTTATATTCTCTGCTCTGTATCCGCCCTTCAATCAGGAGCTTGCTGCCTACTTCCAGCTCGCCGCCGTAGGCCGCGTTTCTGCCCCACGCGATGCAGGGAATATAATCGGATTTATTGTACATCCGGTTGACCGCCAGCATAATATCGCAGATCTCTCTTCCCAGCGGGGAGGTTCTGCGGGTTGGCCGCTTACAGACAAAGCCTTCCAGGCAGATCTGATTTTCATGCGGAAGCGCTTCATCCAAAAGTTCCAATTCTCTTGCGAAAATCACAATATTAAGGTGGTTCTTTCCGCCCTGTTCCTGGTTATATGTACGGATCTGACCGGACACTCGGACGGTTTCTCCCGGCTGCAGGTCCATATTCCAGATCAGCCGTTCCGATACCATTACCCTGATATCATCCTCATATCCGCTCTTTCGCAAAATGCCGATCATTAAAATATAAAAAGCCTCTCCATATGTCTTGTGGCTGAATTCCAGTTCTGACAGAACTGTTCCGATCAGCTGCGCTCTGTTTCCTTCCAGAATCTTTTCCATAAAAATTCCCCCTAAGCAAAGTATCTCTAAAATATATTGCTTTCGGGGGATAATTATTACTGCAAATCCAGTTTCATCACTTCGGGATGACAGTTTTTTCCGTATTGCGGGCAGGTCAGACATTCGAAAAAGTTAGGGGCTTCTTCCCTGGGAACGGTTTTAAAGCCGTACTTTCGGAAAAACTCCGGAGCCCTGGCTACCAGATAGATGCTCGCGCCGCCCCGGGAAAGGGTCTCTTCCACCGCCTTGTCCAGCAGGAGCTTTCCCAGCTTTAGCTTGCGGTATGATGTTTCAACGGCGATTCCGTCTATGATGAACTCGCCTTCCCGCTTTGCGAGGACCAGAGCCGCGATCAGACGCTTGTCCTCTCCGCAGGTGACTTCCCAGCATTTTTCAATATCCGTAGGAACCGGCTCTTCTTCGGAAAATTCCAGTTCATTTTCAATAAAGAAGGGCACCAGCTTTTCATAATCTTTGGTTTCTCCCACAGTGAAATGAATCATTATATATCATCCTCCTCGGTAAAGATCCTCAGCCGATTGTGAATCAGGCTGAATTCCAATGGGAATTTTTCGCCCTTTTCACCGTCAATATCCGTGGAAATATCATCCTCTGACTCGATGCGAAGGCTGTCGGTTTTAAAGGTCAGGACATGCTTGCTCTTGGAGTGGTTTCCATGGATCACGTTAAACAGCAGCGGTCCCAGCTCAATGATAGGCATTTTCCGGAACAGAATCACGTCCATCAGCCCGTCATTAACCTCCGACTCCGGCGAGATCCGCTTGAACCCTCCCGCGGAAATACCGTTCATAACCACCATGAAGTACATTTCCTCTTCATAAGTCTCTTCGGGAGTGATAAGCTTTACTTTGTGGGCCCGCAGATTCGGCACTTCCGTAACGGCTTTCAGATAATAAGCCATTACTCCAATGGTATTTTTCAGATTGGGGTCGGTCTTCTGGCTCACATCGATCAGCGCTCCCATAGCCGCCACATTGACAAAGTACCGGTCATTGACTTTTCCCACATCGGCGTTGGTAAAATGGTCTCCCAGAGCAATATCCACCATGCCGTCGATATCGTTTGGAATCTCAAAATAATAAGCAAAGTCATTGGCTGTCCCCGCTGGGAAAATGGCCAGCGGCAGATGAATGTCATGACGGATCATGGCGTTGACACAGATATTGATGGTGCCGTCGCCTCCCGCGGCGATAATCTGCCGATACGCGCTGGTATCCATGCTTGCCAGCGCCTTGTCGATGGCCATTCCTTTCGCGGCCCGAATCGGCACAACCTGATATCCCGCGGTCTGGAAGCGGTCAATAATATAATCCAGATTATTTTTAAATAATCCGTTTCCCGAATGAGGATTGTAAAACAGCAATACTTTTTCTGCCTTTTTTTCACTTTCACACATGATTCAGTCTCTCCCTTATTTCTCCTATTAAATACAGCGATCCCGCAAACAGAATGACTTCCGGCGGGGGCGTCGTTTCCGCGGCCATACGAAACGCCGCGTCCGCGTTTTCTGCTATTGTACAGGAAGCGCCCTGTTTTGTCAAAAGCTTTGCCAGTTCCGCGGCGGGAAGCTTCCTTGGGTTATCCGGCTCTGTCGCAATGAACTGATCTGTGATTTCCAAAAGATGGCCGGTGATCTTGTCCGTTTCTTTATCTGCCAGCATACCTGTGACCACCAGAATCCTTCGGTCCGGAAAGCAGGTCTTCATGGTTTCCGCAAGAACCCGTGCTCCGGCCTCGTTATGGGCTCCGTCCAGCACGACGCAGGGCCCTTCTCCCGCTTCCGTCTGAGTAAGACAAGGCTCTTTTAGAAAGACTTCAAACCGGCCCGGCTGCCTGGCCTGCTTTATCCCTTTATAAAGCCAGTCTCGCCTTACTTTTATGACTTCCTGTCTTCTGAGCAGCTCCAGCGCGATGAGGGCCGTCTTCGCGTTTTCCACCTGATGTCTGCCCGGCATGGAAAGCTCTACGCCGCTGTAATCGGTCCCGTAAATTTCCATATCAAATTTATACCCGGCGGCGGATTCCTCCCGGATTCCGTATTTCAGCTTTGTCGCATCGTAAAAGCGGCAGCCCTTTTCATAGGCTGTTTTCGCGATGACCGCGGCCGCTTCTCTTTGTTCTACGTTTGAAACTACCGGAACGCCTTCCTTTATAATTCCGGCTTTTTCTCCCGCGATTTGCGCAAGTGTGTTTCCCAGCCGGTCCATATGATCGTATGAGATGGACGTGATAATACTGATCAGCGGCTTCTTTATCACATTGGTAGAGTCTCCCCTTCCGCCAAGCCCCACTTCCAGGATCACAAAGTCAAGCTCTCTCGCGGCAAAATAGAGGAAAGCAACGGCGGTAACCACTTCGAATTCGGTAGGAGAAGCAAGGCCCTCTCTTACCATTTCTTCTGTTTTCTCTACCGCTACAGCAGTATAGGCTTCCAGTTCCTCATTGGAAATGTACTGCCCTTCAGCCTGGATCCGTTCGTTGAAGCAGTTGATAAAAGGTGAGGTATAAAGCCCCACCTTATATCCGTTTTCACAAAGCGCTTCATAGATGTATCTGCATACAGACCCTTTTCCGTTGGTTCCCGCTACGTGGATCACCTTAAGGCCTTCCTCCGGGTGTCCCAGCTTTTCCAGCAGAACCTCCATTCGCTCCAGTCCCAGGATGCTGCCAAAGCGGTCAAACTCATGTATTCTTTCGATTGCATCCATGTTTGTTCCCTTTATAATTTACCTTCTACCATGGCCAGACGTTCACATACCTTTGCCAGCATATCCTCGTACTTAACCATTTTTTCTTTCTCTTCATTAACGACTTTTTCCGGCGCTTTTTTAACAAAGCCTTCGTTGGACAGCTTGCCCTTTACCCGCTTTACTTCGCCTTCCAGCTTTTTCTTTTCCTTGGTCAGACGTTCGAATTCCGCTTTATAATCCACCAGGTCATCCAGCGGTATGAAAATTTCCGCACCGTTAATAACAGCGGACATAACTTCTTCCGGCACGGCTCCCTTGTCCTCTGTGAAGGTAATCTCTGTAATATTCGCCAGCTTTTTGATGTACCGCTCTCCGGCTTTTACGGTTTCCATCGCGTCGCCCTTTGCCAGAATCACGGCCCGCAGCTGACGGCTCGGGGCCGCTTCCGCTTCCGCCCGGATATTACGGATGCTGCGAATGGCTTCCATGGCCATTTCCAGCTTCTTTACTTCTTCATCATAGGCTGACGCTTCATCGTATACCGGCCAGCGGTCCTTAATGAGGAAGTTGTCCGGATTGTCCTCCGCGGGAGCGTCCTTTGGCAGGAAGCTCCAGATTTCTTCTGTGATATACGGCATAAACGGATGAAGCATGCGCAGCATATCCTTCAGCGCTTTTACCAGAACGAACCGGGCTGTCGCCTTGTCCGCTTCGTCCTCGCCGTAGAGTCTTCCCTTTACAATTTCGATATACCAGTCGCAGTACTCGTTCCAGATCAGATCGTAGATCCGCTGACCCGCCAGAGCCAGGTCGAATTTTTCCATGGTCTCCGTTACATATTTTGCCGCGTCGTTTACTCTGGACAGAATCCACTTGTCCTCATCCTGCAGACCCGCCTGAGGGGACATGGCTTTGAAGCTGCCCTCTTCATCCTGCAGGTTCATGATTACGAAACGGGAAGCGTTCCACAGCTTGTTGGCAAAGTTCCTCGCGCTTTCCAGCTTGTCTTCTTTGAAACGCATATCGTTTCCCGGCGTGATGCCCGTTGTCAGCATGAAGCGGAGGGCGTCAGCGCCGTACTGGTCGATGATTTCCAGCGGGTCGATGCCGTTTCCAAGAGACTTGCTCATTTTACGGCCTTCCGCGTCTCTCACAAGGCCGTGTACATATACATATTTAAACGGCGATTCGCCGGTTGTTTCCAGAGCGGAGAATACCATCCGCACAACCCAGAAGAAGATAATATCATATCCGGTTACCAGCACATCCGTCGGGTAGAAGTATTTCAGGTCTTCCGTTTCATCCGGCCATCCCAGGGTTGAGAAAGGCCACAGGGCGGATGAGAACCAGGTATCCAATACGTCTTCATCCTGTTTTAAATTGGAGCTGCCGCACTTGCCGCATTTGTCCGGCGCGGATTCGGCTACGATGATCTCGCCGCAGTCCTGACAGTACCATGCCGGAATTCTGTGTCCCCACCAGAGCTGGCGGGAAATGCACCAGTCTCTGATCTCTTCCAGCCAGTGAAGATAGGTCTTTTCAAACCGCTCCGGCACATGGTTCAGCGCGCCGCTCTTTGCCGCCTCGATGGCCGGCTTTGCCAGCTCTTCCATTTTTACAAACCACTGATCCGACAGCATCGGTTCGATTACGGTGCCGCACCGATAGCATTCCCCTGTAGGGATGACTTTATCTTCTGTTTTTACCAGATAGCCTTCCGCTTCCAGATCAGCGACCCACGCTTTTCTGCACGCGTAGCGGTCTAAGCCTTCGTATTTTCCGGCCAGGCTGTTCATGGTAGCGTCTTCGTTGATACAGCAGAGGCTTTCCAGATTGTTTCTCTGACCCACTTCAAAGTCATTGGCGTCGTGGGCCGGGGTGATCTTTACAGCGCCGGTTCCCTTTTCCGGATCCGGATACGGGTCAGCTACCACCGGAATCTCTCTTCCTACAATTGGCAGGATCACCTTTTTGCCAACCAGGTCCTTGTACCGCTCGTCATCCGGATGTACCGCAATGGCAACGTCGCCGAACATAGTTTCCGGTCTGGAGGTTGCTACTACAACCCCTTCGCCGCCGTCTGCCGCGGGATAGCGGAAGTACCAGTATTTTCCGTTTTTATCCTCATGTTCTACTTCCGCGTCGGACAGGGAGGTGCCGCATTTCGGACACCAGTTGATAAGCCGGTTGCCTCTGTAAATGTAGCCTTTTTCATAAAGCTTTACAAAGAAGTGGTTTACCGCCCGGTTGCAGCCTTCGTCCATGGTGAAGCGTTCTCTGCTCCAGTCACAGGAGTCCCCCAGCTTCCGGCACTGCTTTGTGATCTTTCCGCCGTAGATTTTTTTCCAGTCCCACGCCCGTTTTAAGAACGCTTCTCTTCCAATATCTTCTTTTTCCAGGCCTTCGTCCTTGCGGAGCTTTTCTACTACTTTTACTTCGGTGGCGATGCTGGCATGGTCGCTTCCCGGAAGCCACAGAGCGCTGTAGCCCTGCAGTCTCTTGAATCGGGTCAGCACGTCCTGAAGGGTCTGGTCCAGCGCGTGCCCCATGTGAAGCTGCCCTGTAATATTAGGAGGCGGCATTACGATGGTGAAAGGCTTTTTATTCGGGTCTCTTTCCGCCTTGAACGCGCCCTTTTCTTCCCACATCTCATAGATGCGGTCTTCAAAATCTTTTGGATCATAGGTCTTTGCAAGATTTTTTTCCATATTTTTTTCTCCTTTTCGGTTATACAAGTGGGATCCGCTTTCTGTTTCGGGGAGGATCGGCCCGCAATGTTAACAGCCCGCTCTTATCTGGGGATCTGTTAACATTTTTCCAATGGGTTCAGCGGCCAGTTTCCTGTCAGACACCTCGTTTTTCAAAATTCCTGAAAATCTGTCCCCTGAAGCCCGCATATTAATGTTAACAAAGCCTGTATTCTTTCGGGGCTGTTAACATTTTTCTTCCTGCGTGAGGATGAGGACCGCGTGCTAACATCTTTACATTAAAAAACCGTCCTCTATCGCTAAAGGACGGAATTTCCGCGGTACCACCTTTATTCCGGGCAGCTGTGTATCGTCTGTTATCCTTATCAGGGCTATGCCACTGGTCCCAGGTCCCATACATACTGCTCCGGCTCTCATTTTCCGGTCGGGACTCCAAAGCAACCTTCAGAAAATGTTTCCCTTAAAGATCTTTCAGCCGCGGATCTTCTCTCTGGCAAGGACTGTTTTCCTACTCCTCTTTTTCATTGTCCCGGATATTTTGCTGCATAGGACTAGTTTACCCGATTACGGGAAAAAGTCAAGCAAAATTATTGATCTTCTTCCGCAGGCTCATCTTCGCTGAACGTCATTTTTTTAACGCGCCTAAAGCCCTTAGTGGCAATCGCCAGGTACACAAATCCAATGGCTGCCCAGATTCCTCCAAGTGTCAAAGCCATAGTGTCCAGATTGATCCAGATCACCAGGCATACAATGGCGCCGATCCCTGGAGCGATTAAATAGCTGCAGACATTAAACAGGCTGTTTCTTTTCTTTCCTCTGATAAAATAGTGCGCAATCACAGAAACATTTACTAACGCAAAGCCGATCAACGCTCCAAAGTTGATAATAGAGGAAATGGACAGCAGATCTGTAAAGCAGGCCACAAGGACAGACAGGACGCTGATAAACAGAATATTTTTTACTGGCGTCTTATACTTCGGATGTACATATCCGAAGAATTTCTTTGGAAGCACACCATCTCTGCCCATGCCATACAGCAATCTTGTAGCCGAGGTCTGGGCTGCCAGACAGCAGGTCACACAGGTTACGGTATAAATGCCTGTCCAAACCAGGCCAAGTACCTGTCCGCCAACATATGTGACCATCTCTTCAGAGGCAGTGTCTGGATTTTCAAATTCCGCCCAGCCATTTGGCCAAGCCAACTGCATCACATAGGAGTAAACGATAAAGTAAATACCCATGCCGATCGTAATGATAATAATTGCTCTGCCTATATTTTTCTTCGGCTCAATGGCTTCTTCAGCCAAAGTTGTTACCGCGTCACAGCCCAGGAAGCACAGCACCAAAATCGACGCTGCTCCAAAGATAGCGCCCCAGCCGATATCCCCCATCGCAGCCGGGTTATAGATCGCTGTCATATCAAACAGACCAGAGAATCCATCACGTTCAATAATGAATTTTAACATCAGAATGAAAAATCCGACCATAAATATGGCAGCAATGACAACAAATACATTATTAACCTTCGCCATAATATCGACGCCAATGTACTGCACGATTGTTAAGATCACAACAGACGCCACAATGAATACTTTTGCGGGAACTGATGGGATCAACACATTCATGTACAGCCCTAACAGTAAGTAGCTCAGGCATCCCAACAGCGCGTAATCCAGCATCATAACCCATCCGGTCAGAAAACCGACATGCGGGCTGATGGAATTAGAAACATAGGCAAAAGCGGATCCTGCCACCGGATAAGCTCTAACCATTTTAGCGTAGCTGAAGGCGGTAAACGCCATTGCAATGGTCGCGATAATGAATACAAGCGCAATTTGACCATGAGTCATCTGTGCGGTAATTCCCATATACGTCATTACTGTAGATAAGGACATATATGCAATTCCAAAGATAATTAAGGACCCAAGCCCCAGAGTTCTTTTTAATTTTTGCTGCTGAACCATTTTAACAGCTCCTTTCTCTATCAGGGAACGCTCCCCCTATTTTACGGATTTCTTCCCCGTTCTTTCTTTCTTAGCCGCAATGGTAGCTGCGTCTTTCGGACTCATATTATTGAAATCTACCACCTGGCCCTGTTTCATAACCAGATCAATATTTTCCAATCTGACATTTTTAATATTTTCCAATGGATTTTCTGTCAGAATCAGAATATCCGCATCTTTATTCTCTTCAATGGTTCCTGTCTGATCCAAAATACCAAGGCAAATCGCTCCATTTTTAGTAGCCGCGACAATAACCTCCTCGTTAGTCATACCGGCAGCTGCCAGTTCGTACATTTCATTATGCGTATACATCCCATATGGAGTCAATTTTCCGCAAAAAGAGTCAGCGCCTACGCCAATGCGTATACCCATGCCTTTTGCTCTTCGAAAGCTCTTTTGTATCCGGTCAATTTCCTTCTGGCCTAAGGTTTCCCCGACACATCCTGTCAGATCCCGTTCTTTTGGCGGGTCAAACTGTTCATACCAGTCTATGTACAGCCCGATGGTGGGCACTAAAGTAATATCCGGCAGCGGCAGTCCTTTGTCCAGATATTCTTTTGTCAGCCAGTTTTCCACTTCCTGATCGAATTCTTCTCCATGTTCAATACTGTTTACTCCGGCCTTGATGCATTTAATAATGGAATCCTTATTTTCACAATGCGCCGCCACTGGAACCCCGAACAGCCTAGCTTCCTCCACCATTACCGCAATTTCTTCTTCGGTAAAGTGAGTATCCGTTTCTTTTTCCCAGTCGTTAATTCCTCCGCCGGAAGCCCATAGTTTAACGCATAAAGATCCTTCCTTCAATACGGATCTCACTGCTTTTCTTACTTCCTCCGGTCCATCCGCAATGATTCCCCACGGGTGATGCTCTTTTACAAAGTCCTGCGGGAAATGCAGGCTGTCCGCGTGTCCTCCTGTTCTCGTCAGCCCTCTGCCGCATGGGATGATTCTTGGGCCCATGAGAAATCCATCGTTGATCATATTTCTCAAATGAATCCCATTCCTGGATATATCTCTTACAGTAGTAAACCCATGTCTTAAGCTCTGATGACACTGTTCTACAGATCTCATGGCCTGCTCCAAGTCGTTTTCACATACCCAGTCTTTGTCGCTGGATTCAAACACGCCTCCATAATGAACATGACAGTCGATCAGCCCGGGCATAATATATTTTCCTTCCGCGTCAATCACTTGACAGCCATCCTCGTTAATTTTACCATGAACAATTTTTATAATCTTTCCGTCTTCTACTAAAATGGAAATATTCTCCTGTATTGCTCCACCATTTCCATCAATCAGATTTCCATTTTTAATTACTGTTTTTTTCATATGTAAATTCCTCCCTTTAAAACAAGGTACCATTCCACTCCGAAGTCGCTAAAAAACACTTAAAATTTCGAAATTTGTCTCTATTATCTCCATCTGCGGCTTGCAATTCAACACAAAACTTGATATATTATCGCATATATATGTTATTTGATATTAGTATTGATTTTTTATATCAGTTTTTAGCTGATATTTTCAGCTTTTTTTATTTATTTATATTTTTTTGCTCTATTTTTATTATACATTTGCTTATTAGGAGGTGGCAATATGTTAAAAAAAGACGCGTTTTTTGCTTTTGGATTGCCTGTTTCTATGAATATTTTTAAATTGGATCAGCCTTCTATTTTTCTACATCAGAAACATTTAATGATTTTTCTTGTCTTATCGGGTACTGTTTTCATGAAAAAAAATATTTTCAGCCGAAAATATTCTGAGGGAAGCACCCTATTGATCGAGCCAGACATTCCTTTTGAACTCAAAGCAGAGGAACCGAATACCGTGATTTTAACATTCAGCGTCAATACCCTTTATTATAAGGAGCAGTTTCCGTATCTTGAAAGTACGATATTCTCTGATGTGCCTCCTGACTTGCAGGATAACCTTTTAACCCTTTTGCTGGATTCTTCTTTTGCGTTAACAGAGCAAAATAAAAACTCTTATTCTATTATCGATGATAATGTCAGGTCTATCCTGTCTACCCTTTTAGATCATTGTCAGTATTTTTCAAAAACCATAAGCAGTAATTTTTCCAGTCGACAAACCCAAATAGAATATGTTAGCCTGATGCAGCGGATGCTGTATTACATCAACACCAATTCCGCCGGAAAAATATCATTGGGGAATTTCGCAAGGCAGGAGCATTTGAGCGAAAATTATCTATCTCATCTGATCAAAAAAATATCCGGCGCTACATTTAAGGAGCTCCTGGCATTCATTCGATGCCGAAAAGCGGAAAAACATCTTCTGAGCACAGAGAAAAGAATCAGTGAAATCGCTTATCTTACTGGCTTTTCATCGCCAGTCTACTTCAAAAATAATTTTAAAAAGCTCTATGGAATCACCCCTGAGGAATACCGCGGATCATATAGTGGCTCCGATCAGGCGGGCGCGCTTTCTTTCGAATACGGTCTTCTTGAAACAAAAATACTAATCCGGGATTTTGCGGATAAACATAATATCCGGTTATCTATGACACCCGACCGGTTCTTTACAGTAGACACAGTTCCCATTGATGGCTATCTGGAGCATTTTAAAAAGATTTTATCCGATGAAGGGGAGATCAAAAATATTGACGCGGAAATGAATGAAAGCTCCCATCAGGCTTTCATGAATATGCAGAAAGAATTTCGAATGAGCATTATTACGATTGACGCTTCAATTCTGATGGAAAAAGAAAATAACAGCAGCTATCTGACCATTGCGAAAAACATCAACTATTTATTTAATTCGGGGTTTAAAATCACCTTTGTGATACGTTCCTTATCGAATCGGTTGATTGCCGCAATCACGCAGTTTATGAAATTCTACTTCAGAAGATTTATTGATACATTGGAAGAAATCAGCTTTGCTATAAAAGTAAAGGCTCCCGTGGATGTTCTGACAAAATATAAGATTGCGCTCTCTGATAAATTGCATGAAGAAATTGGCCCTTATTTTAAAATAGCCATCAACCACGATTATTCCGTAGGAATCACATATCATCCTTCCCTTTACGATTCTTTTGTTCTGCCGCCGTTTGCAATGGACGAATTATTTCATCCGGAAAACTGGAAGCTTCCCATCGAATTTTCACTGATCGATTCGGTGGATGAAACGGGAGATATTCTATTAGGCGGCGATGGGCTGCTCAGCTGGAACGGAATCAAAAAGCCATGGTGGCACGCTTACAATCTCTGCTCTAAGCTAAGGGGTACCATCATCAGCAAGGGAAAAGATCATATTATTACCAATAGTAATAACCATATCACAATTCTGACCTATAACACCTGTGGTCTGCCTTCTTCCTACCTGCAGTCGATCACATCAAAGGAGCAGTTATTTGATATGATCCAAAGCAAAGGGCATTCAAGGGAGCATTGCTTCCAGCTTTCAAACATTTTTGGTTTTTATAAAATCATTACCTACTCTGTGAATGAAATGTCCTGTTTGTTTTCCAAATGGGCAAAGCTGGGCTACCCTGAATACCTGACTTTGGAGGAAGAAACCGTTCTCTCGCAGATCTGTCATCCAGAAGTTACCTTTGATACGGCTGATATCAAAGGCAGAATTGATATCACAACAAAGGAGCCTTCCTTTGGCGTTACTTGTGTTGTATTGGAAAAATATAAGGATTAATCCATGTGGGAGACGCTTGCCGCGGCTCTTTTCTCTTCACGCGCTGAGCCGCAGCCCGACAACTCCCAGCAGAACCATAGCCAAAAACAGCAGCTTCTTTCTCTCCCTGCTTTCTTTGAACACAAAAATCCCAAAGGCCACATTAAAGACGGTCCCAAGCCCGGTCCAAACCGCGTAGGCAATCCCCAGAGGCAGGGTCTTCGCCGCGAAGGACAGGGAAAAAACACTGAGGGCCGCTGTAAAGATGGTAAGAAGCGTATATTTTTTTATCTTAAAGCCTTCCGACAGCTTCATGAACACGGTGAACCCAAGCTCACAGAAGGAGGATAATACCAAAAGCACCCACATCATCTCTGCTTTTCCTCCGTTTCCCCGCAAAATCGCAGGCCAATGACCCCGGCCAGCAGAACAGCGACAGAAAGGATCTTGATTATGCTGATCCCTTCTTCAAAGGCGACAATGCCCGCAATTGTCGCTCCTACGATACCAATTCCTGTGAACACCGCGTAGGACATTCCAATCCCAAACTGACGAATGGCCCGCTCCAGCAGGACAAAGCCAATGATCAAAAATACCAGCATAAGCACGGAGGGCAAAAGCTTTGTAAATCCATGGGATTCCTTCATAAAATAGGCCCATAGAACTTCTGTCAGTCCTGACAGAATCAGGCAGACCCAGGCTTTATTTTTTTCTGTCCTCATTTCATATACTTTGCTTTCAGCTCTTCCAGCTTTGCGTTGAAGGCGGAAGCGTTTTTCTGCTGGAGCAGCTGGTTTGCCACTTGGTCCTTTACCTCTTCAAAGGTCTTGGTCTCCGCTTCGTTATGCTTTTCGACTTTAATCAGATGGTAACCAAACTGGGATTTTACCGGTTTTGTCACTTTTCCGATCTCTGCGGAAAACGCCGCGTCCTCGAATTCCTTTACCATCTGGCCTTTTCCGAATTCACCCAGATCGCCGCCCTTTTCCTTTGACGGACAGGAAGAATGGGCCTTTGCCGCGTCTTCAAAGGTGATTTCACCCTTTTCGATGGAAGCAGAAATCTCCTCCGCCTTTTCTTTGGAATCCACTAAAATATGCTTTGCCTGAACCGTTTCGCCCTTTTCGAACATCTGCCTGTTGGCTTCATAAAAGCCCCGCGCTTCCTCTACGGAAACATCAATGCCTTTGATAGCCTGCGCCATTGCCATCTGTGAAAGGGTTTCCTTTTTCATTTTCGCCATGACGTTTTTAAAGTCTTCTGTTTCATCCAGCTTTTCATCTTCACCGGCTTTCGCGAAAAGGTTCGCGGCAATAAACTGATCCACATAATACTGCTTTGCCTGCGGGTGATTCGCATATGCCCGCTGCTGTTCGGGAATCCTCTGCAAAAATTCTTCGTAATCCGCCTGTGTCAGCTCTTCTCCCGCGATAACCGCAATAACTTCTTTACTCATATTTCTTCTCCTTTTTTATCTCAGGCTTCCTTTGCGGCCGCCTCTTTTTTCATCTCATTGATCATACCTTCTATCATATCCGCGGTAAAGCAGATATTGTCGCCCATAGGATTGATAACAAACCCCCGGACGGTTTTGCTTTGCTTCAGGATCATGTTTGCCAGATCTTCAAAGCTGACGATCATGCTGTGCTGATTTTTCTCCTGACTGCATTTTCTCAGCTCTTCTCCATGGGTAAAAACCGGATAGTAAAGATCCCCGTTCTTTGCCTTGATTAGCTCAAAGCTGATGGTGGTATCCTTTTCCAGCACGACCTGGCCGTCTTCTCCCTCCATGACCGGATCCCGATCCAAAGTGACTGGCGCCAGCAGCTTTGCCCGTACCACTTCATTGAGCAGTTTTACGGTATTTTCCTGAGAAGCCTCTTCCTTTGTCTTTTTTATGCTGGCAAGGAGGCTGTCGTTTCTGATTGGTTTTGGTGCTTCTGCCATGTTTATTCTCCTTCTATCAGGCTGACCTTCAGCCCTTCTTTTCCTATATCTCTTCCGCCCTTTACTGTGACCGTTTTCACGATGGTTCCGGAAGGCGGATCTTTTTTGTATTCCGCGCCGATTCCCATAAGAATTCCCAGTCCGGAAGGCGTTACCATTTCCGTTTCCACTTCATCGGTCACAAAGATGTAATCGCAGACTTCCCGCATTGCCATAACCGCCGGCACTGGCACCGGAATGGTTCCATGGCTGCACTGGATAAAGCCTTTTCCGTCGTGAAGCTCTGAACAGAAGATTTCCCCCGCGTCCAGATCTTCCAGAGCCGCCGCAATGCCGGTAATATTGCGGATCGCCTCAGCTCGCCCCACTTCATGGAAGTGAACCTCTTCCGGATCCGCGTTATGCACCTTTGCCTCTGCCCTGGCGATGACGCTATATATAGAAAGGGCGGTATCTTTTGTTTTCTGAGACATGTCGCTTCTTTGAATCAGTGCTCTGATCTCCCTGTGACTCCGATGGCTATGGTGCCCGTGATGAAGGCCATGGCTTTTGTCCTCCGCAGGAAGCGAAAGCTTTTCGGCCTCCCCGGCGTTCGCTCCCAGCTCCAGCAGCGCTTTCAGCACCATATCCCCGCTGACGCCGCTGGTACAGTCAAAATATAGTTTCCTCATTCTTTCTCTCCCATCCTGTTAATATTGGAAGCCAGATAGGCCGCTCCGAATCCGTTGTCGATGTTGACGATGCCCACTCCGTTGGCGCAGCTGTTGAGCATGGAAAGAAGCGCGGAAATTCCTCCAAGGTTCGCGCCGTAACCGATGCTGGTAGGCACCGCGATGACCGGAGCTTCCACCAGACCGCCTACTACGCTGGCCAGCGCGCCTTCCATTCCGGCAACTACAATGACTACGCTGGCACCGCGGATTCGATCCAATTTGGCAAAGAGACGATGAATCCCCGCGACTCCCACATCGTAGATCCGGTCCACTTTATTGCCTAAGACCCGCGCTGTAACGGCAGCTTCCTCCGCTACTGGAATATCCGCTGTTCCAGCGGTAACGACCGCAATGGTCCCTTTTCTCTTTGGCAGCGGATCACGGGTAAGCGCGATAATTCTGGCGTCTTCATGGTACTCCGCCTGAGGAAGGACCCGCTTTACCGCTTCATAATCCTCCTGACAGGCTCTGGTTCCGATTATATTTTTATTCCTTGCCGCCAGTTCTTTCATGATTTCGGCAATCTGCTCCGGCTTTTTTCCCTGGCAGAATACCGCTTCCGGATAGCCTGTCCGCAGGTTCCGGTGATGATCAATATTGGCAAAGCCCAGATCCTCAAAGGGAAGGTCTTTTAAAGCTTCTACCGCTTCCTCCGGCTTTGTTTTCCCGTCCGCGACCTGCCGCAGCAGCTGAGTCAGGTACTCTTTCTCCATATACGCCTCCTTTTATTTATCTGCTTCTCCGAATTTTGCTATTTTTTTGCGAAAAAAAGATAAAAAAGTATACTTTTTTAGGGCTTTCAGGCTCTGTTTTCTGCAAAGTCTACGATTTCCGCTTTAAATGTCCCTGTTCTTCGGCTACACGCCGCGTAAATTTATATTTTTTAATGAAAAAAGCAGAAAAAAGTATACTTACCTGTTTCGAACAGGTTCTACAGGGTTTTCTCAGCGGCTTCCACGGTCTGAAGCATCAGCACCGCGGTTGTCACCGCTCCTACGCCTCCAGGAACCGGCGTTATGGCTCCCGCGGCAGGCTCCGCTGCGTCAAAGTCCACATCTCCGCAGAGCTTTCCCTCTTCATTGACATTGATGCCCACATCTAAAACGATCTGTCCCTCTTTGATATAGTCCGCGTCTACCATGGCGGCCTTTCCCATTGCCGCTATGAGGATATCGCTTTCCTTACAGATGTTCTTCATTTCTTCTTTTCCGGTCCTGCTGTGGCAGACTGTAACCGTGGCGTTTTTCTCCATCGCCAGCATAGCCGCGGGCCTTCCGATTACCAGGCTTCGTCCCAGAACCGCTGTCTTTTTGCCGGTCAGGTCGATGCCGTAATGCGCTAAAATTTCCATGCAGGCTCTGGCTGTACATGGCGCGCAGCCCCGGTGGGTCCCAGTGAAAATTCCCGCCAGCGAACCTTCTGTGATTCCGTCCACATCCTTTTCCGGAAGAAGGGCTGCCCTGACCGCTTCGTCATCGATCCCCGCTGGGAGTGGCCTGAAAATCAGAACGCCGTGAATGGACGGGTCCCTGTTGATTTGATCGATTTCTTCCAGCAGCGTTTCCTGAGAAACCGATTCTTCATATATAAATTGACGGATCTTCACGCCTGTTTTTTCCGCCCGCTTTAAAGCGCCCCGCTCGTATGACAGATCGCTGGGGTTTTCTCCAACCCGAAGAATGGCCAGCGCGGGCTCGATCCCCGCCGATTTTAATTTCTCCACCTTCGCGCTGATTTTTTCTGTCAGAGCGTCAGCTACTTCTTTTCCCTTTAATAACTGTGCCATGTTTTCCTCCTATCTGATGGCCGCAAAGACCTGCTCAATAATCTTGTCCGCTTTTTCCATGTATGTTTTCAGCATTTCATCGGCCTTTTGATTGGCTTCTTTGGCAAAAGCCCGGTCTTTTACAGACTTGGTGTTGATGTATATATTCAGACTGGCGCTTTGAAGGGCTGCCCTGCAAAAGCTCGCGCCGGCGCCCGCGTCGCTTATGGCCAATTTGCTTCCTTTTTCGGCAAATTCTCCGCACAGGTCGATTCCGCGGCAGCATTTTTCCATGATTTCAAAAGGCACCGAGCAGGCTTCCTTTAAGGCTTCCTCCAGCACCCGTTCCTTTTCCTCCTGCTGCTTTCTTGTATCTTTCGGCATCCCATAAGCGGCTGCCAGAGGCGCGAAGCTGTCCGCGTCTTTTTGAACCAGCTCTAAAAGCTCCTGCTGCAGGATCTGAGCCTGCCCCGTCATAGCTTTGATTTCTTCTTCCACCTCTTTGTATTTCTTCTTTCCGATTGTAAGGGAGCCTACCATGCTTCCCAGTGCTGTTCCCACAGCGCCTACAAGGGCAGACGCGCCTCCGCCTCCCGGCGTCGGCTCTTTGCTGGAAAGTACCTTAACGAATGATTCACAGCTTTCTTTTGTGTAAGACATTTTTTGATTCCTCCTTGCGTGATAAATGGGAACTCATACTCTTCCGTATTATACCATCAAAACCAGACTTCGTCACCTGAAAAATCCGGGATTCCTCTTGACATAGAGAAACGATCTTTGATACTATAAATTCAGAATTAAAGAACATGCAGTTTCTTCTAGAAGAGTGATCTCTACCGGCGGTATAGCCCGCGAGCCAAGGCCAATCCGGTTGGAACCCGGAGCCGACAGTAAAGTCTGGATGAGAGAGGAAAGCGTTATTATGCTTTTTTTGTGTACTCATTTTTAGAAGAAGAGAGACAGGAAGGCATCGAAAGGATGTCTTTTTTATTGTTTCAAAGCCGCGGAGCCGGACTGCTGTACATCTGTTAAAAAGGAGGAATCAGAAACTATGTCAATTCAAAAACAAATCGGAAAGCCGGGGATCGCGGCCATTATGCTGGCCAGCAGTCTTACGGTAATGGTGGGAAACGCCATCACCCCTGCGCTTCCTGAGCTGGGAGAAGTCTATCACCTGGGCAGCCGGGCTTCCTGGCTGGTAACCGCGCCGGCCCTCGGAGTAGTCGCGACAGCCATTCTATTTGGGAAGCTGATCGACAGGAAAGGGCCTTACAGCGTGGCGTTTTTCGGACTGCTCTTTTATGGGGTACTGGGCGTTCTGGGGGCCTACATGCCTAACGCGGCCGCGCTTTTTGCCGACCGTTTTCTGCTGGGCGCTGCCACCGCGGCGATTATGAGCAGCAGTGTGGCCCTGATCGCAGTCTTTTTTCAAGGGGAGCGGCAGCTGAAAATCATTGCGGCGCAAGGCATGTCCATGGAATTCGGCGGCGTTATTTTTCTCAGCGTCAGCGGAGTCCTAGCCGATGTGTCCTGGCAAAGTCCCTTTTATATTTACAGCCTGGGAATCCTTGCTCTTGTTTTACTGCTGCTGTTTATTCCAAGACGCGGGCAAAGCTCCCAAAAGGAAGCGGAGCCTGACGCTGAAGGGGCTGACGCGCAAAAAGGGGTTCCGGTGCCTCTGGTTCTGCTGATCGCGTTCTTTGGGATGCTGATGTTTTTCACCGCCATGGTATCTCTTCCCATCTATCTGCAGACGCGGCTTGGGTACAGCCCTTCCTTTACCGGATATTATCTGGCGGTTTTGGATCTGATCGCGGTTCTGGCAGCCGGCTTTATGCCTAACATCGTAAAAAGGGTAAAAGAAAAGGGCTGTCTCACCCTTGCCTTCTGCTGCTATGGTATCGCGTTTTTTCTCTATGCTCTTTCAGGCCGCCCTGTAGTATTATGGATTTCTGTTTTCTTTGCCGGAGTGGGCTTTGGCTGCTCTACTCCTCTGTTCAACAGTCTGATTGTCAGAAAAAGCGCGCCGGAAAACAAGGGTACCAATATCAGCTTTTGCACAATGGCCATGTTTTCAGGACAGTTCCTGTCGGCGCTTTTCGTGTCCGCTTTTTCCGGAAAAGCTTTATTTATCGCGGCCGCTGTCGTCGCCGCGGTAATTGCCGCCTGCGTCATGCCTGTGGCGGGGCGGTTTCAGAAGCGCTAGATATCAAGTCAAGGGCGCGGAAAAGCAAATCTTTTCCGCGCCCTTGTCCCTTCGCAAATCAATATTCCCTGAGAATCAGCTCTGTAATTCCCGGATTATCGCCGCCGACAATCCGCAGCACCTTGGGGTTCCGTCCATCTCCAATCTCCTGGTAAATCCCCTGCTGTATACGATTGCCTCGATGAAATCCGTGAATCACTTTGATCCGGTATGTGCTGGCGTTGGCCCTGCTGATCTGATCTTCTATCCTGGCGATGGCCTGCTGGACGGTCAGACCGTGTACATCGATTTCAATAATTGGATTCTGCAGCATTGCTCTTCTCCTTACGAATCTTCCGCCGAAGAGTTTTTCGCGTTTCCTAGAACAGGCCTGTAATTTTTCCGGTTTTATCTACATCGATCTTTTCAGCGGCAGGCACTTTCGGCAGCCCCGGCATAGTCATAATATTTCCGGTAAGGGCTACGATAAAGCCCGCGCCCGCGGAAACCTTCAGGTTTCTTACAGTCAGAGTAAATCCTCTCGGCGCTCCCAGCAGGGTCTGATCGTCGGAGAAGCTGTACTGGGTCTTTGCCACGCAGATAGGAAGTCCTCCGAATCCCAGGCTTTCCAGCTGAGCCAGCTGCTTTTTCGCCGCGGGCTCAATATATACGCCGTCTGCCCGGTAGATCTTCGTCGCGATGGCGTTCAGCTTTTCTTCGATGGACAGGCTCAGATCATAAGCCTGCGCGAAAGAATTCGGCTCCTGGCAGAGACGGATCACTTCTTTTGCCAGCTCGATGCCGCCTTCTCCGCCTTTGCCCCATACTTCACTGAGGGCTACATTGACGCCCAGCTCTTTACATTTATCTTCAACCAGCTTCAGCTCCGCTTCTGTATCGGTCGGGAAGCGGTTGATGGCTACAACAGCCGGAAGTCCGAATACCTGTGTAATGTTCTCTACATGCTGCAGCAGATTTGGAAGACCTTTTTCCAGCGCTTCAAGGTTTTCCTTTCCAAGGTCAGCCTTCGGGACGCCTCCGTGATGCTTCAGGGCGCGGACTGTCGCGACTACGACAACAGCAGACGGCTGGATCCCCGCCATGCGGCACTTGATATCCAGGAACTTTTCAGCGCCCAGATCCGCTCCGAATCCGGCTTCTGTTACTACATAATCGGCCATCTTCATAGCCATGCGGGTTGCCATAACCGAGTTACAGCCATGCGCGATATTGGCAAAGGGTCCTCCATGGATAAACGCGGGTGTATGCTCCAGCGTCTGTACCAGATTTGGCTTCAGCGCGTCCTTCAGCAGCGCGGCCATAGCGCCCTGCGCCTTTAGCTGTCCGGCCGTTACCGGTTTGTCATCATAGGTGTATCCTACGATGATCTTTGCCACTCTGTTTTTCAGATCTTCGATATCGCTTGCCAGGCACAGGATAGCCATAACCTCGCTTGCCACAGTAATATCAAACCCGTCTTCTCTCGGTGTGCCGTTGGCTTTTCCGCCAAGGCCGTCTGTCACAAAGCGAAGCTGACGGTCATTCATGTCCACGCAGCGCTTCCAGGTGATCTTTCTCGAGTCAATGCCAAGAACGTTTCCCTGCTGAATGTGGTTGTCCAGCATTGCCGCCAGCAGGTTGTTTGCCGCTCCGATGGCGTGCATATCTCCTGTGAAATGCAGGTTGATATCCTCCATAGGAACAACCTGAGCGTATCCGCCGCCCGCGGCGCCGCCCTTTACACCGAATACCGGCCCCAGGGAAGGCTCTCTCAGTGCGACAAGCACCTTTTTGTCGATCTTTTTCAGCGCATCAGCCAGACCTACTGTAGTCGTTGTTTTCCCTTCACCTGCCGGTGTCGGGGAAATTGCTGTAACAAGGATCACCTTTCCGTCTGGGGTATCCTTTTTTTCTTCCAGTAAATTATAGTCTACCTTTGCCTTATAGTTTCCATAAAGCTCGATGTACTTTTCATCAAGACCCGCAGCCGCGGCAATGTCTCTGATATTTTTCATTTCCGTTTCCTGCGCGATCTGAATATCACTTTTGATTTCCATTCCGTTTTCTCCTTTTCAAATAAACAAAACCTTAACTTTTTACGCGTCCGGTCCCCGCCGGCTGCCATCCCCGTTGAAGTCTCAGACGGCGGCATACAAAAAGAGCCTGACATCCGGACAAGTGCCCAGACGGTCGGCTCATTACATGCATTATACTTCATGTGGTCCATTCCACTTATATCCGTCAGTCGTATAATTAAATAAATAATATCATCCGAAGGAAGGTTTTTCAAGTCCCTATTTCTGAAAATTCTTCAGAAATGTCAGCCTGTGGATAGGACATGTTCCCAGCGCCCGCAGTCCTTCATAGTGGGCCTTTGTCCCGTAGCCCTTGTTTTTTTCAAAGGCGTATCCGGGATAAACCCCCGCGAATTCCACCATCATCCGGTCTCTTGTAACCTTTGCCAGAATGGAAGCCGCCGCGATGGACAGGCTTTTGCTGTCGCCTTTGATAACGGAGGTCTGCGGAATCTGAATCCGCTCAATGGTCATGGCGTCGAAGAGCAGATGCTGCACTTCCGCGTCCTCCCGCTCTTTCAGCATCAGCGCCGCCTGCTCTACGGCCTGAACCATAGCCTCTTTTGTCGCCTGAAGAATATTGATCTGGTCAATCCTTCTGTGATCCGCCATTCCAACGCCCCACGCAAGGGCTTTTTCCTGGATGACCGGAAACAGCGCTTCCCTCTTTTTTTCCGTCAGTTTTTTTGAATCATCAATGCCGGGGACGTCAAAATCCCTGGGCAGCACCACGGCAGCGGCCACCACCGGGCCTGCCAGCGGGCCCCGCCCCACCTCATCGATTCCCGCGATGTAGCGGCAGCTTTCGCCGCAGATATCCCGCTCGAACTGTTTCATTTCCGCCAGCCGCTGCCGCAGATAGGCTTCTCGCTCTTGCTTGTTCATGCTTCCACCTTTTCCAATGTGATCTTTCCAATGGTACCGGACCGGAATTCGTCCAGCAGCACCTTTGCAATCCGCTCGTAGTCGATCCGCTTTCCCGGAAGAATGCAGCCCCGTTTGACCGCAATGGCGTCCATATTTTCCAGGGGAGTTTCCCGCAGCTCATCCAGCTTGTATCTTTCTTTCAGAAGCTTCGGGTAATCGGCCTGAAGGACTTTGATCAGTTCCAAAGCCAGGGTCGCAAGGTCCAGCACCTCATCCTTGATGGACCCGCAGAAGGCAAGATCCAGTCCGGCCTTCGGATCCTCGAACTTTGGCCACAGGATCCCCGGCGTGTCCAAAAGCTGCATATTTCCCGGCAGATTGAGCCACTGTTTTCCCTTTGTGACGCCGGGCCGGTCTCCGGTCTGGGCGCTTTTCTTTCCGGTAAGCCGATTGATGAGTGAGGATTTTCCTACATTAGGAACTCCTACGATCATCAGGCGGTAAGGCTTTTTCCTGGCCTGATCCCGATTTTTTTCCTCCTGAAGCCGTCCCAGCAGCTTTAGCAGCTGGTTTGCGCCCCCGCCGGACATGCAGTTCATGGAAAGAACCAGGTTCCCCCGCTCTTTGAAATGCTGCTCCCAGGCTTTATTCGCACTGCTGTCAGAAAGATCGCTCTTGTTTAAGATGACGATCCTTTTTTTATTTTTTACCAGCTCGTCGATGATGGGATTCCTGCTGGAAACAGGGATCCTGGCGTCGATAACCTCCACCACCGCGTCCACCATTTTCAGGTTCTGCTGAATCAGCTCCCGGGTCTTTTTCATATGACCCGGATACCAGTTTATATTTTCGATCATTGTTGTTCCCTTCTGTTTTTCTTTGTTTTACAATTATACAATGAAAGCTCCGAGCCCGCAAGCTCCGGACCGCCGCATAGCTGCCCGGAGGCTTGTCCGCGCCGCCAAACGTGTAAAAACGCAATAAATATTTTGAATTTACACGTTTTCAGTGCTTTGGGCCGCGGCCCGGACTTTTGCCCCTTTTCGAAACCACGAAAAAAGGAACCCGAGGGTTCCCTTTGATTTCTGTTTTGCTTCGATACGCAAGCTTACGCTTCGTTTTCTTTCTTTGCTTTGATCTTTGCGGATTTACCAGTTCTCTGGCGCATGTAGTTGAGCTTAGCTCTTCTTACATTACCTTCTCTTACCAGCTCGATTTTTTCAACCAGCGGTGAATGGAGCGGGAATGTCTTTTCTACGCCTACGCCGGAAGCGATTCTTCTTACTGTGAAAGTTTCGCTGATTCCGCCATTCTGCTTTTTCAGTACAAAGCCTTCGAAAATCTGGATTCTTTCTCTTGATCCTTCTTTAATTTTAATGTGTACCTTTACAGTGTCTCCCACATTAAACGCAGGGATATCTTTTTTGGTGTATTCCTGTGCAATTGACTGCATAATATCCATTGCTCAATTTCCTCCTTCCCTCCAAGACGTTCGTGGTGCCCTTTTTCGCATCCAGAGGACCGCCCGTAATAACTTTCAATATTTTAGCACGAAAGCATCCCGGATGCAAGAATTTTTTCGCCTTCTACAACCAAAAACCGAAACATAGCGTTTAAAGCGGGAAACAGAAGGATATATCTTCTGTTTCGGCAGTTTAACCTTGGTGACAATCGTTTTTATCCATTCCTTTTGTGGAACCTATGTGGTAGAATACTAGTGCATTTTCCAGAGAAAACACCGCGCGGCTGCAGCGGGAAATCGATTGTTTTTTAGGAGGGATTTTCTAATGATGTGGAAACTATACGACCAACTGATTGAGCAAGTACCTGATACGGTCCGGGTCGATCACATCCATGTGGGACCTGTGTGGACTCTTGTTCACGCCGGCCCCTACTGCGGCTTTGCTGTTACGGTCAATGAGCAGGAGCTGCCCATTCCTTCTTTTCAAAGGCTGATAGGCACCGATCTCCGTTGGGTCGCTTCTTTGTGCAAATCCTGGGACTTTCTGGAGGCCAGCGTAGGGACAGCCGCTCTTAACGCCTACCACAACAGCCCGCGTACCGCTCTTTCCATTGAAGGCATGCGCTGCACGAAAAACGCCTTTACCGACTACGCGGAAGCTGTAAAAAACAAAAAAGCAGCCATTATCGGCCACTTTTTCAACCTTGAAAAATTCCTGACACAGGCTGCCTGTATTTCTGTTTTGGAACGAAAGCCCTGGCCCGGCGATTATCCGGATTCCGCCTGTGAATATCTTTTGCCTGAGCAGGATTTTGTATTCATTACCGGCTCCGCCTTTATCAACAAAACGCTTCCCCGCCTGCTGCAGCTTTCTGAAAGCTGCCAGACCATCGTTCTCGGCCCCAGCACCCCTATGTCTCCTATCCTGTTCGACTACGGGGCGGATGAGCTTTCCGGCCTTAGTCCGGATTATCTTGAACCGGAAAAAGCGGAAATCGCGGGCAGAGGAAATGTAAAAATGACAACCTACGGCCGGAGAGTCCGGCTTCAGCGCTCCGCGGCCGATTACAACAAGCCATGACATGAAAAAGAGGGGATTCTTTTACGGAATCTCCCTCTGTTTTTATTATGTAGGAAATATCGTTTTCGATATTTCCGGAATATCAACAAAGTCTACCGCTGAACATAAATCGGCGAAGCCGACTTTGTTTTTTTTCTTAAAATTATTCTACGATCCGGATAATCGACGCTACCCGAGTCCCGGAATTATGCAGCTGTTTCACACTCTGGGAAACGACACCCTTTCTCGGGTTAGCCGCGTGGATGATCTTACCCTTTCCGGCATAGATTGCCGCGTGGCTGTAACGGCCGCCTCTCGTAAAAAGAATAATGTCCCCAGCCTTGGCTTTTTTGACGCTCTTGATGGAAGAGCCCACTTTATACTTTTTAAGAGAAGTGTTCAGCCCCGCGGAGGAGGTACGCGCAACTTTTTTCTTTTCCTTTACATTGGAATTCTTGTATACCCAGTATACGAATCCGCTGCAGTCGAAAGCGTTTGGCCCGGAACCGCCTGACCGGTAGCTCGCGCCGATCTTTTTCCTTGCTGTAGCGACGATTTTCTGCCCATCGCTCTTCTGAGTTTTCCGCTTTACACTCTTTGAAAAGCTGCCGTAATACTTTTTGCCGTTTTTCGAAACATAGGCCCGAACTTTATAACGGTAAGCGGTATCGGCTCTCAGCTTTGTGCTTTTATAGCTCCGCTTTTTGGTAGTCTTTACTTTAACGTATTTTTTCTTGTTCTTGCTGTACTTATAAACTTCATAACCGGTTGCTCCGGCTGTTTTTTTCCATGTCAGTTTTATGGTTTTGCTGCTGACGGCCTTTGCCTTTAAGCCTTTTGTCTTTGCCACCTTAGGAACCGCGGTCTTTTCCGCTGCCTGAGCCGCACTGCCCGCTTTCGCCGTCTCTGTCTGTGCTGCCGATGAAGCTTCCGTTTCTGTAGTTCCGTATCCAAGGGCCGGAAAACAGAGTACGCTGAAGATCATTGCCAGTGTTACCGCGCAGGATATTATTTTTCTACTCATAAAAGCCTCTCTTTATTGTTTGATTTTGCTTTTATTGAATAACACGGGTTTTACTATACCATGTTTTATACAAAAAGTCAAATCACACCCTACCCGTTGCTATCACTAGTATGCAGTCGTTTTTTCTTTAATTTTGAATAAAATTTCTTTCTTTTTTTATGATTTTACCATTTCCCCTCTTCATCCCAAGCCAAAACTCATTGAAATTTCAGCATTTATATTTTGCGATCGACAGGATCCTCGCGCCAACCACAACTATTCTATTGTACTTTTATGTTTTTTAGTAACTAATTTGCTGTTATGTTCCCAGCCATCACAGTTACATATTATTCATTTGTGTTGTATAATTATTCACATCTTAAACTTTCTTTCCTATGTACTCCGACGAGCCACTGTCAAAACATTTCTTCTTCAAATCACCTTATTTTCCAAATAGCATTCCAGCAGGTAGGATGGATTCTCATAATACATGCTGCTGTTATAATCATCAATTTTTTCACTGATAAAAGAATGGTAAACATTCCACAAAGCCTCTATAATCCCCTTCTTTTCAGCTTCCGCAACTCCTTTTATCAGTCTTTTATACACTTTCCCGATGTCCCAATGCGAAGGGATTGCGTAAACACATTCTTTTACATTGTCAAAGTTTCCCTTTTGAATGTCTGCTTCACGAATAAAATCATCACTGACACGATCAATATTATCACTGTGGTAAATATCCGCCAAATCATAAATTTTTTCAATACGCTTTTTCCCTAGCTTCTCCACAACATCCTCTCGTGTATTTGTTGTTTTTCGGGCAATATAATCAATTAGACCGCATGTAAAAAACAGATCATTTTCTTTTGGATTTTCTCTTCCAATATGTTCCCTCATTACAGAACCTCCTCAAATCCTCTGTATTCAAGACATCTCAACGATTCTTTGCCGCAAAAGTTAATTTGATAGGTTGGATATTTGAATTTTGCCAATACCCAGAACTGTTCTCTGGTAATTATCCCATCCACATAATCAGAAATATAATTGTAAATCTGATCATTGGCCATTGCTCCAATTACGATATCATAATCGTGGCGCTTGCCGCTTCTGCAGGCAATGATGAAATCCAGCCATTCATCCGTCATATCTTTAAACTCTTTTATCTTTAACGTCGAATTCAATCGCACCTCATAAATTGATACGATTTTTGTATCATAACGTCTTGCCCATCTTTGAGCCTGCTCTCGAATCACTGTACAGTAAAAGCCTGCTCCAAAATCTTTGGTATTTCTTCCAATACGAATTTCAGGATGCTCAACCGGCATATAACTTCCGTGATATACCGTCATTTTCGCCATTACACTCCCCCTTTTTTCTAATCAAAATATTCCTGCGTCAGGCGGCCAAACAGAATCCGCATTTCATCGTAAGTTTTGGTCGTGCCGCACCCCAATTCACAGGCGATCTGCCTTTGAACATATTATACCATATTTTTGTATTATGAGAAATTCCAGAATAGAACGGTGATCAGAGGGGGCTTTTAGAATAAAGTCGGCTTCGCCGATTTATGTTCAGCGGCAGACTTTGTTGATATTTCCTACATAATAAAAAAGACCCGCCCGGTCACGCTCTCGGGTGAGTCTTATCATAAACATCTTTAATACGGTTCTTTGTAACGGTAAGATAGATCTGTGTGGCGGAAATGTCTTCATGCCCTAAAAGCTCCTGCAGAGATTTCAGGTCCGCTCCGTTCTGGATCATATGGACAGCAAAGGAATTTCTTATGATATTAGGCGTCAGCTTGTGTTCCAGCCCGGCCTGCCTTCCGTATTCCTTCAGGATCTTCCAAAGGCCCTGCCGGGTAATCCGCTGACCGTAATAATTGACAAACAGCGCCGTCTCTTCCTGCCCTTCCTTCAGCAGGAGCTTTCTCGCGTCATATATGTAGTCCTCCAGCGCCGCCCTAGCCGGTCTGCCGATGGGTATGATCCGGGCCTTGCTCTGTTCCCCCGCGCAGGTAATAAACCCCATCCGCAGGTTGATGTCTTCCACATCCGCCTCAATCAGCTCTGTCACTCTTATTCCCGTGGCGTAAAGCAGCTCCAGGATCGCCTGATCCCGCAGGCCCCGAACGCTTTTGTCCGGAAGAGCCAGAAGTCGGTCCACCTCTTCCAGTGTAAGGTACTCCAGCGACTTTCTCTCGATTTTAGGGGACCGGATGTTCTGCGTCGGATTGGAGGAAACCGCTCCCTTTGCCTGCAGGTAATTATAAAACGAACGGATCGACGCCAGCTTGCGATTGACTGTAGCCGCGGATTTCCCATCATTTTTCAGCTTCAATAAAAAGGCCACCACTTCGGTTCCCACTGTCTTACGTAAATCAGAAATGTTCCGTTCCTCTTCAAACGCGGAGAACTCCAGCACATCTCTTTTATACGCCTCCAGCGTGTTCTTGGCCATTTTCCGCTCTTTTTCCAGATATTCAAAAAATTGTTCCAGCAGCATTTCCGCATCCTCTTTTCACGATTCATCATTTGTTTTTGTGTCTTTCATTATAATTCAACCGCCTATGGTTTACAATAATATTTCAGTGAATCCCGGGGAGTTTTTTTCATATCCAGTAATAAATTCTTTTTCGAGGACATACCTTAGAGAAACAGAAGGAGGCATACATATGAAAAAATTCCCAAGAAACCAAACCCTCGCGCTGGATCAGGCGGTATCGGCCGCTGCCGGAAACAAAAGAACCCTGCTGCTTTCCACCTTTTTCTTTCTTACCGGAATCTCCACCGGCGCTTTTCTGGAGCTGACCATGTCACCGGAGGAAAAAAGCAACCTGGCGGTTTATCTGCAGCAGTATATTCTAACAGACTCCGGCTCAATGGACTATCCCAACCCGTTTTTCTCATCACTTTCCACCAATCTTCTGCTTCTGCTGATTATCTTTCTCGCCGGCCTTTCCGCGCTGGGATTTCCCGCCGCTCTGGCCGCGCTGGCCTATAAGGGAACCGCGCTGGGATTTTGTACAGGTCTTATCGCGGAAACGCTGAAGAACAAAGGAGTCCTGATTATCCTCACCTCTCTGCTGCCGCAAAATCTCCTTTTGATCCCCGCATTTATTCTGGCCGCCGCTGCGGCCATCAATTACGGGCTGTTTTCACTTTCACGGCGTCGGAACCGGACTGCCGCAAAAAAGAGCCTGAAGGACGCCTCCGGCTCTTATATCACAGCTATGATTCTGTTTGCTTTCGCTATAGGACTTGCCTGCGCTCTGGAAGCCCTGCTTGCTCCCGCGGTCCTCTGAAAACCTGAGCAGCGGATATCTGTACAAGCGAAAGCTACTTCATGTTCAACTGACAGCTTGCCATAAAAATAGCGGCAATGGTCTTGGCGTCTACCAGCTTTCCTGACGCGGCCATTTCATAAGCCTCTTTAAAATCGTATTCCACAATATCCAAGGCTTCATCTTCATCAAAATCCGTTTCCCCTGGCGTAAGGCCTGTTGCCGCGTAGAGGTGGATCACTTCTTCTGTGTAAGCTACACTTGGGTTGATCTGCCCCAGATAATAAAGCTTTTCCGCCGAATATCCGGTTTCCTCCCTCAGCTCTCTGGCCGCGGCGGATTCCGGATCGGTTTCGCCCCTGTCGATCTTCCCCGCTGGAATCTCCAGGATTACCTTTCCGCTGGGATAGCGAAACTGCTTTACCATTACCAGCTTGCCGTCTTCTGTGACAGGCACAATGGCTACCGCTCCGTTATGCTCTACGATCTCCCGATAAGCCGTTCCCTTTGGAGCCGTCACCGTATCTCTTCTCAGGTTGAGAATGGCCCCCTCGTAAATCCGCTCACTGCTGATACGCTTTTCTTCAAAAATCATGATACCCTCCTATTTTGTCATGGCTTTAGACTTCTCTACCGCAGCCTGAAATCCCTCTTTCACTTTTTCTTCAAAGCCGTTTTCAAGGAGCTTGTTTACCGCTTCGATGGTGGTCCCGCCCGGAGAGCATACGTTAATCCGCAGCTGCTCCGCGCTGACATCCGGATTTTCCAGTACCATTTTCGCGGCTCCCAGCACGGACTGCGCGGCAAAGATCCGCGCTTTGTCCTCCGCCATTCCATTATCCACGGCTGCCTGCAACAGAGCGTCTATGTACATATAGGTATAGGCCGGGCTGCTTCCGCTGACGCCGATGACACAGTGGATCAGCTCTTCCTCTACTTCCTCCGCTTTTCCAATGGCCTCAAGGATCTGGAAAACCTCCCCGAAGGCTTTATCATCCACATTGGAATTTCTGCTGACGGAAATCATGGCTTGTCCTACCTGTGCCGGCGTATTGGGCATGATGCGGATAACCGGCTTGTCCTTTCCCAGCCGTTCCTCGATAAAAGCGATGCTGATCCCAGCGGCCATGGAAACCACCAACTTTTCTTTTGTACATTCCCCCGCGATTTCCTCCAGCAGCTCCGCAAAGGAGTTTGGCTTTACTCCTAAAAAGATGATATCGCTTTCCTTAACCAGCTGGCAGTTGGAATCGCAGGCGGTTACTGCCGCAAACTCTTTTTCCAGTCCGGCCCGTACCGCTTCTGTCCTTGTATATACAAGGATCCGGTTTCCCGTTTCCTCCGCGGTCACTGCGTAGCCTTTTAAAATGGCGCCTCCCATATTGCCGGCGCCGATAAATCCGATGTTCATCTTCTACCTCCCTGTAAATACCGTTCCCGTTTCTTCGCCGTTTAATGCCTTTTTTATGATATCCGGCTTCTTCCCATTAAGAAGAATCATGGAAAGGCCGTATTGGTTCACCAGTCGGGCCGCTTCGATTTTGGTCTCGATTCCGCCAGTGCCAAAGCTGCTTTTTTCACCGATTTTGATTTGGGCAAAGAGCTGGTCTATATCCGTAACCTCTTCAATGAGCCGGGCGTCTTTCTCACGCTTCGGGTCTTTATCGTAAACCCCGTCAATATCGCTGAGAATAATCAGCGCGTCGGCATTCCACAGATTCGCTGTATGCGCGCTAAGCGTATCGTTATCACCGATCTTGATTTCATCTACACTGACGCTGTCATTTTCATTTATGATGGGTACGACCCCTTCATCCACCAGTGTGAAAAGGGCGTTTCGGATATTCAGGGTTCTGTGCGGGTCTTTAAAGTCTTCTCTTGTAAGAAGGATCTGTCCCACATGGATGTCATAATCCGAAAAGTATTCTTTATAAGCCATCATCAGCTCTACCTGCCCGATGGCGCAGAGGGCCTGTTTGTAATTCATATCCCCCCGTCTGCTCCATTTGTTGATGGCCCCCACTCCGCAGATTCCCGCGCCTGAGGATACCATGATCACCTGCTTATTCTGTTTTATCAGATCGCTTACCTGTTCCACAATATTATGGAGCACGTCCCGGTTCACAGCTCCCTGATCGTTTGAAAGTACGTTACTTCCAATTTTTATTACAATCTTTCTGCTCTCCTTTATCCGTTCACCGATCAGATTCATCTTTATCGCCTCTTTCTTTTTATTATGATCAGGCGGCATTGCCTCTATGGGCGCTTCCGCTTTTATTTTTTATTATGTAGGAAATATCGTTTTCGATATTTCCGGAATATCAACAAAGTCTACCGCTGAACATAAATCGGCGAAGCCGACTTTGTTCTATAACCTGTATAAGTATACGACAAAATTCCCATGCCCGCAAGGCTCACCAGAATTTTTGGCCCGCTTTTTTGGTCCTTCAGAAAGCAAGCGTTTTCAAAGCAAGGATCCGATCGAGCGCAGAAAAATACAATATTTTTTCGTGCAAAGTATTGTATTTTTCGTGCAATCAGCATATACTATAAGTACCAGCAAGAAGGGAGATGATTATATGGCTGGCTCTACTACAAACATCAGCATCCGCATGGATTCGGATTTGAAAGCGCAGGCCGACGCCCTGTTCGGAGCACTCGGCATGAATCTGTCTACGGCGTTCAATATCTTTGTCCGCCAGTCGCTCCGCGAGGGCAGGATTCCTTTTGACATTTCTCTGAAGCAGCCCAACAAAGAAACCATTGCCGCCATGGTGGAAGCGGAAAGGATCGCAAAAGACCCATCTGTGAAGGGTTATACTGATCTGGATGAGCTGTTTGCGGACCTGAAGAAATGAGAAAAACAAAGTACACTGTCAAGGCCACCACTCAGTTCAAAAAAGACTACAAGCTGGCAATAAAGCGCGGACTGAAAATTAATCGATTGGAAGATGTGATCGCCGCCCTCGCAATGGGGGAAGCGCTTCCGGAAAAGAACAAAGACCACGCCCTTACCGGCGATTGGGCAGGACACAGGGAATGTCACATCCAACCGGACTGGCTGCTGGTTTACCGCGTTGAGGACGATATTCTGGTACTGACACTGGCCCGCACCGGAACACACAGCGATTTGTTCCGAAAATCAAAACCACCGGTTGAACCGGTGGTCTGAACAGGCCCTATAAGGGCCTAT
>JAJCKG010000016.1 GCA_020558355.1 bacterium 210820-DFI.6.37 | reverse complement strand
GCCAGTCATTCCACTGCTGGTCTGTTACATCCTTCCACAGTGGGATGTCTTTCCAGTTTCTAATGTTACCCATCTTTCTCTCCTTAATCCGCTTTTCAGGCTACGCGTACATTTCCGCAAACAGCCTTCTGAGCGGTTCACATTCTCTCAGTACTTGCAGCGTAATCTCAGCGTGTCCTTTTGTATAGCCGTTTCCAACGATCATATTTACGTCTTTGCCTACGCCTTCCGCTCCCAAAGCCGCTTTTGTAAAGCTGGTGGCCATGGAGAAGAAGTAAACGGTCCCTCCGTCCTTGCAGGCCAGAATGGACGCCATTTCCGTATTTTCGATATTAACGCAGTTGATAACGATATCAGCCAGCTGCCCGCCGGTCAGCTCCATGATCCGGTTATAAAGCCCTACCGCGTCAGTCGCGTCGAAGGCAAAGTATTCATCCGCCAGATCCAGCTTTCTGGCCCGCTCGGTAGATTTCGGGGAGCCTCCCACGCAGATAACCTTTCCTGTAACTCCGGCCCGCTTTTTGGCTTCATAAAGACAGAGCAGTCCGGATTTTCCGCCGCCGCCGATGATCACTACCGTATCGCCCGGCTTCACCAGCTTTGCGGTCTGGGCTGGCGCTCCTGCCACATCCAGCGCGGAAAGGGCCAGTCCCTCCGGCATATCATCCGGCAGCTTGGCGTAGATGCCGCTCTGAAACAGGATAGCCTGTCCGGTAATATCCACCTGGTCGATGTCCGGCCGTACATCGTGGATCTCCTGAATCACCAGCGGCGTCAGGGACAGGGAAACCAGCGTCGCGATCTTGTCTCCCGCCTTCAGATCCCCCTGGTAGGCAGGCCCCACTTCCTTTACGGTTCCGATCAGCATTCCCCCGGAGCCAGTCCATGGATTCTTGTGTTTTCCCGCTTTTTCCACAATCCCCTTCATGATATTTTTGATTTCTTCGATATCGCCGCCGGCCCTCTTTTCGATTTCTGTAAAGGAAGCGGAATCGATATTGAGTGTTTTCACATCGATCAAAACTTCGTTATCGTAAAGCTCCATGGTATTATCGATCACATCCGCCGGCTGGGGCAGCACGCCTTTTGGTGAAATAACTCTGTGTGTTCCGTAAGGACATCCTTTTTTCATCATAATCCATCCTCCTGATCTCATAAGCATTCTGTTTTCTCTTTTTTGCGGCTCTGGTTTTATCGCCTTCCGGGCTTTTGGTTTTCTGGCGCCGCGTCTTTTGTCTTTAAATATTGCAAGGCTTGTGCCACCCTAAAAAATGGCTGAATTCTCAAATTATCCGCAGGTTCCCTCTTCAATTCGATTCGAATTCGGTTCATTTCCTCTTCTGAGCAGAACCGTTTTCGGTTCGCTTTTAAAGAAAGCCCTTTCCCCCCGCTTTTTCTAAAAGCAAACGACCGGCCTCCGCAGGTTCTTCACCTCGGAGGGCCGGTCGTTTGCTTGCCGGTTAAAGCTGATATTTTTTCTTTTTCCGCACCAGCTGGGTCTGACTGATGCCGATAGCCTTTGCCGCCTTTCTGGTTGACCCGTATTTTTCACAGGCGTACCGGATAATATTCTTTTCAAAATTATCCACCATCTTTTCCAGGTCCAGCGGCTTTTCGCCTCCCTGCTCTTCTCCAACATCGAAGGCCGTTGTTTCCATCACATCTCCATGCAGCTCCTTCATTACATCCAGCACAGTAACGCTTTCATTCTGGCAGGAAATGAGCAGCCGCTGCACAACATTTTCCAGTTCCCGGATATTTCCCGGCCAGTCGCGCTGCTGCAGGTAGTCCACCGCGTCGGCGTCGATGCTCCGCTGAACACCAAATTTTTCACTGTATTTGCGGACAAAATGATGAACCAGGGGAGGAATATCCGCCTTTCTCTCGTTAAGCGCCGGCACTTTGATAGGAAACACATTCAGCCTGTAATAAAGGTCCCGGCGGAACAGCTTTTGTTCGATAAAGTCTTCCAGATCCCGATTGGTAGCGGACAGAATCCGCACATTAGTCTTTACCGGAACTGTGCCGCCGACCCGGAAAAACTCGCCGTCCTGGATAACCCGCAGAAGCTTTGCCTGGATATCCAGAGGAAGCTCTCCTACTTCATCCAGGAAAATGACTCCGTTATCCGCCTGTTCAAAATATCCTTTTTTCCCGCCCGCGCTGGCTCCGGTAAAAGCGCCTTTCTCATAGCCGAACAGTTCTGATTCGATCAGGCCCGGCGAGATAGACGCGCAGTTGATTTTCACAAAGGGCTGCATCTTTCTGCTGCTGTTTTTCTGAATCAGATTTGCCACTTTTTCTTTTCCTACTCCTGTATCCCCTGTAATCAGCACGTTGCAGTCATACTTGGAGACCCGGATAATCTCGCTCAGCACAGAAGTCATGGCTCTGCTCTCAGAAATAAAATCCTCCGCCAGACTGTTTTTGTAGCCGGAAGCGTCGAAGAGCCGCTCTTCCCTGGTTTTGACTTCCTGCTGAGGACGGATCCGTTCCTTTGTGGCTACCGCCTGCTCCAGGTAGGGCGCCAGCTCCCGCACCAGCTGGATGTCAAATTCGTCATAGGCCTCCAGATAACCGTCCGCGCACCGGATATCCAGCTGTCTGGATATGGATTCGGTTATGTAAAGGGCGATGTTGTAATTGCTGATGAGATTGGCAAAGATCACAGTTCCTCCTGACCTGGTAGCCAGGATATTGATGGTTTCCGCTCCGGGGATATCGGCGCAGTTGACAGACAGATCCACCAGGTTTTCACCGTCAAACTGGCTGAGGCAGTCCATTGGCTGCAGAATGTTCACATAGTGGATTTCTGTAAAGACCAGTTCCATCAGCTGATCGATGGATCTTCCCTTTACTACCATGTCCGTTTTCTTATCAAAAAAGCAGATGATCTCCGCCGTTTCTCCGGCCACCTTGCGGATGGTGTAGCCGAAAAGCAGATTCATCATCAGGTTATTTCCTACTACCAGAAACCGTTTTTTCCCTTCTGCCGCTGTGCTGACCCGGTAGATGGTCCCCGATTCATTAAAGGTGAACAGCAGCAGATCCAGCGGCAGACCTTCAGGCCTTCGGACCACTGGCACCTGGCTTCCCAGAATGGCGTATCCCTCCGCTTCTACCTGCGTATAGGCCATATCCACCTTTGTAATCCTGCTGATATAAATCGGGATCGTCGCGAGGGAAGCGTTACAGAGAACCTCTTCTCCCACCTTAAGGCCCTTTGGGTTGCGGTACTGGCTTCCGATTTCTTCTACCTGGCCGTAAAGCAGCCCGCCCGTGTCTGTTACCGGATTATGAAGCTTTCCTCTTTTTATGACGATATCGATAATTTTCTCTTTTATAATGTCTTCGTTATTGTTGGCTTCCATGCAGATCTGGCGGAAGCTGGTGCCTTCCACATGGACGCGCTTTATGCTGATCCGCATTTCATGAGGCGCGATGCGGCGATTATTGTCTACCTTCCACGCGGATGTAGGCAATACCTGTTTCGGTTCGATGACTCGTTCCATACCTAATGTCTGATACATTTTCTGTTCACTCCTTTTCGGGCGATGCGAAATCGGTTCACTTTCTGCTGTATTTCAATCATATCGCATTGGCATAGCTTTTGCAATTTATATTTGTATAAAGTCGGACGCGAAAAGGGCGCGGGATCCAAAGTCTTTTGGCTTTCGCAAGCTCTTAGGAAAGAACAAAGGAGAATAAAGCTATGGAAAAAATCACTTCAACCATCAGACTGAGAATGTCACATAAGGACGCCCACTACGGCGGAAGTCTGGTAGATGGCGCGCATATGGTTCACCTGTTCGGGGATGTGGCTACGGAACTGCTGATTAAGGCCGATGGCGATGAGGGGCTGTTCCTTCGCTATGACGAAGTGGAATTTCTGGCTCCTACCTATGCCGGAGATTACATCGAAGCCTATGGAGAAATTACCGAAATGGGCAACACCTCCAGAAAGATGGAATTTGTCGCGAGGAAAGTCGTTGCCGCAAGGCCGGACATCAGTCCGTCTGCCGCTGATTTTCTGGATGAGCCGGTGGTTGTATGCAGGGCAAAAGGAATCTGCGTAACGCCGAAAGAGGCAAAAAGAAGGTAGTAAAAAGAGCCATCGAAGGCGAATGGCAAGACAGGGAAAGCGGCCCAATCAGGGGCCGCTTTCTGTTATGTTCCCTTTTATAAGCTTTTCAGATATTGGATTTCATCTCTTGTCAGTTTCCGGTAATGGCCCTCCTTCAGTCGGCCCAGATAAAGCTCTCCTATTGCGATCCGCTGCAGCTCCTGTACCCGGTTTCCCACTGCCGCGAACATTTTTCTCACCTGGCGGTTCTTCCCCTCATGGATAGTTATTTCCACCAGAGCGGACCGGGGGTTCTGCCGGATCACCCGTACCTGCGCGGGAGAGGTTATGAAGCCGCCGATATCAACGCCTTTGCGCAGCCTGGCAAGCTTTTCCTTTGACAGGACTCCTGCCACCAGCGCCCGGTAAGTCTTGGGCACCTGATGCTTTGGATGGGTCAGCTGGTACGCCAGGTCTCCATCATTGGTCAGCAGCAGCAGCCCGGAGGTATTATAATCCAGCCGTCCCACTGGAAACAGACGGGCGTCTACATCGGCGGTCAGCTCCGTCACCACCGGACGGTCCTTATCATCCCGCACAGATGTAATATAGCCTGTCGGTTTGTTCAGCAGCACATATTCACTCTTTTCTTGACGCCGGACTGTAACTCCGTTGACTTCCACCACGTCCCCCGGCTTTACATCGTATCCCGGCTGGCGCATGGCAACTCCATTGATCTTTACATTTCCGTTTATAGTCAGCTCATCCGCTTTCCGCCTGCTGGCGATCCCTGCGTGAGCGATATATTTATTCAATCGCATACTTTCTCCTCAAAATCCAAGAAAAATCTTTTTTCCAATATATCAACAGGATTGATTTTACCACACTTTTTGTAAAATGAAAACAGAAAACAAGGTTGCCGCTCCGCTGGAATTTGATATAATGGGTAATAATGATCAATAGAATCAAATCGAAAAAAGGCAGGTTACAAGGAAATGATCAATCCATTTCATAAAAAAGCGCTGATCCTGGCTGTACGGGCCGGAGAGATTATGATGAAAAGCGGAGCGGAAATCTACCGGGTAGAGGACACCATTGAACGGATCTGTAAAGCCTGCAGGATCCATTATGTGGAAGTCTTCGCGACTCAGACCGGCATCTTTGTTTCTCTGGATTCAGGGGATGATGACAGCGATATGTACACATATATAAAACGGATCAAAGGCGGCGGCGATACGGATCTGACCAAGATCTCTGAAATAAACCGGTTTTCCAGGGAGTTTACAACTACGGACCTTTCTGTTGAGGCTGGAATGAAACGGCTGAAGGAAATCGACCATATCAAACCGCTTCCTGTACCGGTCCGTCTTCTGGGAGCCGCTTTGGTCGCGTCTTTTTTTTCCTTGCTTTTCGGCGGGAATATACTGGATTTTCTATGCGCGATCCTGATCGGCAGTGTCAGCTATCTTCTGTCTCTGCTATTGAACCGGTACTCCATCAACTTCTTTATACGGGGTTTCTGCTGCTGCGCTGTCGCCGCTTTTCTTGCGCTGTCGGCCACTTCGGCAATCCCCCATACCCATTATAACTCCATAATTATCGGCGCCATTATGATTTTTGTGCCAGGGGTCGCCATTACCAACTCGATCCGGGATTTTTTGTCGGGAGATATGCTGTCGGGTGTTGCCCGGGCTACAGAAGCTTTTATTATCGCGATTTCTCTTGCCGCCGGGGTTGGTATGGTTATGAAGCTGTGGCATTCGGTCATAGGAGGTGTTTTCTTATGATGGTTTTGTTTTCCGCGTTTTTGTTTTCGCTTATGGCTACGCTTGGCTTTTGTATCATTTTTCATGTGCCTACCCGCCATATGCCGGCAGCGGCAGGCATTGGGGCCATCGGATGGGTCATATATCAGCTGTGCGTATTTTATGATATGTCCATTGTCATGAGCTGTTTTCTCGCTTCCTGCGCGGTGGGTCTCCTCAGCGATGTCGCTTCCAGGGCCTTGAAAGACGCTTCCACCATCTTTATCATCCCGGGGATCCTGTGTCTGGTCCCTGGCTCTGGTATGTATAACACGATGGCCGCTCTGGTAGAGGGCGATCTGAAGGCGGCGGCTTCTACGGGAAGCTCCACGCTGATGATGGCCGGAGCCATTGCTCTCGGTCTGCTGACGGTAGGGGCTGTCCTTCGCATCATCCTCTCCATTGCCAGAAGAGCCAGCAACATTGCCGGTAAGCTTTAGCGGGGAGGCAAAAGCTCACCCGGCATTTGACTTTTTTGCTCCGCCCCTCAGCGCTTGACATAGCGCTAACAAAAAAGGCACTCCGCAGGGGACACCGAATCGGTCCCCGGCAGAAGTGCCTTTTTCATTTATTTTCTTTTGTTTCTCCGGCGCTTCATTTCCAGTTTATAAAGCACCATCGCAAGGATCAGGACTCCGGCAAGAGCCCAGGGCATCCACAGTTCATGTTCAAGTCCCATGTTTTTCTCCTTTTGTACGCTATTTCATAGCTTCCAGCCTGCTGGCCAGAATATCCAGCCAATCGCCTTCGAAGAGCTCGATCATGCCTTTATCGCAGGCCGCCGCCAGTTTTGGATCAATCGGAAGACGTCCCAGGACTTCCAGTCCGTGCTGCGCCGCAACCTCTTCAATATGGCTGTCTCCAAAGATGTTATAGTCCTTTCCGTTATCCGGACACCGGAAGTAGGACATGTTCTCTACCAGACCGATAATCGGAATGTTCATCAGTTCCGCCATCTTCACCGCTTTGGAAACGATCATGGAAACCAGCTCCTGCGGGGATGTAACGATAACGATGCCGTCTACGGGGATGGACTGGAATACAGTCAGAGGCACATCACCTGTTCCCGGAGGCATATCGATGAACATATAGTCCACATCGCCCCACAGCACATCGGTCCAGAACTGTTTTACCGTTCCCGCAATAACGGGACCTCTCCATACGACCGGATCCGTATCGTTTTCCAGAATAGAATTGACGGACATTGTGCCGATACCGGTCTTTGTTTTGACCGGAAAGATTCCCAGCTCATTGGCGGTCGCTTTTTCTGTAAGCTTGAAAGCCTTAGGAATAGACGGTCCTGTAATGTCCGCGTCCAGAATGGCAGTCTTGTAACCAAGTCTCTGCATAGTAACGGCCAGCAGAGATGTGACCATGGATTTTCCGACTCCGCCTTTCCCGCTGACAACACCGATGACCTTTTTGATATGATTATATTCGTTGGTCGGTTCCAGCAAACTTTCCGGCTGCTGCTCTCCGCAGGCGTGCTCGCATCCGCTGCAGCATTCTTCACTGCAGCTGGTATCGCCGCATTGTTTTTTGTTTTCTTCCATTGTTTAGTTCCTCTTTTCTGTTTTTGACATATGCTGTTTATATTATATCGACTCCGATGGGACAGGTCAACTGTCTGAATGAAAATCATCCCTGCCGCTTCCCCAAAATTAAAGCAGCTTCTCGCTATAAATATCTTCCAGGCCGTACCGTTTCACCCGCTGCCGGATTTCCTCAGGATCAATGGAATAAAGCCCTTTTTCTTTCATCCGTTTAAAATATTCCGCGCCCGCGAAGGTGTACCGGGTCATTAGCCCATCTTCACTTTCCAGGTTCTTATTGGCGTAGGCGATCAGATCGCCGATAGCAAGGCCGATGGGCAGCTCCAGCGGCTTCATGCCTTTTAAGTAACGAGCGGCATTGTGGCCCGCCAGACTTCCTGTGGAAATGGCTTCTGTATGGCCCACGAAAAGGCCTGACTTTTCTCCGCCGCAGAAAATGTTTTCAATGCCGGTGGCTTTCATGCAATTATCCCGCTCGGCCACCGATAAGTATCTTATGGAATTTCCCTTGCCTCCGGCGTAAGGGTCCACATATCGGGCGTTTTCAAACCCCGGCACCCGGCGCAGGCTTTCTACAGGAAAGAACGGCGTCATAATTTTAGCGTAGCCGGTATCCAGCAGTATGATATTCTCCGCGTATTCATTCAAAGCGTACTGCTGGCAGACCTTCAGATCCAGCTTTTCTTTTACGATCTCTTCCTTAGGTACTGGAATGACTGCCACGCCGCGTTCATCCAGCTGTTTTCGTATCTCATCGGAAAGAGAATTTTTCTCCAGCTTTCCTGAGCCGCTGAACGCTCCAAAGGCCCCGTCTTTTCGTCTTCCCATGATATCGCTTTTTCCAGCTTTCTGGGTGATGCTGACCCTCGGGCCAAAAGCGGGACACCTAAGGACGCACATGCAGCAGCCGTTGCCGTAGGTGAGACAATTACCCATTGGTCCAGTACTTCCTGTCGTCTCGGTGAACACGTCGCCCTCGATCACTTCTCCGCCGGCCAGAATGATCTTGTCGATAACAACCGGATCCTCCTGCCGCTTTTCCACATCAATGGCTCTGCTCATGAAGCGGATCTCCACGCCCATTTCCTTCAGCAGCCGGCGCACCCGCGGTTCAACCTTTACTACATCATATAAGCTGGCATGCCTGTGTCCGGGAAAGTCCACATTAACATGTCTCGCGCACCGGTCGGTAATATCAAACAGTTCATGGGCTCCCAGCGCGATATTTTCTTCCGCCGCTGTGAATCTTCCGTTGTTGCGCATGATCCCTCCGACATTTCCAAGGCCCAGCAGCATGTCAGTCTTTTCAAGAAGAGTAACCTCCGCTCCGGCCTTTCTCGCGGCAACCGCGGCCGCACAGCCGGACCAGCCTCCCCCGATCACTACTACTTTATACAAATTAAATACCCCCAATCAGTTCAGTATATGTCTGATTGGGGGTTTTGGTTCGGGCATAGGGATGCTGGTTAATCCGCTGACTTTACAGGCTGTCCGGCTTTTCGGTCTCATATTTTGACCACGCGGTAGCCTTTGACGCTCCGGAGACATCCGCGCTGGTCTTATAGGAATCCACCGTTATGGTATAGTCGCTGCTTCCTTTTACATAGGTGGTTCCATCGGTTCCCTTGATGGTTACTTTATTTCCCTTTGCGTCTTTGATCGTTCCCGCGCAGCTCAGCTGACTCAGCGCGCTGTTTCCCGTTACGATCCAGGTGCTCCCCTTTTCAATATACAGATTGCAGTATCCGTCTCCGCCGTCTCCAGCGTTGGATTCATCCTGTGTAACAGCGCCCTTTAATACGCTGTTTTCTGTCATATAAAAGTCAAGCTGGCTGATACTGTCCCAAAGCACGTCGCCTTTCATGGTCTGCTTTATAGCTGTAAAGAGACAATCCGCGCCGTTGCTTCCGGACTGTCCCCAGCCTCTGGCATTGCTGTTTCCTGTGCATTTCAGGAAGAAATCGCTGTTTTTTGGATATGTGATATCCACATCAGAAAGAAGGAAGGTAGACTCTGTGTTGGTGGTATAAAACATGCCGCCGTTTTTTCCAGTCAGAGTACCGCCCCGCATTTCAAAGGTGCTGTTTCCCACCTCAGAATCTCCTGACATACTCTGGTACAGGATCACATTCCAGGTACAGTCATTCTGCTCGTTGTCAGGCATATCGCCTGTCAGGTCTGAATCATACAGGCGCAGGGAATTGAGACCTTCTATACATACCGCCTCTGAGCTTTCGGCAGTTAAATCCGCGTTGTTGACAGCAATATCCGCGGTACTGTAAATTGCCGGAGAATTTTTTCCCTTGGAGATATAGGTTCCTCCGTCCACGACCATCGTGCCGCCGCCCCGGTCGCTCCGTATAGCCGCCGATGACTCCCCGTTTGTTTCAACGTCCATGTCCCACGCGTACAGAGCGCCTCCTCCAGCCGCGTGGATTCCGCCGGAAGTATCCTTGGTTGTTGTAATCTTTGTGTCCGCCGTATAAACAGTTCCTTCACCATACGCGAAGATGCCGGCGGCTCCCGCGGCGTTTGTACGGATACTGCTGCCGCTGATGGACGTAGTTCCATCTGTTGTAAGCACCGCGGCCCCTACTCCATAAAAGCTGGAGTTATCGCCGCCTGTGCTGTCTGAGGATTTTCTGGTAACCTTGATCTTTTTAAGGATTGCGTTAGCCCCTTTATATACATGAATCGCGTTTTCATCCGTTCCAACAGAGCGATAGGACTTACCTTCCTCTTCTGTATCCGTTGTATACTCCGTCTCGGCCTGATAGCTGTCCGGCGCGGAATCGCCTCCCGCGCCATTTCCCATAGACAGAAGAACGATTTCTTTCGCGTTTCCTTCATCGTCAAAGGTAATAGAAATCGTATCTCCGGTGGAAAAGTCCTCCAGCGCAAGCTCTTCCTCTTCCGCTTCCGCTGCCGCGGAGCCGTCACCGCTGGAAGAGTCAGATTCCTCTCCCTCTGGTTTTTGTGGAGGATCTTCCTTATTTTCATCCTTCTGATTCTCAGGCGCTTTCTGGCCGCCTTCCGGCTGGCCTCCGCCCATCCCCTGCCTTGTATAGACGGTATCCTCTGTAACTGTAATTTCCTGTTCCTCTCCAGTCAGATCCAGCATAGAAGGAGGCTGCCCGCCCGCGTCTCCTTCTCCGCCGGTTTCATTTCCTGTCTCAGGTGGGTCTTTCGAAGACTCATCCTTTTCCACTTCCTGCATGGTTCCCACATTGATGGTAATCGTCGATCCGTCAATTTTGCTGATCTCTCCGTACACGGTTTCATCCTCTGAACCGGAACAGCCGCTCAGCCCCAGCAGAGCCAGGGCAAGGATCAGTAAAACCGCAAGGCTTCTCCTTTTCATAAATACCTCCTACTGTTTCATAAGCTTCGTTTCTGTCCTTGATTATATCTCTTTAAAGAGGTTCTCCGTGTTAATCCGGTTCAAATTCTTAAAATCTACATTTTTTATACAAGATTTACACCTTTCTTACAAAAAGGCGGCTTCCTTTTCCTGACCCGCTTCCCATAGAAGAGCCCGGCTCTGAATTCATCCTTTTCTCAGACTCAGAATCACCCCCAACGCCATAGATAAAAACGCGGCCATAATCGTCTGATATTCAGCCGGCAGCATAAAGGTCACTGTGTGGGCCGGAAACCAGAAAACAGGAATGGTCCGCATTACTACAAAGGAATAAAACCCGTTCCAGTCCACAGCTTCAGCGATCTTCCCAATGGACAGCCGCCCCGGCGTAAGGCATGGCCCCGCCAGCTGCTGGTGCCGCAGCTCCAGATACTTGTCAGTCATCTTGTGGAAGGCCATCATTACCGGTCCGAAGGTGATATTCATCAGAATACTGGTTGCGGCCGCTTTTACAAAGAGGCTTCCCTGTCCCGGAAGCAGACCTTCCGATAAAAGAAACGCCGTTCCTCCGCTGTACAGCTTTAGCATAAAGGCCAAAACCGCGCCGATGACGCCCCATATCAGCATACGCCCGGTAAGAAAATAGGGCAGCTCCCAGCATTTTCGCGTGATCCTTCCCGCCAGCAGCTCACCAATCGTAGCAAGCAGAGCAAATTTGATAAATCCCATGACCATAGGGTGGGAGGCAGACAGAAGGCGGAACACTTCTCTGGAGCCGGGGAGAAGCAGAACGGCCAGAAATACCGCTACTACCCCGGCGCACACCCAGGGAACGCAGGCCTGGTTCCGCTCCGCGTTCCTGCCCGCGGAAAGCTCCCTTCCCAGGTTTTCCCCGCTACGCATCGCCTGCCGCCTTGCTGACAATCAGCTCCGGCCGCACGGAATCCCACAGCTTTTTAAACTGCGGCAGAGCTGCCCGGATGGTTTCCTCAGAGGTACAGTAAGCAAGGCGTATGTAGCCTGGACAGTGGAAGGCCGTCCCCGGTACGATCACCAGCCGGAATTCCTTGGCCTTCTCGGCAAAGGCCAGATCATCCGCCAGAGGTGACTGAAAGAACAAGTAAAACGCGCCTTCCGGCTTTACACAGTTGTAACCGATCTTCACAAGGCCCTCGTACAGAAGGTCCCGATTATCCTGATAATGGCTTACGTCCGTTTCCACATCCACGCAGGCTCCAATGGCAAGCTGCATGAGAGATGGAGCGTTAACAAAGCCCAGGATCCGGTTTGCCACTGACGCCGCCGCTATAATATGGGGAGCGTCCTCCGCCTCGTCGGGGATTACCAGGTAGCCAATCCGCTCTCCCGCCAAAGATAAAGACTTACTGTAGGAATATCCTACAATGGTGTTCTCATAGTATTTTGTCACATAAGGGACCCGCGCGTCTCCATAGACCAGCTCCCGGTAAGGTTCATCGGAAAACAGGTAGATCACCGTACCGAATTCTTTCTGCTTTTCCCTCAGCACCCGGGCAATAGCGCAGATGGTCTCCTCCGAATAGACAACGCCGGTAGGGTTGTTGGGAGAATTCATAATCACCACTTTTGTCCGGGGCGTCAGCGCCTTCCTCAGCTCCTCCGGATCAGGCTGAAAGTCCGGCTGCCCGCACGGAGCCGCCACAAGCTTCGCGGAAACATTCGCCGCGTAACTGTCGTATTCGCCAAAGTACGGAGAAAAGGTGACAATCTCTTCCCCCGGATTGACCAGGGTCTTCAGGGCAACGTTAATGCCGCCTGCCGCCCCTACAGTCATAAGGATATTGCGGGTATGAAATCTGGTATCAAACCTTCGGTTCAAGCTGTCGGCAATGGCTTCCCGAACCCCCTCGTGACCCGCGTTGCTCATATAGCCATGGACCGCGGTCTGGTCCTTCAGCCCCAGGATCTCCACCAGTGTGGTTTTAAACACGCTGGGCGGCGGGAAGCAGGGGTTTCCCAGACTGAAATCATATACGTTTTCCGCGCCGTAGATCTCCGCCAGCTTTTTGCTGTCCTCAAACATGGCGCGAATCAGTGAGCTTCCCGTCACATATTCCTTCATTTTCTCTGAAATCATCCTTACACCTCCTCGTATTCTCTTACCTTCTCTCCATCCAGAACGCGGGCGGCTCCCAGAGCCAGCGCTTCCATCTCCCGCTCTCCCGCTATGATCTCCACTGGAGCGATAAATCCGACTCTTTTCGCCACCATGCCGGTCATCATCTGTGAGTAGGCCATTCCGCCGGTAAGAATAATATAGTCCACGTTTCCATCCAGTACCGGAGCCAGCTCGCCGATGCCCTTCGCGATTTGATAGGCCTGCGCTTCATAGAGGAGCTTCGCCTTCTCATCGCCGGACGCAATCATCGCTTCAATTTCTCTGCAGTCCTGCGTACCCAGATAAGCCTTCATACCTCCCATGCCCCGGACATTTTTGATCATCTCTTTCCGGTTGTAAACCCCGGAATAGCACAGGTCAATCATATACAGCAGAGGAATGGAGCCAGCCCTTTCCGGTGAGAAGGGTCCCGCATCATCCCGAATGGCGTCAATGATTTTTCCCTTGTGGTGGATGCTGATGGAAATGCCGCCGCCCAGATGGGCCACAATGAAATTCATCGTTTCATAGCTTCCCCCGTGTTTTTCCGCGGCTTTGCGGCACACCGCCTTCATATTCAGCACATGGCACATGCTCTCCCTGCGGACATTGGGCATGCCGGTGATCTTCGCGATCTCCGTAAATTCATCAGAGGTGACGCAGTCGTAAATAAAGGCGGGAATCCCCAGAGGATCCGCAAGGTTCTTCGCCAGCAGAGCCCCCAGGTTGGAAGCGTGAGGAGAAGCCTTTCCGCTCCGTATAGCCCGGACCATAGCTTCATTAACCAGGTAGCCGCCCGCTTTCATATTGGGGAGCAGGCCTCCCCTTCCTACGACAGCAGACAGGGTTTCCGGCTTTACCTGCCACTCCCGAATCAGATCTTTGATCAGCTCCGCCCGGTAATCCTCCTGATCAAGGATATCGGAAAACCGGTCCAGTTCCCTGGCGCTGTGGTCGATGGACGCGCTCCGGAGCTGCTTTTCCCCTTCAAACCAGGCTACTTTTGTGGAAGTGGAGCCCGGATTGATTACCAGTATGTTGTATTCCATATCTTCCTCCTAACCGGCGATGGCCGCCGCAAAAATAAGGGAATAATATTTTTCTTCGGCTGTAGCGCCTCTGGAAACCAGCACAATAGGAACCTTCGCGCCTACAATCAGACCGGCCATCTTTGCTCCTGCCGCGCACATGAGGGCTTTCGCCACCAGATTGCCGGCGGTCATATCCGGCATGAGCCAGATATCCGCGTCCCCGGCCACTGGGCTTTCATACTTCTTAACAGCCGCCGCCTTTTGATCAAACATCAGATCAAAGGAGATGGGCCCTTCTACAACGCAGTCCTTGAGAAACCCCTCTTCATTCCAGTTTTTGAGAAGAGCGGCGTCGATAGAGGCGGGCATTTTAGGGTTTACCGTCTCCGTAGCGCAGAGGGCCGCCACCTTTGGACAGGCCCGTCCCAGCGCTTTCATCACCGCCACCGCGTTTTCCACCAGCCGTCTCTTCTGCTGAGCGTCAGGCGCGGGTATCATTCCTCCGTCCGTCAGCAGGATCATTTTATGATACGCCGGTATCTGAAACAGGCCTACATGGGACAGAACGCCGTCCTCTTTGATACCGGTTTCCCGGTTTACCACCTCCTTCATCAGTTCAGAGGTCTGCAGCAGTCCCTTCATCAGAATCTCCGCTTTTCCCTCCCGAACCAGAGAGACCGCGGTCTTTGCCGCTTTCAGCTCATCAGGCTGGTGTATGATTTCCGCGCCTTCCAGCGGCAGGCCTTCTTCCTGTATGATTTCCCTGATTTTCTTTTCATCGCCTACCAGAACCGGCCGGGCCAGTCCCTGGCTACAGGCTTCGGAGACGCCCTCCAGGGTGTGGGCGTCGTGAGCCGCCGCTACGGCGATTCTCTTTTTCTCCTTTTTTTGTTTCACCTCTTCTACAAGAGCCTCATAACTGTTAAGCATGTTTTTCCTCCCTCTGTTCTTCCAGCTCAAATTTCAATTTGCTGTGACGGCTTCCGTAACAGAAATAAATAGCAAGGCCGATGGCCGTCCAGACAAGGAACGCGATCCAGGTAACAGAAGCAAGCTGTACGGCTAAAAACGCGCATAGAATCATAGCCGCAAGCGGAATAAACGGCACAGCTGGAGCCTTAAATCCCCGTTCCATTTCCGGACGCTTTTTCCTGAGAACGATCACAGTAACCGATACGATAAAGAAGGCCCACAGAGTTCCGATATTGCACAGCTCTGCAATGGTACCGATCGGAAGAAGTCCGGCCAGAACGCATCCCATGAGCCATACGAAAATGACCGCTTTATTGGGCACGCCGCCCGCGCTGACTTTGGAAAAGGTCTTTGGCAGCAGGCCGTCTCTGGACATGGAATAGATCAGCCTTGACTCGCTTCCCAAAAGGACCAGCACGCCAGTAGTAAGACCGGCAATGGCCCCTACGGAAACAAGGGCAGAGCCCCAGCGGATCCCCACTTCATTGAGGGCATAGGCCACAGGAGCCGCTACCCCCGCGTAGCTGCTGTACTTTACTACTCCTGTCAGCATCAGGGTCACAATGATATACAGAATTGTCGCGATCAGCAGAGACCCCATAATCCCCTTTGGCATATTCTTCTGAGGATCCCGCACTTCTTCGGCTGAGTTGGCAATGGCGTCAAAGCCAAGATAAGCAAAGAATACAATCGCTGCCCCTGAAAATACGCCGGACCAGCCGAATGGCAGAAATGGCGTGTAATTAGCCGGATCGATATGCCTCGCCACCAGGATGATGAAAACAACAATAATAGCCAGCTTGACAAAGACCAGAATATTGTTGAGGGTCGCGCTTTCTTTGGTCCCCTTTAACTGCAGCAGGGCCATGACAGATATAATAACAATAGCGGGCAGATTGACAATGCCTCCGCTGAAAGGGTCAGCGGTCAGCTCCGGCGGAAAATCCAGACCCAGCAGACCCAGAATATTCGTCGCGTAAGCAGACCAACCTACAGCAATAGCCGACATAGCTACTACATATTCTAAAGTCAGACACCAGCCGATAAACCAGCCGAAAATCTCTCCCAGACCCACATAAGCAAAGGTATAGGAACTTCCGGAGGCTGGCATGGAGGATGCCAGCTCCGCATAGCAAAGCGCCGCGCACGCGCAGGCCAGGCCGGCCAGGACAAAGGAAAGGATCAGTCCCGGCCCCGCGTGTTCTGCCGCCGCCACACCAGTAATAACGAATATTCCGGAGCCGATGATGACTCCGACGCCCATCATAGTCAGCTCGAAGGCCCCCAGGCTCCGTTTCAGCTGACCGCCATGCTTTTTGCTTCCAAGAATATCTTCCAGAGGAAGTTTTCTCGTAATATTATTCCTCATACCTACCTCTTTTCTGAACGCGGAGCTCACAAAGCGTAGCCTTTTTTAAAGGCCGCGATATTCAATTCTTCAAACCCCTTTTTCACATTGGTCCGGATCATTTCGTCCCAGTCCAGATTTCCCAGGTCCATAGCTTTTACCAGCGCTCCCAGAAGGATGATATTCATAGCCTTGCTGTTGCCTAATTCCTGAGCCAGCTGAGCCGCTTTGAAGACCAGCACATCTGTTTTTCCCTTCAGCTCTTCAATAATGCCTTTGGGATATTCCGCCTGGCCCATGAGGATCGGCACGGACGGAATCTCATGATCGTTGATAACCATTTTTCCGCCCGGCTTTAAGTAACTCAGCCACCGGAGGGCTTCCATTTTTTCAAAGGCCACGATTACATCGGCTTCCCCTTTTCCGATGATGGGAGAATACACCTTTTTTCCGTAGCGGATCTGAGTGCTTACACTGCCTCCCCTCTGGCTCATTCCATGGATCTCGGACATTTTCACATCGTACCCTGCCTTTACCAGGCCCTCCGATAAAATCTTGCTGGCCAGAATGGTTCCCTGGCCGCCTACGCCTACCAGCAGTATGTTCTTTGTTTCGTTCATAGCCTTACACCTCCTTAATAGCTTCAAACGGGCAAACCTGTCTGCATACTCCGCATCCGGTGCAGGAGGTCGGTTCGATCTCTACTTTTCCAGCCGAGTAAATAGCCGGACAGCCGGTTTTGACACAGAGCCCGCATTTCCTGCATTTTTCCTGATCGATTGCGCAGCGCTTTTTCGAAAGGTCGAATTCCTCTTTATCCTGCTGGCTGAATTTTTTCAGGATACACGGCCATCTGGTAATAATCACCGTTGGCTCATCCTTTGCCAGAGCTTCGTCCAGGGCCCGATCCACTTCATCCAGCTTTAACGGATTTACGGTGTAGATGTTTTCCTCCTTCATACCAATGGAGCGGCACAGCATAGGAATATCCACTTCCGCGGTAGGCTCTCCCATGAGAGTAAAGCCGGTGCCCGGGTTCTGCTGGTGTCCGGTCATTCCTGTGATTCGGTTATCCAAAATCACCGATACGCTGTTGCCTTTGTTGTAAACGGCGTCCATCAGACTGTTGACGCCGGAATGGAAGAAGGTGGAATCACCGATGACCGCAACGGCCTTCTGCTTCCTTCCGGTCCATTTCAGAGCGGTGGAAGCGCCGTGGCCGCTGCTGATGCTGCCTCCCATGCAAAAGCAGGTGTCAATCGCGTTGAGAGGGGGCGCGGAGCCCAGCGTATAACAGCCGATGTCGCCTGTGATAACGATATCCTTTTTCTTACTGAGGGCGTAGAAAAAGCCCCTGTGCGGACAGCCCGCGCATAAGGTCGGCGGACGGTCTTCCGCGGAAAGCTTACTTTCAAGGGTAGGATTTTCAGTGCCGAATACGGATTTTCTCACAATATCCGGGTTCAGCTCATCGTAGGACGGAATCACTTCTTTTCCGACGCACTTGATGCCGGCTTCCTTCATGTGCCGCTGAAGGTATGGATCCATTTCCTCCACTACATATAAGGTCTCTACCTTTTCCGCAAATTCCCGGATCCGGTCGATAGGCACCGGGAAGGTCATTCCCAGCTTCAGATAAGAAGCCTCTTCGCCGAAAACTTCTCTCGCGTACTGGTACGCCACTCCGGAGCTGACAACGCCGATTTTCGTCCCGTTGTATTCCGGCTGATTGATTTCCGCCTGGTTCGCGTAGGCCTCCATGGCTTTCAGACGCTCTTCCAGTTCTACTCGGAGAACCTTCGCGTTAGCCGGAGTCGCTACGAATTTTTTAATGTTTTTCTTATAAGGCACTGGCTCCTTTTCGATTCGTTCCTCCAGCTCTACCAGACCTTTGCTGTGACAGACTCTCGTTGTCATATGTAACAGAACCGGAGTATTGAACTGCTCTGAAAGGGCAAGTCCCAGTTTCATGAAATCCTTGGACTCCTGGCTGTCGGAAGGCTCCAGCATAAGCAGTCTGGCCGCTGTGGCGTAATTCCTGTTGTCCTGTTCATTTTGCGAGCTGTGCATTCCCGGATCGTCTGCCGAAACCAGAACGCAGCCGCCTGTTACTCCGGTGTAAGCAAAGGTGAACAGAGGATCCGCCGCCACATTGACGCCTACATGCTTCATAGCCGCCATGGATCGCACCCCGGCCACAGAAGCGCCTATGGCCGCTTCCAGCGCCACTTTTTCATTGGGCGCCCATTCGCAGTACAGGTGATCCTTGTACTGGACCAGGTTTTCCAGAATCTCAGTGCTGGGTGTTCCCGGATACGCGGAAGCAAAGGAGAGCCCTGCTTCATACGCGCCTCTTGCAATGGCCTCATTGCCTGTTAAAATAGCTTTCATCACTACCTCCTTGATATGAATCTGGGATTCAATATTGTGTAAGTAATGTCATTCTATGCAGGACATGTCCGAAATATGACCGGATCATGAAAGTCGCCGGACCGGCCCAGACCCCGGTCCCCGCTTCCTGCCTCATCTTTATGTTATCGGAAAATACAGACAATTTCAGCATGATTCGTACACAAAGTCTCGACAGAATCAGACGGTTTCCGCCTTTCCGCGGCAGGCAGGCCGCCATAGATGGAATGTTTCCCATAGAAAAAAGAACTGGTCCCGCGTCCTTCGCGGGCCAGCCCTTTTTTCTTTCTATTTCTGTTCCGGGAGCCGGATCCTTTGATCCTTCCGCAAGCGAAAAGTCTTCAGCCTCCTAGAAAATGCGCTCCCATATTTTCTGTTCCTCCGATTCACTGACGGTGACCCGGATGGTGGTATCCGGAGTGTAAACGCCGTCCGTCACTTCTCCAACGCCGATATACATCCGCTTTCCGCTGTTGAGCGTGTCCATACATCCCCCTTCTTCGCAGTCGTACAGATTGAGGTTTAAAATCTCAGCCAGCCGTTCCCTGGACATTTCATCCTCCATGTTATAGAAAAAATCCTCCAGCGTACCGCTTACTTCAATACACGTTTCGTCCGATCCGCTGTAGTCCTCCGTCCTGTTGATGAGCCCTGCCGGGAAACACAGTTTAAGGGACCGGGCGCTCAGCTCCACATAGGCATAGCCCCAGTCGCCTTCATGAAAATCGCCGAATTCAGGGCTTCCCAGCTCTCCGTATTCTTTGGCAATGGCCTTTCCGGTCATTCCTACCAGGTCGGGATATTTTTCCCAGGTGTCCTTTTTATGCTCCAGTTCTACGGTCTTTTCATATTCAAAAAGATCCGCGTCCTGTTTCCACTCCAGACGGACCAGGTGCTTTCCGTCGTACAGCTCTTCTGCGTTAATGGCGTTTTCAACGATTTCACACTGCTGGGTATCGATGAACACGTCGTAATCCAAAAGCTCCTGAACCGTTCCGTCGCTGTATTGGGCATGAAGCGGATCCAGCACCAGCCGGTTGTCTTCCATTTTATAGGAATCCTTCAGGTCCACGCTTTTCACCGTCTTTACGATGGCAGCGGCCGGCTTTTCTGTTTTTTCATCCTTGTCACCGCTCATTCCCCGGGTCAGGGCCAAAGCCCCAATGGCCGCTCCGCACAGCAGAAGGGCCGCAATAAGACAGATCAGGATACGGGTCTTATATAGATATAAAAATCGTACACATTTCCGTTTTCTTTCTGAAATTTCTTCAGTAGGATCTACCGGCGCTCCGCATTTTTTGCAGAAATTAGCCGTGTCCTTCATCTCGTGTCCGCACTGGTTACAATACATTTTGTTCCTCCGGTCCGTTTATTCATTCATATTGTATCGTAATCAGGCTATGGGTTCAATCAATTTTTTACCCCATGGCGACAGGCTTTCCCATTTCTTGTATGTTATAACTAAAAAACTACAAAAAAACAATTGACAAGGCACAAATATGCTTCTATAATAGCAATATAAAAAATTTAACAAGATAAACCGATGATTGAGAATAGTAGGTTCGGATCAGGGACTTCACAGAGAGCTGCCGGTGGTGAGAGCGCAGCAGGGACGGCCGGACTGAATGGACTTATGAGGGCAGGAAGAAAAGCGGTTTTCGCTGAGTAATACCTGACAGGACCTCCGCCTGTTACAAAGGGAGCGCGTATCAACAGCTGTACGCGGAGCATGAGAAGGGATCGGAAGATTCGTTCTCCGGGTGGCATAGCAAGAGCAGACGCTTTTGTCCCATAGCGGGATGAAAGCGTTTTTTATTACGCGGGAAATCGCCTCTGGCGGTATCCCTTGCGGCATCACCGTCTCAATCAGTCAGGGCAAAGGAAAGGAGTCAACCATGACAAAAAAAGTACCCCACAGATTATATTTAACAGAAGATCAGATGCCAAAACAATGGTACAACCTGAGGGCCGACATGAAGGAGCAGCATGATCCTATGCTGAACCCGGCAACAGGAAAGCCCGCCCAGGTAGAAGATCTTTATCCTGTTTTCTGTGAAGAGCTGGCAAAGCAGGAAATGGACAATGAAACCAGATACTTTGACATACCGGAAGAGGTTCAGGACATTTACAAGATTTATCGTCCATCGCCTTTGTGCAGAGCCTACAACCTGGAAAAGGTACTGGATACGCCCGCGAAAATCTATTATAAATTTGAAGGAAACAACACTTCCGGAAGCCACAAGCTCAACTCCGCTGTCGCACAGGCCTACTACGCGAAGCAGCAGGGTCTGAAAGGACTGACAACCGAGACCGGAGCCGGCCAGTGGGGTACAGCTCTCGCGGAGGCATGCTCTTACTTTAATCTTCCTCTGGAAGTTTACATGGTAAAGGTTTCCTACAACCAGAAGCCGTTCAGAAAGAACATTATGCAGACCTTCGGAGCCCAGGTCTTCGCTTCTCCAAGCGACCGCACAGAAGCCGGAAGAAAGATCCTGGCGGCGGACCCAGACAACAGCGGAAGCTTAGGCTGCGCCATCTCCGAGGCCGTTGAACGGGCGGTTACTTCCGAGGGATACCGTTATGTACTGGGGTCCGTACTGAATCAGGTACTGCTGCATCAGTCCATCATCGGTCTGGAAACAAAACAGGCTATGGAAATGCTGGATGAATACCCTGATATCATTGTGGGCTGTGCCGGAGGCGGTTCCAATCTTGGAGGACTCATCGCTCCGTTCATGCAGGACAAGCTGACCGGAAAAGCAGATCCGAAAATCATCGCGGTAGAACCGGCTTCCTGCCCGTCCTTTACAAGAGGCGTCTACAAATACGACTTCTGCGACACAGGCATGATCACTCCGATGGCCAAAATGTACACCCTGGGATGCACCTTCAAGCCATCCGCGAACCATGCGGGCGGTCTGCGTTATCACGGAATGTCTCCGATCCTGTCCAAGCTGTATCATGACAAGTACATGGACGCTGTCGCGGTAGAGCAGACAAAGGTATTTGAAGCAGCTACCCTCTTCGCGAAACACGAAACCATCCTGCCTGCTCCGGAATCCGCTCACGCTATCCGCGGAGCCATCGATGAAGCTCTGAAATGCAAGGAATCCGGCGAAGCAAAGACGATCCTCTTCGGCCTGACCGGAACCGGATATTTCGATATGACCGCTTACGCTTCCTTTAACGAAGGAAATATGAGCGACCACATCCCGACTGACGAAGAATTAAAACCTTCCATGGACGCGATCCCGACAATCCCGGGAATCCAGGAGTAAAGAAACGCTTTATAAAACCGGCGCGGCATAAGCCCCGCCGGTTTTTTGTATCTCAGTTTCATCAGAACTCATACATCTGGCACTTGCACATCTTATGGCTGTTTCCGTCCTGATCTACCATGGTGCAGGCGCCGCAGATTCCCTCTCCGCAGCACATATGAAAATTATTGCTGCGGACTTTTTTTTCCTCCGGCACCTGAATCGATCCGGTATAATAGTCTGACGCCAAAATCAGCACCGTATCATAGCCATCCGGACAGCAAAAATCCGGACTGAGGGCTTCATACCGGATGCTATTTACCGGGTAATCCACCAGGTAATCGTTCACCAGTTCCTGATTGATCTTATCCAGATCGATGATCATATCGACCGTGTCTTTTCCAAAGGCCCACTTGTTGTAGTTCGCCGCGGGGGCGAAGCCTACTCCCTTTGTAATACACAGAACCTTCTGGGGCTTTTTTGTTATGACTTTGGAGACTCCCAGCAGCCCGTTGCGGTAAACGCCCCGAAGCTCGATTTCCTCCCCCGCCTCCGCCAGCGATTTTGTCTTACCGGCGATGACTTTTACCGCAAGATGGAGCTGCCCCTTTTCCGGATCCGCGCGCAGAACGGAAATAGGCACGCTGTAGCAATCGCTCTGTCCTGGGGTTTTCAAAAATACGAAGGAGCCCGGCAGGCTCGCCTTCAGAGCAAAGCCTTTGCTCACCTCCAGCACCAGCACCACCAGATCTTCTCCGTACCAGATTTTTTTTAATATTTTTGTTTTCTGGCAGGTCCTTCGGTTATTGATTTGTCTTCCGTTCTGGATGTACTCATTATATATGCAGACGCCCCGCCAGTGGCAGTCGCGGCAGTCTTTTCCCTGCAGCCGGCCGCAGGTGACGCAGTCGCCGGACTGAGCCAGAAGGCAGGGACAATTCTCAGATCCCGCGTCGATGCACAACTCTTCTCTATAGGTCATGGTCATTCCTCCAATCTCTTAAAACCATACTCCATTAATGTATATGCATCGTTAAACCAGTTTGGTGCGCCCATGACAACGCAGATCACTTCTTTTCCGTCCCGCTGGGCAGAGGCAACCAGTGTCCTGCCGGAGGCCTTGGTGTAGCCGATCTTGATTCCTGTTCCACCTTTAAATTCATGAACCGTCTTGTTTTTATTATAGAAATGCTCGAACTCGCTGTCCTCCCGGTCCGCGTCCCAGGATGGCGCCGCTACAATAGTCCGAAACATTTTGTGGGACATGGCTTCTCTCGCGATGACGGACATATCCCGGGCTGTTGTATAATGATTTTCATCGAACAGGCCGTTTGGATTTACAAAATGGGTATTCTTACAGTGAAGCCACTGGGCCTTTTGATTCATCTTATCCACAAAAGCGTCTGTGCTGCCCGAATCGATGGATGCCAGGGCCACTGCCGCGTCGTTTCCGGACTGAAGCATCAGGCCGTAAAGCAGATCCTGCAGCTTTATTTTTTCACCGGCCTTTAAATAAAGAGAAGAGCCCTCCACCCCTTCCGCTTCCTTGGGAACCGTCACCTTCTGATCCACCGGGCTGTCATACAGCTCCAGGGTTTCCAGTACCAGAAGGGCTGTCATGATTTTGGTGGTACTGGCCGGATAAGCTTTTTCATCCGCGTTTTTTTCATAAAGAACCTTGCCCGTTTTTCCATCCACTAAAATGGCCTGCGCCGCGGAAACCTCCGGGGCAGGTCCCGGTGCGGAAGCGGTCTGGCTCACCATATAGCTCTTTGCCGCAATCATTCCTGTAACCGCCACCGTCAGCAGAGCCACCAGAATTCCAATTTTTTTCTTACTCATAATTAAAAAATCTCCTACAAAACATCTTACTGCTTCGCGGGAGATTTTATGAATTTAACTTTCCGGCAGCGCCCTTTTTCTGACGCCGGGCCTTACTTTCCAATCCATTTTTCCCTCCGGTACCGGAGCACAAAGCAAACCGCCCGGAAGAGCCAGTCGATGGTCATAGCGATCCATACGCCGAAAAGCTCCAGATCCAGATAGATTCCCAGAAAATAGCTGAACGCGACCCGGAAGATCCACATAGAAACAATGGAGGTCAGCATGGTAAGCGCCACATCGTTAGACGCCCGCAGTGTGTTAGGCAAAGTAAAAGAAAGCGGCCAGATCAGCACCGCGCAGATGGAGTGGTAGATCAGGATCTGGGTAGCGTAATGACTGGCCAGATCAGACAGGCCGTAAACCCGCAGGATCAGCGGCAGCGCCAGAACCACAACGCCGTTGAAAATCAGCATGGAAAGATAGCACAGCTTGAGAAGCTTTTTCGTATAGTATTTCACCTGCTCATAATCCCGCGCACCTACGCACTGCGAGATGACGGTAATGGTTGTGTATCCCAGCGCAAGCCCCGGCAGGACAGCAAACATAGCCACATAATTACCGATGGCATTGGCCGCGATGGCCGCTGTTCCAAAGCCGGAAACCAGGCTGAGCACCAGAATCTTTCCCAGCTGAAACATGCTGTTTTCCAGTCCGTTGGGTATTCCGATATAAAGAATCCGCTTTAACAGGGCTTTATCGACGCAAAAGGAAACGGGCCTTGGAATATGCAGCAGCCTTTTTTGATCGAAGAGAAGCTTCAGTATGATAACAGCCGCTACAATTCTTGCCGCGAGAGTCGGAATCGCCGCGCCTTCCACACCCCTGTGAAAGCCGAAGATCAGAATGGCGATCCCCACCAGATTGATCCCGTTCATCAAAAGGGACATCTGCATGGCGATCTTGGAATTTCCCATAACCCTGAAAATTGCCGCCCCGGCGTTATACAAGGCAATAAAGGGAATAGAAGCGCTTACAATCAGCAAAAACACGCGGCTGTTGCGCATTACATCCGCTTCAATGTCGCCAAAGACCTGATACAGAATAAAATTACGGCACAGATAGCAGGCCGCCATTACGACCAGAGACAACGCCCCAACAAAGAGGATCATCTGCCACGCGGCCCGGCATCCTGTTTCCGGATCCTTCCTTCCTATGTACTGACCCGCTACAACTGCACCGCCGGTTGCCAGCGCTGAAAAGACATTAATAAACAAAATAAATACAGAATCTACCAAAGATACACCCGAAACCGCCGCTTCGCCTATGCTGGCCACCATGACCGAATCCATCAGTCCCACAGAAATCTGCAGAAACTGCTCCACGATCAGCGGTATAATCAGCTTTTTCAGATCCTTATTGGTAAATCGGTACTCCATGTTCCTTCATCTCCTTACTTGTTTTCCGGCAGCTGCAGGGAGATCTGCTGAAGGTCTACACTGTCCGTCGGTTCATCTGTTCCCATTACGCCTTCGATGTCCTCAATGTCAGGCAGCTCCTTTAAATTGGTAAATCCGAAATTTTTCAGGAAAACATCTGTCGTTCCGTAAAGAATAGGCCTGCCCACTCCAGAGGAACGCCCCACCTCGGCAACCAGTTCTTTTTTCTGGAGACCTTCAATGACCCGATCACATTTGATGCCGCGGATAGCTTCGATCTCTCCCTTTGTCACCGGCTGCTTGTAGGCGATAATCGCGAGAACCTCCAGCGCCGACTGAGACAGCTTTTTGTGCTTTACCGGAGTACACAGGCGCTCTATGTACTGGATATTTTCTTCCGGGGTAACAAACTGAAAGCTTCGGTTTATTTCCCGAATCTGTATTCCTCTACCTTCCTGCCGGTATTCCTCCTGCAGCTCCTTAAAATAATCATATGCTTCTTTTCCGTTTATATTGAAAATTTCCGCTGCCAGTTTTACATCCAGCGGCTGGCCCCATACAAACATCATGGATTCCAGCCCGGATTTTATGGTTTTTTTACTTGTCATCCGCTTCTCCCTCCATCAGACGCTCTGTCGCTTTTACTGTAATGGCTCCGTAAAGGTACTTCTGCTCGGCCCAGAGCCGCCGCTCCTTCATCATTTCAAGGAGGGAGGAAAAGGTCAGAGCGATGTCGTACCTGTCGTCTTTTTTGTGGATCAGTTCTCTGAAATCCGCGTTCTTTCCCGGACGCGCCCGAAAGAAGTCCCGAATATCCGCCATCCTTGCCTCTGCTGTAATCCGCTGCTTTTCACTTCGGATGTGATGCCTCCGTATCTCTTCCACCTTTTTCTTTTTGCGCAGAAAGAGATCAAAGGCCGTTACAAACTGCTTTAAATCCAGACTGAGATATTCGTCCGGCTCTCCAGTATAGGCGGACAGATCCTCCTGGGGCTTTTCCACAATACAAAGCCCCCGCTCTTCCTGCCGCTGCAGCATTTCCGCCAGCAGCTTAAAGCGCTTGTATTCCAGCAGCTTTTCCACCAGATCGGACCGGGGATCCTCTTCCACCACGCCGTCCTCACCCGGAGCGGTTCTTGGAAGCAGCATCTTCGATTTGATCTCGATCAGCGCCGCCGCCAGCACCATAAACTCCGCGGCCACGGGTACATCCAGCCGCTTCATCTCGTCCATATAGGCAAGATACTGGTTTGTAATCTCTGAAATTTTTATATCATAAATGCTCATTTGCGCATTTTCGATCAGATAGACCAGCAAATCGAAAGGCCCTTCAAATAGATTGAGCTTTACTTTATATCCCATTTTCCTTTATCCTCTCCGCGGGGCGCCCTATCCCTGTCATTCAAACAGCTTCTTCAGGTTTTCTTTATAAGGCGGATAAACGATCCCCTTTTCCGTTACAACCGCTGTTATATACTGGTTTCCGGTCACATCAAACGCCGGATTGTAGGTTTTGATCCCGCTGGGCGCCATAGGCTTTTCATACCATAGCTGGCGGATCTCCTGTCCGTCCCGTTCCTCGATAACGATTTCATCCCCGGATGGAGTGTTCAAATCGATGGTAGAGGTGGGCGCGAACATGTAAAAGGGGATCCCGTATTCCTTTGCTAAAACAGCTACTCCCAGGGTTCCGATCTTATTGGCTCCGTCTCCGTTTGCCGCCATCCGGTCGCAGCCTACCAGAACCGCGTCCACGCTTCCCCGCTTCATTACGGTGGCTGCCATATTATCGCAGATCAGCGTAACATCCACACCCTCTCTGGACAGCTCCCAGGAAGTGAGCCTCGCGCCCTGCAGCAGCGGTCTTGTTTCATCCGCAAAGACTCTGAAATCATAGCCCCGCTCCTGCCCCAGGTAAATCGGGGCGAGACAGGTCCCGTATTTTGCTGTAGCCAGCGTCCCCGCGTTGCAGTGGGTCAGAATCCCCATACCCTTTTTCAAAAGGGACAGGCCCAATTCCCCCATGGCGAGGCAGGCCGCTTCATCCTCTTCGCGAATGGCCCTGGCTTCTTTCAAAAGCTCTTCCTTTATGTATTCCTGCTCCTGCCGCCAGGAAGGCGCGAAGCACAGGCCATCTCCCATGCTGAGCAGCTTCCGTTCCATCCGGTCAAGCGCCCAGAACAGATTTACCGCTGTCGGCCTCGCGGTCCCGATATATTCCTTGATCTGATGAAATTCTCTGGCGAAATCCTCATACCCATCCGTTTCCAGATCCCGCGCCGCTATATACAGGCCGAAAGCCGCGGCCACGCCGATTGCCGGAGCGCCCCGCACCTGCAGCGTCTTAATGGCCCTCCAGATATCTTCCTTTGTTCGAATCTCAATATATTTCTCTTCTCCCGGCAGCAATGTCTGATCCAGGATCAGCAGCTTTTCCTTTTCAAATCTTACCGGTGTGATCATTGGCGTTCTTCCTTTCCACCCGCGCCCCGTTCCGATGGCGCCGGTCCGGATCATGTTCTTCGGATCCGCCCGTTCATTTTATCACATTTCTTCTGATAATTACAGGCTTTTTCTCCTATGGCCCTTTGACAAACAGCCCCAGTTGTAATATAACTATATAGATAGAAAGGACACAAGGGATTATGAAAACACTGACACGCGAGAAAAAAACAATACGGGTTTCCTTCGTCAGTATCGGCGGGAATCTTTTTTTATGCGTATTAAAACTGTTCGCAGGGATTTTGGGACACTCCGGAGCGCTGATCTCCGACGCGGTACATTCCGCCGCGGACGCGGTGGATACCATCATCGTAATTATCGGAATAAAGCTGGCTTCCAAAGCGCCGGACGCCCGTCACCCTTACGGACATGAACGAATGGAATGCGTCGCGGCTATCCTTTTATCCATAGTTTTGGGAATTGTCGGTGCGGGGATCGGCTGCGCGGGGCTGGAAAAAATTTTGTCCGGTCAGTACGCGTCGGTTGGAACTCCCAGCAGACTGGCCCTGTTTGCCGCTCTGATTTCCATTGCGGTGAAAGAAGGGCTTTACTGGTACATGCGGGGAACCGCAAAGAAAATCAGCTCCGATTCTCTCATGGCGATTGCCTGGCACAACCGGGCGGATTCTCTTTCTTCCATCGGAAGCCTTGTTGGTATCGTAGGCGCCCGGGCCGGATTTCCTATTTTAGATCCGCTGGTGAGTGTAATCATCTGTATCTTTGTTATTAAGGCGGCTCTGTCCATTTTCCGCGGCGCGATCAACAAAATGGTGGACCATGCCTGTGATCCGCAAACGGCTGACGCTATCCAAAAAACCATTCTGTCCTCCCGTGAAAATCTTCGGATCGGCCAGTTCCGAACCAGATTGTTCGGCGATAAGATCTATGTAGATCTGGAGCTTTTCCTGCCTGGTGAAACCTCTCTCGCGGAATCCTACGCGATCTGCCGCCAGGTCCAGTCGGATATCGAAAAAACCTTTGAAAAAGTCAAAGAGTGCCGGATCGTTCCGGCACCCTCCCAGCAATAGGCGTCTTTCAGGCGGGACCTATACCAGTACCGCCTTGATCTGTAAATATTCTTCAAAGCCGAAGGTTCCGCCTTCCCGCCCCAGTCCGGATTCTTTATAACCGCCAAAGGGGAAGGAAAAGTGGAACGGCGCTCCGTTGATATGGACTCCGCCGGCTTTGATTTTTTTCGCCACCTCCAGAGCGCGGCTTTCCGGACCGTAAACCGCGCTGTCCAGCCCGTAAGGCGTATCGTTGGCGGCGGCAACCGCCTCCTCTTCCGTCTCGTAGGTAAGGATGGACAGAACCGGCCCGAAGATTTCCTCCCTGGCGAGGGTCATATCGCCTGTTACATCGGAAAAAACAACCGGCTCTATATAGTACCCCTTTTCATAACAGTCCGGGACGGCTCCCGCAATCAGCTTCGCGCCTTCCTCCAGTCCCTTTTCAATATAGCCTTTTATTCTGAGGAAGGCTCTTTCAGAAATGACAGGGCCCAGATCAGAAGCTTCATCCGCCGGATCACCCACCCGGTATTTTTTTGCCTCGGCGATCAGCGCCTCTTCCATTTCTCTCTTCCTGTCCTTCGGCACCAGCACCCGCGTAAACGCGCAGCAGGTCTGTCCGGAATTCATAAAAGCGGAAGCGGCCGCGTCCCGCGCGGCAGCCTTCAGGTCTCCGCCCTCCAGCAGGATCAAAGGGGATTTTCCTCCCAGCTCCAGTGCCAGCTTTTTTACGGTAGAAAGCGCCATTCGTCCAACCTCCTTGCCCGCTTCGGTGGACCCTGTAAAGGTGACCATATCCACATCCGGATGCAGAGCCAAAAGGTTCCCTACTTCTCCGCCCGCTCCGGTAACAAGGTTAAAGACTCCCGCCGGAAGCCCCGCCTCATCTAAGATTTCCGTCAGCATACAGGCACACAGCGGCGCTTGCTGGCTCGGCTTCAGGACAACGCAGTTTCCTGCCGCCAGAGCCGGAAACACCTTCAGCGTGATCTGCTCTAAAGGGTAATTCCAGGGTGTAAGCGCTGCGACGACACCCATGGGCTCCCTTCGCACAAAGCCGCCTTTCTGCGGGATCTCATAAGAAAAAGCCTCCGCCAGATCCGCAAAATAAGCGGCTTCTCTTACCGGAGAATCGATCTGCCAATGTTGTACATGCTTTTGCGGCATGCCAAGCTCCTGAGAGATAGTCGTCGCAAATTCCGCCCGTCTGTTCTCCATCAGCCTTCCGATTTTTCTTAAAACAGCCGCTCTTTCCTCTACCGGGCAGGAGGACCACGCAGGAAAGGCCGCTTTTGCGGCGGCGACAGCCAGATCCACATCCTCCCTGGTTCCCCTCCGCGCGCTGCCTATAAACGTTCTGGTTGCGGGGTTCTCCACCTTGAGCCGCTGCCCTCCGCCGCTGTCCTGCCATTTTCCATTGATATACAGCTTGTAATCCATCTTCTGACCTCCTGTTTTTATTTAGCTTTCCCCGGTCAGCAGATTTCCATGTATTAAAAAGGGACCCACAACGCAAGTTGCGGGTCCCAAAAGGTAATATGATGAAATTACTGTGTTTTGTTATGTAGCTTACAGTTTGAACTCATCTTTTACTACAGCCAGAGATTCGTCCAGAGCAGCCAGTACCTTATCGATTGTTTCATAAGTCTGAGTGATAGGCGGTTCGATTCTTACTGTCTTAGCATTTACTAATGTACCAGCAGTCATGATCTTTCTAGCGAACAGGTTCTTAGTTACTTCGTAACCAACTTCTGCTTCTGGGAATTCCATACAGATCAGCATACCAGCTCCTCTGAAGTCAGTCAGAACGGTAGGATACTTATCCTGTAATTTCTTCAGGCCTTCCAGATAGTAGTCGCCCTTAGCTTTGGACTGTCCAGGGATATCGTTTTCCAGCATGTATCTGATTGTGGAAATGAAAGCGGAGCAAGCCAGAGGGTTTCCGCCGAATGTCGGGGATCCCAGGATCCATGGATTGTCAAACATCTTTCCTTCTGTTCCAGTGCCAACGCCGGATTTTTCATAAGTCCAAGGTCTCGCGATGATACCAGTGATAGGAACCAGACCACCGGAGGAAGCCTTACCAAATGTCATGATGTCAGGGCAAACGCCTTCGTGGTCGCATCTCCACATTGTACCAGTACGTCCCAGACCAGTCTGGATTTCGTCGAAGATCAGAGCTACGCCATACTTGTCAGCGATTTCTCTTAATCTCTTCAGGTATCCTTCTGGAGGAATGATAACGCCAGCTTCACCCTGAACTGGTTCAACGATGATCGCCGCAACCTTTTCACCTACAGTCTGCAGGTTCTTAACTGCTGCTTCTGTAGCGTCAGCGTTACCATATTCAACGTGCTGTACCTGCTGGATCATTGGAGCGTAGTCTTCTCTGTAAGCGCCTTTACCTCCCATGGAGATAGCACCCATGGATTTTCCGTGGAACGCGCCAACTGTAGAGATGTACCATCTTCCGCCTGTAGCCAGTCTAGCCAGCTTCAGAGCCATTTCTACCGCTTCAGCACCACCGTTGCAGAAGAAGGAGTACTGCAGATCCCCAGGAGTGATCATTGCCAGGATCTTAGCAAGATATCCTCTCAGTGGGTCTACCAGTTCCTGAGAGTGCAGGGAATATCTGTTCAGCTGAGCCTGTACAGTCTTTCTGATTTCAGGGTTACCGTGTCCGCAAGCGAAGATACCGAATCCGCCCAGGCAGTCGATAAATTCTGTTCCGTTCAGATCTCTGAATACTTCGTTATCATCTTCCCATTCAACGAACGCGGAGTCAGTAGATACAGACTTTCTGTATTCTAACCAACCAGGGTTTACATTCTCATTAAAGTTCGCGATAGAATCGTCATGGATCGCTTTTTTATCCGCGTCGGATAAAGTTTCAGCTTCGATGTAACCAACGACTCTTTTCGCTTCTTCTAAAGCTAATTTTTCATTTCTTACAGTCATTTTATTGACCTCCCTTTTCTTTCTTTGGCTATTCTGACATTAATAATAGCACTAGTATAACTTCTTACGCCATTATATATATACAAAACCCATGCCAAATTCTTTCGCAGAATTGTTGTCACTATGGAAATATTCTGACAAATGCGCATATTTCAAGGGTTTTCAACACTTATTTTTTTTAAAAAATTTTCTCAGCCGTCAGATTTCTTCCTTTTTTTTGCTGTTTTTTCGTTTCAATTCTAATACTTGTTCTCATTTTTGAGATTATGAGACGAGATTCTTTCTATTTTCTTAATACTGCTTTTATCGCTGGACAGTTTTTCCCATTCCATGTAAAATAGAATCCGTCAGTTAAGTTTTTATAAACAGGACGGTAATCAATATGGAACAAATAAAAATCTTCATTTACGGAGCATTGATCGGTATCGCCAACGCGATCCCCGGCGTCAGCGGGGGAACCATGGCCGTTATCCTCAATATATATGACAAAATTCTTTACGCTGTGAGCCTGAAAAATCTGAAACAGCATCTGGCCTTTCTGATTCCGCTGGCTCTTGGCGCTGTTGCCGGCATTTTCGCCCTCAGCAACGTGATCGTTTCTCTGATGACATCCCACGCCATGCTGCTGAACTTCTGCTTTATCGGCCTTGTCCTGGGAAGCGTTCCTTCTATATATAAGAAAGCAAAAGATCAGAAAGTAAAATCCCGAAACGTGGTCCTGGGCGTCATCGCTCTGGCCTTTATGATTTTCATTAGCATCTTAAACCAGGGAGACATCTCCAATAAATCGCTGGAGGATTTCGGAGGCGTAAGCGTCCAGCTCTGCCTTTGGCTCTTTATCGCCGTAGGGATCAGCACCATCGCCATGATCCTGCCGGGCATCAGCGGCTCTCTAATGATGCTGCTGTTTGGCGTTTACACGGTAGTCATGGAAGCGGTGGCAAACATCGATCTGATTCTGATGGTTCCTATCGGTCTTGGAGTTTTGGCCGGACTGTTTACAGGCATTAAGGTTATTAAAAAAATGCTGCGCTTTCATCCTCAGGCGCTTTATTTCATTATACTGGGACTGGTTGTGGGATCCGTCTTCGCTATTTATCCGGGCTTTTCCCCTTCCGCCGAAGGCTTTTTCTCCTTAGGAGGGCTGATCGTGTTTGGCCTGATGGCGTACTTCCTCTCCAGCAGAAAATAGCCCAGACCGCAAAGCAAAGCCGGGCCGCAAGCTTACATACGCAAAAGGCAGCTCTGATTTAAGAATCTAAGCTGCCTTTTTTCGCTTCCTTTACTTTGTGTAGTTATCAAAATATCCCTGGATATATATGATCGGCGTGCCTTTATCTCCGCTTCCGGAGACCAGATCGCACAAAGAACCGATCAGGTCCGTCAGGCGTCTTGGCGTTGTTCCCTGGGCCACCATAGCGTCTCCCAGATTTTCATCTTTATTTCTGATATACTCAGAAATCGCCTCCTTCAGTTCCTCTCCGCTGAGATCGGCAAAGTCATTATCCGCCAGATATTTCAGCTTTACTTCGTTAGGTGTGCCTTCCAGGCCCTTTGTATACCCCGGAGAAACTACCGGATCAGCCAGCTCCCATATCTTTCCTACCGGATCCTTAAACGCTCCATCTCCATAAACCATAACTTCAATGTTCTTTCCTGTCGCCGCTTTGATCTCCGCCTGAATCTGTTCAACAAACTCAGCGCAATCCTTTGGAAACAGTTTGATCGTATCTTCTGTGGCTTTATTGGAGCCCAGAATGCCGTATTTGCTGTTAAAGCCGCTTCCATCCACGCTTTCATTCAGAATATCATCCATACCCAGCACGGTTTTCGCGCCGGCTGCCTTTAAGATTCTTTTGGTCCTTGCCCTTGTGTGGATATCACAGGTCAGCACCTGATCGGTATAATTCAGGATGGCTTTCGGATTATTGGCAAAAATGATTTCCGCTTCCGCGCCAGCCTCTTCAATGATTCCTTTATAATAGGCGACGTAATCCATTCCTGTAAACACATGCTTCGGTCTACCGAAGGCTTTTTCAAATTCCTGTTCCGACAACACATCCGTGTAAGGATTAATACCGGACTCGTCCAATTTATCCACGCTGATCAGGTGGTTCCCCACTTCATCACTTGGGTAGCTGAGCATAAGAACGATTTTCTCCGCTCCCATGGCAATTCCCCGAAGACAGATGGCAAACCGGTTCCGGCTCAGGATAGGAAAAATAACGCCGATGGTCCCGCCTCCCAGCTTCGCTCTCACATCAGCAGCCACATTTTCCACCGAAGCGTAATTGCCCTGCGCTCTTGCCACAACCGCCTCTGTAATAGCCACTACATCTCTGTCCCGAATCTGAAATTCTCCGGCTTTCTCCGCTTCCAGAACAACGCCGGTCACGATTTTTTGGAGGTCATCGCCTTCTCTGATAATGGGCGCCCTCAGCCCTCTTGCAACTGTACCTGATTTTCTTTCCATACTCTATAATTCCTTTCGACTCTTTGTTTCCAACTGTTTTTACAATATATCAGTTTTGCCAAATGGTCAATAAAAATTTTTACATCTTATATATATCCGCCGATTAAATCATTCATTTTTCGATCCCATCCGGCCTGATCTAAAATCCCGCCAGTGAGACGTCTGTACTCGGCAGCCCGCGCTTCGGATATCCTCGGCAGCTCCTTCAGGCTGACCACATGCCCCAGCCGTCTCGCGATCTGAAACAGCTTTCGCTCCTCTTCCGGCAAGGCCAGGTAGCCGTCGATTACAGCCAGCATGGCCTCCTTATCCGTGTCCAGGCTTCCTCTGACGCCCTGGAGCAGATTAACAATATGGTCGCTGACAAGTCTGGTGGACACCCCTTTGGTTTCCGCCACCAGCGTCCGGATCTCCATCAGCTTTTCTTCTTCGCTGCACAGCACAAAATCACCCCGCCGGAAATCTTCATAAAGCTCCGTGCCGGGTTTCACCGCGGCCGTCCTGATTCTGACAAAGTCAGGGCCGATCTGACTGACAACATTGGCCATTCCCCTGGCGTTTTCCTGGGAAAGCGCTTTTCCGCCCAGCCCCGGCATAAAGTAAACGGACAGCTCCAGTCCTCCGGCTTTAATATTCTGTCCGGCCCGAATCTGCTGCTCCGACGTAACGCCTTTGTTGACCAGCCGCAGGACCTGATCCGAACCGGATTCAAAGCCGGAATGAATCCGGTCGAGGCCTGCCGCTTTCAGCTCCGCAAACTCCTCCGCGCTGACTCTGGACAGATTTTCCGCGCGGCCATAAGAGGTGATCCTTTCAATCCGCGGAAAAACCTGCCTGAGATACTTTAGTACCTCCGTCAGCTTTCCGCCGCTTAAAGCCAGGGTATTTCCATCCTGGAGGAATACGTTCTTTCCTCCATTGATGAGCCAGTTTGCCACCGTATAGTAGCAGTTCTGTTCTTCACCTGAAAGACCTGCCAGCTCCCGGTTAAGGCCTTCCACATCCCAGGCCCCATCCGGACGCCTGTATTCCGACACCTTCCGCGCGTACTGCGCCATGCGGTCGATATCCTCTTTTATACTGTCTATCGTATAGGCCTTAAACCGGGTATGCCGGTAAAGGTTGCAGAATTTACATTTATTCCAGGTGCATCCCTGGGTCACCTGCAGCAGCAGGCTCTGCGCTTCACTGGGCGGCCGGATCGGGCCGATGCGGTACGTTTCCATAGACACCTCCTACCGGACAGAAAGCGCCCGCTCGCGCAGCGCCGCTTCTTCTTCATTTTCCGGTTCATCCAGGACGATGCCATGCAGCCTTTTCTTCTTTGTATCCGGCTCAACACAAACAAAAGTAACAAAGCCTTCCACATTCTGCCCCGGATCGATCTCGCACAGAGCCTTTACATGGACCATCAGACTGGTGTTGCCGGCTTTTACAATCCTGCTGTGGATCGTCAGAATATCTCCCTTCTGCACTGGTTTTTTAAAGGTAAAGCCATGCACATTGACGCACAGAATATCCTGCGGGCGTCCGTGGGTCGCGGCCGCCGCGATAAAGGCCGCTTCCACCAGCCACTCCGCGGTTCTTCCAGCGAATAAAGTACCATGGTGATTCAAGTCTTCTGATTTAATCAGATGTGAAATTTTATATTCTTTCATTTTTTTACTCCTCTTTTTTCTTTTCTCTCATTATAGGATATCATGCGAAAAAAGAAAACACATATATATAGGTATACAATATATTTTGTCCCCAGAAAAGGAGCTTTTTTATGAAATCTCAGCCCTTTAGCGCCGTGAGACGCCGCTTTCCAAAGCCGGACCGATTCCTGACCCGCCGGATTTTTGCCATCCCCATTTTCGTTTGCGTCATGCTTCTGATTTTTTACCTTACCTTCGGTCCTGTCGGGTCCTTTCCGCGGGACGCCCTTTCCCTGTGTATCGGCGAGGCGTCCGCCCGCCTCAGCGGCCTTCTTTCCTCGGCAGGTGTCAATCCCGCTTTTTACGCGCTGGTCACCCAGGGAGTCTGCGCCGGTGTCGGAAGCGTCCTTTCCTTTCTCCCGGTTATCGCCATCCTGTTTTTCTGTCTTTCCCTTCTGGAAGAGTGCGGTTATCTTTCCCGGATCGCAGTGATCATGGATCCCTTCACGCGGAAAATCGGCCTCTCCGGTGCCGCCATAGTTCCTCTGATCCTGGGGTTTGGCTGTTCTGTTCCGGCTATTTTAGCGGCTTCCGCTCTGCCATCCAGGCAGGACCGCCGCCTCGCCTCCGCGCTGATCCCCTTTATGTCCTGCAGCGCGAAGCTTCCGGTCTACGCCATGTTTACCGCCGTATTCTTCCCCTCTCATCCGGTCCTGGTCATGGCCTGCCTCTATTTCACAGGAATTCTGACCGGAATTCTCCTAGGCGCGGTCCTAAAGCATACCCTCTGCCGCGAAGCCCCCGCGCCTCTCCCGTTTCGGCTTCCTCCCTATCACCTGCCTTCTCTCCGAAAGGTTCTTTCGCGGACATGGGACAATATGAAGGGTTTTGCCTTAAAGGCCTTCACCGTCATTTTCGCGGCCTCGGTTATGATTTGGTATCTGCAAAGCTTTGACATTCATTTTCATATGATAGATAATAGTGAAAACAGCATACTGGCTCTTATCGGAAAGCGGGCCGCCCCGCTCTTCGCGCCGCTTGGGTTCGGCGACTGGCGCGCGGCTGCCGCGCTGATTACCGGTATTTCCGCCAAGGAGGCTATCGTCAGCACACTGGCCGTACTGACGCCGGGGATGGCTCTTACGGAGATCTTTACTCCCCTCTCGGCTTTTTCCTTCCTGGTTTTCTGCCTGCTCTACACCCCCTGCGTTGCCGCTCTCACTGCCGCGGGGCGCCAGGCGGGAAGCTGGAAGCACGCGCTGCGGACCGCTCTGCTGCAATGCGCTGTTGCCTGGATCGTATCCTTTATTATTTATCAGACAGGAGGTCTTTTATATGAACTTTTATATTGTTGACGCTTTTACAGAAAAACAGTTTGGCGGCAATCCGGCTGGCGTCGTTTTCCTGGAAAAGGGGCAGCCCTTCCCCAGCCAGGAGCTTATGGTAAAAACCGCCGCAGAGCTGCGTTATTCCGAAACCGCTTTTGTCAGCCAGCTGGACGAAGCTTTCTTTCACCTGCGTTATTTTACGCCGGCCGCCGAGGTGGACCTGTGCGGACACGCCACCATCGCCACCTTCGCGGCGCTGCTGGATGCGGGTCTTGTCAGCGCCGATGGTCAGTATACCGCCCGCACTCTGGCGGGAGATCTGAACATCCGCCTGCAAAACGGTTCTATTATGATGGAAATGGGAGCGCCCCGGCTTCTGGGAGAGATCAGCGCGCCCGGTGAACTGGAGCGTCTTTACAGGATCATGGGCATCCCTTACGAACCGGCCCCTATCCAGATCCGCGGCTGCCGCACCGAGCTGTCTCCTTGGGTAGTATCCACAGGCCTTCCGGACATTATTCTTCCGGTAAAAGACCGCCGGACCCTTTCTTCACTTTCACCGGATTTTCCGGCGCTGTCCCGCCTCTCTCAGGACCTTCAGGTTACAGGCGTTCATGCCTTTACGCTGGACACCGAGTCTTCGGACATAACAGCTCATTGCCGCAACTTTGCCCCTCTTTACGGCATCGATGAGGAAGCGGCTACCGGTACGGCAAATGGAGCCCTTACCTACTACCTTTACCGCCTGGGGCTTCTCAAAAATGGACAGGAATGTCAGTTTGTCCAGGGGGAAGCCATGGACCGGCCTTCCCGAATCCGCTCCCACCTGCGGGTGGAAAAGGAAAGGCCTCTCATTCAGGTCGGGGGAAGCGCCGCGATTCTGGCCAAAGGACAGCTGCTTCTTTAGACGACTTTTTTCGCCAACTTTTCCTAAAAAGATAGTCTCCTAATTGACACGACAGTATCATCTATGATAAAATTTCTTAAAGCCAATACAAGTTCTGCGTATTTTAGATTTCATTTTGTACGCAGTATAGCGTTACGGTTGTATGTTTTATTTATTTAATGTGAAAGGAGTACTTTATCATGACACAGCATTGCACCGGCTGTCCTGACGCTCAGGAAAAGGCAAAGCAGCTCAGCCAGATCATTGCAAAATACAAGGATACTCAGGGCGCCCTGATACCTGTCCTTCATGAAGCGCAGGAGCTCTACGGATATCTGCCACTGGAAGTCCAGCGTGAAATTTCTCTGGGACTGAACATTCCGCTGGCGGAAGTTTACGGAGTAGTCAGCTTTTACACCCAATTTTCCATCAATCCAAAAGGAAAATATCAGATCAACGTCTGCATGGGAACTGCCTGCTATGTAAAAGGTTCCAACGAAATCCTGGACAAATTCAAAACCCGTCTCTCTATTGATGTAGGGGAATGCACCGATGATCAGAAATTTTCTCTGGACGCGTGCCGCTGCATCGGAGCGTGCGGTCTCGCGCCTGTCGTAACCATCAACGATGAGGTTTACGGCAAGCTTACTGCCGATGATGTAGACGATATTCTCGACAAATACGAAGACCGATAGGCAAAAGGAGAAATAGGATGATAAAAAATATTGAAGAATTAAACGCTTTAAGGGACAAAGCTCTGAAAACCATGGATATCCGTCTCGACCGCACAGAGAACCCTTCTGCGGAAGGCGGTAAAATACATATCCTGGTCTGCGGCGTCGCGGGCTGCGCTTCCTCCGGATCTCTGAAGGTTGCTGCCGCTGTTGAGGACCAGATCAAAGCAAACGGTCTGGAACAGGACGTAAAAGTAATAAAGACAGGCTGCTTCGGCCTGTGCGCGGAAGGTCCGATCATGATGATCTGTCCGGAACATGTTATGTATACAAAAGTTACTCCTGAAGATGTAAATGAAATTTTTGACAGCCATATTAAAGGCGGAAAGATTGTAAAACGTCTTCTGGCCGGCGAAAACGAATATGAGGAAATTCGGGACCGCCTGCCTCAGATTCCATTCTTTTCTATGCAGAGAAGAATCGCTCTGAACAACTGCGGAATCATTGACCCTGAAAATATCGACGAATATATCGCGCTGGACGGCTATCAGGCTCTGGCAAAGGTTCTCAGCGAAATGGAACCGGAAGATGTTATTGATGAAATTAAAAAATCCGGCCTCCGCGGAAGAGGCGGCGGCGGCTTCCCTACTGGACGTAAATGGGAATCTTCCGCGGTTGTAAAGGAACATACAAAATATGTAATCTGTAACGCGGACGAAGGAGACCCCGGTGCGTTTATGGACCGTTCCATTCTGGAAGGCGACCCGCACTCTGTCATTGAGGCTATGATTATCAACGGATACGCGGTTGGATCCAACCAGGGATACATTTATGTCCGCGCTGAATATCCGGTAGCCGTACAGCGTCTGGGCGTCGCGATCCGTCAGGCCGAAGAATACGGGCTTCTCGGAAACAACATTCTGGGAAAAGGCTTCAACTTCAATCTGGAAGTAAGACTGGGAGCCGGCGCGTTTGTATGCGGCGAAGGAAGCGCTCTCATGACTTCCATCGAAGGCAAGCGGGGCGAGCCTCGTCCAAAACCGCCTAGATCAGCGGAAAAAGGCCTGTGGAAAAAGCCGACGGTTCTCAACAACGTTGAAACCTACGCCAATGTTCCGCAGATTATCCGTAAAGGAGCGGACTGGTTCGCGAACATCGGAACTGAAAGATCCAAGGGAACAAAAGTATTTGCTCTTGGTGGAAAAATTAACAATATCGGACTTGTTGAAGTACCTATGGGAACCACTCTCCGTGAAATTATTTACGATATCGGCGGCGGAATTCCTGACGGCGGTACCTTCAAAGCCGCACAGACAGGCGGACCTTCCGGCGGCTGCATTCCCGCGGAACATCTGGATACACCAATTGACTACGATTCCCTTACAAAACTGGGTTCCATGATGGGTTCCGGCGGACTGATTGTAATGGATGAACATACTTGTATGGTTGACCTGGCAAGATTCTTCCTGGATTTTACAGTTGATGAATCCTGCGGAAAATGTCCTCCGTGCCGTATCGGTACTAAGAGAATGCATGAGATCCTGGTTCGGATCACAGAAGGTAAAGGTACTTTAGAAGACCTGGACAAGCTGGAAATCCTGGCCAAGAATATCAAGGCTTCCGCTCTTTGCGGACTGGGACAGAGCGCTCCGAATCCGGTACTTTCCACATTGAAGTACTTCAGAGATGAATATGTAGCCCACGTTGTAGATAAAAAATGTCCGGCGGGCGTCTGCGTATCCATGGTTAAATTTATCATCGATGATGACACTTGTAAGCGCTGCGGTATCTGTAAGAAGGGATGCCCTGCTCAGTGTATTTCCGGAGATAAAAACACTCCATTCGCTATTGATCAGGATAAGTGCGTCAAGTGCGGCCTGTGTATGGAAAAATGTCCGTTCAAGGCAATACTCAAGAACGCGTAAAGGAGGAGCGCAAAGTCATGAACAAAGTTCATATTACAATAGATGGTATTCAATTATATGTACCAGAAAACTATACCATCCTGCAGGCTGCCAAGGAAGTGAATATCACCATTCCTACACTGTGCTTCCTGAAGGATATCAACGAAATCGGCTGCTGCCGTATGTGTGTAGTAGAGGTGAAGGGCTCCAAGGCTCTGCAGGCTGCCTGCGTACACCCTGTAAGAGAGGGTATGGAAGTTTTCACTCACACACCTCAGGTAATGGAAGCAAGAAAGGTCAATCTGGAACTGATCCTTTCCAACCACGATTCCATGTGTCAGACCTGTACAAGAAGCTGGATGGACTGCGAACTGCAGACTCTGGCAAACAAGCTGTCGGTAGACACCGTACGTTTTACCGGAGACAAAAAGCGTCAGCCTCTGGATATCGGTGTTTCCATTGTTCGGGACCCGAACAAATGTATCCTGTGCAGAAGATGTATCAGCGCCTGCAAGAATATCCAGACAGTAGGCGTTATCGATACAATGAACCGCGGCTTTAATACAGTGGTAGGTTCCGCTTTCGGCCTGAGACTGGACGAAACTCCTTGCACCAACTGCGGACAGTGTATCAACGTATGTCCGGTTGCCGCCCTTCACGAAAAGAGCGACGAAGACAAAGTATGGGAAGCCATTTATGATCCTAATAAACATGTAGTCGTTCAGACAGCTCCTGCTGTAAGAGTTGCTCTGGGTGAAGAATTCTATATGAATATCGGCGAGCCGGTAACAGGAAAAATGGTCACTGCCCTTCGTATGCTGGGCTTTGACAAGGTCTTTGATACCGATACAGGCGCTGACCTGACCATCATGGAGGAAGGCGCTGAGCTGATCGACCGGATCCGGGGCGGCGGCAAGCTTCCTCTGATCACATCCTGTTCACCTGGATGGATCAAGTTCTGCGAGCACAACTTCCCGGATATGCTGGACAACCTTTCCAGCTGCAAATCCCCGCACCAGATGTTCGGAGCGGTACTGAAAACCTATTACGCGAAGAAGGAGGGCATTGACCCGGATGATATTTTCGTTGTCTCTGTTATGCCTTGCACCGCGAAAAAGTTCGAGGCAAAACGTCCTGAAATGGAAGTAGACGGACGTCCTGACGTAGACGTTGTTCTGACTACCAGAGAGCTGGGCAAGATGATTTACGATGTCGGCATCGACTTCCCGGATCTGGGAGACAGCGACTTTGACAACCCGTTTGGAGAAGCCTCCGGCGCGGGCGCTATCTTTGGAACGACAGGCGGCGTTATGGAAGCCGCGCTGAGAACGGTTGCCGACCTTCTCAATGACTCTTCCGCTGACAACTTTGAATATGAGGAAGTCCGCGGACTGGAAGGCATCAAGATCGCTACCATCGAGATCGCGGACCTGAAGGTACGGGCGGCGGTTGCCCACGGACTGGGGAACGCGAGAAAGCTGATGGAAGCCATTCAGGCCGGAGAAGAATTCCACTTTGTCGAAATTATGGCCTGCCCTGGCGGCTGCATCAACGGCGGAGGTCAGCCTCTTCAGCTGTCCGATGTCCGCAACTGGGTCGATGTAAAAGCAGAACGCGCCAAATCCCTTTATCAGGAAGACCGGAAGATGTTTATCCGGAAATCCCATAACAACCCGGCTATTAAAAAGCTGTACAAGGAGTATCTGGGAATGGCGGGCGGCAAGCAGGCTCACAAGCTGCTTCATACCCACTACGCGCCTCGTAAAAACTACGAAGACTAACTATAATTCACATTTTAAGAATATATACCTCCAAAAGCCGCGGCGTCTCTGCCGCGGCTTTTTATTGCTCTCCCGCACGCCCTTCTTTCTGATTTGGTTTGTTAAAGTTAACGCAAAATTGTCAAAATTATCTCTTTTTTATCCTATTTCTGCTTCCTTTTTTCCCCTTTTTTAGACAATCTTGCTGTCTTTTAAAGCCCTTTGCGAATTACATTGACTTCTTACGCCAAGGCATGTTATTGTTTTAACGAGGAGTTTTAAATATATTCAGAATATATTTAAAAATTTGCACACTCATCTGTTTTATTGATGTTATGAAAGGAGTTTCCGATGACTGACAAATGCACAGTATGTGCTGAATCACAGGAAAAGGCAAAAGAGCTTCAATCGATTATTGCCAAGTACAAGGATACGCGGGGTTCGCTGATCCAGGTGCTTCATGAGGCTCAGGAGGTTTACGGGTATCTCCCGCTGGAGGTCCAGCGCGAAATCGCGAAGCAGCTGGAAATCCCTCTGGCAGAAGTATATGGGGTCGTAAGCTTCTACACACAGTTTTCAATCAACCCCAAAGGCAAGTACAAAATCAACGTATGTATGGGTACCGCGTGCTATGTTAAAGGCGCGAATGAAGTTCTGGATAAATTCAGAACCAGACTGTCCATCGATGTAGGCGAATGTACAGAGGACCGGAAATTTTCTCTGGACGCGTGCCGCTGTATCGGAGCCTGCGGCCTTGCCCCTGTTGTTACCATCAATGATGAAGTTTACGGTAAGCTGACGCCAGATGATGTAGACGACATTCTTGATAAGTATGAAGAATTATAGGGGGTGCGCAAAATGATAAAAAGCATTGCAGATATTGATAAAATAAGAAAAGCGAAACAGGCGGATATGCAAATCCGCGTCAATAAGGACGCCGAGCCTACCAAGGAAGGCGGCCGCATGCATATTATGGTCTGCGGAGGAACAGGCTGTACCTCTTCCAGTTCCATGAAAATCATAGAACAGCTGGAGGATCTGATCCGCATCAACAAGCTGCAGGATGAGATCAAGGTTGTAAAAACAGGATGCTTCGGGCTTTGCGCCGAGGGTCCCATCGTTATGTTCTATCCGGAGCACATCATGTACACCACGGTACAGCCGGAGGATGTTTCCGAGATCTTTGAAAGCCATGTACAGAAGGGAATTCCGGTAAAACGGCTGCTGGCGGGCGATCAGACCGCGGATGAGATCACCAACGCGCTGGACGATGTGGACTTCTTCTCCCGTCAGATGCGCGTGGCACTGCGAAACTGCGGCGCCATCAATCCGGAATGTATCGATGAATACATAGCCAGAGACGGTTATCTGGCCCTTGAAAAGGTCATTACAGAAATGGAGCCGGAAGATGTAATCGATGTGATCAAGGCCTCTCAGCTTCGGGGCCGGGGCGGCGCGGGCTTTCCTACGGGCGTAAAATGGAGCTTTGCCGCTTCTCAGCAGGTAGCTCAGAAGTATGTATGCTGTAACGCGGACGAAGGCGACCCGGGCGCGTTTATGGACCGTTCCGTTCTGGAAGGCGACCCCCATTCCGTTATTGAGGCTATGGCCATTGCGGGCTACGCGATCGGCGCGAACCAGGGTTATGTTTATGTCCGGGCGGAATATCCTATCGCGGTAGAGCGTCTTTCTATTGCCATCAATCAGGCAAAGGAGTACGGCCTTCTTGGAAAGGACATTTTCGGCAAGGGCTTTGACTTTAATCTGGAGATCCGTCTTGGAGCCGGAGCGTTTGTATGCGGGGAGGAAACAGCCCTCATGACTTCCGTTGAAGGAAAGCGGGGCGAGCCTCGTCCGAGACCTCCGTTCCCTGCTGTCAAAGGTCTCTTCGGCCAGCCGACGATCCTTAATAATGTAGAAACGTACGCGAATATTCCGGTCATTATCCTGAAAGGGGCCGACTGGTTCGCCAATATCGGTACAGAAAAATCCAAGGGTACTAAGGTATTCGCTGTGGGCGGCAAGATCAACAACACCGGTCTTGTAGAGATCCCCATGGGTACGACGCTGCGGGAAATCGTTTATGATATCGGCGGCGGCATTCCAAACGGAAAAACCTTTAAGGCCGCGCAGACAGGCGGTCCTTCCGGCGGATGTATCCCCGCTTCTGAGCTGGATACGCCTATCGATTATGAATCCCTGATCGCTCTGGGCTCTATGATGGGTTCCGGCGGACTGATCGTTATGGACGAGGACACCTGCATGGTGGACCTGGCAAGATTCTTCCTGGAATTCACGGTAGATGAATCCTGCGGAAAATGCCCGCCGTGCCGGATCGGTACAAAGAGAATGCTGGAAATCGTAACCAGGATTACAGAAGGTAAAGGCACGATGGAGGATCTGGACAAGCTGGAAATTCTGGCAAGGAACATCAAGGACGCCGCTCTGTGCGGACTGGGCCAGACCGCTCCGAACCCGGTGCTTTCCACTATGAAATACTTCCGCGATGAGTATATCGCTCACGTTGTGGACAAAAAATGTCCTGCCGGCGTATGTAAATCCATGGTTAAGTTCATCATTGACACGGACGCCTGCAAACGCTGCAGCATCTGTAAAAAGAACTGTCCGACCCAGTGTATTTCCGGAGACAAGAATACGCCGTTTGCCATCGATCAGGACAAGTGCGTCAAGTGCGGACTCTGTATGGAAAAATGTCCGTTCAAGGCCATCCTCAAGAATGCGTAAGAAGGGAGCGTAACATAGCATGAATAAAGTAAATATAACCATAGATGGTATCAAACTTTATGTGCCTGAGAACTATACCATTCTCGAGGCCGCGAAAGAAGTAAACATCACTATCCCTACCCTTTGCTTCTTAAAAGATGTCAACGAAGTCGGCTGCTGCCGTATGTGTATCGTGGAAGTAAAGGGCGCAAAGGCACTGCAGGCTGCCTGCGTACATCCGGTAAGGGAAGGTATGGAAGTGTTCACACATACACCTCGGGTTATGGAAGCAAGAAAAGTCAATCTGGAGCTGATCTTGTCCAACCACAACTCCATGTGTCAGACCTGCACAAGAAGCTGGATGGACTGCGAGCTGCAGTCTCTGGCAAACAAGCTGTCTGTAGAAACCGTCCGTTTTGATGGGGAACAGAAAAAACAGCCTCTGGATATTGGCGTTTCCATCGTCCGGGATCCTAACAAATGTATCCTGTGCAGAAGATGCGTCAGCGCCTGCAAGAACATCCAGACCGTAGGTGTTATCGACGCGGTAAACAGAGGCTTTGACACAAAGATCGCCGCTCCGTTTGACCTGGCGCTGGCAGACACACCTTGCGTCAACTGCGGACAGTGCATCAACTATTGTCCGGTAGGCGCTCTTCATGAAAAGAGCGACATCGATAAAGTATGGGAAGCGATCTACGATCCGGATAAATACGTTGTGGTTCAGACCGCTCCCGCTGTCAGAGTCGCTCTGGGAGAAGAATTCGAAATGCCGATTGGTTCTCCTGTAACGGGAAAAATGGTTACTGCCCTTCGTATGCTGGGCTTTGACAAGGTATTTGATACTGATACCGGCGCTGACCTGACCATCATGGAAGAAGGCGCTGAGCTGATCGACCGGATCCGGGGCGGCGGAAAGCTTCCGCTCATTACGTCCTGCTCCCCTGGCTGGATCAAGTTCTGTGAGCATAACTTCCCGAATATGCTGGATAACCTGTCCAGCTGCAAGTCGCCGCATCAGATGTTCGGCGCTGTACTGAAATCTTACTACGCTGAGAAGGAAGGCATCGATCCTGACAAGATCTTTGTTGTCTCCATCATGCCTTGCACAGCCAAGAAATTTGAGGCGACAAGACCTGAGATGAAGGTAAATGGCCGTCCTGATGTGGATTTAGTGCTGACTACCAGAGAATTGGGTAAAATGATCTACGATGTTGGTATCGACTTCCCTGATTTGGGAGACAGTGACTTTGATAACCCATTCGGCAACGCGTCCGGAGCCGGCGTTATCTTCGGTACGACAGGCGGCGTTATGGAAGCCGCGCTGAGAACGGTTGCTGACATTCTCAACGACTCTTCCGCCGACAACTTCGAATATGAGGAAGTCCGCGGACTGGAAGGCATTAAGATCGCCACCATTGAAATCGCGGATCTAAAGGTCCGGGCGGCAGTAGCCCATGGTCTGGGCAACGCGAGAAAGTTGATGGAAGCCATCGAAGCGGGAGAAGAGTTCCACTTTGTTGAGATCATGGCCTGCCCTGGCGGCTGCATCAACGGCGGCGGCCAGCCTCTTCAGCTGTCCGATGTGCGAAACTGGATCGATGTTCGGGAAGAAAGAGCCAAGGGACTTTATAAAGAAGACCGGGCTATGTATATCCGTAAATCCCACAATAACCCAGCGGTTAAAAAGCTGTACAAGGAATATCTGGGAATGGCCGGAGGCATTAAATCTCACGAGCTGCTGCACACCCATTACCACGCAAGACCGAATTATGAAGACTAATTTATTTGAAAGGGCCCCTCATGGGGCCCTTTTTCTTACATCCGGATCACTTGCTGCGCAATTCCCATGGTGGACTTCCTGTGAGATACTAAAACGACCGTCTTTTCCGCCGCTTCCTCTTTTAAGGATTTTAAAATCACGCTTTCATTGAGGCTGTCCAGGTTGCTGGTAGGCTCGTCTAAAAAGATCATATCCGGATCATGCAGAAAAGCTCTCGCAATACCGATTCTCTGCCGCTCGCCGCCGGAAAGGGAATCGCCCAGCTCGCTTAAAAGGGTATCATAGCCATGGGGAAGCTTCATAACAAAATCATGGAGGGACGCCTTTTGTGCCGCTTCTTTTACTTCCTCGTCTGTCGCGTCCAGGTTTCCAACCTTTATATTGTTTCCGATTGTATCATGGAACAGAAAGGTATCCTGTTCTACATAGGCGATATGCTTTCTCAGCTCTCTGGTCTTTATTCGTTCCAGATCCCTTCCTCCATAAGAAATACTCCCTTTATCCGTCTGGAAAAAGCGCATAAGAAGCTTTAGGAAGGTAGACTTTCCGCAGCCGCTTTTTCCCAGAATACCTGTAATTTTGCCCTTTGGAAGCTCCGCTGTAAAATCTGACAGGATAGGTCGCTGGCTCTTTCCATAAGAGAAGGTCAGATTCTCCGCGTTAATATCTCCATTGCGGAAGTCAACGCCTTCTGTAATTTCTTCCACTAAAGGCTCTTCCTCCAGCAGATCCAGAACCCGGTTGCCGCAGGCTAAGGTCTGGTTTAAGTTATTGGAAACACTGGAAAGCGCCGCGACAGGGCCAAAGGAGCTCATCATAGCGATGGTGGCTAAAAACCCTTCCGCAAAGCTCAGATTTCCCGAAGACACTTTCAGGGCGGCCATAACCAGACAGACACCGCCCGCGGACATAATGGCAATATCCGTAAAGGTCGTCTGGCCGGTTTCCAGCCCCTTGAGCCGCCGGTGCGCCCGTTCCAGCCTTTTGTTCTGCTCCTCCATTTTACCTTTTCGTTTTTCCCCCTGATGATACTGAAGGATCTCGTCCATTCCCCGCAGATTGTCCAGAACCACCGTGTTCAGCTGTCCAAAGCCGTCCCTGTACGCCTGGCCCGCCTTGCTCCCCATTCGCCCATTGATAACAGGAATCAGCGCTCCCACCACCAGATAGGCGCAGAGAGCCAGCGCCCCTAACGCGAGATCCAGCAGCGCGATATAGACTACCATGCAGATTGATGTAATCACCGCAATGGCAATGGGAGAAAGCGTATGCGCGTAAAACACCTCCAGCAGCTCAATATCAGTGGTAATCATAGATATCAGGTTGCCCCGCTCTTTTCCCTCCAGCTTGGCGGGAGCCAGCCTTCGCAGCGCCGCAAAAACCTTGTGCCGGATCTGAGCCAGCAGCTTGAAAGCAATATAATGGTTGCACGCCTGCTCTGTATAACGGAGAAACGCCCGTACCGCGGCAAAGACCACCAGCAGAATTCCCGCCTGCTTCAAAGAAAAAAGCTGCGGAAGTCCCATGGCGGAAAGCAGCCCATAGCCGCCCATAACCGGAATGAAAATCGCGCACAGATTCCCCGCGCAGCCCATGAGGATCGCCAGAAACATAAATCCCAGCAGCGGCTTTATCATTCCAATGAGCCCCGCCATGACTTTGATCCCGCTTCGTCCTTTATTTTCCAACAGCTTCACTCCTTTCCTCTCCCGCGCTGTATTGTTCCAGCTCCTGCTGAAGCCGGAACATCTCGCAGTAGCGTCCCTCTTTCCGCATCAGTTCCGAGTGGGTCCCGCTTTCACAGATGCTTCCCTGGTCCATTACATAAATTTTACCGGCACAGACTACATTTGCCAGTCTGTGGGAAATCAAAATAACCGTCTTTTCCCGGCTGAGGGCTTCCACCACCTCCATGATCTTATTTTCACTTTCCACATCCACATTGGAGGTGGCTTCATCAAAAACATAGACCTGACTGTCGTGGAGCAGCGCCCTTGCCAGGGCAAGCCGCTGCCGCTGGCCGCCGGAAAGATTTTCTCCCCGCTCAGAAAGCTTCATAGACAGGCCGCCCCGCTTTTCAAAGTCGCGGTAAAGGTCCACCTGACGCAGAACCTTCAGCATATTCGCGGCAGAAGCGGCTTCATTTCCCATGCGCAAGTTTTCTTCTACGGTTCCTTTGAAAATATAGCCGCTGTGATTGATCCTGGTCATATTCTTTAGCCGCACATCCTCCGCGATCTGACGAAGCTCTGTTTCATCCCCGATACAGATTTCTCCCTGGTAACCGTCCCGCTCTCCCATAAGGAGACTGGCAATGGTGCTTTTTCCGCATCCGGATTCGCCTACAAGAGCAGTCATGCTGCCAGCTTTAAACCGCAGCTCCACCTGCTCCAGAATCTGCCGTTCTCCATCCTCGTAAGAAAAGCCCACCTTCTTAAAGGAGATATCCCCTTCCGGAAATTCAAGGCTTTCCCCCTTTGGCTGCTCTTCCATATCCAGCAGCCGGAAAATCTTATCCGCCGCGGCGTTCCCGTTCATAGCGATATGAAAGAAAGAACCAAGCATTCGAAGAGGCAGGAAAAACTCAGCGGAAATCAAAAGCATGAACACGCACTGGGTAAAGCTGACGTTTCCCTTCATGTACTCCAGGATGGTGAGAAGGATTCCCGCGGCGGCTCCTCCATAGGCCACCAGGTCCATAATACTGATGGAATTGAGCTGCATAATCAGGACCCGCATCGTAATCCGGCGAAAGGACTCCGCGTCTTCATCCATGCGCTTTGCGTAAGCTTCATCCGCGCCGTAGATTTTCAGCGTAGTCAGTCCCTGCAGGTTTTCCAGAAAGCTGTCTCCAAGCTTGGTATAGCTGCCCCAGTATTTGCCTAAAAGCCGCTTCGCGATTTTCTGAACAAGAATGATGGATACAGGAATCAGCGGCACACACAAGAGCAGCACCACCGCGACCTTGACGCTGATCTGCAGCGCCACCAAAAACAAGGTCACCGGCGCGATCATGCTGTAAAAAAACTGCGGCACATACTGGCTCATATAAAATTCCAGCTGGTCCGCCCCTTCGGTACTGATCTGCACCACTTCCGAGGTGGAAACCTTCTGATGATAATTTTTCCCAAGCCGCAGCAGCTTGTCAAAGATCAGGCCCCTCAGCCTGGCCTTGACAAGGTCGGCAGTCTTTACACTGCAATGGTTTTTCCCCGCGCAGGCCGCAAAACGGACCGCGAGAAAAATAGCCATCAGAACCAGATAGGTCACGGCTCCCTGTCCGGTAACAGCTCCAAACAGCATGTCCCGAATCAGGACAGATCCGGCATAGACAAACAGCAGATTCGCCATCATGCTGACCCACTGACAGGCCACCGTCACTGCCGTATATTTTCTCGTCATTTTAAACTCATTTAGTAATCGCTTATGAAACATCCTCTTTTCCTCTCAGCCTGCTCTTTTCTTCCTCAGTAATGGTGCGTATCCGAAACAGAAAAACGTAGTAATGGGCCAAAGCTACAATAACAATAACCACCTTGGCGTGCCAGATGGGCGACAGGAAAAACCCGATGGTCAGCAGCACCGTAATGGAAGCCAGTACGGAACACTTGCTTTTCTTTGTCATGGCTTTGGTCCTTACCAGATCGTCCAGATGTTTTTTATAAAGGGAAGTGGATAAAAACCACCGGTGGAACCTGGCGGAGCCCTTCGCGAAAAGCGCCGCCGCTAAAATAAAGAAAGGGGTCGTAGGGAGAAACGGGAGCACGATCCCTACCGCGCCGATGGCGACGCAGAGGAAAGCCAGCCCTACACAGATCCCGTTGATCACTTTTTTCATAAATCCTCCTTACCTGACTGTGGAAACGATGCTCCGCCCGCCGGACCGCTCTACCTCAAGGCGGATGCCGTAAAGCTCTTCAATGCTGTCGGGGGTAATGACCTTTGACGGCTCCCCCTGAACCAGAATCTGTCCGTCCTTCAGGCCGATAATTTCATCGCTGTAATAAATCGCGTGATTCATATCGTGGAGCACCATAATAATGGTGATACCGTAGGCCTGATTCAGCTGACAGATCAGCTCCAGCAGCTCGATCTGATAGCGAATATCCAAATAAGTCGTCGGTTCATCTAAAAATAAAATATCCGTTTTTTGCGCCAGCGCCATAGCGATCCACACCCGCTGCCGCTGACCGCCGGAAAGGCTCATGACTTCCCTGCTCCGGTAGTCTTCCACTCCGGTCGCTTCCATGGCCCACTGAATGATCTCCAGATCTTCGCTCCGGTTCGCGGACAGCATATTCTGATGCGGCGTCCTTCCGTAGGCCACCAGCTTTTCCACGGTAATATCCGAAGCCGCCTGATTGTTCTGATGTACAATAGCTACCCGCTTCGCGAAGTCCTTTTGCTTCATGAAGCGAATGCTTTTTCCATCCAGCAGCACCTTGCCCCGTAGCGGCACCAGGTTCTTGGTCATCAGATTGAACAGAGTCGTCTTGCCGCATCCGTTGGCCCCCAGAAGGGTTGTGATTTTCTGGTCCTTCACGGTAAAGGAAACGCCGTCCAGGATCTTGTTGGCCAGCTTTCCCCGGCTGTCCTTGGTTTTGACATCATAGGCAAACATGAGATTTCTAACTTCCATACTTTCCCCTCCTTCTCAGCAGCATGATAAAGAACGGGCCGCCCACAACGGCCATAACAATCGACGCGCTGATCTCGTAAGGCGCCGCGATGGTTCTGCCGATGGTATCCGCCGCCAGGAACACCAGCGCGCCCAGCAGAATGGAAAAGGGGATCAGGACCTTATGGTTGCTTCCTACCAGCATCCTGGCAATGTGGGGAACGATCAAGCCTACAAAGCTGACAATCCCCGCGACCGCTGTGGAAACAGACGCCAGCACCACCGCCACGATGGAAATAATAATACGCCAGCGGTTCACATTCAGGCCGATTCCTCTGGCCGTTTTGTCATCCAGAGCCATAAGGTTGCAGACGCCTGAAAAGCAAAGGGCCAGAATCAGGAAGATGGGAAGATAATATAAAACAATGTTTACATCATCCCAGGTTTTCATAGTGATACTCCCGTTTACAATGGAAGCTACGGAAGACTGGTTGCCGCCGCCCATAGAATTTATGGCGCTGGAAAGTCCGGAAAACATAGTGCTTACCGCGACGCCCACCAGGATAATCCGCAGCGGAGAAAGCCCGCCCTTCCAGGAAAGGGAATATACCAGAAAGAAGGCGAACAGCCCTCCTAAAAAAGCCGCCAGAGGCAGAAAGTAAAAGAGCCCCGGCGCCACAGCGGTCAGGATAACCGCCGTAAAGCTGGCCCCACCGGAGATACCGATGATTCCCGGATCGGTAAGGGGGTTTTTTAAAACCGCCTGAAACAGGACCCCGGAAACAGCCAGCGCCGCTCCTACCATGAGCGAAATAATCATTCTTGGGAAACGAAGATCGTAGACAGTTGCCACATCTTCATCATACTCTACGAAAAGCCCCCGAAGCAGCTTGCCTCCGCTGATATGGATGCTGCCCTGATTGACGGACCAGAGCAGCACCGCCAGCAGCAGCGCGCATACCGCGGCAAACGCCAGCGCCGCGGTCAGACCTTTTCGTTTATCCCTTGTCTGTATCTTATTCATATTAATCTCCATATAGAATCGGCTCCAGCTCCTTTAACGCCTTTTTGTAATCAAAGGTAGCGCTCATGCCGAAATATTCATAGGGAAGGTCGTAGACCTTTCCATTCTTCACTGCTTTAAAATGCTTCCAGATATCGTTGGTTTTAAATTCCTCGCTGAACATCTCCGCCACCTGATCCGGCAGAGCGTGCGCGCAGCGGAGGATAATGTCCGGATCCTTCTTCAGCATATCTTCCGTATTGATATTGACGAAATCCTTTTCCTCGCTGGCGTAAACATTAACGCCGCCAGCCATTTCCACCAGGCTACCCACATAGGACTTTGGCGTTGCCACCACATAGGATCCGGGCAGCCCCATGAGAATCAAAACCTTTTTCTTTTCCGCCTTTTTATGTTTTTTCTCATAGGTTTCACAGTAGGCTTCAAAGTCGCTTACCAGCTTTTCCGCCTGCTCCTGCCTCTGGAACAGATCGCCCAGCTCCTGAATGGATTTAAACATGCCTTTAATGCTGCTTAAATTGAGAAAAGCGTAATCCACTCCGATGGCTTCATATTTTGGCTTCAGATCCGCCATAAGGCTGACGGGAGATAAGATCCACGCGGGCCGCAGGGCCGATACCTTTTCCATATCCGGCGACATAGCTGTGCCGATCTTGGGAAGGTCCTCATAGACCTCAGGCACCTCGGACAAATTGCTGCTGGGGACGCCTACCAGAGGAATCTCCAGCTTCGCGCAGATCTCCGTCACTGCCATGGAGGTTGCCACGATTGCCGTTTTGTCCGGGTCCACGCTGGTGACATTTTCCTGACGGCCGCTTTTTTCATACTTTACGCATCCCGTAAGGCTCATAACCAGCGTCAGCGCCGCAAGGAGAAGCGCGATTTTCTTCATCATTCAATTTCCTCCCGATTTTTTATATAAATCAGGAGTCCCATAAGGGCAGCTCCTACGATAAGGGCAGGAACCAGAATAATGAGAATGCACTGAAGCACCAGTACCCAGGAAAGGGCCGGAAGAACGGTCCCGTCTCCAGCCGCGGCTGTTTCCTGCGTCTGATCCTGCGAAGTGGTCAGACCCTGTGTATCATCAATGGCCCCGCTGTCGTCCTGCGTCTGTGTATCATCCGTCGCGGCGTCAGAGGCGCTGTCCGCGGCGGTCTGAGTATTTCCTGAGCTGCCGGAGGCTGACGCGGCCTGACTGCTTTTGGTGGACGCGGAAACACTGGTGATGAAATTTCCATGTCCCTCTTTTAAATTGGAAAAGTTCATATAGAAAATTACATTCCGTCCCATGGCGGAAACGTACATCTGCGCTTTGACAATGGCTGTCTTAGACGGGATATTGATCCGGAAGTCGGAGCAGTATTTGCCGCCAATATTTTCCTGCATGATCTGGTAAGACGTGCTGCTCCATCCGGAGGCTCCGCGGTTTTGCGCCCAGAATTTAACCTTAGAAATATTATCCATCATATAAAAGCGAACCGTTGCGTAGGTCTTGCCGGAATCGGTAATCTCCACCAGCGCCTTTTTATACAGAACGCTTTCGGTCATTCCCTGTCCGATTCCTTCATTCTGTCCGGCGTCCTCAATCTTTCCTGTTACCGGATGTTTGTAATAAGGGGTGGCCGTAGCCAGATACGCGGTTCCGCTTTCCGCCGCGTAGACCCCTTCCCCGGCCGCGAGTATCCCCATTGCCATCACGGCCAGGATCAATAGGGCAGCGGCCGCTCTGCGTCCAAAATTCAATTCATGCTTCATATCAACTGTTTCTCCTTCTCATTGCCAGTTTTAAAAATACGGCTATCACCAGCACCACCATGACCAGGGCGCTGAGCATGGATATCCCCAGCAGCATCAGGGACATCATCTGGTTCATGGAAAGCGCGTCCCCTGTGTTAGGCGACCCGGTCCCGCTTTCCTGCCCGGTCTGCTGGCTGTCTGTCATTTCCTCTTCTACTGCCTCTTCCATATCCCCCGCGTCAGCGGCTCCGCCGGAAATAGACGCGGTTCCTCCGCTGCCGCCGCCTCCCGCGGAGGCTGTGCTGGTATCTACCAGAGCAAAGATACTAAAGTGATTTGTGGAAAAGACGCAAGTTCCATTGCTGACCTTTGCCGTCATCTTTGTCTTATTGGTTCCGGACATACGGTAAACCGCCAGACTGTTTTTGTTATAGCCCTTTGGAATAGGCAGATAGACTTTTACCATGCCGTTTGGCTGGACCTTGGAATTCTCCGGCGAGTAAAGGGTAATGTCGTAAATCGTCATTTTGCTTCCTTCGCTACTGAGGGCCGCCTTTGTCTTTGTGTAGTCGCTGCCTGAGGTGAGTTTTTTTACCGACAGCTTTACTCCGTTGACCAGTATGTTTTTCGCGGCTTTCACTCTGACCTTTGTACTCTTGTGAGTGATATCCACCGCTTTGGTGTCCAGGCCCGCAGTCACCGCTTTTGTGTTTTCTTCTACCTTTGCGTTATCCGCGGCCTTTGCCAGGGTATCCCAGCTGATCTTCAGCCTGGCGGGAAGCGGATCTTCTCCCATGACCTCCACCTTAGGATCGATCAGGACCGGAATATAGGTGTCTTTTGAAGGAAGTACAAAGCGAAATACGCTGGGCTGCTTTCCCGGATTGTTTTTCGCTGTGATCTGCGCGTATTTGTAGGAGCCGTCGTTCTGCTTGATCTGCAGCGTCTGCAGGCAGGCTGTGATGGTGCCTACTGTCATAGGATGGGTGGAAATATCCATGGTGTAGGTCCCATCCTTTACGGTCAGAAGAGCCTTGTGATTCATAGTGGGATTTCCCATGGAAGCCTTGTTGGATGTGGCGTGCCACAGATCCACATAGACGGTGTATTTTCCATTTTTCAGATTGTTTTTATCCAGATTTTCTGATGATTTTTTGATCAGGCCGTCAATGGCCGCTTTCAGGGATTTTGCCTGCGCGTCCACTACGGTCTGGGTTGTGGAAGTGGTTTCCCAGGTTTTCTTTGCTGTGTCCAGCGCCGCCTGCAGCTGGCTTAGAGAAGCTTCTGTATATGTATCTGTTTTTCCCAAAAGCGCGGTTGCCTGATCTATGTACTTTTTCAGCTCTGTTTTGTTGAGATTTCCTGTTTCCCCGGGAGTTCCCCCTTCATCATCTTTTTCCGCGGCCTCCCATTCCGCCGCTTCATCGGAGGTCATTTCAGACATGGCGTCAAAGTCCAGCTTGATCCGGCAGACCTGGTCGCCGCTGCCCAGTTCGCCCATAACCGGAACATATACATGGGCCCAGGTATACTGCTGCCCTATGGTAACTGGTATTTTCAGGACCTTGGGATATTGTTTCCCAGCGCAGTTGACATCCGTGGAGCTGGGGCCGTTATACTGGTCCACAATGCTGTATCTGGAAACAACCGTCGCCGCTTTTTCTTTATATTTTTCCGGATAATTGTATTCATTAAAGGTAATGTCCTCCAGCAGGTCCAGCTGCATCAAATAGCCGCTCATACCGGAAAATTCCATGCTGGTAAATTTGAGATACAGCTGCGCGTCGCCTCCGCTTACTACCAGCTTTCCAGTCTGCTGCAGCGCGTTGTTTCCCATAGAAGCGCTGTCTTTTGACGCATGCCACAGACTGACCGGTATGGAGTAAGTCCCATCCTTTACCCCAGTGTCATCCGCGCTGCTGACTTTCAACCCCGCGGTTCCTGATAAAATCGTCAGTATGAGACAGCAGCATATGATCACCGCTATCTTTTTCTTGAACTTGTTTTCCATAATCGGTCCTTTCACTTGTGTACGTTTCCTAATAACGCTGTATATTTTTTTTCGTACATTTTGCAGGAAAAATATACGCTTTCAATCACGAATTAGCCTTATCTAACTCACATAAATATTTTACTGAATTCTCCCCTGTTGTAAATAGCCGTTTTGTTGCATAGTATGCACCGTTTTTTTCTTTTTTCTATTGCGCAATTTTTATTTTTTTGTTGGAATTTCAGGGTTTTTGTCCGTTGTTGCATAGTATGCAACAACAATTTGATTTTTTTCTTTTGCTCTGGCCGCGGGCATTTAGGGAGGTTGAAAGGCGGAATCCGCGGGATGAATTTCAGTGGCGCCTTAGCAATTTACCATCTTATGGAATTTTTGTTCCCAAAGGCCATTCGCGGGAACAAAGGGAACATAGAGATGTTGGCGCGGCAACA
>JAJCKG010000015.1 GCA_020558355.1 bacterium 210820-DFI.6.37 | reverse complement strand
CACCTATACCGAGCCGGAACACCAGGAAGAGCTGCCGTGCGCCTGCGACTACTGCATCGGAGAAAAGGATTACCATTACGAAGGAATCGCGGGGCTGCAGCAGGGCGAGCGTATGACTATGGAGCCTCAGGGACTTCCGCGTCATGAACGGAATAAAAAACGGAGATAGAAACAAGAAGGTGTAAAGCACAGAAAAGGAGCGGCTATGGGAATTCTGCGGCAGCTGGCAGATGAATACAAAACCCTTTCTATTGTAGGAATGGCCAAGAACGCGGGGAAGACCACCACCCTCAATTATCTCATCGAAGAGGCGATGGATGAAGGGCTGGCGCTGGGAGTCACCTCTACCGGAAGGGATGGAGAAACGACCGATCTGGTAACAGGAACGGACAAGCCAAAGGTTTTCCTGGAAGCGGGCACCCTGGTTTCGGTGCCGTCGCGGCTGTATGAGCTGGCCGAAGCCGGACTGGAAATTCTGAAGATGACCGGGTATTCGACATCCATCGGACAGCTGATGCTCTGCCGGGTGGCTGAAAGCGGCTATGTACAGATCGCGGGTCCGGTTATCACCAGCGAGCATAGAAGGCTGTGCCGGGAGATGCTTGATCTGGGGGCCGATATGGTGCTGATTGACGGAGCTGTGGACAGAAGATCCATTGCGGACCCAAAAGCCAGCGACGCTGTTATTCTGGCAACCGGAGCGGTGCTGTCCAGAAATCTGAAAACCGTTGTAGCGGAGACCGCCCGTCTCATAGAGACCTACCGTCTGCCCAGACTGGAAGAAGGCAAGCTGAGACGGCAGCTTCAGCAGGAGAGCGGAGAGGAAGCTGTCCTGCTGTACGAAATGGGAAGGCTGAGAAGGCTGGATCTGAAGACGGGACTGGGAGCCGGAACCAGACTGGATAAAGAGATCCGGGAGGACACAGAGCTGATCTATATTCCGGGAGCCTTTACAAAGAGCTCCATTGAGGGGATCCGGCCAGCTAAGCTCAGGCAGGTTACCTTTCTGCTAAAGGATCCCACCAGAATCTTTTTCGACGGGGCCAGCTGGCAGCAGATGAAAAAGAGGGGGCTTACAGTGAAGGTAATGAATAACATCCGGGTAGCTGCTGTTACCGTCAACCCATACGCGCCCGCCGGCTATCGGTTCGATCATAAAGAGCTGCTTGACGCAATGCGGCAGGCTCTGCCGGATATTCCGGTGATGGATGTGATGCTGTAAGGAGGAAACGGAATGAAACAGAGACTGGCGAATAAAAAGACAAAGAGCGAGCTTGGTCTGGATCATGTGATTTCCGGCATGGAGCTGCTGACCCCCTTTGGCCGCAAAGGTATAAAGGAAAAGGAACCGTTTTTTCCAGGAGAAGAGGAGCTGCTGCGAAAGGAGCTGGACCAGGTGCAGCGGATGCTGGAGCTGCTCCAATCGGATCGCGCTTCCATCGACGCCCTGCGGGAAATTTTCATGGAAATGAAGGATAACAGCTTTACCATAAGCAGAAGCGCCGATTCTGTTTTGTCAGCGGTAGAGCTGTTTGAAATTAAAAATCTGCTGCTGCAGACAGAAAGGATACGGCAGATCCTGGCAGCCCTGCCGGTGCCGGAGGAGTTTGTCTTAGAGGATACACAAGAGCTGCTGGACGTACTGGATCCAAGAAAGGACCGGCTGGCCTCCTTTTACATCTACGACGAGTTTTCCATCAGGCTGAAAGAACTCCGAGAAAAGAAGCGGCAGCTTGAGCGTCGCATTCGGAAAGAAAATAAGGCAAAAAAAGATGAGATAAAAGAAAAATACGGCGTTTCGCTTACACCAAAGTTTGAAATTACAGCAGCGAAGGCCGATGAAAAAACGATAAAAATGATTTATGAGATTCAGGAGCTGCAGCCCATGCGGGAAGATTATCTGTCTGTGACGTTTTCTTTAAAGCAGACGGCTCAGGTCCGCGGGCTCATGGAGGAGACAGAGGAACTGAATGGGCTTGTGGAAGAGGAAGAATACCGCACGCGCCAGCGGCTTTCCCGAAAGATCGGACAATGGAGACAGGTCCTGACGGAGAACTGCCAAAGGCTGGGAGAGCTGGATATCACCCTCTCCAAGGCTATTTACGCGCAAAAGCATAAGTGTGTAAAGCCGCGAATTACAGAAGAACACCGGATCGAATTTGAAGACGGACGTCATCTGAAAGCGGAGGAAGCCCTTGCCGCGCGGGGGAGGGAATATTGTCCCATCAGCGTAAAGCTGGAGGACGGGGTGACCTGTATTACCGGAGCCAACATGGGAGGAAAGACGGTATCCCTGAAGCTGGTGGGACTGGTGGCGATCCTGGCCCAGTACGGATTTTTCGTTCCATGCGAGAGCGCGATAGTGGGACTGTCCAATTATACGCGGATTCTTATTGGAGACAGCCAGTCTGTGGAACGGGGTCTTTCCAGCTTTGGCGGAGAAATGGAAGAACTGAGGGGAATCCTGGAAAACAGCGCGGAGCGTTCTTTGCTGCTGATCGATGAGATCGCCAGCGGCACAAATCCGGCAGAGGGAATGGCCCTTACCAGAAGTTTGGTGGACTATCTGAAGCCGAGAGCCTACATCAGTCTGATTACCACGCATTTTGAAACCGCCGCGGAGGATCCTCAGGTAAATAATCTGCAGGTGATCGGCCTTGCGGAGGCGGATTTTACCCTTCTGGACCGGGAGCTGAAATACGCCGGCCGCAGGCAGCGTGTGGAAATTATATCGAAATATATGGATTATCGGCTGAAACGGGTAGAAGAGCAGCGGGAAATACCAAGGGACGCCCTTAATATTGCCGGGATGCTGGGAATCAGCAGCGACATCATCGAAAGAGCAAAGGGCTATTTGAAGTAAAGGAGAAAAAGGATGAAAAGCAAACTGAATCTGGACCCAAAGGTCATCGACAGCGCCCGCTCCTGCGCGGGAAGGATCGCAAAGACAATGCAGACCTTTATTGACCGGCATACCACAGTCAGCACAGAACGAACCGTTCTGCGGCTGCTTGGAGTAGATGGAATCGATGAAGTGGATACGCCCCTTCCCAATGTGGTAATCGATCAGATTAAAGACGCGGGAGGACTCTCCAAGGGAGCGGCTTACTGGATGGGAAACGCTATGACCAGAACAGGCCTTTCCCCTCAGGAGATTGCCGAAAAAATGGCGGCCGGTCAGCTGGATATTACAAAACTGCCGCCGATGGATCCTAAGGAGGCGGAGCGGGCCGTCATGCCGGAGGTACTGAAAGCTCTGGAGAAAATCAAAGCGCAGACGGAAAAGAGAGAGCGTTACCTGGAGACGATCGGTGAAGGGCGAAAGCCTTATCTGTATGTGATCGTAGCCACAGGAAATATTTATGAGGATGTGGTTCAGGCCCAGGCGGCGGCCCGTCAGGGAGCCGATATCATCGCGGTAATCCGGACAACGGCCCAGAGCCTTTTGGACTATGTGCCTTACGGACCGACTACCGAGGGCTTCGGCGGGACTTACGCTACACAGGAAAACTTCCGGATTATGCGAAAAGCGCTGGATGAAGTCGGGGAAGAGATCGGGCGTTATATCCGCCTTTGCAACTATTCCTCCGGAATGTGCATGCCGGAGATCGCGGCTATGGGGGCGCTGGAGCGTCTGGATGTCATGCTCAATGACGCTCTTTACGGAATCCTGTTTCGGGATATCAACATGCAGAGAACCCTTGTAGACCAGTTCTTTTCCAGAGTTATTATCGGCTACTGCGGCAGCATGTTCAATTCCGGAGAGGACAATTATCTGACGACAGATGACGCCTATGAAGCGGCGCATACTGTTCTGGCTTCCCAGTTTATCAATGAACAGTTCGCGGTTTTAGCCAACATCAAAGCAGAGCAGATGGGGCTGGGACACGCCTTTGAAATGGATCCGGATATTGAAAACGGATTCCTCTACGAGCTGTCTCAGGCGATTATGGCAAGAGAGATCTTTCCGAAGGCTTCTCTTAAATATATGCCGCCGACCAAATTCATGACGGGAAACATTTTCAGAGGACAGATTCAGGACGCGCTGTTTAATCTGATTTCGGTCTGGTCCGGACAATCTCTGCAGCTGCTGGGGATGCTGACAGAGGCCATCCATACGCCTCATATGCAGGACCGTTACCTTTCCATTGAAAACGCTTCCTACATTTTTAACAACGCCAGAGATATCGGAAGCGAAGTGGAATTCAAAGAAGGGGGAATCATCCAGTCCAGAGCGGCGCGGGTTCTGGCTGAAGCGGACAAGCTGCTGCGGGAAATCGAAGAGGAAGGCCTGTTTGCCACAATTGAACAGGGAAAATTCGGCGGTGTGAAACGGCCCCGGGACGGCGGAAAAGGCCTGGAGGGAGTATGCGTCAAAGCTGAAGATTATTTCAATCCGTTTATTCCACTGATGATGGGAGGTGTAAAAAAATGACACAGAGCGCGGTAGCAAAGGTCGATCTGACCAAAGTAAAGCCATATGGAGATACTATGAACGACGGCATGATGGAGCTGGCATTTACACTTCCTGTGCCTCACGGAGAGGAAGCCAGCGAAGCGGCAAAGCTGCTGGCGAAAAAAATGGGGCTGGATGAGCCCAATGTGGTTTACTCCAAAGATATGGACAGCGGCTTCACCTTTTTTGTCGTTTACGGAAAGTGCCAGCACACGGTAGATTACACCACCATCAAGGTGCCGAAAGTGGAAGTGGATATTATGGACCGTCTGGAATGCGGACAGTATATCAAAGACAACATCAAACGGGATGTAGTGGTAGTAGGGGCTTCCACCGGAACCGACGCTCATACCGTAGGGATCGACGCTATTATGAATATGAAAGGCTTCCACGGCCATTTCGGGCTGGAGCGTTATGAAGGAATCGAAGCCATCAATATGGGAAGTCAGGTGCCTAATGAGGCGCTGATTGAAAAGGCAAAGGAAGTGAAAGCGGACGCGATTCTGATTTCCCAGACCGTTACACAAAAGGATGTTCATATCCAGAATCTGACCAATATGGTAGAGCTGCTGGAAGCGGAAGGTATGCGGGATAAGGTGATTCTGGCCTGCGGAGGGCCCCGGATCTCCCACGAGCTGGCTCAGGAGCTGGGGTATGACGCGGGCTTTGGAGCCCATACCTACGCGGAGCATGTGGCCTCCTTTGTTCTGACGGAAATCGTAAACAGAGGGATGATTTAAGGAAAGGAGATGAACGTATGATCCGTAAAATCATGTCAGCTGACCAGGCCGTAGCGGATATCCATGACGGCGCCAGCGTAATGGTAGGAGGATTTCTGGGAACCGGAACCCCGGAGGTCCTGATGGACGCGCTGGTCCGCAAGGGCGTAAAGGGTCTGACGGTCATATGCAATGACGGAGGGCTTCCCGCAAAGGACGGAAAACCGGCAAGGGGAGTGGGAAAGCTGATCGAAAAAGGCATGGTGGACCATCTTATCGCTTCCCATGTGGGCATGAATCCTCTGGTAGGGCAGGGGATGAACGAAGGCACTCTGAAGTGCAGCCTGGTTCCTCAGGGGACCCTGGCTGAGCGGATCCGAGCGGCAGGCGCCGGCCTGGGAGGGGTCCTTACGCCTACCGGAGTAGGAACGATGATCGCGGAGGGAAAAGAGACTCTGAACATCAATGGAAAAGACTACCTTCTGGAGCTTCCGCTCAGCGCGGATTTCGCTTTGTGCAGGGCTTCCCAGTGCGATGATTTCGGAAACTTCCGGTGTAATCTGGCCACAAAGAATTTCAACGGAGTTATGGCTATGGCGGCAAAGACCGTCATCATCGCGTCAGAGCATATTATTAAAACAGGAGAAAATCATCCGGATGATTTTGTTATTCCAGGAATCTTTGTTGACCGGATCGTAGGAGGTGAGACGCCGTGGCTGATTTAAAAAAACGGATTGCCGCAAGGACAGCCAAAGAATTTAAAGATGGAGATGTAGTGAACCTGGGAATCGGTCTTCCTACCCTGGTCGCGAATTATATTCCGGATGATATTCATGTAGTGATCCATTCGGAAAATGGGTTTACCGGCCTTTCAGAGGAAGTGAAGGAGGGGGAGGAGCATCCCGATGTGATCAATTCGGGAGGATGCTTTGTCCGGCATACTCCGGAAGCGAATTTCTTTGACACCGCCATGAGCTTTTCCATTATCCGGGGCGGTCATGTCGACGCGACGATTCTGGGGGCTATGGAAGTAGACGAAAAAGGGAATCTGGCAAACTGGATCGTTCCGGGCAAGATGGTGGCCGGAATGGGCGGCGCCATGGATCTGGTGGTAGGCGCGAAGAAAGTGATTATTTCCATGCTTCATACGCAGAAGGGAAAACCGAAAATTTTAAAAGAATGTACGCTTCCTTATACGGCTCTTGGGGTAGTAGATCTGATCATTACGGAAATGGGGGTTATGGAAGTGACGCCTCAGGGGCTTCTTCTTACAGAGCTGCATCCGGACTATACGCTGGAGGATATTCAGTCGGCCACCGGCTGTGATCTGATCATCAGTCCGGAGCTGAAAGCCATGGAAGAGGAATAATCGTTTTGCGGCAGGCAAAGAAAGAGCTATCGCGTGATGGGACCGGGCGGGTCTGTCCAGCGGTAGCTCTTTCCTATGCGTTTTTGGAGGTGGAAATGAGCTTTTTTTAATCCGTTAAAACGGTTTGGCCGATTATAAAAAGGGCGGTTGAAACATATGAATTTAAGACAAAGGTTTCTTTGAAAAAAATACCGGAATTAATAGTAAGAAAAAGGGTTGAAATTGAATATTTGAAATGTTAAAATAAAACCGAAAATTATACTGTATAATGTATTAAAAAAACATCAAAGTACAATTTGCCTCTAAAACAGGCTGCCAAGGCGGACCTGTTTCGGAATAAAAGATGTGAGAGGGTAATCAAATGCGGAGGTGACAACCTATGAGTAATGTTCTAAAGCATGGAATGCGGGTATTGGCCCTGCTTCCGGGTGTGGACTGCGGCGGCAGCGGCGGCTGCGGATTCGCGACATGCGAAGCCTGTGCTAATGCCATCGCGGAAACCGGAAACCCGGCTTTGTGTCCCGCGTGCGGCGGCGAAAAAGTCAAAGCCATCGCCGATGTTCTGGGCGTTGAGCCGGTAGCCGTGGAAGAAAAGGTGGCTTTGATCCGATGCGCGGGCGACGCGGCGGGGAAAGAGCGTATGGCCGGCATGGAAAGCTGTCAGGCGGCAAAAGAGGCCGGGTTTCTGTACAGCGAATGCCAGTGGGGCTGCATCGGACTTGGCAGCTGTGTAAAAAATTGTGAATTCGGCGCTATGACTGCGGAAGCGGGGAAGGTGATCATCCATAAAGAAAAATGCGCGGGCTGCATGGCCTGTACGGCGGCTTGCCCTCAAAATCTCATCAGCATGGTGCCAAAAGACGCGACCAGCTTCATTCCATGCTCATCCAAAGCCTATGAGGCAATGACGCTGGAAACCTGCGGTCACGGCTGTATCGGCTGCGGTGAATGTGAAAGAGCGTGCCCTCAGGACGCGGTACATATTATCGACAACTGCGCGGTAATCGATTACGAAAAATGCGTCGGATGTGTAGCCTGCGCGGTGAAATGCAAAAAAAAGATCATCGTAGATGAAATACATGATCTGACAAAAGTAAAAGAAGAAATCGCCTTCGTAAAATGCGTGGGCGGCGCTAAAGCCAATAAAAAGCTGCAGGCCCTTGGGATTGAGGACTGCGGCAAAGCGGCGGATCTCCATATGGGCGCGATGGGCCTTTGTGAATACGGCTGCATCGGTATGGGAAACTGCACAAAAGTATGCAGATATGATGCGATTACTGTTGAAAATGGCGTGGCAGCGGTAGATATCGATAAATGCGTCGGCTGCGGCGACTGCAGCAGAGCCTGTCCAAGAGACATGATCGTGATGGCTCCGTACCGGGGTGTAAAGAGAGTGCCGTGTAATTCCAGAAATCCGCAGGAAGAACGTCTCAAAGTCTGTGAGACCGGCTGCATCGGCTGCGGCGATTGTGCCGATAACTGCCCGGAAAACGCCATCGAAATGGTTGCGGGAAATCCGGTTATTGACGGAGAAAAATGTGAAAACTGCGGCATCTGCTCCTATGTATGCTCCAGAGAGCTCATAGCGGAACGGATCGTTCCGGAGTACAACTATCTGCAGATTAACGCCCTGAAACTGAATTGCGGAAATAAGGCAGAAAGGAAGTGGTAATGATGAGAAAGAAGAAAACAATGGACGGAAATACAGCAGCAGCTCACGTTGCCTATGCCTTTTCCGAAGTGGCGGCTATTTATCCCATCACCCCTTCATCGGCGATGGCGGAAAATGTGGACCAATGGACCAGTGAAGACAGAAGAAACATTTTCGGTGAGCAGGTCAAGGTGGTTGAAATGCAGTCCGAGGGCGGAGCCGCGGGCGCTGTTCACGGAGCGGTTACGGCAGGCGCGCTGACCAGCACCTTTACCGCGTCTCAGGGACTTCTTCTGATGATCCCGAACATGTATAAACTGGCGGCAGAGCAAACGCCTACCGTCCTTCACGTCGCGGCGAGAGCCATTTCTACCCATGCCCTTTCCATCTTTGGCGATCATTCCGATGTAATGGCCTGCAGGCAGACGGGATTCGCCATGCTGGCGTCCAGAAACCCGCAGGAGGTTATGGACCTGGCGGCAGTCGCGCATCTTTCCGCGATCAAGGGAAAGGTACCGGTGCTTCACTTCTTTGACGGCTTTCGGACTTCCCATGAACAGCAGAAAATCGAAGTGTGGGATTACGAGCAGCTGAAGGAAATGATGGACTGGGAAGCGCTGAAACAGTTCAGGGCAAGAGCGCTGAATCCAAATCACCCGCAGAGTATGGGGTCCGCGGAACAGCCGGAGACCTTCTTCCAGCACAGAGAGGCCTGCAACAAAGCCTATAATGACACGGTAGACACGGTAATCCACTGCATGAATCAGGTTAATGAAAAGCTGGGGACCGGGTATAAGCTGTTTGATTACTACGGCGCTCCTGACGCGGAGGAAATCATCATTGCCATGGGTTCTGTCTGTGACGCCGCGGAAGAGGTGGTGGACTATGTCAATGGAAACGGAAGAAAAGTCGGTATTGTATCGGTACGGCTTTACAGACCGTTCTCCAGTGAGCATCTGATCCGCGCGATTCCGAAGACCGTAAAAAAAATCGCCGTTTTAGACCGGACAAAAGAACCTGGATCTATTGGAGAACCGCTGTTTTTGGATGTCGCGGCAGCGCTGAAGGGAAGCGGGCTCGATGGCGTATTTATCGCGGGAGGGCGTTACGGTCTGGGTTCCAAGGATACACAGCCGGAGGATATCCTGGCGGTATATGAAAACCTGTGGTCTGACGAGCCGAAAAAAGAATTTACCATCTCCATCGAGGACGATGTAACGGGGCTTTCTCTGAAGGCCAGCAAGCGGCCGGATGTGGCGCGGGAAGGAACTGTCGCCTGCAAATTCTGGGGCCTGGGCGCTGACGGTACAGTGGGAGCGAACAAAAACAGCGTTAAGATCATCGGTGACAATACAGATAAATTCGTGCAGGCGTATTTCCAGTATGACTCTAAAAAATCCGGCGGCGTGACCATCTCGCATCTCCGGTTCGGCGATACTCCAATTAAGGCATCCTATTATGTAAAGCAGGCGGATTTTGTCGCCTGCCATAACGCGGCCTATGTGAACCGCTATCATATGGTGGAGGACGTGAAGCCGGGCGGAATCTTCCTTCTCAACTGCTCCTGGGATGCGGAGCAGATGGAAGAAAAACTGCCGGCAAATATGAAGCGGTATATAGCCCGCAACCATATCCGGTTCTACACCTGCGACGCGGTGACCATTGCCAGAAAGCTGGGGCTGGGCGGAAGGACCAATACTGTGCTGCAGGCGGCATTTTTCAAGCTGGCGGGTGTAATGCCGGTATATGACGCGGCGGAATACATGAAAGAGGCTATCCGGAGAACCTACAGCAGCAAAGGGAAGAAGATCGTTTATATGAACTATCAGGCCGTATCAGCAGGCATCGAACATGTTCACCAGGTGGAAGTACCCCCTCACTGGGCAGAGGCGGAAGGTGAGCTGACTAGATCGGACGCCGAGGGAAGAAACCAGCTCCATACGGATTATATCAATAAAGTGCTGAAGCCGACCAACGCGATGGAGGGGGATTCCATTCCTGTCTCTGTATTTCTGGACACAGCGGGTGGCGTGATTCCGGCAGGAACCGCCGCTTATGAAAAACGGGGCATTGCGGTGGAAATTCCGGAGTGGGATGAGACGAAATGCACACAGTGCAACTGGTGCTCCTATGTATGCCCGCACGCGGTCATCCGGCCTTTTGTACTGGACAAAGAAGAGGAAGAGGGCTATGGCGGAGCGTCGATTCCGCTGAAGGAGGATGACGAAAAGCGGTTTGCCATGGGTATTTCCGCTCTGGACTGCACCGGCTGCGGCTCCTGCGCGGATGTATGCCCTTCCAGAAACAAAGCGCTGAAGATGGTCATGGCGGAAGATCGTATGGAGAAAGCGCAGGCGGATTATGATTATCTGTTCTCCCAGACACAGATAAAAGAACTGCCTGTCCAAACCGATACCGTAAAAGGCTCCCAGTTCAGACAGCCTCTGCTGGAGTTCTCCGGCGCGTGTCCGGGCTGTGGAGAGACTCCTTACGCGAAGCTGGTGACTCAGCTGTTCGGAGACAGAATGTATATTGCCAACGCGACAGGGTGCTCCTCCATCTGGGGCTGCAGCGCGCCGAGTACTCCGTACACCACCAATCAAGAAGGAAAGGGGCCCGCGTGGTCCAACTCTCTCTTTGAAGATAACGCGGAATTCGGATACGGCATGGCTGTTGCCGTAAAGGCAAGGAGAAAAGAACTGAAATCCGCGGTAGAACGGCTGGCGGCAGATACGAGATTTACCAGAGCGGCCAACGCCTGGCTGGCCTGTATGGATGACGCGAAGTCCGCGGAAACCACAGGGAAAGCCCTGGTAGAGCTGTGCAGGGAATGTACAGTTATGGAAGACGCGAAATTCGTTGTAGCCAATGCGGATATGCTGACAAAGCCGTCTATGTGGATCTTTGGCGGCGATGGATGGGCGTATGACATCGGCTACGGCGGACTGGACCATGTGCTGGCTTCCGGCGAGAATGTAAACGTGCTGGTCTTTGATACAGAGGTTTACTCCAATACCGGAGGGCAGGCGTCCAAAGCGACGCCAACCGGCGCGGTAGCGCAGTTCGCTTCCGGAGGAAAAGCTGTGAGAAAGAAGGATCTGGCTCAGATCGCCATGGCCTACGGATATGTTTATGTGGCGCAGGTGGCAATGGGCGCGAATCCGGCCCAGACCTTGAAGGCTATCAAAGAAGCTGAGGCCTACGATGGACCTTCTCTGATTATCGCTTACGCCCCATGCATCAACCATGGAGTAAAGGCGGGAATGAACAAGGCGATGCTGGAAATGAAAAAGGCGGTAAGGGCCGGATACTGGAATCTGCTGCGGTATAATCCGGCGCTGGTGGCTCAGAAGAGAAATCCGCTGTCCGTAGACAGCGCTCCTCCAACAGAAAGCTTCCATGATTTTATCATGGGAGAGGTAAGATATAACTCCCTGAAGCTGAAAGACCCTGATCGAGCGGACCAGCTGTTTGAAAAGGCGGAAAGCGCCGCGATGGACCGTTACAGAAAGCTGGTCAGACAGCAGAAAAGCTTTGAAGAAAAGTAGAGGAAGGAGAGATTGCAATGTATAAAATCGTAAGTAAGCGAAAGCTCAATGAAACCATGACATGGCTTGTGATCGAAGCTCCTCTGGTAGCAAGAAAAGCAAAGCCGGGGCAGTTTATCATCCTGCGCACCGATGAATACGGTGAACGGATCCCGCTGACCATGGCCGGCCATGATTCTGAAAGAGGGACCATCGATATCATCTACGCTGCTGTAGGCAGGACTACCATGCTGATGGATCAGCTGGAGGAGGGTGACGCTCTGGAGGATGTTGTCGGGCCTCTGGGGAAACCGACGGAAATGGAAGGTCTGAAAAAGGTGGCGGTTGTCGGGGGAGGCACAGGAAACGCCCTGGCTTATCCGCTGGCCACCGGTATGCACCGGGAAGGAATCCAGGTGGATATGATCGCCGGCTTTAAAACGAAAGATATGGTAATTCTGGAAGATGAATTCAAAGCTGGAACCGACCGCCTTTATATCACAACCGACGACGGCAGCTATGGAGAAAAGGGCTTTACGACAGACAAACTCAAAGAGCTGATCGAGGCCGGAAATCAGTACGATGAGATCGTGGCCGTAGGGCCTCCGGTTATGATGAAATTCACCTGTGAAATAGCAAAACAATACGGGATACCGTCCGTCGCTTCTTTAACCGCGTATATGGTCGATGGGACCGGAATGTGCGGCGGATGCCGCTGCGTTGTCGGGGGTGAAAATAAATTCGTATGTGTAGATGGACCGGAATTTGACGGAAGCCTGGTGGACTGGGACGAACTGATCCGAAGGAATTCCTTCTACAGAGAACAGGAACAGGAAGACGCGGCTCATGTTTGCCGCCTGACAGGAGGTGTGCGTTACCATGATTAATCTGAAAAAGGTAAAGAATCCGATGCCGGAACAGGCCCCTGCCGTAAGAGCGGGAAACTTCCAAGAAGTAGCCCAAGGCTACACGGCTCAGATGGCTGTCAATGAAGCTATGCGGTGTCTTAAATGCCGAAAGAAGCCGTGTACTAAGGGATGCCCTGTAATGGTGAAGATTCCGGAATTTATAGCCCAGGTGGCGGAAGGCGATTTTGAAGGGGCCTATCAGACCATCAGTGAAACCAGCGCGCTTCCAAGAGTATGCGGAAGAGTCTGCCCGCAGGAAACGCAATGTGAAGGATACTGCGTGCAGGGAATGAAGGGAGAACCGGTAGCCATCGGGCGGCTGGAGCGCTTTGTGGCTGACTGGCACGCGAGGATGGAAGAGGAACAGGAAAAAGCCGCGGAGGATATGGAAGAAGAGACAGAGGAAGCGGCAGGCCTGATTATGGAGTATCTTCCGGGAAGAGGCCACAAGGTAGCTGTTGTGGGGGCAGGCCCCGCGGGGCTGACTTGCGCGGGAGATCTGGCTTTAAAGGGCTATGAAGTGACCGTATTTGAGTCGCTGCACAAACCAGGCGGCGTGCTGGCCTACGGAATTCCTGAATTCAGGCTTCCAAAGGATATTGTGGCGGCAGAAGTGAAAAAGCTGGAAAAGCGGGGCGTAACCTTTATTAATAACGCCATCATCGGAAGAGCGGAAACCGTAGACGAGCTGTTGCGGGAAGGGTTTGAGGCTGTGTTTGTAGGAACCGGCGCCGGACTTCCATCGTTTATGAATATGCCGGGCGAGAACCTGCTGGGTGTATATTCCGCCAATGAATATCTGACCAGAATCAATCTGATGAAGGGCTATCTGCCTGAGTATGACACACCGGTACGGAAGGCAAGGCGGGTTGCCGTGGTAGGCGGCGGAAATGTAGCTATGGACGCCGCGAGATGCGCCAAGCGAATGGGAGCGGAAAAGGTCTATATTGTATACCGCCGTTCTATGGAGGAAATTCCCGCGAGGGCAGAAGAGATCCATCACGCGGTTGAGGAAGGAATCGATTTTCAGCTGCTGCGGAATCCGGTATCCGTAATAGGAGACGAAAAGGGTTATGTCACCGGTCTGGAATGTGTGGAAATGGAATTGGGAGAACCGGACGCCTCCGGAAGAAGACGGCCGATTGAAAAGAAAGGATCCAATTTTGTTCTGGAGGTAGACTGTGTTATTATGGCCATCGGAACAAAACTGAACAAACTGATTCTGGAGACGACAGAAGCTCTGGAGGCAAATGACCGGGGCGGCATCGGAACTGATGAAGCCGCCGCGACCAGCCGCCCGGGAGTCTTCGCCGGCGGAGACGCTGTCACCGGGGCCGCGACCGTTATTCTGGCAATGGGAGCCGGAAAAACCGCTGCCGCAAGCATCGATCAATACATTGAAGAGCAGCAGGCATAAGTTTTTGAATTCAAAAAAACATTGAAATTCCAATGATAAAATTGCCCTGGCAGAACCGGATGCCGGGGCAAAAACTTGACAGGAGGGCTCAGTTTGTTATAATTATTTTTGCACAGTGTATTTTAAAATGATACACTGTGTTTTATTCTTTATACAGGGAATTCAGGTGAAAAAATGGCAAAGCTCATAGCAAAATATAAAATGGTTCTCCTGTGCGCGGGACTGCTGCTGGTGATCCTGGGACTGGGATGGCTTCTCCTTACTCAGCTGGCGACAAAGGATGTCAGCCTGATTGTAGATGGAGATCAGGCTCAGTGTGAAACCAACAGCTATACGGTAGGGGAGCTGCTGGAAGAACAGAACATACAGCTGGTAAAGGAAGATTTTATATCCCAGGATACAGAAGAGGTCCTTACGGACGGCGCGGAGATTGAGATCATCAAGGCGGTGCCCTTTACACTCCAGGCGGATGGAAAGAAGCAGAGTCTGAAGGCGCTTCCGGAAACGGTCGGTGAGGCTCTGGAATATCATCATGTAAAAGTGGGACAGGCGGATAAAGTGCGGCCTGGGCTGGATCAGCGGCTGACGGCCGGAACAGAGGTAGTTATCAACCGGATCACCACCAAAACAGAGCAGGTTCTGGAGGACGTGGCTTTTAAGACCGAAACAAAGGGTGACGGAGATCTGCCGGCCGGAACGGTTAAGGTGGTGAAAAAAGGGAAAAAAGGCCAGGACCGGGTCACTTATAAAATTACATATTCAGATGGAAAAGAAATCGCCAGAAAAGAACTGGAACGGGAAACGGTAGAAAAACCGGTGGCAAAGGTAGTGGCAAGGAGCACCCGGGGGACAGTTGGCGGAGTGGAATATACAAAGAAATTTACCGTAAAAGCCTACTCCTATACAGGAGGCGGGACCACCGCGTCGGGAACCAAAGCCCGGGAGGGAGAGATCGCCGTAGATCCAAGTGTGATTCCTCTTGGGACCCGGGTTTATGTGGAGGGCTATGGCTTTGCTACAGCCGAGGATACCGGCGGCAACATCAAGGGCAACACCATTGATGTCTATAAGAATTCAGAAAGCGCGTGCCGTAATTGGGGCGTAAGATATGTGACGATTTATATTCTCAGCGACTAGCTGAGACGCAAGGGAGGGAGTATGAAAGAAGAAGCGAGTATAAGAAGAAAAATCATAGCGTTGGCGGCGGGAGCGGCTATGCTGCTTGCGGTGTTTTCTCCGGCATCGGCGGTTTTCGCAAAGACCGGGCAGGAAGAAAGCGCGGCCGAAAACAGCGGCGTGAAGCAGGAAGAGCCTTTGGAGGTTTCCGTTTCCAAAGTGGGTCTGGATAAAAAAACGATTTCTCTAAAGGCGGGGAAAACCGCCAGGCTGAAAGCGTCCGTTCTTCCGGCGGAAGCGACGGATAAAACGGTGACCTGGACGTCCTCGGATTCGGAGACCGCGGCGGTCAGCTCATCTGGAAAGGTGACGGCAAAGTCCGCCGGAACAGCGGTTATTACCGCTTCGGCAGGAAACGAATCCGCGTCCTGCAGGATTCGGGTGTCCCTGTCAAAGCCAGGAAAGGTGAAAGCCAGAGCCGCGGGGCTGAAAACCATCCGGATAAGCTGGAAAAAGGTTTCGGGAGCGGAAGGCTATCAAATTTACCGGTCAGCGGAGAAAAACGGAACATATAAAAAGATCGCCACAGTGAAAGGCGGTAATAAGACAAGCTATAAAAATAAAAAAAGGACTACTGGAAAGGTCTATTATTATAAAGTAAGGGCTTACGCGGGAAATTACCGAAGCGAATTTTCTAAAAAGGCGGAAGGAAAGGCAAGACCGAAACAGACGGAGGTTAAGCTGAAAGCGGGAGAAGAAAAGATTAAAATCTCCTGGAAGCAGATCCCTGGCGCGCAGGGATACCATGTGTACCGCCAGACCGGCCAGAAGGATAAAGAAACCGGAAAATATAAATATGAACGCATTCAGATCGTAACAGGCGCGAAGAACACCAGCTATACCCATTCCGATCTGACAGGCGGAAAAAAATATCGCTACAAGGTGCGGGCATACCGGAAGGTAAACGGAGAGAAAGTCTTCTCTTACAGCTCGGAACCAGCAGCGGCAAAAGCGAAAAAAGTCAAGCTGAAAACCAGCGAGAAGGGCTTTCAGTATAAAAAGAAGATCATAGTAAAGGCGTACGCCTACAGCGGAGGCGGCAGGACCGCGACGGGAACCAGAGCCCGGGTTGGGTCCATTGCTGTAGATCCAAAGGTAATCCCACTGGGGACAAAGGTCTATGTAAAGGGCTATGGATATGCCGTAGCGGAAGATACCGGCGGCAATATCAAGGGCAATACCGTGGATCTGTATATGAATTCCACCGGAGCCTGCCTGCAGTGGGGCGTACGGTATGTTCCTCTGTATATTGATGTGCGAAAATAACGCGGGTGAAATAACCCCTGGAAGGTCGGAATACCGACTGACCAGGGGATTTTTTTTGGCTGCGGCCAATCTGGGAAGGAAACTGGAGGTAAATTGTAAACTTAATAAATTAAAATAGTTGACAATAAGGGCGAAAGCTTTATAATAAAGAAAAGAAGAGCGGCGGGATCCCGATTGAGACGGACCCAGAGACGCTGGATAAGGTTGGATTTAAGGTGGTGAAACAAAATGACGAAAGGAATTTTTGTAACAGCGACAGGAACTGACGCGGGGAAAACCTTTGTGACTGCGCTGCTTGTAAAAAAGCTGAGAGAAGCGGGGCTCAACGCGGGGTATTATAAAGCGGCATTGAGCGGCGCCCAGCGGAAAAATGGAAAGCTGGTTCCCGGGGACGCGGACTATGTGAAACGAATCGCGGGGGTTGACACTCCACTGGAAAAGATGGTTTCCTATGTTTATGAAACCGCTGTCTCGCCGCATCTGGCGTCGGAGCTGGAGGGCAATCCGGTGGAGCTGGACCGGGTAAAAGAGGATTATAAGGCGGCATGTTCCCTGCACGATTACATTACAGTAGAAGGAAGCGGCGGTATTCTGTGCCCGATTCGAAGAGGAACGTATATGATGGAGGACCTGATAAAAGCTATGGGTCTGGGGGTCCTTATCGTTGCGCCGGCGGGACTTGGGACCATCAATGACGTGATACTGACGGTTGAATATGCCCGAAGCAGGGATATTCCGGTGAAAGGTGTGATCCTCAACTGGTTTCACCAGGGGGATACCATGGAGGAGGATAACCGAAGCTTTATCGAGGAATACACAGGTGTGCCGGTGGTTGCCTGTGTGAAAGAGGGAGAAGAAGATATTGCGATGAAGGCAGACGCTCTGGCGGCTCTGTATCAGGAAGGAGCGGTAAAATGAAGCAGCGTATCTGGCACCCGTGTACGCAGATGAAGGATCATGAGGACTTTCCGCTGGTTATGGCGGATCGGGCTGAGGGAATCTATATTTATGATGAAGAGGGGAAAGCCTACATGGATATTATCAGCTCCTGGTGGTGCAATCTTTTGGGACATGGGCATCCCCGGATTAAGGAAGCGGTAAAACAGCAGCTCGATCGCATGGAACACGTTATGTTTGCCGGCTTTACCCATAGGCCGGCGGAGGAGCTGTGCGGCCGGCTCGTAAAGCTGCTGCCCCGGGGGCTGGAAAAGTTTTTCTTTGTGGATAACGGTTCTACGGCGGTAGAGGTGGCCATGAAAATGAGTTTTCAGTACCATCACCAGAGCGGAGCGCCTGAAAAAAAGAAATTCATGACCCTGGCAAACGGATACCACGGAGAAACTCTGGGAGTGCTGTCTATGGGAGGAATGGACTTTTACGCCCAGATGTACCGTCCTCTTCTTTTGGACGCCATCCATGTGGACGGACCGGACTGTTACCGGTGCCCTTACGGGCTTCAACGGGATACCTGCCAGGGCCAGTGCATTGAGGCGGCGGAAAAAGCCTTTCAGGAGCATGGGCATGAGACAACAGCGTTTCTCTTTGAGCCTATGTTTCAGGGAGCTGCTGGGATGCGGATCTATTCTCCCGCTTACATACGAAAGCTGCGAGCGCTCTGCGACGCTTACAATGTAAATCTTATCGCGGATGAGATCGCAGCAGGCTACGGCAGGACCGGAAAGCTGTTTGCCTGTGAGCACGCCGGCGTCACACCGGATTTTCTGTGCCTTTCCAAGGGATTGACCGGCGGCTTCGCGCCTATGGCGATTACTGTTACAACGGATCGGATCTACGACGCTTTTTACGCGGATTTCAATGAGAAAAAGGCCTTTGTCCACAGTACTACCTACAGCGGCTACCCGGTGGCCTGCGCCGCGGCGCTTGCTGTGCTGGATATTCTGAAAGAGGACCGGATTTTAGAGCGTATGGAAAAGGAATATCTGAACAAATGCCTGCGCCAGGCGCTGGCGGATCACAAAAATGTAGGGGAGATCCGCGGCATTGGACTCATCAACGCCATGGAGCTGGTAGAGGACCGAGACGCCAAAAAGGCTTTCGCACCGGAAAAACGAACCGGCTATCAGATCTATAAGGAGGCTATGAAGCGGGGCCTTTTGCTGCGGCCTATGGGGGATGTTCCTTACTTTAATCCGCCGCTGAATATTACAAGAGCGGAGATCGATCAGGCCGTAGAGCTCTGCCAGGACAGCTTGCGGGCTGTTCTGGCAGATTAAAGGGCGGAAGCGTTTTTAGGAAGGCATGAATCCCGTATTTTGAAACAAATAGACAATAAACGATGGCGGACTGATAAATTTTCCTTAAATCTATTCGCCATCGTTTCTTTTTCGTGTATAATAAGATCAAATGGACGAAAGAAGGGAAGCGTTTATGAGCAGAGAATTATTTGAGAAAGCTGTGGCCTTTCATGGTCATGTGTGCGGAGGCATCGCCCTGGGAGTACGGGCCTGTATGGAAGCCATAGACCGGCTTGGGATCCGTTTTTCCGAAGATGAGGACCTGGTCTGTGTCACTGAAAACGACGCCTGCGGGGTAGACGCGGTGCAGGCGATTTTAGGCTGCACCATGGGAAAGGGTAATCTGATCTATTATGGAACAGGCAAGATGGCCTTTAACTTTTACAATCGGAAGAGCAATGAGAGTTTTCGCCTTATCGCGAAGCCTAAAAAGCCGGGAGGCCCTAAAGGGCAGGCGTATATCGATTTTGTGCTGACCGGCCCGCTGGAGGAAATTTTTACGGTTACACAGACCCGGTATCCGCTTCCGGAGCCGGCCCGCAGCCTGGCTACTGTCACCTGCCAGATCTGCGGAGAAGGCGCGCCGGAAACAAAGATGCGGCTTCAGGACGGAAAAACGGTTTGTCTGGAATGCTTTCAGGACTATAACAGAGGGTGGTAGCGCTATGGAGTACGTAAAGCTGGACAGGAAGGCTGTCACCAGCTGGCGGATCGGCAGAGCGATAGGCTTTATCCTGGCTCTGCTTATTTGCGCCGCGCTTTGGATCGGATCAGAAATCCTTCTGGAAAGCTGGGCCTGGCAGTGGGCTGTATCGCTGGCGCTGGCGCTTTTTTTGGCCTACAAGCTGGTGGGGCTGATTTTGTACCCTCTGATTGAATACCGTCAGTGGGGCTACCGGATTACAGAGGATAAGGTGGAGCTGCGGCATGGAATCTTCTTCATTACCAGAACCATTATACCGGTCATCCGGCTCCAGCATATTACTGTGAGCCAGGGGCCTGTCAACCGCAGGCTTGGCCTTTATGAGGTGGAAATGTCTTTAGCCAGCGGCAGCTTTTCCATTGAATGTCTTTCAAAAGAAGCGGCGGATTCCATCGCGGAGAATCTGAAAGCCAGGCTGTATGTACGTCTTGAAAACAGAGAAGAGAGGCTGGCCATGGAAAAAGGAAAAGCCGGGGAGGAAGAAGGATGAAGTTCGGACCGAGGCGGGGACATGTTATGTTTATCTTTGAACGGTTTTTCCGGGATTTCGGACTGCTGATTCTGGCGCTGATCTGGTATGGGATAACCAGAGACTACCAGGTGATCCTGGATCATTCGGTCGTGCTTTTTATCGTGCTCTTTTCTCCGGTGAACCGGTTGATCCGTTACCTTTTTACTTATTACAGCATTGACGGCCAGCGTCTGCTGGTGGAAACGGGCTGGCTCAATAAAAAGAAGTTGGAAGTTCCCCTTTCTAATATCACCACAGTGGACTTTTCCCAGAATATTTTTTTCCAGCTGGCAAAAGTGTACAGTGTCAATGTGGATAACAACAGCAGCGTCGGATTCGGAAATTCCGGCCGGGTCAGGATGGTCCTGAAGGAGCGGGACGCGGTTTTGGTAAAGAGGCTGCTGCTGGAAAAGAAGGACGAAAAGGGCATGGAAGGACAGGACAGGGAGCTTTACGAAGACCGGATATCCGAGGATACCAGCGGAAATACAATTATGGCTTCCGCGGGTGAGATCCTGCTGATGGGCCTGCTCCGTTCCAAAGGCCTGGTCATCGTACAGGTGCTGACCTACGCTGGTGTGGCCATCGGGGCGATTTCTCAGCTGTTTTTGGATAAGAAAGTAGATGGGGAGGAAGTGATTCTGGACTGGATCCTTCATTTTTCCGCCCCGCTTTTGATTCTGGCCCTGCTGCTGGCGCTGTATCTGCTGGGTTCGGCTGTCAGTGTGGCTTTGGATATGATCCGGTATTACGGCTTTCGGATTACAGACCGGGGAAGTTCGATTTTTATAGAATACGGTCTCTTTACCCGCAAAACCTTTACTCTGGTAAAAGAGAAAATCAGCGGCGTTTCTTACCGGCAGTCTCTTTTGATGCGCCTCTTTAGGCGGGGCACACTGGAGGTTTTCGCGGCGGGGTACGGATATGGAGACGAAGAAAAGCAGACGGAAACGGCTGTTTTTTATCCGGTTATGCGGGAAGAAAAGCTGTATGCTTTTTTAGGGCGGTTTCTGCCGGAGATTCAGTGCCGGCCGGATTTTCGGCGGACGCCCTCTAAGGCGTTTTTTTACTTTTTCCTGTGCGGAAGGTTCTTTCTGGCGCTGGCGCTGCTTCTGGCGGCTCTGCTGTCCGCAGCCGCGCTGATCCCGCGGGGCATTCCTGAATTGCGGATGGGGATTGCCGCGGCAGGAGGCCTGCTGTTTTTACTCTGCGCTTTTTCTGTCCTTTTGGAATACTTTAATACAGCGGTTTCCGCCGGGGATCAGGTAATCGCCCTGACCCGCGGCGGCTATACAAAGGAAACGGTTCTGATCAAAACAGATAAGGTAGAGACCGCGGAAGAATACGCAACCATAAGAAAACGCCGGAGAAAGGGGATCACCAGCGTCAGGCTGGGCGTGCTGGCGCCTCAGCAGTATTCCAGTCACAGCGCCCGGAACCTGGAAATAAAGGATTTTGAGGATATCAGACAAAAACTGGTTTATTAAAAGAAAGGGGAAAGACCGTGGCAAAACTGACACAGCAGGCAATGGCGGCATCGCTGAAAAAGCTGCTTTCGAAAAAGACGCTGGATAAAATTACGGTAAAAGAGATTGCGGACGACTGCGGCGTGCGGCGGCAGACGTTTTACTATCATTTCAAAGACATTTACGATCTTCTGGAGTGGACTTTCCTGCAGGAAGGAGAAGGCCTTATTGACCGGGACCGGCTCAGCGACACATGGCAGGATATCTACCTGAAGGTATTCCATTATATTGAGCGGAACCGGAATTTTATTATCAACGCCTATAACTCGGTAGGAAGGGAAGCTATGGAGCGTTTTCTCTATCAGAGTGTGTATGATCTGATTGAAAAATTTCTCGATGATATGGAGGGGTCTGAAAAAATCAACAGGGAGGACAAGACCTTTATTTGTGATTTTTATAAATTCGGTCTGGTGGGGATTCTGCTTGAGTGGATCGGAAAGGATATGAAGGAGGATCCGGAAGTTCTGTCCGGACGGCTCAACTGGCTGCTTGCCCGGCATATGGAAACGGATCTTCCCAACCTGATAAACAAATAATTTTTTTGACAGATGAAAGGCAGTGTCAAATTTTTTGACACTGTTCTTTTTTTGTCTATGGAACGGGACAGGGCAAAGGCTTACAATATAGCATAATTTAAAGGGAAAGAGAGGCTGATAATGTGCTAACATTTGGAAAAAACGTAGTCCGGCACAGGAAAGCCATTCTGGTTGTATGCCTGCTGCTTTTGATTCCCTCTGTGCTGGGAATGGTCAAAACCAGGATCAATTACGATGTGCTTACCTATCTGCCGGATGATATTGAGACGATAAAGGGCCAGGACATCCTGATGGACGAGTTCGGCAAGGGAGCCTTTTCCATTGTTGTGACAGAAGGTCTTTCCTCCAGTGAAAAAACAGCGCTGGGAGAGAGAATGGAAACGGTGGATCATGTGGCTTCTGTCATAAGCTACGAAACCATACTGGACGCGTCAGTGCCGGAAGAGCTGCTTCCTGAAAAATACCGGGACGCGATCCAAAAAGGAGACACCTGTCTGATGGCGGTATTTTTTGACACTTCCACATCAGCAGACGAAACCATGGACGCCATAAAAGAGATCCGGCAGCTGGCGGCAAAGCAGTGTTTTGTCAGCGGAATGTCGGCGGTGGTAACGGATACAAAGGATCTGGCGGAGCGGGAAGAACCCATCTATGTGATGATTGCGGTCGTTCTGGCTGCCATCGTTTTGGCCATCTGCATGGATTCCTATATCATACCGCTAATCTTCCTTTTAGGGATCGGAATGGAAATCCTGTATAATCTGGGCACCAATTATTTTATGGGGGAAATCTCCTATGTGACGAAAGCGCTCAGTGCTGTGCTGCAGCTGGGGGTGACCATGGACTATTCCATCTTCCTGTGGCACAGCTATCAGGAGGAATGTGAACTGCTTCCGGGGGACAAGCCCGCAGCCATGGCTCAGGCGGTCCGGCATACCATAACCTCTGTATCCGGCAGCTCTATTACTACCATTGCCGGTTTCATCGCTCTTTGCTTTATGACCTACCGGCTGGGGCTGGATCTGGGGATCGTAATGGCAAAAGGGGTTGTTTTGGGCGTTTTAGGAAGCGTCACTGTCCTTCCGTCCATGATCTTGATTTTTGATAAAGCGATCCAGAAAACGATGCACCGGGAGATTATTCCCGCTATGGACCGTCCGGCAGCTTTTATTACCAAGCATTCCAAGCTGTTTGGTGTTCTGTTTTTGATTCTGCTGGTGCCGTCGCTCATAGGCTATACTCGCACCGATGTGTATTACAATCTGGACGCGACGCTTCCTAAGGAGCTGGACAGCATCATCGCTAATGAAAAGCTGGACAAAGAATTTGATATCGGTTCTACCTATATGATCTTGGCGGATTCCCAGCTGCCCGCGAAAACTTCCATCGCTATGACGGATGAGATCAAAGCGGTGGAAGGCGTCAATACGGTGCTGGGCGTCAACACGGTGCTGGGACCCGCGGTTCCAAAGGAGGCGATCCCGGACAGCGTGCTGAGCGAACTGGAGCAGGGCGGCTGGCAGCTGATGATTATCAATTCGGAGGCAAAGGTAGCCAGTGGAGCGGTAAACAAACAGATTCGCCAGATCAACGCTATTACAGAAAAATATGATCCTAAGGCGATGGTCATTGGGGAGGCGCCATGCACAAAGGATCTGATATCTATAACAGATAGGGATTTCAAAGTGGTAAGCATGGTCTCCATTATTGCCATCTTCCTGATTATCGCCATTAACTTCAGGTCCATATCCCTTCCTGTGATTCTGGTAGCTGTCATTGAGCTGGCTATCTTCATCAATATGGGAATACCGTTCTATACAGGGACAAGGCTGCCGTTTATCGCTTCCATCTGCATCGGGACAATCCAGCTGGGCGCTACGGTGGATTACGCGATCCTGATGACCACCAGATTCCGGCGGGAGCTGCAGGAGGGAAAAGAAAAAAGGGAAGCTGTGCGGATCGCGCTTTCCTCTTCGATCCCGTCTATTATCGTCAGCGCCCTGTGCTTCTTTGCGGCGACCTTCGGCGTTGGGATCTACTCGGATATTGATATGATCAGTTCACTGTGCAGTCTGATGGCCAGAGGAGCGCTGATCAGTATGGTAATTGTAATTTTCATTCTGCCTGCAATGCTGGTGCTGTTTTCAAAAATCATCTGCGCTACCAGCAAAGGCTTTAAACCACTGGAGGAGGGAGTTTTAGATGAAACGGTACGGACAGAAAACTAAGTTCCTGGCTTTCGGGCTTGCCCTGCTGCTGGCAGCGGGAACGGCAGGACCGGTATATGGAGCCGAAAAAGCGGAGACTTCCGTTTCCAAAGAAGAAACGGTATATGTTATGGCAAAGGAAGACGGGTCAGCGGATCAGATCATTGTAAGTGAATGGCTGAAAAACGCGGGAAAGCGGGATCTGATCGAAGATTATACCCTTCTGAAGGACATAGAAAATGTCAAAGGGGAAGAAACCTTTGACCAGAAGAACGGAAGCGGAACCTGGAAAGCGGGCGGCAGCGATATCTACTATCAGGGAGAGATCAGCAAAGAGCTTCCGGTGGAAATGAAGATCACTTATAAGCTGGATGGAAAAGAGGTTTCCGCAAAAGAGCTGGCCGGAAAGAGCGGCAAAGTGACCATCCGTTTTGATTACACCAATAATCAGAAGCAGGATGGCGTATATGTTCCTTTTGTTCTGCTGACCAGTCTGTCGCTGGATAATGAGATCTGCGGCAATGTGGAAGTGGAAAACGGCAAAGTGATTAATGACGGACAGAAATCCATGGTGGTCGGATATGCCCTTCCGGGTCTTTCTGAGAGCCTGGAGCTGGAGAATACAGAGATTGCCATACCGGATTATGTGAAGGTGACCTGTGAAGCGGAAAAATTTGAAATGGGTGGAACCATGACCGTGGCTACAAGCAGCTTACTCAAAGATCTGGATCTGGGAAGTATCAATTCCATGGATGATCTGGAAAAGGCCATGGATCAGCTGCAGTCCGCCGCGGGAGAGCTGCAGGACGGGTCTGTAAAGCTGCAGGAAGGAGCGGACAAGCTGTCTTCCGGAACGGGAGATCTGTATAAAGGCTCAAAAACATTGAAAGAGAAGCTGGCGCAGCTTGGATCCGGACTGAAAGAAGCGCGGACAGGAACAGCACAGCTGAAAAAGGGCGCTGATCAGCTGCGGGAAGGCTCCGGACAGCTGCAGACAGGAGCGAAGGCATTACAAGACGGCATTAAGCAGGCCGCGGATGGAGTGGATTCGGCAGTAAGCGGACTGGAAAAGACCGCGGCCGGAGACAAGCAGGTTCTGGCAGGACTGGAACAGCTGCAGGCGCAAAGCGCCGCTTTGGGTCTAAACGACCAGCAGAAGGCGATACTGGACAAAGCCATTAATGATTTAAAGGCCGGACTGAATCAAACCATTGCGGGCCAGGAAGCCGTTTCCAAAGGTCTGTCAGAAGGTAAATCCGGAATGAGCCAGCTGCAGGAAGGAGCGGGTTCACTGGCTTCGGGCGCAGCGGACCTGAACACAGGGCTGACCAGCTTATCCAGCGGCGCCGCGGATCTGAATACCGGTATTACAGCAGCCTGCAAAGGCGCGGGTCTTTTAGAGGATGGAGCGGGCGATTTGTCTGATGGAGCAAAAGCCCTTGATGACGGAGCCGGTACTCTGGCGTCAGGAACAAGAGACCTGGCCAGTGGAATCGCGAAATTCAAGAGCGACGGGATCGACAAGCTGGCAGAAGCCTTCCAGGGCGACCTTTCCAAAATCACAGATCGGCTTAAAGCCCTGCAGAAAGCATCCGAAGACTATCAGAGCTTTGCGGGAAAAAAAGCGGGCACAGAAGGAAGTGTCAAGTTTATTTACAAAACCGACGAGATCTGATCAGTTGCCATGCCTTTAAGATGTATGATATAATGGCCAGTAGCAAGCGGAAGCGCAAGCAGGATCACGGCGAACAGCCTTGATATCAAAATCTGGAGGAACAAACATGGTAATTGCAGTAGTAGACGGACAGGGCGGCGGCATCGGCCGGGCCATTGTAGAGAAAATAAAGGCGGCGATGCCTCAGATCCGGGTTATTGGACTGGGAACCAATTCCGTGGCTACCGGACAGATGCTCCGGGCCGGAGCGGATGACGGCGCCACCGGTGAAAACGCTATCATACATAATATGCGGCACGCGGATATTGTAGTGGGAGTGATCGGTATCCTTAACGCGAATTCCATGATGGGAGAGCTGACCCCGGCCATGGCCGCGGCCATTGGCGGGAGCCATGCTTACAAAGTGCTGCTCCCCATCAATCGGTGCCATATTCACGTGGTCAGCGTGGAGGATGTTCCTTTGGGAAAGCATATCGATCATGCGATCGAAGCCATCCAGGCGTATATAAAAGAAAATTAAACAAGTGTAAAGCGGCAGAGCGTCAGAAAAAGGACGTCTGCCGCTTTTTTTGATATAGGTACGCAAGGCTTTTATTAAATTGTTAGCACTCTTTTTAGGTGAGTGCTAAAAAGTCCTTTACTTTTTGCCGGAGCAGGCGTACAATGTAGGTGTAAGAAAAAATTCCTTGTTAATAATAAAGTTAACAAAGGCGCGGAGGTGAGCTTTAATGAATTTAGAAAAATACACACAGAATGCCCAGGGGGCCATTATGGATTGCCAGAACATCGCCATCGAGGAAGGACATCAGCAGCTTGACGGAGAACACCTGCATCTTGCTCTGATTATGCAGCAGGACGGGCTGATTCCAAAGCTTCTCAAGTTTATGGAGATAAATGTTGGGGCGGTTATTGGAGATTTACAGGAAGAGATGGAAAAGCTTCCAAAGGTTACCGGCGGAGCCGACAATATGTATTCCTCCAGGAGGCTTTCTCAGCTCCTGATGAAGGCGGAGAAGATCGCGGGAGAGTTCAGGGATGAATATGTCAGCGTAGAGCACATGTATCTGGCTCTTCTTGAAGAAAAAGGCACCCCGTCTTCAAAGCTTTTTAAGAAGTACGGGATCACAAAGAACCGGTTCCTGGAGGCTCTGGAGAAAGTCAGGGGAAATCAGAGAGTAACCAGTCAGAATCCGGAAGATAACTACGACGCTTTGAACAAATACGGCAGAGATCTGGTGGAAATGGCGCGGGAAGGAAAGCTGGACCCGGTCATTGGACGGGACAGCGAGATTCGTCATACGATCCAGATTCTTTCCAGACGGACCAAGAACAATCCGGTTCTTATCGGCGAGCCGGGCGTAGGAAAAACCGCTGTTGTAGAAGGTCTGGCCCAGCGTATTTTAAACGGCGATGTGCCGGAAGGGCTGAAGGATAAGACCATCTTTGCTCTGGATATGGGAGCCCTGATCGCAGGGGCAAAATTCCGGGGTGAATTTGAAGAACGTCTGAAGGCGGTCCTGAATGAAATCGAAAAATCCGATGGAAGGATCATCCTCTTTATCGACGAGATCCACAACATTGTCGGCGCTGGAAAATCGGAGGGCGCTATGGACGCAGGCAATCTGCTGAAGCCGAAGCTGGCCAGAGGGGAACTGCACTGCATCGGCGCTACGACTCTGGACGAATACCGGAAATACATTGAAAAAGACGCGGCGCTGGAGCGGCGTTTCCAGAAGGTGCTGGTAGATCAGCCAACCGTGGAGGATACGATTTCCATATTACGAGGTCTGAAAGAACGCTTTGAGATTCATCACGGCGTTCGGATTACAGACAACGCGCTGATTGCCTGCGCAACCCTTTCTGACCGGTATATCACAGATCGTTTTCTGCCGGATAAGGCCATCGATCTGATGGATGAGGCGGCTTCCAAGATCCGTACTGAGATCGACAGCATGCCGGCGGAGCTGGATGAGATATCGAGAAAGATTATGCAGCTGGAGATCGAAAAGCAGGCGCTTGGCAAGGAAGAGGACGCTGCTTCCAAAGCGAGGATGGAGCATCTGGATAAGGAGCTGTCCCAGCTAAAGGAAGAAAGCGCTTCCATGCGCGCGCAATGGGAAAACGAAAAGAAAGCCATTACCGAAGCGAAAGGCACAAAACAGCAGATCGAGGAGGTAAAGCTGCAGATCGAAGAGGCTGAGCGAAACTATGATCTTGAGAAGCTGGCGCAGCTGAAGTATGGTACCCTTCCTGAGCTGGAAAAGAAATTGGTGGATGAAAAGGAACAGGCCGATGAAGCGAAGGAAAACCGTTTGCTGAAAGAAGAGGTAGGCGAAGAGGAAATCGCGGAAGTCGTCGCGGGCTGGACTGGCATTCCGGTCAGCAGACTGGTGGAATCGGAGCGTGAAAAGCTGCTGCGGCTGCCTGAGATTCTGCACAGACGAGTGATCGGACAGGATACGGCGGTAGACGCGGTAGCGGAGGCTGTGCTTCGGGCAAGAGCGGGGTTAAAGGATGAAAGAAGGCCAATCGGGTCCTTTATCTTCCTTGGACCTACCGGCGTAGGAAAGACAGAGCTTGCGAAGGCTCTTTCCGAAGCCATGTTTGATTCGGAGAAAAATATTGTTCGAATCGACATGTCCGAGTACATGGAAAAACATTCCGTTTCCAGACTGGTGGGAGCGCCTCCGGGATATGTGGGATACGACGAAGGCGGACAGCTGACTGAGGCAGTCAGAAGAAAGCCTTACAGCGTAATCCTTTTCGATGAGATCGAAAAGGCCCATCCGGATGTATTCAATATTCTGCTGCAGCTGCTGGATGACGGACGGCTGACAGACAACCAGGGACGAACCGTTGACTTTAAAAACACCATCGTTATCATGACCTCCAATATCGGAAGCCAGTATCTGATCGATGGAATCAAAGAGGACGGCAGCGTGGATAACGGAGTAAAACAGCAGGTTGAGAACGAGACTAAAAAGTACTTCCGGCCGGAATTCTTAAACCGGATTGACGACATTGTTGTATTCTCGCCGCTGACAGAAGAACAGATCGGAAGGATCATTCAGCTGTCCATGCGGGATATCGAGCGGCGTCTGGAAGACAGGAATATGTCCCTGACCCTTCTGGATGAAGCCAAAGCCTTTATCGCGGAGCAGGCTTATACGCCGGCTTACGGCGCGAGACCAGTGAAGCGGTATCTGCAAAAGCATGTGGAAACGCGGCTTGCGGGAGAAATTATACGCGGCAATATCAAGGACGGGGACCAGGTAGAAGTGGGAACCGATGGAGAAGGCCTGACCTTTCAGGTAAAAGAAACAGGAAAGTAGAAGGCAGGTACAGAGAGCGCCTGGCGGAAAGCTTCTTTACAGAATGAAAACAGAAAGCCCTGACGCGGGATTGGATTCCGCGTCAGGGCAGTTTTAATATCTTTTCCTATTTTTCGATCTTTGGTGAATCTGGCCGCGCGGCCCTTTCTGAGCCGGTCCGAGCCGGATCCTTGATGATTTCTGACAGAGAGCTGGCGAGTCCCGCAATACTCTGGATCTCGGACGGAATAATCAGCTTAGTAGCCTTACCGTCTGCCGCAGCCTGGAAGGCGTCCAGACTCTTGATGGTCAGAACTTCCTGTGTAGGATTTGCCTCTGACAGCATACGAAGACCATCAGCTGTTGCCTTCTGCACCATACGAATAGCTTCCGCTTCCCCTTCCGCGGCTTTAATGGCGGACTGCTTCGCGGCCTCCGCTTCCAGAATGACCGCTTCTTTATTACCCTCGGCAATGAGAATCGCGGATTTCTTTTCGCCCTCTGCGCGCAGAATCGCTTCACGCCGTTCACGCTCTGCCCGCATCTGCTTTTCCATGGCCATCTGGATATCGCGCGGCGGATTGATATTTTTTACTTCCACACGGTTGATCTTGATGCCCCACGCGTCAGTGGCCTCGTCCAGAACCACGCGGATCTTTCCATTGATATGCTCGCGGCTTGTCAGAGTACCGTCCAGCTCCAGTTCGCCGATAATGTTACGCAGAGTAGTAGCGGTCAGATTTTCGATGGCGGCCATAGGGTTTTCCACGCCATAAGCGTAAAGCTTCGGGTCGGTGATTTGAAAATACACGACCGTATCGATTTCGATCGTTACATTGTCCTTGGTGATTACCGGCTGCGGAGGGAAGTCGATGACATGTTCCTTCAGAGATACTTTTTTCGCGACCTTGTCGATCAGCGGAATTTTAAAGTGAAGCCCTACCTGCCAGGTGGAATGATAGGCTCCCAGCCGCTCTACCACATAGGCGTGAGCCTGCGGCACGATACGGATGTTGGTGATGATCAGCCAGATGATTAGAACAATCAGGATGATCGGGGCGATAATAGACATAAGCATGTTTGTTCCTCCTTTAATTCATACACAGCTTAGAGATCAGAAGGGGTTACAATCAGCTTTACCCCTTCGATCCGGTCGATTGTTACGGTAGTGCCCGCTTCAATGGGCTGGCGGCTTTCTTTTGCGGCGGCGGTCCAGATCAGTCCGTCTACCTTTGCCTGTCCGGTTCCCATAGGCGGAATGGCGACTGTAATAAGAGCCTTCTTGCCTACCAGAGCGTCTACATTGGTTTTTTCGCTTCCCACCTTTAATTTCTTTTTGGCCAGCGGCCTGGTGAAATAAAGCAGCAGGATGGATAAGGCCAGAAATACGACAGCCTGGACAGGAAGCGAAGCGCCGGCCATTGCGGCAATAGAAGCGGCGATGGCGCCTCCCGCGAACCAAATGGTCGTAAGACCCAGCGTGAGCGCTTCGATAACGCCGAAGACTGCGGCGGCTATCAGCCAAATCACAGCGGCGCTTAAGGTAATTCCCAAAATCGTCATAGCTCCATTCCTCCTTTGCAAGTCATACACAAAGCAATACTGTTCTCTTTTATTTTACCATACTGGTCTATTATTTACAGCGCCTTTTTTTGGAGTTACTGATATGCTTTTCCATAGCTTCCGCGCCGGCCTCGATATCCTTTTCTGTAAAGGCCTTAAAGATCATCCGGTGTTCCTCCAGTACCGTGGTCAGATAATTGCCCGCGTAGACATCCTCCTGTCCGCGGTATTTCAGATAGGTCTGATAAGAGGAAAGAAGCTGATGAAGCATCCGGTTATGAGAGGCCTCATAAATGATCTGGTGAAAGCCCGCGTTGATGGTGAGCATTTTGTCCACATCATTGCGAAGGGTATAAAACTCCATAAATTCAAAGGTTTCTTCCAGAGCCTCCATTTCCTCGTCAGAAATACGCTCAATAGCCCATTTTACAGCCTGCACTTCATAAATTTTCCGAAGCTCGAACATATCCTCAAAGTCCTGCTGGGAAAGGCCCACTACAAAAGCGCCCCGATTGAGGATGTTTTCCACAAGGCCCTCTGTCTCCAGCTGACGCAGAGCTTCGCGGACCGGCGTGCGGCTTACTTTGTATTCCTTGCAGATGGCCTGCTCCGTAAGCTTCTGACCGGGCTTCAGTTTCCCGGTCAGAATATCTTTTTGAAGCTGTGAAAACAGATTGCTGGAAATGGGTACGTTTGACTTTGGCACATCAGAATGTTTGTAGAGTACCATAATCCTTTCCTCCTTTTAGAGGTGCTCCGTTACGAATTTTGTAAAGTCGGCGGCAGTGTTGCCTGTTCCGTCGCCCGGAAGATCCAGCGCTTTCTGCGCCTGATCCAATACAGTTTCCAGCCGCGCGGCTTTTTCAGTATAGCCAATATGGCGCAGCATCATGACCGCGGCCCGGGCAATGCTGGAAGGATTCGCGTACTCACCGATGCCGTCCGCGATCATTCTCGGCGCGGAGCCGTGAATCGCTTCAAACATGGCATAGCGGCCGCCTACATTGGCGCTTCCCGCGGTTCCTACGCCGCCCTGGATCTGGGCTGCTTCATCGGTGATGATATCTCCGTACAGATTCGGCAGGATTACAACATTAAAGTTGCTGTTGATCTGGTCATTGACCAGATTGGCTGCCATGATATCCACGTACCAGTCATCCGTCTTGATTTCCGGATAATCCTTTGCCACATCGTAGCACAGGCTCAGGAATTTGCCGTCCGTCTTTTTCATGATGTTGGCCTTAGTTACGATGGAAACGTTCTTGTTGCCGTTGGCCTTCGCGTATTCAAAAGCGGCCTTCGCGAGGCGGGTGGTCCCCAGGGTAGTAGTTACTTTGAAGTCGATGGAAATATCATCGTTTATATCCACGCCCCGGCTTCCCAGAGCGTATTCTCCTTCGGTGTTTTCGCGGTAGAAGATCCAGTCGATGTTCTTTTCCGGGATAACGACTGGCCTTACGTTGGCGAACAGATCCAGCTCTCTTCTCAGAGTAACGTTAGCGCTTTCAATATTAGGAAGGTTGTCTCCCTTGCCTGGTGTTGTAGTAGGGCCCTTCAGTAAAACGTGACATTCCTTGATGGCTGCCAGCACATCGGCAGGAACTGTTTCCATTTTAGCGATCCGGTTTTCCAGGGTAAGGCCTGGGATGTCCCGCAGCTCTACTTTTCCCGCGGCGATTTCTTCCGCCAGCAGCTTTTCTAAAATATTGCGGCAGGAGTCCATGATAATGGGGCCGATTCCGTCTCCGTCGATGGTTCCGATGATGATTTTATCCAGCTTGCTGTAGTCAGTCAGCTGGGAGGACTCCTTCAGTCTTTCCACTCTTGCCAGCTGGTCTTTTACGATTTGTTCAAATGCTTCGATATACGCCATGATTATTCTCCTTTGATCAGATTGATTTTTCCGCCTCTCAGGATCATGTTTCTTTCCAGATCAGAGAAGTTTGGTACTGCTTTATATACTTTTCCTGTTTCCTCGTTTTTGACTTCAATGATGTCCTTTGTCACCTGCTCCGGCGCGTTTTCGATCACCAGCTTGTCGCCCAGCTTAAAGTCGTCATAATCAGCCGGATTTTCAAATACCAGAGGCATGATGCCGCTGTTGATCAGGTTGGATCTGTGAATTCTCGCGAAGGATTTTGCCAGAACGAACTTAACGCCCAGGTACAACGGAGCCAGCGCGGCGTGCTCCCGGCTGGACCCCTGTCCGTAGTTGTCTCCTCCGATAATAGCGCAGCTTCCCGCTTCCTTGCATCTGCCGGAAAATTCGCTGTCAACCTTTTCAAAGCAGTAATTTGAAAGGTGAGGGATGTTGGAGCGATAAGGCAGCAGTCTGGAATCGGAAGGCATGATATCATCCGTTGTAATGTTGTCGCCCGCGTGAAGGGTTACGGTTGCTGTTACTGTTTCAGGCAGAGCGGTGTTTCTCGGGAACGGTTTGATATTCGGTCCCATGGCAACCGGTGTGTTTTCCGTATTGGTTCCTTTTGGATAAACAATAAAGTTATCGTTGAACGCAAAATCCGTATCCGCGATTTGCGGCAGCTCCTGTCCTGTTTTGCTTCCATCGGTCAGTACGCCTGTAATTGCGGAAATAGCGGCGGTTTCCGGACTTACCAGGTAAACATCTGCGTCCAGCGTTCCGCTTCTTCCTTTGAAGTTACGGTTGAAGGTACGCAGGGAAACAGCGCCGGATTTCGGGGACTGTCCCATACCGATACAAGGTCCGCAAGCGTTTTCGATGATTCTCGCGCCGGAAGCGATGATATCCGCCAGAGCGCCGTTTTCAGCCATCTTTGTCAGAATCTTACTGGAGCCCGGGGAGATAACAAGGCTTACATCCGGATGAACTTTCTTGCCCTTCAGAATAGCGGCTACCTTCATCAGATCTGTATAAGAAGAGTTGGTGCAGCTTCCGATGGCAACCTGATCCACTTTGATCTCGCCGATGTTAGCTACGGTATCTACATTGTCCGGGCTGTGGGGCTGCGCGGCCAGCGGTGTCAGTTCATTCAGATCCACGATCAGTTCCTGGTCGTATACAGCGTCTGCGTCTGCGGCCAGCGGTGTGTAGTCCGCTTCTCTTCCCTGGGATTTCAGATAAGCCTTTGTATTTTCATCGCTTGGGAATACGGAAGTAGTTGCGCCCAGCTCCGCTCCCATGTTGGTAATGGTAGCCCGGTCTGTGACAGAAAGGGATTTTACGCCTTCTCCGGTGTATTCAACGATTTTGCCTACGCCGCCCTTTACGCTCAGCTGCCGCAGAACATAGAGGATTACGTCTTTGGCGGAAGTCCATGGATTCAGGCTGCCTTTCAGCTCTACTTTTACTACTTTTGGAGCAGTCAGACTGTAAGTACCTTTTGCCATTGCCACAGCAACGTCCAGACCGCCGGCGCCGATGGCGATCATGCCCAGGCCGCCGCCTGTCGGTGTATGGCTGTCAGAACCCAGCAGTGTTTTGCCTGGTTTTCCATAGTTCTCCAGATGCAGCTGGTGGCAGATGCCGTTGCCCGGCTTGGAGAACAGTACGCCGTGTCTCTGGGCTACGCTCTTGATAAACGCGTGGTCATCCGCGTTTTCAAAGCCGGTCTGCAGGGTATTGTGATCGATGTAAGCAACGGAAAGCTCTGTCTGAACCTTGTCTACATCCATTGCTTCCAGCTGCAGGTATACCATAGTTCCGGTTGAATCCTGCGTCAGTGTCTGATCGATTTTGATGGTGATTTCCTCTCCCGGCGTCAGGTCGCCTGCTACCAGGTGGTTTTCAAGAATTTTATATGCTAGTGTTTTTCCCATTTTACATGGACCTCCTTATAATAATTGAATTTGCGGGAGCCAGGCGGATTACCCGGCCTCATTGTATACAAGTATACCAGTATGCAGAGCGTGGGTCAAGGGAATCGGAAATTTTGTTTGCGATGCTTTTGATTTTTCACGATTTGCCAATAGCCGCGATTTGGCCGGCGCGCGAATTAATGAAGATTTTATGATAATTCATCAATTCGTTTGAATTCCTCCGGTTGTTATGGTACTCTAATTGCAGAAAGGGGCAGTATCATGTTAGGGTATGTAACAGCGGATAAGCCGGAACTGAAAATGCGGGAATTCGAAGTGTATACTGGGTATTACTGCGGAATCTGCAAATCCATTGCCAGAAGATACGGCCAGCTGCCCCGGATGGTACTCAGCTATGACGCGGCGTTTCTCGCCCTGCTTCTTGCCGGGCTTGACGGGGAGGAAGACGCGCCTTCCAGGGAGCACTGCGTTATTCATCCGGTAAAGAAAAAGACGATTGTTCAGAATCAGGCGGTGGACTACGCGGCGGATGTGATGCTGATCCTGGCCTGGTTCAAGCTGCTGGATGACGCTCATGATGAGGGAAAGCTGTTTGCCCGCGCGGCAGCCAGAGCGCTGAAGGGTATCTATCGAAAGCTGCGGCGGGAAAGGCCCGGTCTTTGCGGCCGTATAGAAGAGGACCTGGCGTCGCTGACCAGACTGGAAGCGGAAAAATGCGGAAATCTGGATCAGGCGGCAGAGACCTTCGCCAAAATCATGGAAGCTATTTTTGAAGAAGGGCCGCTGCCGGAAGGGTTTCGGGAGGGCGAAGCCCTCAGACGAATCGGCTACCATCTGGGGAAATGGATCTATCTGATGGATGCCATCGATGATATTGAAGACAATATCGAAAGTGGGGCGTACAATCCTCTTTTGTACCGGTTTGATTACCGGACGGGGGAAGAGGATTTCCGCGGCAGGATTATGGAAACCTGCAGGTTTAATTTGCTTTGCTATCTGGGAGAAATCGGAAAGGCGGCAGATCTGCTTTCCCTGAAGAAAAACAGAGGTGTCATAGAAAATATTGTTTACAAGGGGCTGCTTCGAAGGACCGAAAGCATGACCCAAAATTCAGAGTGAAATATAAGGAGGAATCATGGATCCATATGAAGTACTGGGAGTCAGACAGGGGGCTTCTGAAGAAGAAATCAAAGCGGCGTATAAGGAGCTGGTGAAAAAATATCATCCTGACAAATATCAGAACAATCCGCTGGCTGATCTGGCGGAAGAAAAGCTTCAGGAGGTAAATGAGGCTTATGATATGCTGATGAAAAACAGCGGGGGAAACGGAGGATATGGAGCGGGCCAGGGATATGGCGGATATGGACAGGCTCAGAACAACAGGACGACCACGCCGGAATTTAATCAGGTGAGACGTTTTATTGACGCGGGAAACCTGCAGGCCGCCGAGGATATTCTGAATCGGAGCCAGAACCGCAACGCGGAGTGGATGTTCCTTTCCGGCATGCTGTCTTACCGCAAGGGCTGGTACGATGACGCGGTAAATAAGATCCAGCAGGCCGTCAATATGGATCCGTATAATCAGGAATACAGTCAGGCGCTGAATCAGATGATGAATGTAGGTCAGTCCTATCAGAATACAGCCTATGGACGGGGCTATCGGTCTACAGAGGACGCTTTTTGTCAGGCTCTGCAGTGCTACTGCTGCGCTGACGCTCTTTGCGACTGCATATAATACGGCAGAGGTGGTACTGGTGACTAGTAAGAACACATACAGAATCGCGCTGAGCGGTATATGTCTGGCATTGACGATGGTGTTTCTTTTCGCCGCATTGGTGGTTCCCGGAGTGGAGCTTACCCTTTACGCGGTCAGTTCTCTGTTCATTGCCGTAATGATGATAGAAAGCGGATTGAAGGGAGGGCTGGGCCTTTACGCCGCGGCAGTTCTTTTGGGCCTTCTTATTCTTCCTAATAAAGCGGGGATCCTGCCCTACGCGTGTCTCTTTGGCCTGTATGGGATTATAAAATATTATATTGAAAAAATAAGACGTCCCGCGGGTCAGCTGATATTGAAAATCCTGTTTTTCGCGGCTGTACTCACCGCTGGGCTGAACCTTTTTAAAGGGCTGCTCTTTGGCAATATTCAGCTGCCGGACCTTCCCCAGGGAATCCTTCTGGCAGGGGGGATTGTGTTTTTGCTGCTGTATGATCTGATCTACACACTATTGATCCGTATCTACAGGACCCGCTTTAGAAAACGGGAGCGGATTCACTTTGAATTGTCTAAGGAAAGGGAAGAGGAAGACGAAAAGCTCTGAAAGGAAAAGGGGATAAATCTCTATCGTAAAAATAAGGGAACCGGAATTGCTCCGGTTCCCGTTTTTTGATGGTAATAAGGTCTGTAAAGGATTACAGCTCAGGAGTCTTCAGCTTGATCTGTTTGCATTTAACAAACTGGCCGTCGCCTCTCTTGCCCAGGAATTCTCCATCCTTGTAAACCAGATTTCCTCTGCTGTAGGTAGCGATTGGATAACCCTTCAGCTTGGCGCCTTCCCAGATGGTGTGGTCCGTATCGCCGTGCATTGCGTCATTGGTAATAGTGAAGGACTTCTTCGGATCGTAGATAACAATATCCGCGTCCAGACCTACCTGCAGAGCGCCTTTCAGATGATCCAGCCCAAAGAGCTTGGCAGGATTCGTCGCGCACAGCTCAACCGCCTTATTGAAGGAGATCCTTCCCTTGTTTGCTTCAGACAGGATATAAGGATACATATTTTCAATTCCGGCGCAGCCATTCGGAATCGTAGTGAAGTCGCCAGGTGTGCCGTCCTTCTTGGTAATACCCCAATCCTTTTCCGCCTGTGTGAACGGGCAGTGGTCTGTCGCGATTGTCGCGATATCGCCCCGTTTGATGCCTTCCCACAGAGCGTCCTGAGACTCTTTGCCCTTCATTGGAGGTGAACATACAAAGTCTCTCGCTCTCAGATTCTTTTCCGGAATACCGTCTTTATAAACTTTATTGGTAAAATACAGGTACTGCGGGCAGGTTTCCGCAAAGATCGGATAGCCCTGATCTCTTGCTTCTGTTACCGCGTCCATACCCTGTTTGTTGCCGAGATGAACGATGTAAAGGGAAGTGCCCGCCATCTTTGCCAGGTTGATGGCTCTTACATCAGCTTCTCCTTCCACTTCTTCATTCTTGGACATATAGTGCCACCACGCGTCTGTTTTTCCTTCCGCGAGATACTGAGCGATCAGAACATTATTTACATCTCTGTTTTCAGCGTGTACGCCTACCAGCGCGCCGATATCCTTTGCTTTCTTCAGAGTCTTGAAGAACTGACCGTCATCTACGCCAAAGTCATAAACCATAAATACTTTAAAGGAAGTTACGCCGTAATTTACCGCGTCCTCCATGGAATCCAGCATTTCATCGGTTGTCACATCGCCTACACCGATATGGAAGGAGTAGTCAACGGCCGCGTCAGGAGCGGCAAGAGCGTCTCTTCTTTTGATCGCGTCCAGCATCGGTTCGCCCTGGCCCTGGAGAACAAAGTCGAAGACCGTTGTGGTCCCGCCGCAGGCGGCGGATCTTGTTCCCGCGTAATAGTCATCGGTAGAAATGGTTCCGCCGAAAGGCATTGCCAGATGCGTATGTCCATCGATGGCGCCAGGAAGAATCAGTTTGCCCTTTGCGTCTACGACTTCAGCGTCCTTTTCCGGTTTGAGATTAGCGCCAATTGCTGTAATTTTCCCGTTTTTTACGGCTACGTCGGCTTTAAAGCTCGCCTGTGCTGTTACAACTGTGCCGCCCTTAATTAATAAATCCATAATACAACCTCCTTTTACCTTGTATAAGAGTAGAAGCCTTTGGGTGTCAAAGGCTCCTACAACTAATATTTACTTACAGTTTATAAATGAAGCCAAAATCTTATGCTGTCTTTTCGATGGCTTCGAAATCTTTGTCAGAGATGGAAGAATCCTTTGCCATGCTTGTCTTCATCAGCAGTACATATACAACGAAGCCTACTACGAAGGACCAGATGTAGTTGACGGAGTTGATATAAGTGATGATTGTTCCGAAGGTTCCTCCGATTGGGAAGTAAGCGATCAGCGGAATGATGAAGGCTACGATCCAGGAGATAACCGCTGCCTGGTTGAAGCCACCATTATACCAGTATCTTCCGTTTTCTCCCTTGAACAGCGCCGCGATCTCGATCTTCTGCTTCTTGCATACGAAGTAGTCAGCGATAAAGATTGCCGCGATCGGAGCAAGGATTGTGCCGTAAGCGTTCATCCAAGTGAAGTACGCTCCGCCGGAACCATAGATCCACCATGCCTGCAGAATGAAGAACGCGATACAGATGGTGATAACAACACCTTTCTTGTAGCTGATCTTCTTAGGGTTAACGTTGGAGAAACCGTTGGCCGGAGCAACTACGTTAGCGGCTACGCAGGTCGTTACGGTTGCGGCAACAACACCCAGAGCGGCGATAAATACGATGATCTTGTTTTCAATGTAGTAGAAAACTCCAGTTGGGTCGAACATAGCAGTTCCGTCTGCCAGCTCTGTCGCTTTTGCGAAGAATGCGCCTACGAACGCGCAGAACGCCATTGGAAGCGGCATGCCGTAGAGCTGTCCTCTGAACTGATCCTTCTGAGATCTTGCGTATCTGGAAAAGTCAGGGATGTTCAGAGCCATGGTAGCCCAGAACGCGATGTTGCCCATCAGGCCGCCCAGATAAACCAGAGCGAAACCACCGTTGCCGGCGATCAACTCTTCGTTGTTTCCTGCGTTCAGAACGTCTCCGAAGGAGTAGCCCGCGGCGCTCGCGTGAGCGGCTGCCCACAGGAGCAGAGCGATCATAACCGCGATCAGCAGCGGACCGCCGATATTCTGGATCCATTTGATCTGATCCATACCTTTATACGCGACCCATCCGATAAAAATGATAAAAATTACATAACCGATAAATGTTCCGGCTGAAGTTACCTGAATTCCTCCCCAGGATGGAAGCCCGATGGTCCAGCTGGCGTCAAGGAATTTTGGAACAAAGCAGCCGATTATAGCAGCGACAGCGCCGCCGCCTACCCAAGCCTGTACAGAAGTCCAGCCGCAGGCTGTGATAGCTCTCAGAATCGCTGGAATCTGCGCGCCTCTTCCTCCAAAGGTGAGTCTGGCAAAGAGCGGGAACGGGATGCCGTACTTGGTTCCGATCTGCGAGTTGAGCTGGATCGGAATCAGGATAATAAGGTTACCCAGCGCTACGTTCAGGATGGATAACCAAGGGGAGACTCCCATACCAATCAGTCCGGACGCCAGAGACAGGGATGGGATACAGATCGCCATACCAACCCAAAGCATCGAAATGTTGTAGGTAGTCCACGTTCTCTGGGAAACAGATGTAGGAGCAAGGTCTTCATTGTAATACTTGGAAGACGAAAGTTCAGCCTTTGCCGCATCTGTCAATTCATATAGTCCACCTCGAACTATTTGTGTGTGCGTTGACATTTAAACACCTCCATTACTAAATATTGTACGAATAAATTATTACAGAATTCATTATACTATAAATTTTCTGAAATGTAACTAGTTTTTTTAAAAAATTAAGAAAAATCGGACGATTTTTCGGGGTTGTAAACAATATGCAATCCATGTATAATGGTGTCGAATCTGGTAGGAGGAATCGTATGAATTTTAGCGAAACGCAAGTGAATGAAATCCTGGACAAGTTGGAATTTCAATATCCAGACGCTGACTGCGCATTGCGTCACGAAAGTGTTTTTCAGCTTCTTGTAGCTGTTGTTTTATCGGCGCAGACTACGGATAAAAGTGTAAATGTAGTGACAAAAAAACTTTTTGAAGCGTATCCGGACGCGCGCTCTCTGGCCCAGGCGGATCAGGCCCAGGTAGAACAGATGATAAAGCGGATCGGTATGTACAAAACAAAATCGAAAAACATTCTGGCGCTGTCTGATATATTGGTAGAAAAATATGATGGACAGGTACCGGAAGATTATGACCGGCTTATCGAGCTTCCCGGCGTTGGAAGAAAGACGGCTAACGTAGTTCTTGCAGTGGGTTTCGGGCATCAGAGGATTGCTGTGGATACCCATGTGTTCCGGGTGACAAACAGGATTGGACTGGTAAAAGAAAAGGATGTTTTGAAAACAGAGCTGGCCCTGATGGAAACTCTGCCTGAAGAGCGCTGGTCGCGGGCTCACCACAGTTTTATTTTCCACGGAAGAAACTGCTGTCACGCCAGAAAACCGGACTGTGAAAATTGTGTAATCGGTTACATATGCGAGAAAGCCGGGCTGTAAAGCTGCCCGAGGCGCCATGAAGACGAGGATCGTCTGAGCGCTGAGAGACAAAATCAGGTATAAAAAAGACCCCTGCGAGCGCCGCGTCAACAGGGGTCTTTTCAGACGGCAGGAATTTTGTTATCTGCCGCAGCACTTCTTATATTTTTTCCCGCTTCCGCATGGACACGGGTCGTTACGCCCAATTTTCTGGCCCTTTACCACAGTCTTGGACTTTTTATAGGCTTTTGTAATTTCCGCTCGTTTTTCTTCTGTCAGGATCTTGTCCCACTGAGGCAGCGTGTACAGATAATCCGCGTCCGCGGCAAGCATATTGTAATACAGCTTTTCCAGATCGATATCCAGTTCGATTTGGGAGCTTTCGTCAAAGCCTTCAAACGCGTCCATGTCTTCCTGACGCAGGCTGCTGTTGATCCCATCCAGAAAACCCATAAAGATAACCGGGCGGACATCATACTTTTCGGCCAGTTCCCCTAACGTGCCGGAAGGCTTTTGGTCAGGGCTGCCTAGTATATCGCTGTAAATCTTTGTTTCGGCGCCGCTGTATTCGGTCCAGAAATCACGGAATGTTTCGTCTGTCTGATTTTCGATCAAATCGCGCCATTGTTCGAATAAAGTCATTTGTCTATTTCCTCCCGCATAATTTTGCAATTTCAAGAACATCGCCCATTACAGCGCTGCCGGTAGGCAGCGGGCCGGCTCCCTTTCCATAGAACATCAGCTCGTCCACCGCGTTTCCCTTAACAAAGACAGCGTTGAATTCATTGCTGATGGACGCCAGCGGATGGGAATTTGGGATCTCAGTAGGCTTTACGCTGTATTCCAGCTTGCCGTCTACCAGACGGGCGGAAGCGATCAGCTTGATCTTACAGCCGTTTACCGCGGCGTTGGTAATGTCCTTTCTGGTTATATTGGTAATTCCTGTAGTTGGAATATCTTCCGGAGCCACATATTTGCCAAAGGCGAGAGCCATAAGGATCGAAAGCTTGTTGGCAACATCGATTCCCTCCACATCAGCAGTAGGATCCGCCTCCGCGAAGCCTTTTTCCTGAGCTTTTTTCAGAACGTCTTCATACCGAAGCCCGAATTCTGTCATCTGCGTCAGGATATAGTTGGTGGTTCCGTTGAGGATACCGAGGATTTCTTCAAACTGGTTAGAACGGAGCACCGTTGTAATGGCGTTGAGAATGGGGATTCCGCCGCCCACACTGGCTTCAAAACGAAATTCCACATTGTTTGCCCGGGCCGTTTCCATCAGCCTGTCAAAATTAGCGGCTACCGCGGCTTTATTAGCCGTTACTACATGCTTGCCGTTTTCCATGGCGGAAAGCATGAAGGAAGAAGCCGGTTCAATACCGCCAAGCAGTTCGATAACGATGTCGATCTCAGGATCCTTGAAGATAGAGTCCGGGTCCTGTGTAAACTGGTCCGGAGTAACGGTGATATCGCGCTCGCGCTGTGTATCGCGTTCAAGGATCTTTGTGATCTCAATGCCGCGGCCAGCCGCGGCCTGGATTTGCTCTTTATTCATTTCTAAGGTTTTATAAGTGCCGGTGCCAATATTTCCCAGGCCCAGCAGACCAACCTTTACTGTTTTCATTCAGCTATACCTCCTACGATCTATATAAAAGCACTGATTAAAAAATTATATAACAAAATGCGCCATTTGTCTTTAATAATTTTCAAATTTTTAACTTTGCGCTAAAACCCATTGACTTTTTTTGCGTGAGTGGCAAAATGGAAGAGTCTGAAGAGGAGGTGCGAGTATGGCGATCCATATTGTTTTAGTAGAACCGGAAATACCGCCCAATACGGGAAATATAGCAAGGACCTGCGCGGCCACCGGCAGTGTGCTCCACTTGGTGAAACCGCTGGGCTTTTCCATAGATGATAAAAGTTTGAAACGGGCCGGGCTGGATTACTGGCCCTATGTAAAGCTGAAAGTCCATGAAAGCCTAGGGGCCTTTTTAGATGAATATAAAGACCGAAATCTGTATCTTGCCACAACAAAGGGAGGAAGGCTTTATACGGAGGTTGCCTTTCAGGATGAGGATATGATCCTGTTTGGCAAGGAAACCGCGGGACTTCCGAGAGCGTTTATCGCGGAGCGTGAAAAGCAGGCCATCCGGATTCCTATGAGCAGGGAGACCCGGCTTCGGTCCTTCAACCTTTCAAACTCGGCCAACATCATTTTATTTGAAGCTCTGCGGCAGCTGGACTTTCCGGATTTAAAATAAAATTCCTAGAAAAAATGCGGATTTATGATATAATAAATATGTATGAGTAGTACAGTACTGTTATTGAGGAAGCGTTTGCGAAAAGAAGAGGATTTTCGAGGTGTGACATGAGTATGCGACTTGGATATGATTTGACAATTGAACAGACTCAGAAACTGGTAATGACTCCGGAACTGATCCAGGCGATCCAGATCCTGCAGTTTAATACCCAGGAACTGGATTCTTATGTACAGGATCAGCTGCTCACGAACCCGGTACTGGAGCAGGGGGCGCCGGCTGCGGCTGAAACGCGGCAGTCCGATGCCGAGCCGGGCGCCGAGGGAGAATCTTCCGCCGCTGAGCAGGGAAATTCTGACAGCGATATTGACTGGAGAGAATATTTGAAAGAACGCCAGTATGATGATATCAGCTATCGGCAGTGGGAATATAAAGACCCGGATGAAAAAGAAAACTCCTATGAACAGTACACGACCTCGGATGTGACCCTTCCGGAGCATCTGATGTTTCAGCTGCAGTTCGCGTCCCATAAAAAAGGGTGCAGGAATGTGGGAAGATATATTATTGAGTCCTTAGATGAAAACGGATATATGACCCTTACTGTGGAGGAGATTGCCAGAGCTACCGGCGCTCCGGAGGATAAAATTGAAGAAGTGCTGGATATTATCCATACGTTTGACCCTTCCGGCGTGGGCGCGCGGGATCTTAGGGAGTGCCTTATGATTCAGCTGGACCATAAAGGCCTTTTGGATGAGCGTTATGAAACTGTGCTGCGGGATCATCTGGAGGATTTGGCAGCCAACAGGCTGGGGGCAATTTCAAAGGCCATGGGGCTTACTGTCAAAGAAGTACAGGAGATGGCGGATATGATTAAGAGCCTGGAACCAAAGCCGGGACGGCAGTTTGCCTCTCAGACAGACACCAGGTACATCGTACCGGATGTTCTGGTGGAACGGGTGGACGATGATTATGTCGTTACAGTCAATGACAGCAGTACCCCTCATCTGATGGTCAGCTCCTACTATGAAAAGCTGCTGGGAGAAGCGGAAAAGGACTCCAACCTTTCCAAATACCTGACCGACCGGCTCAACTCCGCGGTCTGGCTCATTAAGAGTATTGACCAGCGAAAGCAGACGATTTACAATGTAGTACAGGCGGTGGTCAAATATCAGAAGGAATTTTTCGATAAGGGAAGCAAATATCTGAAAACCCTTACATTAAAGCAGATTGCCGAAGAGGTGGGGATACATGAGTCTACAGTGAGCCGCTCCATCAATGGAAAATACCTGCAAAGCCCAATGGGTGTGTTTGAAATCAAGTATTTCTTCTCAGGCGGAGTCGCGGGAGGACAAGGCGGAGAAGGAATCTCTTCCAAGAGCATCAAGAGCTTTATCAAAGAAATCATCGACAGCGAGGACCCGAAATCTCCTTACAGCGATCAGGATATGGTGAAAATGCTGAAGGAAAAGGGAATCGATATTTCGAGACGGACTGTCGCGAAGTACAGAGATGAAATGAATATCCTGTCTTCATCCAAGAGGAGACGCTATTAGAAAATGGCGTGAAGGAATGTTAAAACAGTTATCAATTAAATTTAGCAATATATATTAATCGAGGAGGATTATGAAATGGCAATTAAAGTCGGTATTAGTGGTTTTGGGCGTATCTCAAGAGTTGTGATCCGCGCGGCTATGGATGATAAGGACATTGACATCTGCGGAATCAATGTGCGTAACGCGGATAAGGATTACATGGTGTATATGCTGAAATACGACACGATCTTTGGACGCTTTCCAAAGGAACTGGGCGTTTATGATGAAGGGATCATTATCGACGGTAAAAAAATTCCTGTATACAGCGAAAGCGACGCCGCCAATATCCCTTGGAGCGAATGCGGAGCGGAATATATCGTAGAAGGAACCGGAGCCTACAATACGACGGAAAAGGCGATGGTACATATCAACCGGGGAGCGAAAAAAGTAGTTATTACAGCTCCGGCGAAGGACAAGACAACTCCTACATTTGTTATGGGAGTAAATCATGAAACCTACAAGCCGGAAATGGATATCGTTTCCAACGCTTCCTGTACCACCAACTGTCTGGCGCCGCTGGCAAAGGTCATTGAAGACAACTGGGGAATCGAGCAGGGACTTATGTCCACGATCCACTCGGCAACAGCAAAACAGAAGGTTGTTGACGCCCGTTCTCTGAAGGACTGGAGAACAGGACGCTCTGTTTTCGGCAACATTATTCCTTCCACAACAGGCGCGGCAAAGGCCGTAGGCCTTGTTATTCCTTCTCTGGTTGGAAAAATGACCGGCATCTCCTACCGGGTTCCGACCGCGGATGTTTCCGTTGTGGACCTGAACATCCAGACGAAGAAATCCGCTTCCTATGAAGCGATCTGCGCGAAGATTAAAGAAGCTTCCGAAGGCAGAATGAAAGGCGTTATTGAATATGTGGATGACGAAGTTGTATCCAGCGACTTTATCGGTGACGCGCACACCTCCATCTTTGACGCGAGAGAAGGGATCCAGCTGAATGACAAGTTCTTCAAGCTGATTGCGTTCTATGACAATGAATATGGTTACTCCAGCAAAGTTCTTTCACTTATAAAACACATGTACAGTGTCGATAATAAATAAGCGGACCGGGATTTCTGGCAGCAGACAGCCGATGCAAGATCGGCTGTCCCTTTTTCAGGCTGACTGCCGGGGACAAAACGCGTCTTCGGGCCGCGGCGGAAAATTGTGAAATTGAATAAGGGAGAAAAGAATGAAAAAGACAGTAAGAGATATTGAAGTAAAAGGAAAGAAAGCGTTAGTGCGCTGTGATTTCAATGTGCCCATGCAGGATGGGAAGATCACGGACGATATTCGTATCACTTCCGCGCTTCCTACCATTAAATATCTGATAGAGAACGGGGCGAGAGTGATTCTCATGTCCCATATGGGAAGACCGAAAGGCGAGGCCAAGATGGAATATACGCTGAAGCCGGTAGCGGAACGGCTGGCGGAGCTGCTGGGCCAGGAAGTGATCTTCAGCAGCGTGCCGGAAGTGGTAAACCAGCAGGTGATTGACACGGCCGCGTCACTGAAGGACGGTCAGGTTATGCTTCTGGAGAATGTCCGCTTCCGGGGGGAAGAGACGAAAAATGAAGCAGGCTTCGCGAAGGAGCTGGCTCAGCTGGGAGACCTGTTTGTAAACGACGCTTTTGGAACCGCTCACCGGGCGCACTGCTCTACGGCGGGAGTCGCGGATTATCTGCCTGCTGTTTCCGGCTTTCTGATCGAAAAGGAAGTCAAATTCCTGGGTGACGCCCTGGAAAATCCGGAACGTCCATTTGTTGCCATTATGGGCGGAGCCAAAGTGGGAGATAAGATTCCAGTGATTGAAAATCTGCTGAAAAAGGTAGATACTCTGATCATCGGAGGCGGTATGAGTTATACGTTCTTTAAAGCCATGGGTCTGGAAATCGGGACATCCATCCTGGATGAGGAAAGTATCGAGCTGGCGGGAGAGCTGCTGAAAAAGGCGGAGGCCGCCGGAGTGAATATGATCCTTCCAACGGATGTGGTATGCGCGAAGGAATTTGACAATAACAGCGAAAAGCTTACCTGTGAAAGAACGGAAATTCCGGCGGACCGTATGGGAATGGACATTGGACCGAAGACCATTGAGCGGATTCGCGGGGAGCTTTCCAAAGCGAAGACGGTGGTATGGAACGGACCTATGGGCGTGTTTGAAATGCCGAACTTCGCGGAAGGGACAAAGCAGGTTGGAGCGGCTCTCGCGGAAAGCGACGCGGCAACCATTATTGGCGGCGGCGACTCGGCGGCAGCGGTAGAGCAGTTTGGATACGCGGATAAAATGACACATATTTCTACAGGCGGCGGCGCTTCTCTGGAATTCCTGGAGGGAAAGGTACTGCCGGGGATCGCAGTATTGGAGGAAAAAGAATGAGAATACCGTTTATTGCGGGAAACTGGAAAATGTTTAAAACAGGACGGGAAATCGTAACCTTCGCGGAAGAGTTCAAGGCTCTCTATCAGGATACGGATGTAAAAACCGCGATTTGCGCGCCGTATGTGTATCTCGGGCTTTTGAAAAACCTGTTTTCAGGAACGGATATTAAGGTGGGAGCGCAGAATGCTTTTTATGAAGAGGAGGGCGCTTTTACCGGCGAGGTTTCAGTAAAGATGCTGGAGGATCTCGGAGTGGATTATTGTATTATCGGACATTCTGAGAGAAGACAGTATTTCGGCGAAACCGATGAATCCATCAATAAAAAATTAAAGAGACTTTTTAGGGGCACTGTTACGCCGATTCTTTGTGTAGGAGAAAATCTGCGGCAGAGAGAAAAGGAGGAACAGTATCTGGTGGTTCGGGACCAGCTGATGGGCGCTCTTTCCGGCATTTCACCGGAGGACGCGGCGTCTTTGATCATCGCTTATGAACCGGTATGGGCCATTGGAACCGGAAAAACCGCCACGCCGGAGCAGGCGGAGGATATGTGCGAATTCATCCGCAACGCGGTGGAAGCGCTCTACGGAGAAGCGGTTGCCGACCAGGTGGTGATCCAGTACGGCGGCAGCGTAAAGCCGGCCAACGCTTCGGAAATTATGAATATGAGCAACATAGACGGCGCTCTGGTAGGCGGAGCCAGTCTTAACGCGAAGGATTTTATGGATATAATCGATTTTTAAATTTTAGGAGGAAAAAACATGGCATTTATTGAAGATGTAATCGCGAGAGAAGTCCTTGACTCAAGAGGAAATCCTACTGTTGAAGTGGAAATCATGCTGGATGACGGCAGTATCGGAAGAGCAATGGTTCCTTCCGGCGCGTCCACAGGCGTTCATGAAGCTGTTGAGCTGAGAGACGGGGACAAGAGCCGTTATCTTGGCAAAGGGACACTCAAGGCTGTTGAAAATGTAAACACCGTCATCGCTGATCAGGTGATCGGATATGATGTATTTGACCAGGTAGGTCTTGATAAAATGCTTATTGAGCTGGATGGAACTCCGAACAAAGGCAAGCTGGGAGCGAACGCTATTCTGGGCGTTTCCATGGCGGCGGCCCGGGCCGCGGCTGAGTCTCTGGGGCTTCCGCTGTTTCAGTATCTGGGAGGCGTTAACGGAAAGGTTCTGCCAACTCCGATGATGAACATCTTAAACGGCGGTTCCCACGCGGATAATACAGTTGACATTCAGGAATTCATGATCATGCCAGCGGGCGCCCCGACTTTCAGAGAAGCGCTGAGAATGGGAGCGGAGGTATTCCACAGCCTGAAAGCGGTTCTTAAAGGCAAGGGCCTCAATACCGCGGTAGGAGACGAAGGCGGATTCGCGCCGAATCTTTCTACAAATGAAGAAGCGATTCAGGTTATCATCGAAGCCATTGAAAAAGCTGGGTACAAGCCTGGAGACGATGTGCGCATTGCTCTGGACGTTGCCGCCAGTGAATTCTATGACACTGAAAAAGATATCTATAATCTGACTGGCGAAGGTGTCAGCAGAACTGCCGCGGAAATGGTAGATTACTATGAAATGCTGGCTAACAAATATCCGGTTATTTCCATTGAGGACGGCCTGGCTGAAGATGACTGGGAAGGCTGGAAGCTGCTGACTGAGCGCCTTGGAAAGAAGATCCAGCTGGTAGGAGACGATCTGTTTGTTACAAATACACAAAGACTTGCCAGCGGTATCGAAAAGGGAATCGCGAACTCTATTCTGATCAAGGTAAATCAGATCGGTACTCTGACAGAAACCTTTGACGCTATCGAAATGGCGAAAAAAGCGGGATACACAGCGGTTGTTTCTCACAGAAGCGGCGAAACAGAGGATACGACCATCGCGGATATCGTAGTAGGACTCAACGCGGGTCAGATTAAGACCGGCTCTCTTTCCAGAACAGACCGTATCGCGAAATACAACCAGCTGCTGCGGATTGAAGAATTACTGGATACTTCCGGAAAGTACGCGGGCTTTGAGGCTTTCTATAATCTGAAATAAGGAAAAAAACCTTGATTTTTGACGAGCCTTGTGATAGACTTTAGAAGTTAGTTTATAAGGAGGTAAGAAAATGCAGACATTTCTCATGGTAGTGCTGGCTGTTGCGAGTATTGTCTTGATCGTAAGTATACTGCTACAATCCAGTAATAGCGCCGGTTTGTCAGGCTCTATCGGAGGAGGAGCGGAGCAGCTGTTCGGTAAGAAAAAAAGTCAGGGCTATGAAGGCATCCTGAATAAGATTTCTACAGTCGCGGCGATTCTGTTTATTGTACTGTCTCTTATTCTCGTTATGCTTGAGGGTTAGGGTTAGCGATTAGCTGATTTTGTTTTAAATTTATTTTATATTTCACTTTTGAATAAGAGGTGTCAAAAGACGCCTCTTATAGTTGTATCAGAAGTGAGAGGGAGGTATCATTTTTATGGACAACTTATCTATTATTGCCCCTATCGCAGCGATAATTGGTCTGATTGTAGCATTTTCACTTGCTTCATGGATCTCGAAGGTTGACGAGGGAAATGACCGCATGAAGGAAATCGCGGGTCATATCAGAGAAGGCGCAATGGCATTCCTTAAGAGAGAATACAAGGTAATGGCTATTGTAATCATCGTGATTTTCCTTATAATCGGACTTTGTATCAGCTGGGTAACTGCTGTTCTTTATGTTCTGGGAGCGTTGCTGTCAGTATTGGCAGGCTTCTTCGGAATGAATGTCGCGACTAAGGGTAACGTAAGAACTGCTAACGCGGCGCACGAAGCCGGTATGAACAAAGCGCTGAAGGTTGCGTTCCGCTCCGGCGCAGTTATGGGACTTTGTGTATCCTGCCTGGGACTTCTCGGTCTGGGTGTGATCTTCGTTGTTATGGGCATTGACTGCGCGGACGTGATCACCGGATTTGGTCTGGGCGCGTCTTCCATGGCTCTGTTTGGACGTGTAGGCGGCGGTATCTATACAAAGGCCGCTGACGTTGGCGCTGACCTGGTAGGTAAGGTTGAAGCGGGAATTCCGGAAGATGACCCGAGAAACCCTGCTGTTATTGCTGACAACGTAGGCGACAATGTAGGCGACGTTGCCGGTATGGGTTCCGACTTGTTCGAATCCTATGTTGGTTCTATCATTTCCGCAATTACAATTGCTGTTATCGTTCCGGTAATTACACCGTCCTTTGGCGGAACATTCGAGCTTCCTCCGCTGGAAGGTTCTCTGTTCCCGCTGATTCTGGCCGCTGTAGGCGTTATCGCTTCCATTATCGGTATCCTGGGAGTAAGAGGTAAAGAAGGCGGCAACCCGGCTTCCGCTCTGAATATGGGAACTTACATAAGCGGTATCATCGTTGTAATCGTTTCAATTATTTTAAGTAAAGTAATGCTGGGCAACTTTAACTGCGCGATTGCTATCATCGCAGGTCTGGTTGTAGGTATTGCAATCGGTAAAATCACAGAAATCTATACATCTGGAGATTATAAATCTGTTAAGAAAATTGCGGATCAGTCTCAGACCGGTTCCGCGACAACCATCATCAGCGGACTGGGCGTTGGAATGCTGTCCACTGTATGGCCGATCATCTGCATCGCGGTTGGTATCTTTGTAGCAAATGGTTTCGCGGGATTGTACGGAATCGCGCTTGCCGCGGTTGGAATGCTGTCCACTACTGGTATGGTAGTAGCGGTTGACGCTTATGGCCCAGTATCCGACAACGCTGGCGGTATTGCCGAAATGTCCGAGCTTCCTGAAGGTGTAAGAGAAATCACAGACAAACTGGACTCTGTTGGTAATACAACTGCCGCAATCGGTAAGGGATTCGCGATCGGTTCCGCGGCGCTTACCGCTCTGGCTCTGTTTGCTTCCTTCTCACAGGTTGCGCAGATCGATTCCATCAGTCTGCTGGATCCAATGGTAATCATCGGATTGTTCATCGGCGCTATGCTGCCGTTCCTGTTCTCCGCTATGACGATGAACTCTGTAGGTAAAGCGGCAAACCATATGATCGAAGAAGTTAGAAGACAGTTCAGAGAAAACCCTGGCATCATGGAAGGAACCGCGAAACCGGATTACGCGACTTGCGTAGATATCTCCACAAAAGCGGCTCTGAAAGAAATGATGGCTCCTGGTATCATGGCAATCATTGCTCCTCTGGCAGTAGGTATCATCCTGGGCGTTGAAGCTCTGGGCGGTATGCTGGCAGGCGCGCTGGCGGCAGGTGTACTGCTGGCTATCATGATGGCTAACGCTGGCGGCGCGTGGGATAACGCTAAAAAGTATGTTGAAGAAGGACACTACGGCGGTAAGGGTTCTGAAACTCATAAGGCTACAGTAGTAGGCGATACCGTTGGTGACCCGTTCAAAGATACTTCCGGTCCATCCATCAACATTCTGATCAAGCTGATGACCATCGTAGCGGTTGTATTCGCTCCGCTGTTCGTAAGCATCGGAGGACTGATCTAGTTTTCAGGCTTGCACAATCAAATAAATGAAAAAAGGACTCTGCCGGCTTGGGCGGGGTCCTGTTTTTTTTGTCTTCGTTATTTTTTCGGATCAACCACCCATTGGACCATATTTTAGCTAATTGCAATTTCGCGGCAAGTATGCTACACTAAGCATGCTTACGCGGATTGAAGCTTGAGCGTCCGCGGAAATATTTACGAAGATGTTAAATTTTACACTAAATTATGAGGAGATAAAGAAGGATTCGATTATGGAGTTAAAAGAGCAAGCGAATAAACTGGAAGGACATGAAAAAAACACTGCGCAGGAAGGCCGCGTTTTGAGCCCGGAGGATATCAGCCGCGTGAAAGCAATGGGCTTCCTTCATCATAAAGGTACAACGAAATTTAACGGCCGTGTGCTTACAAGAAACGGCCGGATCACCGCGGAGGAAAGCCAGGTGATTACAGAGGCGGCAAAGCTGTATGGCGATGGATATATGATGATGACCACCCGCCTTACCATCGAAGTTTCCGGAATCGATTATGAAAATATTGATGATTTTAGAAAATACATCGGAAAGGCCGGACTGGAGACCGGAGGTACGGGGAAAAAAGTGCGGCCAGTGGTTTCCTGCAAGGGGACGACCTGTCAATATGGCCTTTTTGATACCTATGAGCTGAGCAATGAGATTCACTGGAAATTTTTCAAAGGCTATCAGGATGTGACCCTTCCCCACAAATTTAAGATTGCGGTAGGGGGCTGCCCGAATAACTGTGTCAAGCCAAACTTGAATGATATCGGCATTATCGGAGCGAAAGCGCCTGTCTTTGACCCGTCAAAGTGCAGAGGCTGTAAAAAATGCCAGATGGAAAAGGTCTGCCCGGTTAACGCGGCAAAGGTCCTGGATGGTAAGCTGGCAATCGATCCGGCGGCGTGCATCAGCTGCGGCCGCTGTGTAGCAAAATGCCCGTTCCACTGCTCCGATGAAGCGATATACGGCTGGAGGCTGTATATCGGCGGAAGATGGGGCAAGAGGGCCGCTCATGGACAGATGCTGGATAAGCTGTTTACAGACAAACAGGAAGTTCTGGACACGGTTGAAAAGGCGATCCTGTTGTTCCGCTCCCAGGGAGCTTCCGGCGAACGGTTCGCGGATACCATTAACCGAATCAGCTTTGAAAAGGCGCAGGAGCTTCTTCTTAGTGATGACCTGCTGAAACAAAAAACAGAGATCCTTGGATCCTGACGCGGATGAGAAAACAGTATGAATACCCGGTGAAAAGAAAGCGCCATGGCAGGGGAAGATTCCCTTCCATGGCGCATTTTGTTGCTCCTTGTCAGCAGATGGTTCGGATCAGATCAATAAAGGCGTCCAGAGAGGCTCTTTTTGGGAAGATCGCTCTGGCAGAAGCCGCGTTTCCGCCGCCTTTCCCGTTGCAAACGGAGGCGTTATCTTTGACCAGCTTTCCGCAGTCTACCGTTCCGTTTGAAAAGAGCAGCAGCGTGTTATCCTGAGAAGAAATGATCAGCAGAAGCTTTTCCACATCTTTCATAACAGGTCTTCCGATATTCAAAAGATCATCGGTTTTCATATCGCCGAATTCGTAAACCAGAACAGCTTCGCTCCGCTTTGGATCATCGGCCTTGCGCAGAGCTTCCAGATCCTTTCGGATGTCCGCCGTTCTGGCGGCGATTACAGACTGACGGAGAAGGTGAAGCTCATTTTTTACAGCTTTACTTTTTTCTTCTCTGGCCCGGATTTTATCCGCAAGGTCTTCCGGTCCGGCGGAAAACCGGTTTCCGAGAGACGCGATCAGATCATGCTTCGCGTCGTAGTCCAGCAGAGCCCGCTTTCCGGCTTCGAAGTATATGCGAAACATTCCTTTGTAATGCTCCACTTTGTAGATTTTTACAAGACCTACCTGACCGGCCGTGGAAGGATGGGTCCCGCAGCAGGCAACACAGTCCGCCGCGTTTTCGATATCGCCGACACATACGATGGAGATCTCCTCGTCAATGGCAAGAGCCTTTCTCAGCGGCAGCTTTTCTGCTTCCTCCCGGGTTTTAAACCGGCGAACGGTTACAGGAGCGTTGGACCAGATCACTTCGTTTGTATAAAGCTCTGCCTGTTTTGCCATTTCCCAGGTGATTTCCTTTATGGAAGGGTCCTCCTCCAGTGAAATGTCTACTGTCATATATTCCTGTCCCATATGAAAGCCCCGGTTGATCCCGCCGAACTCCCGGTAGCAGATCCCGGACAATATGTGTTCTCCGCAGTGACGCTGCATATTGTCAAAGCGCCGCTCCCAGTCGATCCGGCACAGGACCCGCTGTCCGGGCCGCAGCGGACCAGGCTGCTCAAGCCGGTGATATACAATTCCGTCCTTTTCAAAGACCTCTGTTACATTCAGATCATTTATCCTTCCCAGATCACAGGTTTGTCCGCCTCCAGTGGGGAAAAAGACGGTCTGGTCCAAAACAGCCAGATCCTCATCTACCGAAATCACCTGGGCTTCGCATTCCTTTAGGTAAACATCCTGCTGATAAAGTTTGATGGTATTCATCTTGCCGCTCCTTATCTATGGTTTCTCTTTTCAGATGCAATGATTGTATATAAATTCCGCAGAAAAGTCAATGTTAGGCTATTCAAACAAATCAGTTTGTTGTATAATAATATCAACCTGTACTAGTTTGCTGTAGAATAAGTGAGGGTTCCATCTCATACAATTGGGAAGAAACAAGTTTAGTTGAAAATGAGGTGGAACGATGAAAAGAAGAATGATACGGGCCGGAATATATATAGGGATACTGCTTATGGCAACGGTTCTGATCCCAAGCTACAGCAGGATCGCGGAGCGGGTGCAAAACGCGATGGCCAGCGATATTCTGCTGATCGATCCGGGTCACGGCGGTATTGATGGCGGCGCTGTAAGCGGCCGCGGCGTTTCGGAAAAGGCGATTAACCTTGCTATTGCCCAGGAGGTAAAGGTCCTGGCGGAGCAGGCGGGCTGGCAGGTGGTTATGACCAGAGAGGGCGATGATGGTCTTTACGAGGAGGGAAGCGGTTCCATCCGCAGCATGAAGACGCAGGATCTGAAGGCCCGGCGGGAATTAATAAAAAAGACGCAGCCTCAGCTGGCCATAAGCATACATCTTAACAGCTTTAAAGAGGACCCGTCGGTAAAAGGCGCGCAGGTATTCTTTCCAGGTACTGGAGGAGATGAGAAGCTTTTGAAAAAGAGCGAGGCGCTGGCTAAGATCCTTCAGAAGAAGGCTTCCAAAGCGGTGGGAAGCGGGACGGATCGGGTCGCGCTTGCCAAATCCGATGTATATCTTTTTAAAGAAGTCACCTGCCCGATTGCCATCATAGAATGCGGGTTTCTCTCTAACCCGGAAGAGGCGGAAATGCTGCAAAGCGGCCAGTACCAGAAAAAACTGGCGGAAGGGATCTTTGCCGGAATCACAGAATTTACAGGGAAAAGACCTCAGAAAGCCATCCGGGTTGTTGATAGTATGGAAAAGAAAGCGGCTCTCAAAAAATAAAAGAGCAATCTGTGGATAAGTGGTGGAAGAAAAAAAGATCTTGACATGGAAAAGCTTGAAAAATGGACATTTTTGATGATGCTCTTTTCCACAGGCTAATTTGGATAAAATCGTATACAATTTATAAAAAACTGTGGATAAGCAGGAAAAGGCTTATAATAAAATGGTTTTGTGCTGTTGAAAAGTTTTCGCGGCGGCTGCGAAAACGGGTTTACATAATAATGGAACAAATAGAAGCTACTTTTTTAGGAACAAGGAGGAAGAGCAGGTGTTAAAAGAAAAAAATATCTACAAGGATGAGCTGCCGGTAAATGTGGTAGTCGCGAATATTGAAGAGTATCCGATCCACTTTCACGATGATATGGAGGTTGTCTATGTCCTGGATGGAAGCGTTGTTCTGCGGAACGGATATTACACCTATACGCTGAAGCAGGGAGACATCTTTATTCTCAACGACCGGGAAATGCACAGCTTTGCCAGCACCGGAGAAAAAAATATGGTAATGATGCTGCAGCTGGATCTGGCTTATTTTTCTAAATACTACGATAACCTGAAAAATAATTTCTTTGTTACCGATATGGAGGATGACAGCGATGAAAGCCTGGAGATTCTCAGGAGCATTCTGGCGAGAATCATGATGGAAATCCTGCAGAAGGGCTACGGGTATGAGCACAAAGTCATTGAAAGCACCCACAATCTGATCGCGTGCCTTATGTCTGACTTCCAGTATTTTGTCATGGAGGATGGAAAGTTTGTCAATGAGGCGAAGAACAAAGGAAATAAGATTCTGGCGGGCCGGCTGAACCGGATTACAGACTATATGTACGACAACTACTCCAGAAAGCTGACTTTGAATGAAATTGCAGGCAGAGAGCACCTGAGCATATACTATTTGTCCCATGTAATCAAAGAGGCGACGGGTCTCAGCTTTCAGGACCTGCTCAGCTTTATCCGGGTGGAAGAGTCGGAAAAGCTGCTGCTTGGAACCAACAAAAAAATCGGCGCCATCGCGGAAGAAACAGGATTTTCAGCGGTACGCTATTATATCAAGCATTTTGAGACCTGGTACGGTATGCACCCTCTGGAATACAGAAAGCAGTTTACCGGTAAGGTTATCAGCAGGGAGACCCACGCAAAGTATATCCGCAGTACACCGGCCGAGATCGAAGAGGCGATCCGCCAGCAGGTGAAAGGTGTTTATACGGATTATATCAACAAGCAAAAAGCGAAGCCTGTAATTGTAGATGTGAATATTCAGGACGATTACACATCCATTCCGGTAAAGTCCACAGAATTAAAAGATCTGATGGAGCGGGAGAATATGAAGCCTCTGGCAGGGCCTTACGAGCTGCTGAAAAGCCTGGGGGAACCAATCATCGCGGCTGGAAAGAATTATATCATTACCACTTCCTCCAAATATCCGGGACCTTTGAACAGCCTCAGCATTCTGGTTTATAATTTCAGTGAAGCGGTAGGCGTGGATATGGGAAGCACCTCCAACAAGGAGGTCACGCTGGATATCATAAAAAAATATGATGAAGAAATTGAATTTCTGGTGCGCTGCTCCGGACTGTCCGGCGATTTTAAAATATCCAGATATAAAACCTTCCGGGAGAAAATGATCTCTGATCTGGAGGATGTGGTCCATCCGCATGGAACCTACAGCCGGAGGGAAGAAATCATCAGTCAGTGGACCGCTCTTCCGGTCATTGAGTTTGGCGAATTCACCAGCTCCGATACATTGAGCCTGCGCGCGACATTGAAAGGCTTCAGCGCGGAGCTGCTGTTAATTGACAAAAAATGACAACAAATAAATATGATAATATAGCAAAAGTATTATTGTAATTTTCAGACTTCTCTGCTAACATAAAAGTACGGTAAACAATAATGTTTTAAGAGAAATATGTTTGGAGGTTAGAAGAAGATGAAATTACTTATCATTGGAGCAGGCGGCGTTGGTACTTCCGCGGCAAAGATTATCGAAAGAAGAGGAGCGGAAGGTGACTGGGCTGAAAAGGTTGTTGTCGCTGACTACGATTTTGACAGAGCA
>JAJCKG010000014.1 GCA_020558355.1 bacterium 210820-DFI.6.37 | reverse complement strand
ATGGTTCCGATATTGATATGCGGTTTGGTTCTTTCAAACTTCTGCTTTGCCATTTTCGATTTCCTCCTAAAACATAACTTTCAAAAAAAATTGGAGCTGTTGAGCAGACTCGAACTGCCGAACCTCTTCCTTACCAAGGAAGTGCTCTACCAACTGAGCTACAACAGCACACCGTTCAATTGATATGGTACTATATTTTGTCCTTTGTGTCAATAAGTTAAATGTCTGAAATTGGGTAATTTATCGGCAAAAATATGCCAGAATTTTTTTCTTGGTCCTCTGTATGGCGTTATCCACCGCTTTTGTGCTTTTTCCCAGGTCCTCCGCGATCGCTCTGTAGTCCTTTCCCTGAAGATATTCGCTCCACACCCGCATTTCAAAGGGGCTGAAGATCTTTTCTTCATTACTGATTATGGATTTCACTACATCCTTTACCATCAGCTGCGCTTCCGGATCTGAGTTGCTGTCAGAACGCAGGGTTTCTTCCAGAGTCGCTTCCGCGTCCTCTTCAGAAACGGGCTTGTTGAGAGATACAGAAGTATTGAGAGGCGAATGCTTCATCCGGCTGGCCATTTTAATAGCCGTAAGAATCTGGCGATTGACGCATACCTCCGCAAAAGTATGAAAGGAAGCGTCCTTTTTCGCGTTATAGCTTCGGATCGCTTTAAAAAGGCCGATCATGCCTTCCTGAACCACATCTTCGCCATCCGCTCCCATGATAAAATACAGCTGCGATCGGGTTCGCACCATATCCTTGTATTTTCGGATCAGATATTCCTCCGCATCCAGATTTCCGCTCTGAGCAGCCTCTACCAGCTGGTCATCTGTCAGTTTACCGTAACGCTTGTCCATCTCGCTGTCTTACCACCTCATACATTAAGATCGCCGCCGCGTTGGACGCGTTGAGGGATGTGATCCTTCCCCGCATCGGGATCGACACGGCGAAATCGCACTTTTCCCGTACCAGCCTGCTGATTCCGCTTCCTTCGCTGCCGATAACCAGGGCCAGACTTCCTTTCAGGTCCTGCTTTGTATACAGTTCTCCGTCCATATCACAGGCAGCTACCCAGACGCCCTGCTTTTTCAGCTTGTCTATGGTCTGACCAATATTGGCCACCTTGGCGCAGAGCATATATTCAATGGCCCCGGCGGAAGCCTTCGCTACGGTTTCCGTAAGTCCTGCCGACCTTCTCTTTGGAATAATCACGCCATGGGCTCCGCAGCATTCGGCCGTCCGCATAACAGCGCCTAGATTATGTGGATCCTCCAGGCCATCTAGGATAATGAGAAAAGGATCTTCTCCCCGCTCACTGGCCCGGCGGAGAATATCTTCCACCTGGCAATAGGAATAATCCGACACCTGGGCTATAGCGCCCTGATGATTTTTTCCGCCGGCGATCCGGTCCAGTCCTGTTTTATCACTGTAATGTACCGGGATCTTCTTGTCCCTTGCCATTCCGATGATTTTCCGGATGGAGCCTTCCGCTCCTTTCGCCACAATCAGCTTTTCGATTTCCCTTTCGCTTTTCAGCGCTTCCATAACAGCGTTTCTGCCAATAATAGTATCTGCCATTTCATTTCCTCGTATACTCAAAAAACTGGTATTTTATCCCCTTTTCTTCCTGTACGCCGCTCTTCCATGTAATCTCCAGATCTTCCCGCTGATCCAGATCAGGAAAGGATCGGTCCGCCGGAAAGCTCTGGTAGATCTTTGTTACAAAAAAGGTATCGCAGTCCTCCAGAAATTGGCGGTAAACATTCTCCCCGCCGGAAACAAATACATTGGAGGTATCCGGACCCAGCTGCCGCGTTAACTCTTCCTTCGAATGGAAGACCTCGCACCCCTCCGGCGCGTAATCGGACCTTCTGGTAAGGACCAGATTTCTGCGTCCGGGAAGCGGTCTTGCTCCGGGAAAGGACTCCAGCGTCTTCCTTCCCATAATCAGCGTTTTTCCATAGGTCCGCTTTTTAAAGTATTTCAAGTCACCGGAAAGATGGACCAGCAGTCCGCCGTCCCGCCCGATGCTCCAGTTTTCATCCACTACTACAATCAGATTCATTGTTTCTCCCTAAATCGCTACCGGTATATTTTTGATCTGAGGGTTTTTCTCATAGTTCTCGATCTTTATATCATCTACCGTAAAGTCATAAAAATCCTTTACATCCGGATTCAGTGTAAACTTTGGCGCCGGATACTGGGGCCTTTGGATCATCTCCGCGACAAGGGGCACATGCCGGTCGTAGATATGCGCGTCCGCAATGACATGGACCAGTTCTCCCGGCACCAGGCCGCAGACCTGCGCGAACATATGCACCAGCACGGAATACTGTACCACATTCCAGTTGTTGGCCGTCAGAATATCCTGCGACCGCTGGTTTAAAATAGCGTTGAGCCTGTTTCCTGTCACATTGAAGGTCATGCTGTAGGCGCAGGGCTCCAGCCCCATCTCGGTAAGGTCATCAAATTTATAAATATTGGTCATAATCCGTCTGGAATAAGGGGTGTTCTTTAGCTGCCACAGCACATTGTCCACCTGATCCATCTCTCCATGCGGAAATTTATATTTTACTCCCAGCTGATAGCCATAGGCTTTTCCGATGGTTCCGTTTTCATCCGCCCATTGATCCCAGATATGGGTACTCAGCTGGCTGACCTGATTGGATTTCTTCTGCCAGATCCACAGGATTTCGTCAACCGCGGATTTAATAGCCGTAGGTCTCAGCGTCAGAGCCGGAAACTCCTCGGAAAGATCATATCGGTTCACTACGCCGAAGGTCTTAATGGTATGGGCCGGAGTTCCGTCTTCCCACTTTGCCCGGACAGTCTGCCCCTCTGACGAAAATCCATGGTCCAATATATTTTGACACATGTCCACAAACAGTTTATCCGCTTTGCTCATTCTTGTCTCCTATCTTAAAATCACGTATTTTACAAAAATTCCGATCAGACCCAGCACAATAATCACAATATAGGTTTTCTCCGTATAGCTGAGGTTTTTCAGCCCCTTGGATTTAACGCCCTCTTCTTCCTGCCGCTGCCGGTTTTCCTGTGAATACTGTTTGTTGGTTCTGTAATAATCCGTAAAGACATCTCTCGCCTTATTGCGGACCTGCTTTTTCTTCTTCGCCATAATTACGCTCCGTTGTTAATAATGGTGATGGACTGATGGACAAACCAGTCCAGCCGTTCCTGCTGCCGGGTAAGATACAGATATCCGACAAACGCTTCAAAGGCGGTAGCCAGCTTGTAAGTGACCGGGTCCGCGTGCCTCGGTTTGGAGGTAATCTTCCGGTTTCTCGCTCTGCGTATCAGAGCCTGCTCCTCTTCCGTCAGCTCCTTCATAAGTTTTTTCAGCGCCGCGGCCTGTCCTTCCGCCCGGACGAACCGGATTGCGATCTGATGGAGCCGGTCAACATGATACTGACCGGTCTCCATAATATACTTACGCACGGCCACTTCATAAACAGAGTCCCCCAGGTAGGCAAGAGCCGCCGTATTAATATTTTTTACTTCCTTTATATCTATCATTCTTTTATGATCTGCACTCCCTGCGGTGTATCCTTCAGGGTAATGCCTTTTTCTTTCAAAAGATCCCGGATCTGGTCGGCCCTCGCAAAGTTCTTGGCTTTTCTCGCCTCCTGACGTTCGTCTACCAGCGCCTTTATCTCATCGTCAATGGCCGCGTCATCTCCATCCTGCTGCAGCAGCCCCAAAACGGCAGTCAGCTCCATAAGAAATTCCAGGGATTTTTCCGCGAATTCTTTGCTGGCGCCGTCCTTTACCGCCGTATTGATGGCTGTAATCAGCTCAAATACCGCAGAAATAGCGTCGGCTGTGTTCAAATCATCATCCATGGCCTGAATAAATTCCTGCCGGTACTTGTCATAGCCTGCCAGCGCGGTCTTTTCCTCTTCCGTCATAGAACCCGCGCAGGTTTTGATCAGGTGCTGCAGGTTGCTCTTCGCGTTTCGCATTCTCGCAAGACCGTTTTTCGCCTGCTCCATAAGGCCATCGCTGAAATTGATCGGATTGCGGTAATGCCCCGACAGCAGGAAGAAGCGGATGGCTTCTCCATCATAGCTTTTCAGAATGTCCCGTACCGTAAAGAAATTCCCCTTGGATTTGGACATTTTCTCATTATCGATGGTGATATAGCCGTTATGCATCCAGTAGTTAGCAAACTGCTTTCCGCTGTGGGCTTCCGACTGCGCGATTTCATTTTCATGATGCGGGAAAGTAAGATCCTGTCCCCCCGCGTGGATATCGATGGTATCTCCCAGGTAACGCTTTGACATGGTAGAGCATTCGATATGCCAGCCCGGACGGCCCATTCCCCACGGAGATTCCCACGCGATTTCATCCTCTGTTTTTCTGGCTTTCCACAGAGCGAAATCGAGCGGGTCCTTTTTCTTTTCTCCTACTTCGATACGGGCTCCTGATTCCAGATCTTCAATATTCTGCCCGGACAGCTTTCCGTAATCCTTAAAAGCTCTTGTGCTATAGTAAACATCTCCGTCCACCTCATAAGCGTACCCTAAGTCGATCAGGTCCTTTACAAAAGCGATGATATAATCCATATTCTCCGTAACTTTCGGGTGTACGGTAGCCTTTTTCACGTTGAGGGCCGCCGCGTCTTTATAGTATTCTTCAATATACTTTTCACTGACTTCTCCGGCGCTGACCCCTTCCTCTCTGGCCTTATTGATGATTTTGTCATCCACATCCGTAAAGTTCTGAACAAATTTTACGTTGTTTCCTCTATATTCCAGGTATTTTCTCAGGGTATCAAAGACAACAAAGGGTCTCGCGTTTCCCATGTGGAAAAAATTATATACGGTAGGCCCGCACACATAGATTTTGATTTCATCCTTATCAACAGGCACAAACTCTTCTTTCTTTCTTGTCAGTGTATTATAAATTTTCATCTTCTTTTCCTTTCTCCTGTTCCCTCAGTTTATTTTCAAGCATTACAATGCGTCGTCTCAAACATTCCATTTCCACCGCGACCGGATCCGGCAGGTCTACCTGATTCAGATCTTCGTTGGTCGGTTTGCTCCGCTTTACGATGGTGCCTGGAATTCCCACAACGGTACATCCGTCCGGAACCTCCTTCAGCACAACGGATCCCGCTCCGATTTTAACATCATTGCCCACTTTGAAAGGCCCTAAAACCTTCGCTCCGGAGCTGACAATGACCCGATCTCCGATGGTAGGATGGCGCTTTCCGGTGTCCTTTCCGGTTCCTCCAAGGGTCGCCCCCTGATAGATTGTTACGTCATCTCCTACTTCTGTTGTTTCTCCAATGACCACAGCCATGCCATGGTCGATAAAACATCGCCGCCCGATTTTGGCGCCGGGATGAATCTCGATTCCGGTGAACCATCTGGTAATCTGTGATATGATACGCGCGATCAGCTTCAGATTGTGATTATAACACCAGTGAGCTGGTTTGTGAAAAATCAGAGACCACACGCCCGGATAACACAAAAGAACCTCAAAGCTATTACGCGCGGCCGGGTCTTTTTGAAGCACCGTCTGTATGTCTTCTCTTATTTCTTTAAAAAATGCCATATAGCTCCTCTTTCATCCATGTTTTCATACAATAATAATAGGGTAAGTTAAAAATACTTACCCTATATTATACAACGGCCGTTTAAATTTGTCATCCTATGATTTTCCTATTTATGGCGGCTGTCAGGACAAAATTTACAAAAAGACAGCTTTTTTACAAATAGTCCAGAGGGTTTACGTTCTGCCCATTGACCCGCACTTCAAAATGCAGGTGCGGTCCGGTAGAGTGTCCGGTAGACCCTACTTTCGCGATAGTTTCTCCCTTCTGAACGGTCTGTCCCTGGCTGACGAGAAGCTGGCTGCAGTGCGCGTAATAGGTCATAAGTCCGTTTCCGTGATCTACTTTTATAAGGTTTCCATAGCTTCCGCACCAGCCGGCAAAAGTGACAGTACCCCCGTCCGCGGCGTAAATCGAAGACCCCAGGGTCATGCCGAAGTCAACGCCCAAATGGGTGCTGCCCCACCGGGGGCCGAATTCGGATGTGATTCTCAGTGAATCCAGCGGTTTTGCCAGCTGCCCGGTGCCCTGATGGGTGCCGCCTCTGGAAACCTGATACACAGAAGGGTTTTCTTTTGTTCCTGTCAGAGTAATTTCAGGCTCCGCTTCCCGCAGAACCGTCTCCCCGATCACATCCTCCTTTACAACCTTTCCATTTTCTTTTGTAATTTTTTTCGTTACTTCTTTAAGTCCCTTTTTCCCCTCCTGCTTAACTTTGATCTGTCCTTCATACAGGTCGTCCGTTTTTTCTGTAAGCTCCTTGAACTTAACCGCTTTCTGCTCTGTAACTACATCCGTAGTCTTTACAGTCAATTCGTCTTTGGACATGATCTTTTCCGCTGCTTCTTCCACCGTAAGGATCTCCGGCTTTTCATCTCCGTTTTCTAGCTTCATAGCCTGGGTGGAAGTCTGCTCTTCTATTTCGATTTTTACAGTTTCTTTATTTTTGTAATGATCGGCTGTTTTTTTTACAACTTCTCTGGCGTCGTCTTCACTGTCTACAAGAGCGACCCGCTCTCCGTCTACAGTCACATACCAGGGTGGCGTAATGATTTCTCCATTTGCTAACATTACTGGTACTTCAAAGTCTGACGGTACTATGGCAGTTCCGGCCGCAATGGATATCACCGCCAGGATTCCTCCCGCAATGCCCGCCGCGGTCTTTTTCTTTTCTCTCAGAAGCCTGAGGCTCCTACTGGGTAAATCTTTCATAATATCGCTTCCTTTTCCTCCTCCCCTTTCAGGGATTTTAGTAAAACAAACCCGGCTTTCCAGCGCGAAACGCGCTTTCTCTCAGGTTATACGATATTTATTGTTCCCAGTTTGTCCCAATTATACTACTTTTTTATTCACATCGCCCCCGCCGCCAAAAAACAAGAGCAAACATCTGGAGCGCTCCTCTTCCCCGTCAAAAAAAACAGTTCACGCGGACTGCCTCCACAGCCCCCTGAAGGAGGCGAGGACAAGCAGCCTGCGTGAACTATTTTTTCGCACCGAAACACTCCCCATGAAAATCCGATCCTCTGGTAATATGCAGATGATACTTCTCCGCAATGGCCACAAACCGCAAAGCCTGCTCATGACTATGATCCCTGTGAAAACACTCCAGACCGCCCAGTCCGCTTTTCTTCAGACCGCGCGTCAAAGCGTCCACTTTTTCATAAAAAGACTCCTGCCCGGGATCTCCGAATTCCCGAATCTGAATCGGATGGGCCAGCACCGCGGTCCCACCCGCTTCTCGGATCAGGGAAATCGCCCGCGCTGTTTTCAGCTTTTCTTTTTTAATTTTTTTCGCCTCCGGGGACTCCAGCAGCCGCCCCGGCGCAAAAGCGTCTTTTGCCTTTTGAATATATCCTTTTTTTACCATGGCCCGGGCAATAATAGGCTTTCCTATAAAATCCTGGCCTGGCCGCAGAGTCAGCTCTTCCGGATTCAAGGGATATCCCATTTCCCCCAGCAGGGCAAGCAGCTTTTCATTCCGCTTTTCCCTTTTGCGGCGCAGATCTTCCAGCACCTCATTTAAATGAGCATTCTCAATATCGATATAGTATCCCAGAATATGAAGGCCGATTCCGTCCTCCGTCTCTGTTGCCAGCTCAATACCGGGAACTACCCGCAGGCCGGTGGCCTCTCCCGCGATAAGCGCTTCCTTTACGCCATTGATTCCATCGTGATCGGTAATGGCAATGGCGTCATAATCATGGGCCTTTGCCTGCTTTACAATCGCGGTGGGAGAAGCCGCTCCATCGGAAAACCAGGTGTGGATATGGAAATCTACTTTTGGCTCCATAGCAGACCTTCCGCCAGCTGATCAGCGGCCGCCTTTCCTTTTAAAAGCTCTACCAGACGGATCGCGAAAGGCATTGCGGTGGCCGGTCCTTTGGAGGTAATAATTTTTCCATCTACAACGACCTGATCCTCCTGAGGCCGCGCTCCCACAAGCCGCTCTTCCATGCCCGGGTAGATGGTGGCTTTTTTCCCCTTCAGCACGCCCTGCGCTCCAAAGACCATTGGGGCGGCGCAAATAGCGGCAAGGTATTTTCCATCCTCCGCGAAACGCCGGATATTGCTCGTCAGTCCATCATGGTTTCCCAGATGATCCGCTCCCGGAAGCCCGCCCGGCAGCACAATCATTTCACAGCTTTCATAGTCCGCCTCTTCAAAGAGGATATCCGCTTCTACCGGCACACCATGGGTTCCCATAACCCGCTTATTTCCGGTTATGGAAACGCTTTCAACCGCCAGCTCCGCCCTTCTCAGAAGATCAATAATAGTCAGCGCTTCGATTTCTTCAAAGCCATCTGCCAAATGTACATAAATCATGATACAAAACCTCTCTTTCCCCAGATTTATTCTGTCGGCGTTAAGTTTTTCAAAGAGATATCCATGACCGGCGCCCCATAAGTCAGGGCTCCCGCGGAAACATAATCCACGCCGATCTTCGCGATTTCCTTCAGCCGTTCCTTTGTTACATTTCCGGAACATTCCAGCTCCGCGCGGCCCCCGGTCCGTCTTACCGCTTCCCGCATGGCTTCATAGTCCATGTTGTCCAGCATAATGATATCCGCTCCGGCAGCGAGGGCTTCATCCAGCTGCTCCAGAGTTTCCACCTCTACCTCGATCTTGCGGACAAAGGGAGCGTATTCCTTTGCCATTTCCACCGCCCTTGTTATGCTTCCGGCAGCGCCAATATGATTATCCTTCAGCATCAAGCCGTCAGACAAATTATAGCGGTGATTATTTCCGCCGCCTACTTTTACCGCGTATTTTTCAAAGACCCGCATGTTAGGAGTCGTTTTTCTTGTATCCAGCAGCTTCGTCCCGCTTCCGGCAAGCTCCGCCGCCATTTCTCTTGTAAAGGTAGCGATACCGCTCATTCGCTGCAGATAGTTGAGGGCGGTCCGTTCTCCGGAAAGAATCACCCGGATATCGCCTGCGACAATACCGATCAGTTCTCCCTTATGAACAAAATCTCCATCCTTGAATTCCGTTTTAAAAATCGTATTCTCATCCAGAAGCTGAAAAACCCGTTCAAAGATCTCCAGTCCGCAGATGACGCCGTCCTGCTTGCAAATCAGCTCCGCGATTCCGTTTTTCTTCTCCCGCATTACCGCGTTTGTAGAAACATCTTCACCTGTAATATCCTCCTGCAGCGCGCGGCGAAGACAGTCATCGATATTAACCTTTATGGTGACACCATTGATCATAGAATTTTTCGTCCCTTCTTTTTATCTCATTCATAATCATCTTTGTGTTGGCTTCTTTCCAGGCTTCTTCGTCCGCGTAAGGCGCTAGGTCAACCTGCTTTGTTCCGTAAGAAATAAGCGGAGCGGACTTCGCGATCTTTCCCGCTGCCCGTTTGGCGAAAACAAGACCCTCCAGCAAAGAATTGCTGGCCAGCCGGTTAGCGCCGTGGACGCCGTTACATCCGGTCTCTCCCACAGCGTACAGGTTCCGGGCCGATGTTTCTCCGTAGGTATTGGTCTCAATACCGCCCATCAGATAATGCTGGGCCGGAGTAATTGGAATCGGCTCTTTGCACAGATCGTAGCCTTCTTCCAGACATTTTTCATATATATTTGGAAAGCGTTCCTTGATCCATTTTTCCGGTTTGCCTTCCAGGGAAAGGTATACGCACTGGCTCCGGTTCTTTTTCATTTCTTCCTGAATCGCGGCCGAAACCACATCCCGCGGAAGCAGCTCGTCTACAAAGCGCTGGCCTTTGCTGTTAAGCAGCACCGCGCCTTCGCCCCTGACAGATTCAGAAATCAGAAAGCCTCTTCCCGGCTTGGATGAATACAGCACCGTCGGATGAATCTGTATGTAATTGAGGTTTTTCAGCCTGATTCCATGCTTTGCCGCCAGCGCGAAGCTGTCTCCGGTTATATGGCGGAAGTTGGTGGAATGCTCAAAGAGACCGCCTATACCGCCTGTCGCCAGGACCACCGCCTTGGCCGAAATCTGACAGACCGTTCCATCCTGCCGCTTTACAACAATGCCTGTACAGCAGTTTCCATCCATCACCAGATCCATCATCAGGGTATACTGACAGATTTCAATGTTATCCCGCTTTTCCGCGGCCGCGATCAACTTGCTGGTAATTTCTTTCCCCGTAACATCCTTATAATGCAGGATTCGATAGTTGCTGTGAGCCCCTTCCCGGGTATAATCGAAGCCGCCGTCTTCCGTCCGGTCAAATTCCACGCCGTAGTCGAGAAGCTCCCGGTTAACCTCCGTTGATCCCTGAATCATACAGCGGACAGATTCTTCGTTATTTTCGTATTTTCCTGCCCTCATAGTATCTTCAAAGAAGGATTCAAAATCCCGTTCCTCTTTCAGCGTGCAGATTCCTCCCTGCGCCAGGTAAGAATTGCTGTTTTCCGTTTTATCCTTTGTGATCATCAATACGCTCAGATCCCGCGGAAGGCTGAGTGCCGCAAACATACCGGAAGCGCCGGTGCCTACAATGATCACATCATATTTCCTGTCCATCATACTCTCCCATTGTTTATTAACTATCGGCTATTTCGCCAGCTCCAGCATCCTGGTCAAAGGGCGCCGCGCCTCGCTCCGGGCTGTTTCTTCCATTTCCACAGTCTGATCCATGGACTGCAGCGCCCGCAGCACTTTTTCCAAAGTGATTTTTTTCATTCCTTCACAGATCTGATCTTCCTTTGCCGGATGGAAGATCTTTTCCGGGTTGTTTTTTTGCAATTCATAAAAAACTCCGGTTTCTGTGCAGACAATAAATTCCTCCGCGGCGCTCTCGGACGCTCTCGCGATAATGCCTGACGTGCTTCCGATATAATCGGCTTCCTCCAGCACTGCCATGGTACATTCCGGATGAGCCAGAACCTCGGCCCTCGGCCATCTTTTCTTTGCTGCCAGAACATCTTCTTTTTGAATCTCTTTATGCACATAGCAGTATCCATCGTTGAAAATAAAGTTCTTTTCCGGGAGCTTGGAAGCAATATATCTTCCCAGATTTTCGTCCGGCACAAAGAGAATATTCTTATTCGGAAGGGAGCTTACAATCTTCATCGCATTGGAAGATGTTACGCACACATCCGAATGTCGTTTTAATTCCGCGGTGGAATTGATATAGCATACTACCGCCAGATCTTCATATTCGGCTCTGGCTTTCTCAATTTTTTCCGCCGCCGCCATATGCGCCATAGGGCAGTCAGCCTCCATATCCGGCATCAGAACCAGCTTGCCCGGATTGAGGATCTTAGCGCTTTCGCCCATAAAGGACACGCCGCAGAACAGGATCACCTTTTCCTCAGCTTCTACGGCCTTTTCGCTGAGAAAATAGGAGTCTCCCACACAGTCGGCAATTTTCTGCACTTCCTCATCTACATAATAATGCGCCAGAATCAGCACATCCTTTTCTTTTTTTAATTGCTGTATTTGCTTCACAGTCTCATTCATTGTCTTTCTCCCTCAATCAATCAGTAAAACATACTAATTCTACTATTACACATTTATCGACAGGTGTCAAGACATTTGTCAACAATATTATGTCAGTTTTATTGGGGCCGCTATAGAAATTTTTGAGGGCTTCCCGCAAAGAAAAAAAGCCCGCAAAAGGCGTCCCGCGGGACGCCCAAAGCAAGCTTTTTTTACCGTTCTTCCCGGAAATAATTGTTTCCCAGATCGCCGGGAGGCTGGCTTTCTTTCTTTTTTTTGTGAGTACTGATGATTACAATCAATATGGTCGCTATATAAGGGATCATATCCACCAGGTACTGGGAAATCCCCAGACCCATGGCTTGGAATTTCAGGCCGATAATGCTGAGGCCGCCGAAAAGAACGCCTCCGAAGAACCCCTTGATCGGGTTCCACGCTACGAAAATAACCAGCGCTACAGCGATCCAGCCTCTTCCGTTGACTACATTCTCCTGCCAGATAGGAATCCGGACCAGAGACAGGTACGCGCCGCCCAAACCGCAGAGCGCCCCGCCCATCAGGATATGCGCGTATTTGTACAGGTTGATATTGATGCCGGAAGCGTCCGCCGCCGCCGTATTTTCCCCCAGCGCTTTCAGGTTCATCCCCATGCGGGTCTTATACATATAGACCGCTGCCACGGCACATACCAGATAGCTGAGATACACAAACACATCCTGCTGGAAGAAAATCGGTCCGATAATGGGAATCTGCCCCAGTACCGGGATTGTCATTTTCGCGAAAAAGGAAGTGATTTCTGATGGAGCCATGGACCCCAGCAGCGGTTCTCCTACAAACTGAGCAAAGCCTGTTCCAAAAATAGTAAGGGTCAGCCCTGTAACGACCTGATTGGCTTTCAGGCTTACCGTTACAAACCCGTAGATCAGAGCGCCTCCCGCTCCCGCGAGGGCCGCTGAAAGAAGCGCGAGTCCGGGGCTTGCTGTATTAAGTCCTGTGTAAAATCCCATTACAGCTCCCATCAGCATCATGCCTTCTACACCCAGATTCGTGTTTCCGCATTTTTCCGTAATCAGTTCACCGACAGTGGCAAATACAAGGGGCGTTCCCGCCACAACGCAGGCTGCTAAAAATTCGATCATGATTATGCCACCTCCTTTTCAGACGGCTTTCCCAGATGTACCCGGTACCGCATAAAGAACTCGCTCCCCAGAACAAAGAAGAGGACCAGTCCCTGAACGATATCCGACACAGAGCTGGGAACGCCCAGCGCGATCTGGATATATTCACCGCCCTGAATCAGCATCGCGAATACAACACAAACCACCAGAGTGGAAATCGGATTGAGCTTCGCGAGCCAGGCGGTAATGATTGCTGTAAAGCCATAATTATTGGCAATCCCCGCCACCAGCGTTTTTTCGATAGCCGACGCCTGAACCATACCTACGATCCCGCACAGACCGCCGGAAATCAACATGGAAATAATAATGACCTTGCTGATATTCATCCCCGCGTATCTCGCGGTTTCAAGGCTTTCGCCTACTACCGCCACTTCATATCCTGTTTTTGTATGGCGAATGAAGACATATACAAAGGCGGTCAGAATAATGGCCAGAATCCATCCGATGTGTACGCCTCCCAAAGATGGAAGGATCGCGTTTTCCGAGAACTTGGCAATGCGGGGGAAGCCGTTGGCTGCCGGATCCATCCATGGGCCGTATTGAAGATAAGTTACAAACTTGATGGCCACATAGTTCATCATCAATGTAAAAATCGTTTCATTGGTACCCATTTTCGCTTTGAAAATGGCCGGAATGAAGGCCCATATGCCTCCGCATACAGCCGCGGCTATGATCATCAAAAGCAGCATGACTGGCTGCGGCAGGCTGTCGCTTAAATTGAGGGCTACCCAGCTGGCGCCGAGAGCGCCCATGGTGATCTGCCCTTCGGCTCCGATGTTCCAGAACTTCATTTTAAAGGCCACGATAATTCCCATGGAAGCGATTACCAGTGGAATCGCCTTGACCAGGGTCTGCCTGATTCTTAAAGAGGTTCCCACCGATCCCGCGATAATTTCTTTGAAAATATTAAACGGATTCAGGCCGAAGATAATCAGAATAATCCCCGCCAGAACGATGGACAGTACCACTGCCAGAATCGTTATGATGATCTCCCTATTTCGGGGCAGGTCATCCCGTTTTGTTATTCTTATAAAGTCCATTACGCAGAAACCTCCCCTTCCTGTTTTCCTGTCATCAGCAGGCCGATATCTTCCTTGGTAACTTTTGCCGGTTCTACGATGCCGGTGATTTCTCCGTGACATAAAACAATCACTCGGTCGCAAAGATCCATCAGCACATCCAGATCCTCGCCTACAAAGAGAATTCCTACGCCCCGTTCCTTCTGCTCATTGAGCAGGTCGTAGATCTTATAGGACGCGCCGATATCCAGCCCTCTTACCGCGTAGGCTGTAATAAGCACTTTTGGACACGCATCGATCTCCCTTCCCAGCAGGACTTTCTGCACATTCCCTCCGGAAAGCTTTTTGACCGGCGTATAAATATTAGGAGTCTGAATATCCAGATCCTCTACGATTTTTTTCGCCTTCTTGATACAGGGGCCTCTCTGCAGCATGATGCCGGGCTGATTCTGATAGTCCTTCAATATGAGGTTATGGACGATATCCATGGAGCCTACAAGGCCCATACCCAGCCGGTCCTCCGGAATAAAGCCCATTCGCACGCCTCTTTTAATAATATCCCTTGGGGACTTTCCAACTAAATTCTCGCCTTCAAAATAAATCCGGCCCTTGTCCGCCCGGGCAAGTCCCGCAATTACTTCACACAGCTCTTTCTGGCCGCTGTTGGCAACTCCGGCCACACCGATGATTTCATGGGAGTTAAGCGTAAAGCTTACATTGGAAAGCGCTTCTTTTCCTTCTCCATCCAGAACAGATACCTCGTCTAAAGAAAGCAGCGGCTGCTTTTCTTCAAAGGTCTTTTTCTCAATGGATAAGTCTACCTTCTTTCCCACCATCATCTCAATCAGATTGGATACCTGAACTTCCTTTGTTACGACCGTTTTAATAGACTGGCCTTTTCTGAGGACTGTAACCCGGTCGGAAATTTCCATTACCTCATTCAGCTTGTGGGTAATGATTACGATGGAGCAGCCCTGCTCTTTCATGTTGCGGATGACCCGAAACAGCTTTTTAATTTCCTGCGGCGTCAAAACCGCAGTAGGCTCATCCATAATCAGGATTCTGGCTCCCCTGTACAAAACCTTTATGATCTCCAGCGTCTGTTTCTCCCCTACAGACATGTCATAAACTTTTTTGTCCGGATCGATATCCAGTCCGTACTGATCGGAAAGCTCTTTTACTTTCCTGGACAGCTCTTTCCCCTTTATAAATAAATTGGTAGGCTGTCCGATTATGATGTTTTCTTTCGCGGTCATAACATCTACCAGCTTGAAATGCTGATGGATCATGCCGATTCCTTTTCTGATGGAATCCTTCGGTGACGAAAAACGCGCTTCCTCACCGTCAACCCGGATCGTTCCTGAATCCGGGGTGTAAATGCCGGACAGCATATTCATGAGAGTAGATTTCCCCGCTCCGTTTTCTCCCAGCAAAGCGTGAACCTCCCCGGGGCGGACAGATAAATTAATATTGTCATTGGCCCGGAGTGTACCAAAGGATTTGCTGATATTCTTCATTTCGATTGCCAGTTCTTGCTGCACGATACTCCTCCAAAACAGCGGTATAAATAGTATAAGGGGGACCTGACGGTTCCCCTTGATACCCTTTATTCCCGTTTTTTACTTTTGTTTATTTATCATTGGAAGTTGCTTTTACGCCTTCAACTTCGCCGTTGATGCTCCATACTTCCTTGTCGGTCAGAGTCTGTCCGTCCTTGCACAGAGTCTTTCCATTGTTGTATTTGATTTCACCGGAGAACACTTTAAATTCGCCGTTCTTCATCTTTTCCTGTATATCCGCGATCTTTGTCTTTGCGTCTTCCGGAACCGCGCTTCCCAGTTCATCCAGACAAATCAGGCCGCTTGCCATGCTGCCATAGCTGCTGAACGGTTCTGTTCCTGTCGGTTTGAAGGTTCCGTCCAGAATCGCCTTGAAGGTCGGGGTAAAGTAAGCGGACATATCCCAGTAAGGGGCTGTAATGTAGTTGTCGCCCACTACATTGTTATTGTAGTTCCAGCCTGTCGTATATACGCCGGCTTCCTTAGCCGCCAGCTGTGTTGCCGTAGAATCCGCGTGATAAGTCAGCACATCGCATCCGGCGCTGATCAGCTGCTCCGCCGCCGCTTTTTCGATTTCAGCGTCGCCCCATGTATTGATGTAAACAACTTTTACTTCCACATCCGGATTAATGGCCTGCGCGCCCAGTGTAAAGGCATTGATGCCGATCTGAACTTCTGTGTACGGATAAGCGGCTACATAACCTAAAACGTTCTTTTCGCTTACAGCTGCCGCTGCCATTCCGGACAGGTATCTTGCTTCTTCCATAGATCCGAAGAAGTTTTCCATATTTGTTTCATTCTGCAGGTTTCCGGAGAAGTGAAGGAATGTAATATCCTTGTACTCTTCCTTTTCCGCCAGTTCGCTCAACAGTTCACCATAACCGAAGGAACAGCCTACGATAATCGTGCATCCCTGGCCGATCAGATTCGTTGCCGCGTCCTGGATGGCCTGCTTGTCCTGATCGCTTACATTTTCTTTTTTGATCAGGGTGATGCCATTTTCTTTTGCCGCCTTTTCCAGACCTACATTCATACACTCACTGAATCCGCCGTCATTGATGGAGCCGATAAAGATGCAGCCCGCTTTTACCGCGTTTTCATCCGCTGTTTCTTCTTCGCCGCCTCCACAGGCCGCAAAGCTGAAGACCATCACAAGTGCCAGTAATACCGCTAGTACTTTTTTCATGTTCTTTTCTCCTTTTTTCATAAGTCGGTTAAAATAAGATACACTCCATTATATCTATTAGATGAATCTTTTGTAAAGTTATTTTGTCAGAATTCCTCAAAATTTTACGCAAATTGTATGATACCGTTTTCGATCCGCTCGATGATGGCCAGGGACTCCAAACGATAGCCGGCTTCTCTTAACTTTTGGCCGCCTCCCTGAAAGCCCTTTTCAATCACGGCTCCGATCCCTACCACCGTACCGCCTGCCTGCTTTACCAGCTGAGTCAAAGCCATGGACGCTTCGCCGTGCGCCAGGAAATCATCCAGAATCAGCACCCGGTCGCTTTCTTTGAGATATTTTTTGGAAACCCGGATAATAGAAACGGTTCCTTTTGTAAAGGATCTTGCCTCCGCTCCGTAGAATTCCTCTGTCATGGTATTGGGTGCGGTTTTCTTCGCGAAAACCACCGGCGGATAGCCAAAATACGGAGCCGTCATACACGCGATGGCGATCCCGCTGGCTTCTACGGTAAGAATCTTATCGATCCGCTCGTCCTGAAATCTGCGCCCGAATTCCTTCCCCAGTTCATCCATAAAGCTCACGTCGATCTGATGGTTCAGAAAGCCGTCCACTTTTACAATTCCTGTTCCGATGGCCTGTCCTTCTGTTAAAATTTTCTCTTTCAGTGCTTTCATTCCACTCTCCTAAACGCCTCTTATGTCCAAAATGACTCTGCCGATAATATCTTCTTTTTTTACAAGTCCGATCTCCGCTGTTCTGGAGTCCTTCGAATTGGACCGGTTGTCGCCCAATACAAAATAGCTGTCCTCCTCTACCGTAACCGGATACTGCACCGACTGGTCCGTAATGGCCGTCTCAGCATAGATATTGGTCTCTTCCGCCGCGCTGCCATTGATAGAAAGACCGCCTGCCGCGCTGATATTCACCGTATCTCCCTCTGCCGCGATGATCCGTTTGATCAGCTTTTCTCCCCCGGCTGTCCGAAATACGATTACATCGCCCGGTTCAAAGTCGCGGTCCAGCCTGAATATGACGATTCTGTCACCATCGTAAAAATTAGGCTTCATGGAATCGCCTGATACTCTTGAAACCTGAATGACAAAATTAAAAATAAGCAGCACTGCAAGAATCGCAATGCCGGCTTCAATGGCAAGACTCTTCCAGCCCCGCTTCAGACTTTCTCTTATTACGCTTTTTTCTTTTTTCGGCGGCTCCGTTTCCAAAGCGCCTGATCCAACCCGTCGTTCATCCTGTCCAAGAACAGCTTGCTTTATTTTCTCACGAAAAACCGGGTCAGGAGCAGACTGCTCCTGGCCTGGTTTCGCTTCGCTGTCTTCCATGATTTCGAATACGTTCAGATCATTATTCTTCATCAGATACTACCGAAAATCCTGTATCCTCCAAGTCTTCATTCCCCTGGAAATACAGCTTGCTCCGGATCTTCTCCAGATCGTCTATAATATCTCCCATCTTGTTATTGACTTTTCCAAAATCGCTTTCGATTGTCTCGATATATGTACTGTATTTATACTTCTGCTGCTGCAGTTTCTTTTCTTCTTCTTCCAGATTTTTGCGTTCCTGTTCCAGACGTTCTTCCAGAGCCTTTTTCTGCTCTTCCATCTCTGCCTTCATCCGGTTGATTTCCGCGCGGGCCATGGATTTTTCATTCTGCATCTCAATTTCCAGGTTGGCCCGAAGGGTCTGAACTTCCGAGTTAAAGCTTTCTCTTGCCTTTTGTACGCTGGCCGCCAGATTTTCCTGCACAGCCTTTACCTCGGCGCGGCTCTTTGTTCTGGCGTCCGCGACTTCCTGACGTACTTTTTTCTGCTCTTCCTCCAGCTGGGTATTGACGCGGCTCTGCTTCCGCTCCAGCTCATGGTTGACCCGTTCCTCCTTGGCTTTCAGTTCCGCGTTGACCCTGTTCTGCTCTGAGGCCAGCTCTTCCCGAACCTTCTTTTTCTCTTCCGCCATTTCTTCGTTGAAGGCTTTCTGCTGCGCGTCCAGAAGCTGGCGCACTCTCTGCTGTTCGTCCTGCAGCTCCTGATTGATCTGCTGCTTCTTGGCTTCCAGCTCTTCATTTATCTTCTTTTCTCTGGCTTCCAGCTCCGCGTGCACTTTCGTCTGCTTGGCCTCCAGCTGTTCCGCTATTTTCTGCTGCTCTGTTTCCAGCTGAAGCCGGATGCGCTTTTGTTCCGCTTCCAGCTCCGCGTTGACCTGCGCCTTCTTTTCATTGATCTGCTTTTCAGCTTCGCTCCAGGCGGCTTCAATCTGCATCTGAGACTTGGCCTTTTCCAGCTGGATCTCTTCTTCCGCCTGCTCTCTCTGCGCTTTGATCAGGATCTCCGCCTCGGTTTTATCTGCCGTCACCTTATCCTGAATCGCCTTCATTTCCATTTCAAAACGGTTCCTGGCTGTCTGGGTTTCCTGCTCGAACTCTTCCTTTGCCTGCTGGATCTCAGTCTGCGTTCTGACCTTTTCAGCCTGCAGCTGCATCCGTTCTTCTTCCTGCTTTTTCTCTTCCTCGGCCAGCTGGGCTTTTCCTTCTTCCAACATCTGGTTCACTTCCGCCCGCGCCCGGGAGACGATTTCATTGCTGTTTTTTTTGGCTTCCATCATCATATTGATGTAAACGTCATTGTTGGCTTCATATTTTTGCAGACGCTGCTGGATTTCCCGGTTTTTAGCCGCGGCGTGCTGCTCCGCTTCGTTTTTGGCCTCAGCGATCCGCTGCTCCATAGCCTGTTTTTCTGCCGCGAGCTGCTGCAGCGTCTCCTGCTGCTGGCTTTCATAATCCTGCTCCATCTGCGCGATATTAGCCTCATATAAGTTACACAGATCCTGCATGGAAGCGTACACATCTTCTTTCGCGAATCCGCCGGCTGCGTCCTTTTTTATGTTCATGCTCTGAAGCAATTTTACAACTTCTTCTTTTCTCTTTTTTGCGATTTCGTTTCTATCCATATACCTAGCCTCTTTCTGATTTTCAGTTATAGATTGTTTCTTTCGTTTTCAGAGAACCTGCTTGTCCCTGAAAATAATTCAGTTGTATTTATTATAGCATCATATACAGAATTTGTCTCTAAATAATTTTTTTCTCTCATGGATTTGTTAAAATATTTTCTGTTATTGACTCTTGTTAACATTGCGCCATTTCAATCCGCTATCGCCGATTCTCTGGTATTCAAGTTTTCAAGAAGCGGCAAAAAAATAGGAACGTTGAAACTTCAACGTTCCCTTGGTGGAGAATACGGGGCTCGAACCCGTGACCTCTTGACTGCCAGTCAAACGCGCTCCCAGCTGCGCTAATCCCCCACAGCAACGATTACAAGACTTATTTTACTACGAGGAAGCCGGGAAGTCAATTAAAAAAGCGGGGAATTTCAAAAAATCAGGATTTAATCATTTCCTTACGGACACGCGGGGCGGCAAGCTCAAAAGCTTTCCTTTTCTTCTCCCCAGGGAAACCGCGCCCCGCACTGAGGGCACTGGTCCGGCCGCTCAAACTTGAGATTTTTCGGAGTTAAATAGACCATTCCGTAGTAATGCCACTGCTTTATGAGCTGTCCGCACTTCGGGCAGGAATCTAAGAGCGGCGCGCCGCATTCCGGGCAGCGCTCCTCTTTCCCAACTCTTCTATAGGTGATGTGTACATGGCCATTTTCACATATTCTCGCGTAAAAGTTGCTCATCACTTATCCTCCATCATGGATTCGACCTCACTCATTCTTCCGGTCACCAGCTCTTCCGAAAGACACACCTGTCCGCACTGGGGACAGCGGCTGACCTTATGGCGAAAGCTCTTTCCAAGGTATGAAAACTGCGCGTCCATTTCTTGCAGCTCTACCTTACATTTATCACAAATCAGTATCTGTTTTTCTTCCATTCCAGACAGCCTCCAATTCTATCTTCATTCTGTGGGTATAGACATTGTATATTTCATAGCCTTCCTCCAAAGGACCGTATTCGACCCAGCATGTAATGTAGCCGATCTCTTTATACGCTTTGTAATGTCCTGTTTTCGGATCCAGCGTTCTTCTGCCTGTGGCTTCGGCGTAATCGATCACCGCCGAGAGATCCTCCTCGAGAATTTTTTGTTTGTTTACCTTTTCCCGGACCTCATCCTTCATGATCAGGGTGTGTTTCGTTTCATATGGCTTCATTTCAGCTTCTTCTTTCCATATTTCTTTGAGCAATCGCTGTTTTAAGACGGTCCGGTTGACTCTTCGGCGCGTCACGTCAGGCTGCGGCCTTGTTCCCTCCGGGTCGATGTCAAAGAGAAGATCCAGTATATGCACCGCCTTTTTCCCTCTGTCACAGAAAATGTCTCTGCAGTTGGAGCAGTATACAATATAAGGGGCTTCACTGAGTTCAATCCTTCGCTTCGCGACGTATTCCATAAAGCCAGGAGAAGCGACGCTTCCCATGCCGCCAAAACCGCAGCATCCATGCTGGTCGCCCTTGGGCAGCTCTTCGGCCTGGATTCCCGAAACCGAAAGCAGATTTCTCACAGACGACTGCGCGTCCCGCTCATTTCGGGCAGAGCACGGATCAAAGACAGCGTAAGTCTCTCCCGTATCCGCCGGTCCGTTTTCTCCGGCTTCATATCCCCACTTCTCAAGAATTTCATACAGGGACACCGTCTCGATCTCCGGAAGATATTCCCGGATATGCTTCTGACAGGACATACAGGCCATAATCAGAATCGGTTTTCCAAGATCAGCCCAATCCTGCCTGAGGGTTTCCAGCTCCTGGCTGTGCAGCTGGCTGTTTCCGTCCCAGTCTACTGGCACACTGCAGCATCTCAGCAGGATCGAAGTGTCCGGTCTTTTTTCCAGCAGCCATTTGTACGGCTTTAAAACATACTCCGGATCAAGGGCGCCCAGATTACACCCAGGGAAAAACGCGTATTCGCCTTTTCCCTCCGCCGTTTTTTTCAACGCGGCCTGTTCTCCATTGGCAAAAGCCATATCCCGCATAAAATACTGTCTGTACGCTGCCGGAACCTTATCCGCCTCATGCATTTTATGGCGCGCGTATTTTACCATTCCGCAAAGATCGATATGCTCCGGACACGCTTCGGTCATCAGGCCGCACATGGTGCAGGCCGCCACATATTTCCTCGCCGGGGATTTATGAACAAGGGACCCTGCCGGTTTACAGGAAAGGAAGATCTCATCCCGCATTTTGACCGGCATTTTCTCAAAATAATCAACCAGATCGCACCGGGTGGCGCAAGCGTCGCACTGACAGCGTATACAGCGTTCCGCCTCCGCGACGCACTCATCCTGGGATAAAACCGCTCCCTCCGGCGCTACCGGAGGCGTATTTACAAGCTTATCCTCGTCCGCGACACAGCCTGTAGGTTCTGTCTGCTTTGGATATTCAATCTTCTTCGCCTTTAAGAACGCTTCCGCTGACGCCGCTATGTTAATCCCGTCCGCAAGGGCATGCATCAGATCTCTGCCGCAGACCTGTCCGCCGATAAATACCGCGGTATCTCCGATCCGCGCGCAGCCGCCCTGCTCCTGGGAAGCTTCCCCCTGGCCGCTCTGATCCGGCAGGGGCACTCCGAAGGTGTTTCCGCCTTTTCCTGTAGCAATATAAATGATGTCAAAGGTATCCTCGCAGGAATCCGATTCCGGGTCTTCCCCGTCTTTGCACAGTTCCTGAATATCCTCAATCTCGCAATTAAGTCTGAGTTCATACGTTTCATTTTTAAACTGCAGATCAAATTCAGCCATGTACGCTTCTTCATCCATCCGCTCCGACAGACTTCCGCCGATTTTTCCCGTTTTTTCAAAGACCGTCACCTGATATTTTTTGGAGGCCATGCGGAAAGCAAAGCCCATGCCGGAAAGTCCGGCGCCGATTACGGCTACGCGTTTTTTTCTCGCGGGAAGATTATATTTATTGGGCGTCTTTCTCGTCGCGTTTGCGATTACAGACTGTTCCATCAATCGGACCTGCACCGGCGCGTCCACGATTTTTCGTATGCAGATATCCTCACAGTACGCGGGACACAGCTCCGCTACAATGCCTGGAAAAACCACAGAGTCCCGGATAGTTTTGTAAGCGGCGTTAAAACGCCCCTTCACGATCCTGTCCTGTATCGTAAGAATATCCATTTTAAACGGACAAACATCAGCGCAGGCCGGAATATCCCGCTCTCTGCATGTTTCAAATTGCTTATAATACCTTTGCATGTTTTCTCCTTAACATCCTATTCTTGACGCTCCGCGTTCCGGTCAGGAAAACAGAAGCGTACCTTTTCGTCTATTATATCATTTATACGCCGATATAGCTCATGTAAATTATATGAAACAAAGCAGAGCGCGCAAATAATAGCACGCTCCGCAGTTTAATAGTTCCTTTTTTTGCTGTACTGCAAGGTTATTTCCACTGGATGCCTTCTTTACCAAGGGAACCCATTTCCAGATTCTCAGGCTTGGAAGGAGTAAGCGGGTTGTTCTTAATATCTTCAATCGCGTCGTACAGGTCGGATCCCAGGAAGTAAGGCTCAGGCTTGTTCGGGTTCGGTTCACCCTTAGCGAGAGCGTCGATACCTGCTTTAACCTTGGCAGGAGTTGCCGGGATCTCGTAAATTCTTACGCCTACCGCGTTGTTGATCGCGTTGATTACCGCCATATGGTCGGAGGACTGGAACGCTTCGGACGCTCCGGAGGAACCGAATGGACCTCTTGGGTCATGTCCGCCAACATCGATAGAAACGAGCTTATCAGGAACATCCTTAATGTAAGGCACGCCCGCGCCGAACATATTGGAATGCTTCTTCAGATCATCATAATCTTCACTTAACGCAAATCCGATCGCGTGTGAAATACCGCCGTTGATCTGGCCTTCTACCGCCTGAATGTTACCAGGTTTACCGATCCAGTATACGCAGGTCATTCCTGTACATGTTGTCTTACCTGTCGCCACTTCTACATCAACCTCTGCCAGGAAGAGAGCGTATGTGTAAGTGTAAGTCGGGTTGCCGCTTCCATCGTTCGGGTCAAGATCGTAGAAGTAATCGTATTCGTCAACAGTTGCCCAGTCTCCGTCATATCTAGTCGGGATTCCTTCCGCAACCATTTCATCATAGGTTCTGTAAGTTCCGTCAGGCTTTCTCATAGCGTCCGCGATATTCTTAGCCGCTACGATACTTGCTTTACCGTTTGCGTAGTGGGATCTGGAACCTGCTGATTCACCAGTGTTCGGGCAGTATTTGCTGTCTGTCTGGATCAGCTTGATATCATCCGGTGTAACCTCTGGGAAGTAAGGCTTTAACGCTTCCAGAGTACAGATGAGGGAACCCTGGTCGCCGCCCTGGCCCTGATCCTGCCATGTGTCGTATTTTCTGAACTTCGGTCTGTCACCAGGCATCAGTTCGATGGCAACGTGCGCTTCGTCAACTGCGCCCAGACCTACGTTGTATCCGCCCCAAGCGATACCTACGCCCTTCTTAATGGAGCCGTCGGAAGAAGCGTTGTATTCATCCGCCGCTTTAACAGCTTCATCGTAATGCGGCTTTAATTTATCCATCATTTCTTCCATTGGATAGTGAAGGAATGGATACTGGTTCAGGTTATCCTGTCCCGGTCTCGCAATATTCTTATATCTGATTTCGAATGGGTCGATTCCAGCTTTTTCCGCCAGCATATCTACCAGCGCTTCGGACGCCGTAAACGCCTGTGGAGCGCCGTAGCCTCTGTACGCGGTACCGAAGGAGTGGTTTGTAACCGCTACTCTTGAAAGGCCTACCGCGTTTGGCATGTAATAAGGGTAGAACATGAATCTGGAGATCTTGGTCAGCTTGTCATCACCCAGTTCAAAGAACGGACCATGGTCAAGACCCGCGTCAAATTCACCCGCTACAAACATACCGTTTTCATCACAGGCAAGCTTCGCGTTGAAGTAAGTCGGGGAACGCTTACCGGACACGGCCATAAACTGCGCGTAATCCATGGACAGGGAACAAGGCATGCCTGTAACCTTGGTAGCGATACCAACCATGGAATAAGTGTGAGCGCTCATTGCCCATCCGAAGGATCCTCCTGTAGGGTTTTCGATTACTCTCAGTTTTTCAACAGGGATACCGATGGCTTCCGCCATATCGTCTCTGTCGAAGTATAAAGTCATTGTCTTGCAGTGTACGCAGAGGTTATCGTCTTCATCATAGTACGCCTGCATAACATCGCCTTCGATGGACATATGCGGTTCTCTGGATGAATAGAAGGAACCCTCTACAGAGTACGCCGCGTCCTCGATCAGTTCCGGAACATTCTCATGGTCTCCCTTGAGAACAGGAAGCTCGGAATAGATATTGGCGCCATAAGTATCAGGCAGCCAGTCGTGGATCTTTTCAGCGTCAGGAGTAACCGCTTCCAGATAATTCATATATTCAGGCAGCGGCTCCAGCTCTACCTTTACGGCAGCGGCGGCAGCCTTCGCGTGTTCTCTGGTGTCGGCGCATACCAGCGCTACTACATCACCATAGTAAAGGATCTTGTCATCCGCCAGAATATGATGCGCCTGCTGCAGCTCAACCGTTCTTTCGGAGAACGCGTAAGTCATCAGCTTGTTGGCGTCCTTAACGTCTTCATATGTGACAACCTTTACTACGCCAGGCATCTTTTCAGCTTCGCTGTAATCGATATTAACGATCTTGGCATGGCTGTACTTTCTCGGCTGAACCAGCTCAACCTTGAGTGTTTCCGCCGGCATATGCAACTCGATATCATCGCCGTAGTCGCATACACCGCACGCTTTCGGCATAGCGTTCGGCCGGATCAGCGGTTTTCCGTAGAAATTACCGATATCCTTTGACCAGTCATATGTAATATCTTCAAAAGTCTTTTCTCCGCGCATGATAGCGGCAGCTTCCATAATAGCGTCTACAATCTGCTTGTAACCAGTACATCTGCAGACATTTCTGTGCTTCTGCAGCCAGTCGCGGACTTCTTCTCTTGTCGGATTATCATTTTCCTGCAGCAGTCCGTAAGCGGAAACGATAAAACCAGGAACGCAGAAACCGCACTGTACAGCGCCCAGATGTACCCACGCGTACTGGAGCGGATGCGGGTTGAGAACAGTACCGATACCTTCAATGGTCAGAACGGAGCTGTATTCCTTTACATTCTTGATTTTTCTTGTGCAGGAACGGATTACTTTTCCATCCAGAATAACGGAGCAGGCTCCGCACACACCAGTGCCGCATCCAACTTTTGTACCGGTCAGTCCCAGACGGCGCAGTACAGACGCCAGTGTGTCTTTTTCCGGATCGCAGATGAACATACGGTCCGCGCCGTTGATGTTCAACGTCATTTTCTTCAAATTCATAACAATTGCCTCCGATTTCACAACATTATTATAACTGTGTAACAATCTGAAAAACAAAGACCCTTTCGCGTATAACGGAAAGGGTCTTTGGCAATGTGCAAGGTATTGTCATAGATAAACTCTTCACATAAAGAGATTCCGCCGGACACAGGTATATGTCCGGGGCGCTCTTGTAAAGAGCAGGCACTTCATCCTTTCCAAACGCGGGAGGCTTGTCCGTTTCCAGGCAAACCCTATCGGTCCTCTCCCCATGCTCTGCCAAAAGCGAAGGAGATTCGGACTCGGATCTTTATTCATTTGTTACGGTGTTAATATTTTATCAGTAAGCTATGAAAAATGTCAACAAGATATAGACAGTTTTTAAAATCAATTTGCCATTTTTGTTCGATTATTTTGTTTATTTTGTGTTTTTTGAGAATCCGTCTCACATTTGAGTGTCAAAAACATATTTTGAGACAGCTCTATACCCATTGAATATCCGCCCGTTTCAGGCGCTCCGGAATATGGTGATAGGTTTCTCCCTGGGGATATCCCACCATAAAGGCGCCGTAAAAGCTGTTATTTTCCGGAAGCTCAGGAAGAAGGCTCCGGATCCGCTCTATGCTGTTGCAGAATCTGGTCAGATATCCGGCCCAGCAAGTGCCGATTCCCCTGGCCTGAAGCGCCAGCTCCGCTGTGGTCATGGCAATGGCCGTATCCGCAGGCGAATTGATGGCGTTATTGCGTCCGTAACACAAAATCAGCATAGGCGCGTTTCCCATTACTACATTATTATGTTCCTCTTTTAGCTCACTGACAATCTCCGGCGACGTTCCGGTTTCTTTCACGTTTTCTACGATATATTCCATGATCCTTTCGATCACGTCCTCAGAATCGATGACGATCCATTTTGCCGGATGCTGGTTTTTCGCGCTGGGTGCCCAGGAGGCCACATCCAGGGCGCGGCGCACCACTTCCCGGTCCGGCGCTTCCTTTTTGAAATGGCGGTAGGAACGCCTGGTCATGATATGGCTTTCCAGCGCCTCCGGAAATCCCTCCGGCAAAACCGGAAGAGGCTCATGGAGAACCGCCTCCTTTCCATCAAAGGTAATGGCTCTTTCCGGACAGGCCGCGGCGCAGTGCATACATTTAAGGCACACTTTTCCTTCCCGAAGCCGCGGCCTTCCTTCTTCCTCTGTCAACACAGTGAAAGGGCAAACCCTGATACAGGCCAAACACCCGATACATTTTTCTTTCCTGACTTGAATCATAATCTCACTCCTAACCTAAATTATTTCATATCCGCAGTTTTCAAACGCCAGATCGAACTGACAGATTCCTCTGTACTGGCAATAGGTACAGGCGCTCTGGCTGCCGGATTTTTTTGGTCTGACCCGGATACTGCCTGAAACCAGGCCGTCGCACAGTTCCTCCACCCGCGCGTCAACTTCCCGCTGCAGGTTCCGGAAGGCCTCATCCTCCAGCAGGCGGCCCGGCCCGGTGCCGGAATACCCCTTTTGGGTTTTCCTGACCGGAATAATATCAGAAAATCCGGAAAAATCTCCCGCAATTCCCTCAATAACCTGGGGATCATCTACCAGGATCCCATCCATCCGGCAGGCCTTTTTGGCGGCCTGCTCCACTTTTTCTTCCAGCTCCTGGGGCCGGATCATTTCGGCGCTGACAGATGGCTCTTCGATGAGGAAATAAAAAACGCCTGCCGGCTCCCGATCCTTTTCCCTGGCCGCGCGCAAATACAGCATCAGCTGCAGGCGAAAGCCTTTTTTCACTTCATTGAGATCGAACCGTTCCGCTCCGGTCTTATAATCCACAATTTTTACTCGTCCGTCCTGCAGAATATCCACCCGGTCGATCTTTCCTTCAATCAGCACATCCCCCTGCCCGGTTTTTACAGTCACCGGCGAAAGCTTCTGCCCCCGCCCAAAGCTTTGCTCAAAGGCCATCCAGCGGATTCTTCCCCGCCTTACATGGTCAATGAGGATCCAGCTGATCTCGCCGCAGATTTCAGCCAGCCGCCCGCTCCGGTACTGCTCTTCTTTGCCTGCCTTCAGGATACCTTCCTTATATCCGCCAGCCTGCTCTTCCAGAATCCGCGCGATTCTGCCCCGGCACTCCTCCTTGGATATGGTCATCCACCGGGACCGGGGATCATTGACCGGAATACCGTCCTCAGTCAGCCATTTGGAAAGCTCCATGAGACAGGTGTGGTACAGATCTCCCAGCTCCCGGCCTCCTACCTCAAAGACCCGCTGCTCTTCCGGCCGCAGCCCGTAGCTGATGAAATGAGCAAAAGGACACCGGCTGTACTGCTCCAGCCTGGACGGGCTCACAGTCATATCTTCCACCGGAACCCGCTTGTACAGCTTTTCCACCAGTTCACGGCCTATGGCTTCCTGCCTTCCGGTAAAAAACAGCCCTTTCCGTAGCTTGGACAAATCGCCTTTTTCTTTATACCATACCAACGCTTCCCGCCACACATCGTCCAGAGCTTCTCCATCCATCATGCCCCGCAGCGCTCCGGTCATATGCTCCATGCCCGCGTTTTCCGCCTGCAGCAGCTTTTCTGGGTCGCCAAGGCTTACCGGGTCCTGGCTTACCGCAAGCTCAGGATAAATATCCCGAAGTTTTGTGAAAATCTGGGATGGTTTGATTTCCTTTCCCTCTCCATCTGAGACGGAATAACTGACCCAAAGCGCCTGAGAAGGCCTTGCCAGATTTTTATAAATCGCCAGCTTTTCTTCCTGCAGGCGGATTTCATCTACCTTGCAGATTTCAATCTGCCTCCGCAGCAGGAACTGCTTTTCATCCTCGCTGAGCAGGCTGTCGCTTTCAGCGGACGCTGGCAGCAGCCCCTCATTCGCGCCCAGAACCAGCATCGCCTTTACATGGCTGCTCCGGGTCCGCTGCATAGTACCCATAATCAGTCCATCCGCGGAAGGAGGAAGCAGACCGACTTCAATGGATTCCAGCCCTGCCCGCAGAATCTCGCCAAAGCTTTCAGCCGGTACAGCTTCTTCGCCTACGATTTCCACAAACTGATCCAGCACATCCATAATAAGCCCCCATACCTGGGCAGTCTCTCCGGCCGCGTCCAGGAATCCCCGCTCTTCCTGCTGCCGCATCATTCGTTCCAGGCTCCGTGGGAGCATACAGGTTTCCGCCAGATACTGATACAGATCCCGCACCCTTTCTTTCACCTGGCTTTCCTGCCGGAACCGCTGGCGGAAGGGCTCGATCAGGTCTGTAATCCGCTGCCGGGAGCGGTCCAGCTCCTCCAGCGCCGCTTCGCTGTATTGGGAAGTTCCCCTGTGGAAGGGCTCTTTCCATCGGTTCCCCTGGATCCGGTATTTTCTCGCGTAATTTTCCAGCGCTTCGATCTGATCCCATTCAAGGTCGGTAAGACCTGTTTTCAAAAGGCGGAAAATCGTTTCTGTCCGGTATCCTTTGCCGCAGATATCCAGCAGCGACAAAAGAAATACACAGGCCGGATTGTGAACGATGGTCTGCTTTTTATCCAGAAACAGGTCCATGCCGTATTGCGAAAATACGCGGCGGGCGACGGCCCCTCGGGTTTCCAGATCATTGCAGATCAGAATGATGTCTCTGTATTCCATTCCCTGGTCCCTTACAAGGGAGAGCACTTCCGCGGCCGCCGCCTCGGCCTCACTATAAAAGTTTGCCGCCCGCGCCAGGGTAACGCCCTGGTGCTTGCCGGAAGGCCGGACCGGAACAGAATAAAGCTCCCGCTCTATCGTCTTGATGGCTTCCGCTTTTTCTTCATCCAAAAAAACTTCAGGGATGGCCTGGATCTCCCACGCCTTTCCCTGTTCCTCCGCTAGCTTTAAAAACCGGTCCATAAGACTTCTTGGAAGGGAAAACAGATCTCTGTCCCGGCCCTCTTCGCTGCAGGTAAGAATCAGATTCACCTCTTTCGCGGCTTTGATCAGATTTCCGATGACCTGGATATTCTTAGGTGTAAAAGAATCAAATCCATAGATCCATACCCGAGACCGCCGCACCAGCTCCGACTGGATAATCTTTTCCGCGTACAGGCTTACATAGTCCTCTGTGTCGAGATACTTTCCCTTTATCTGCTCTTCATAGCTCTGAAAGATCACCGTCATATCGGTCAGCTTTTTTTTCAGATAGGAGCTTTCCGAAAGCTCCCCTGCGATTTCCGAAAGCTCCTCCGGTCCGGCGCCGTACTGCTTCAGCTCGGAGATAAAATTATTGACCATTTCGATAAAGGACTGCTTTTTTTCCAGCCCCCGGTAGATCCCCAGCTCGTCTTTTTTTTCACTGAGTATCTTAGTCAGGAGCATATGGCGTCCGTATTTGTCGATCATGGCCGTTCTGCCGCCGCCCACTTCCGCCAGCACCTTAGAGCCCAGGCGGGATATGCTGACAACCTCCAGATCCATCAGACCCTTTGCCCCAAGATAAAAAAAGGCGTCCCTCTCTGCTTGCAGTGTGAACTGGTCCGGCACCAGCAGCAGGGTTCTGCCTTTTATATTGTCGAATAGAAATTTGTCTTTATTTATATTTTCACGGCCGTAAAAAATCCGCAGCATAAATCAGATCTCCTTTTGGATTTTACTTAAGTAAATTCTCGGAAGATATCAGCCACCTTCTCGATTTTATTTGCCTTCTGCACCTTACTTCCGCAAAAAATCAGGCCGTTATCCAGATCACCCAAAGCCGCGTTGATCAAGCCCTGTGTGATGCACCTGGGATCCTCGCCGATCCGGGAAACATACGAATTCTTTATGACCCGGCCCGGGAAGCCTTCCGGACTTGTAATAATTGTAACATCCTTTTCCTTTGAGTTCAAATACGCGTTCTTATAGGCGTCGCAGGCGTCGCACTCCTCGGTGGTCACAAAGCGGGTTCCCAGCTGAAAGCCATCCGCCCCGTAAGCAAAGGCTTTTTCCGCGTCCTCTCTGGTATAGATTCCTCCGCATACAATCAGCGGGCAGTTTTCCAGATCCTCCAGCTCGCCCTTGATATCCGCGATATTTTTATAAAATTCTTCCGCGGCAGTTTCCATTTTGGATTCCTTCACTCCCAGATACCCTCCCGCGAGAGGTCCCTGAAAAATAAATCCGTCCGGCGTTCTGTTAAATTTTTTCGTCCAGTTGCGGATGATGATATTTGCCGCCCGTTTTGAGGAAACAATGGGCAGCAGAGCAACTTTTTTGTCTCGGCAGTATTTCGGAAGATTGGTCGGTATCCCGCCTCCGCACACGATCACTTCGGCTCCCGCTTCCACAGCAGTCTCTACATACTGGCTGCAGTGCTTCGCCGACCACATAATATTGACTCCTATCGGTCCCCTTTTTCCATCGCCTGCCAGCTCCAGCGCTTTTCTGATCTCCCTTCGAAGGGCCCGCTTGTTGGCTTCCAGAGGGTTTTCGGAAAAATCCGCCTCTCTGAACCCGATCTTGGAAGCGGCAATTACCCCTACGCCGCCTTCTCTTGCTACAGCTGCCGCCAGCCTGCTCATGGACAGGCCAATACTGAGGGCCCCCTGGAAAAGAGGCACTGGAACATGAACCTTTCCCAGCTCCAGAGGTTTCATGGAAAAAGGCCCCGGGTCTTTTGCCGGAGGGTGCTTTCGCATCAGAAGGTACTCATTTATGTTGTCAATGGATTCGATAAATTTTCCGATCTGATCCTCCGGGACCTGAGAAATAGCGTCTGAAATCATAGCCATATGAAAAGCCTCATGCTCCCGCACAGCCGCGGCCCCTGTATCGGTCAGTCTTATTTTGACGATCCTTCTGTCCTCCGGAATACGAAAACGGTCCACATAACCTTTTTTGACCAGCTTGTTAACTGCCGCGGTCAAGGTGCTGACGCTGATTTTCAGGGAGGCAGCCACCTGACTCATGGTCTTTGGTCGTCCCTGTCCGATGGCTGCCAGGGTATGCAATTCTGTGATGGACAGATCTCTGTTGGTGGATTCCTTTATCGCCTTTTCTTCCAGCTTCAGGACCACGTTGAAAAGATTCACCAGAATATCATTGATTTTTCGAACATTATCCACCGTTTTACGCTCCTTATTCGAACATAAACATGATCTCGCAGCGGCAGGCCAGCTTGTCTCCTACATAAGCCTCAGCCTTTCCGGTGCCGGCCCGGCTCCTAAGCTTTTCAAATTTCACCTTCAGCGTCAGGGTATCTCCCGGAACCACCTGCTGTTTGAATTTCGCTTCTTTAATCGAGCCGAAGAAGGCCAGCTTTCCTCTGTTTTCCGGCATAGACAGCACCGCGATAGCGCCGGCCTGAGCCAGCGCTTCCACCTGAAGGACGCCCGGCATGACTTTCCGCTCAGGGAAATGTCCCTGAAAGTAATATTCCTCTTCTTTTACATATTTTATTGCGGTAATGGATTTTCCCTCTTCCATTTCCAGAACCTCGTCTACCAGGAGGAAGGGCTCTCTGTGAGGGATAATTTCTTTGATCTGTTCCTGATTCAATAACATGTGTTCACCTATTTTTCATACTTCTTAATGACCAGACTTCCGTTATGTCCGCCAAATCCCAGAGAGTTACTGAGGACATAGGTCAGCTCCGCGTCTCTTCCCTGATTTGGAACATAGTCCAGTGTCAGCTCCGGATCCGGCTTTTCAAGTCCGATGGTAGCAGGAATGAAGCTGTCGTTAATGGCTTCCACGCAGAACACGCTTTCGATGCCGCCGGCCGCTCCCAGCAGGTGGCCGGTCATGCTCTTAGTGGAGCTTACTGGAACCTTTGTGTCGTCTCCGAATACAGCTTTGATTGCGTTAGTCTCAAACAGGTCATTGTATGGAGTTCCTGTTCCATGGGCATTGATATAATCGATCTGATCCGGCGCAATGCCTGCCTCTTCAATAGCAAGGGCCATGGCGTTGGCCGCGCCTTCTCCGTCCGGCGAAGGAGATGTGATGTGGTAAGCGTCACAGGTCGCGCCGTAGCCTACGATTTCCCCATAGATCTTCGCGCCTCTTTCAAGGGCGTGCTCCAGTTCTTCCAGAATGAGGAAGCCAGCGCCTTCACCCAGAATAAAGCCATCCCGTTCCACGTCAAAAGGAGTGGAGCATCTGGACGGGTCTGTTCTGGTGGACATGGCCGTCATGTTGGCAAAGCCTGAGAAGCAGACGGAAGTAAAGACGCACTCCGCGGAGCCTGCCAGCAGCACATCGGAATAACCGTGCTTGATGTTGCGGAAGGCTTCGCCGATGCTGTGGGTACCGGACGCGCACGCGGAAACGATACCAAAGCAGGTTCCTTTCGCGTTGAATTTAATGGCCAGGTTCCCGCCTACCGCGTTAGGCATTACCATAGGTACCAGCAGAGCGGACGCTCTTGTGGGGCTGTTTCTCTTCAGGCACTTTGTAACCTCATTTTCCAGTGTTGTAATGCCGCCGATTCCGGTTCCGCCGAAAACGCCAAAGCGCTCCGGTTCTACATTTTCGCCGCTGACAATGCCGGAGTCCTTCATCGCCTCTTCAGCCGCCACCAGGGCGTACTGGGATGAAAGGTCCAGTCTCTTTGCCGCCCTTTTATCACCAAAATCAAAGTTTTTTACTTCCGCTCCCATTTTAACTTTATGAGGCTCAACGTCAAAGTGGGTGATTTCCGCAATGCCGTGTTTTCCGGCTTTGATGCTTGCCCACGCGTCGGCAACTGTATTTCCTACAGGGGTCACTGCTCCCCGTCCTGTAATAACGACTCTCTTTTCCATCTTTTGCATACTTCCTTTCTTTATTCCCTTACATATTCAATCCACCATCTACGCAGATGATCTGCCCTGTAATGTAGGAGGCGCTGTCAGAAGCCAGAAATAAAGCTGTCTTGGCAATATCCTCCGGTTTTCCGACCCTCCCCACGCTAATGGCCTCCGCGATCTTCGCTTTCTGATCATCCGTCATGACCGCGGTCATATCCGTATCAATGAATCCAGGAGCAATGGCGTTAACTGTAATACCTCTTCTTCCCAGCTCTTTTGCCGCTGACATGGTCATCCCCATGACGCCCGCCTTGGAAGCGCTGTAATTAACCTGTCCCGGATTTCCTTTTACTCCCGCTACAGAAGACAGGTTGATAATGCGTCCCGACTTCTGTTTGATCATAACCTTTGCCGCCGCGCTGAGGAAATAGAAGGATCCGTTCAGGTTGGCATTGATTACATCGGTAAAGTCCGTATCGGACATGCGCATAATCAGTTTATCCCTTGTGATACCGGCGTTATTCACCAGGATATCTACTTTTCCAAACAGCTCTTTTGCCCTGGCCACCGCAGTTTTTGCTGTCTCGGGGTCAGCGACATCTCCCTTCAGCAGTTCTACCTTTGTTCCGTACTGTCCCAGTTCCTCGGCCGTCTTCTTAGCCTGTTCATCATTACTTCTGTAGCACAGCAGCACATCCGCTCCGTTTTCACAGAACTCCTTCGCAATGGCTTTTCCGATCCCCCGGACACCTCCGGTAATAATGGCTGATTTTCCCTTTAGCATGTTATTCTCCTTTTTTCAGAGCTTTCAGGCCTTCGATGGTTTCCCGCAGGCTCTCCGCGCTTTCGATATTAAAACGGTTCAATTCCGGATCTGTTTTCTTGGCAAGGCCGGACAGGGTCTTGCCTGGTCCGATCTCAATCAGCGTATCCGCGCCATCTCTCTTAAAATGGCGAATCGTTTCTTCCCAGTAAACCGGGCTCATAGCCTGTCTTGACATGATATCGGACAGGTATTCTGTAATATCGCCTCCATCAAAGTCTTTCATCATGTCTTCCGCTGTCACGTTGGCGTAGATCTTCGCCTGAGGTGTTTTCAGTCCCGCGTCTTTGATGACGTTTTTCAGTTCCTTTGCTGCCGGCACCATCATCGGGCTGTGAAAAGCAGTTCCCACAGGAAGGACTTTCGCTCTGATTTTCTTTGCCTTTGCCGCGTCTACAAAACGGGCAATCGCGTCTTTGTCACCGGCAACGACTGTCTGCGCCGGCGAGTTAAAGTTGACGCCTTCCAGAATACCGTCTTCTCTGGCTTCTTCTACGACTTCCAGGATCGGCTCTCTCTTTCCCATAGCGGCGGCCATTTTTCCCATAGGCTGTCCGTCCGGTCCAAGACCCGCCTGGTTCATCAGCTGTCCTCTCTTTGTGACAATGTCCATCCCGGTTTTGATCGCGTCAATGGCGCCTGTCGCGGTTAACGCGGCGTATTCCCCCAGGCTGAAGCCGGCGTAGCCGATAATTTCCACCTGGTCCTTCAGACCTTCCTTTTCCAGGGCTTCCAGAAAGGCTTTGTAAGCCGCCATGGTTACTGTATAAATACACGGCTGTGTCACATGGGTCTGCTTGAGGATCTCTTCGTCTCCTTCAAAGCACCATTCCTTCACCTGGTCCCCTGCCATGTCAAAAATTTCTTTTGCTGATTCGTAATGGTCGTACAGGTCCTTACCCATTCCTGGATACTGAGCGCCCTGTCCCGCAAATGTGATTCCGATCTTCATAAATCTCTCCTGCCTCCTTAAACATTTCTTCTATGATTTCCGCTGCCGGCTGTTCTTTCTTAACCATGCCCGCGATCTGTCCGGACATGATATTTCCATGCTCGGCGTCTCCGTCCCGGACTGCCGCCGCCAAGGTGCCGGTACACAGCTCGTTGATTTTTTCAACATCTTCGTTTTTCTTTTCCAGCGCGAGGATTTCTCTGGCCAGCTTGTTTTTAATAACTCTTACCGGATGGCCTGTGCTCCGGCCCGTAGCTACTGTGGAAGAATCCTTCGCCTTTATAATCGCGTCCTTATAGCCTTGGGCTACGATGCATTCATTGGCTACCAGGAACCTGGTCCCTACCTGCACGCCTTTAGCTCCCAGCATAAAAGCCGCCGCGACGCCTCTTCCGTCCGCGATCCCGCCTGCCGCGATAACCGGAATCTTTACCGCGTCCGCGATCTGAGGAACCAGAGCCATGGTTGTCGTTTCTCCGATATGTCCTCCCGCCTCGGTTCCCTCCGCTATAACGGCGTCCGCTCCGGCCCGCTCAACGCGGATAGCCAGCGCTACATTGGCAATAACCGGTACCACCTTGATGCCGCATTCTTTCATTTTCGCGATATATTTTCCCGGGTTTCCGGCTCCGGTGGTTACTACCGGAACCTTTTCCTGGCAAACCACCTCAATAAGCTCATCTACGTTTGGCGCCAGCAGCATAATGTTGACACCGAAAGGCTTATCTGTCATTTCTCTCGTCTTTTTAATCTGATCTCTCAGCCAGTCCGCGGATTCTCCGCCTGCCGCGATGATCCCCAGTCCGCCTCCGTTGCTGACAGCCGCGGCAAGGTTGCATTCCGCGATTCTTGCCATTGCTCCCTGGATGATCGGGTACCTGGTCCCTAAAATTTCGCATACATTTACCATTTTTTCTTCCTCCTGGTTTTACCACTGTATAATTGCGGCCGCCGCGTGCGGCCCGCCGCCAAATCCCATAACAGCTATTTTATCACCTTTTCTTATTTTACCAGTTTTCGCAAGATCATACAATGCCATTGGAATACTGACTAATGAAACATTGGCCCTCATCCCTTTAAGCGGATCTGTAATCAATTAATAGTTTGATAATCAAACTATTTTATTATATTATAATTTATTATCATATAAAGGTCAATCCTTTTTCCTGATCCCGCGAAAGGTGGGCCGCGGAAATCCAGGGCAGACGGCCCGTTTGTACGCGGCCAGGATTCCCGCGGCATTGAATATGGTCCTTCTTACGCATTGTGTCCTTGCAACTTTCTTCACTTTTCGATATAATCACTTCTGCGGCATTTACGGCCGCGAGAGACCGAAAGGAGTTCTTATGAGCATTTTAACAGTTGAGCATTTATCCCATGGTTTCGGCGACCGGGCCATTTTCGACGATGTGTCCTTCCGCCTTTTAAAAGGGGAGCATATCGGCCTTGTCGGCGCCAATGGGGAAGGAAAATCTACTTTTTTTAATATTATTACAGGAAAGCTGATGCCGGATGAGGGGAAGATCCAGTGGGCGAAAAACTGCCGGATCGGCTATCTGGATCAGCATACGGCCCTGGAAAAGGGTATGACGCTGCGGGATGTGCTTAAATCCGCCTTTGCCTGGCTCTTTGATATGGAAGCCAGGATGAACCAGATCTGCGATCTTCTTGGCAGCGCCGGGGAAGACGAGATGGAAACCCTTATGGATGAGCTGGGGGAGATTCAGGATATGCTGACTATGCATGATTTTTATGTGATCGACGCAAAAGTAGAAGAGGTTGCCCGCGCGCTGGGGCTTATGGATATTGGCCTTGAACGGGATGTTTCGGATCTTTCCGGCGGGCAGAGAACAAAAGCGCTCCTGGCAAAGCTGCTGCTGGAAAAGCCGGATATCCTGCTTCTGGATGAGCCTACAAACTATCTGGATAAGGAGCATATCGACTGGCTGCGGCGGTACCTTACAGAGTACGAAAACGCGTTCATTCTGATTTCCCACGATATTCCATTTCTCAACAGCGTAATCAATCTGGTATATCATATGGAAAATCAGGCTCTGGATCGCTACCCTGGTGATTATGACAAATTCCAGGAGGTCTACCAAGTGAAGAAGGCTCAGCTGGAAGCCGCTTACAAAAGGCAGCAGCAGGAAATCAGCCAGCTGAAGGATTTCGTAGCCCGCAACAAAGCCAGAGTAGCTACGCGAAACATGGCCATGTCCCGTCAGAAAAAGCTGGACAGCATGGAACTAATCGAGCTGGCGGCGGAAAAGCCAAAGCCCGAATTTCATTTTCAGAAAGGCCGCACTTCCGGCAAGCTTCTCTTTGAAACAAAAGATCTGGTCATCGGCTATGATGAGCCTTTATCAAAACCCTTAACGTTATCTATGGAACGCGGACAAAAAATCGCACTGATCGGCGCTAACGGAATCGGAAAGACAACTCTGCTCAAGAGCGTTCTGGGCCTGATCCCTCCCCTTTCCGGCACCTGCCAGCTGGGAGATTATCTCCAGATCGGATACTTTGAGCAGGAAATGCCTCCAGGAAACACCAACACATGCATCGAAGAGCTGTGGCAGGAGTTTCCTGGTCTGAATCAGTTCGAGGTGCGGGCGGCTCTCGCGAAATGCGGTCTAACGACAAAGCACATCGAAAGCCAGGTCCGCGTGCTTTCCGGCGGCGAGCAGGCAAAAGTCCGTCTCTGCAAGCTGATTAACCGGGACAGCAATCTGCTGCTTCTGGATGAGCCGACCAACCACCTGGATACGGACGCAAAGGCTGAGCTGAAGCGGGCCTTAAGCGAATATAAAGGGAGCATCCTTCTGATCTGCCATGAACCAGAGTTTTATCAGGATATTGTGACAGATATCTGGGACTGCAGTCAGTGGACGACGAAAGTGCTGTAATGGCGCTTTCCTTTGAATTCGCGGTTTATCTCCCGCTTTTCCGGCAATTAAAGAAGCGAAAGCAGTTCTTCTGCTTTTTCTATCACATAATCCGGCCCGTCAGGGCCATTTTTTTCTTCTTCTGTCACTGCCAGGGCCCAGCTGACCAGTACGGATTTCACTCCCGCGTTTTTCGCGCAGAGGATATCAAACATGGTGTCCCCCGCCATAATGCTGTTTTCCGGGACGCTTCCCATATTTTTCAGCGCAATATTTACAGGTTCCGGATCCGGCTTGTGTTTTGCTGTATCATCCGCTGTCACCACAGTATCAAAATACTCCGCGAGCCCATATTTTTCAAGGCCCTGCATGGTAGTCTTTTTCAGGCGGGAAGTAACCAGCCCCAATTTATAGCCTCTGCTTTTCAGTTCCCGAATCAGCTCCTTCATGCCGGGGAAAACACAGATCAGTTCGCCAAAATTATCATAATGGTAGCTCCTGTATATCGCTATGGATTCCTCTACCGGCACCCGCGGGAACAGCTTTCGCATAGTCAGCTCCAGCGGCTCCCCAAAGGTCTTGATAATCTTGTCCAGGTCCTCTTCCCTGTTTTCCAGCGTGCGGAAGGTATGCTGCCAGGACTGGATGATCACATTGTTGGTATCCATTACAGTCCCGTCAAAATCGAATAATACGGTATCTATTTTACTCATGCTTTGTCTCCTCATATCATAATTGATTTGATTATACAAAATTTCCATCTAAAAGAAAAGCCTTATCGCGGCTGTCAAGACCCCGCGGGCGAAGGGCCGCCTTCCGGCGGCGGCCCTTCGCCCGCGGAACAATAAATTGCGGCGGCTTGTATGATTGCCGCGTAAGATAATTTTTTTGTGTGCATATTGGGTATACGCATTATATTTTAGATGCGCTTTGGCGTATACTAAGGCCTCCGTGTTTGTCGCAGGCTCACCTCTTTAAGCCTCTGTCTCAAAGAAAAGGCGAATGATGTTATCTACAATTCGCGCGTCAAACGCTCCATTGGGAGCGTCCGCAGTAACAATCAGTCTGTCAAAAATAAAATACCCGTGCTCCTGATATAGTTTCAATTTCCATGGAACCATTTCGAAATAGCCCTTATCCTCCATCATCCCAAAATGTTCCCAGCACATAAGCATATTGCGCCTTTTATCGATTACCTTAAAGTCCGGGTGGATCGTATGATTTCCAAGTGTCAGTTTTTCATTGTATCGAAAAGGAATGTTTTTTGCTTCCAATGCGGACGCGATAATCAGTTCCCCTTTTGATTGCACCCGCAGGCCTTTTGGTGTTATATGAATCTTTTCTAATTCATATCTTTGATTAGACTCCGGGCGGCTTTGCTCCCACCGATACCGATCCGTTTTATCCGTATCAAAAAAACAGCCTTTCGGCAGAGGAATATAAGCCTTTGGAAGTGCGTCCTGAATCAGATTGGGATCGTATTCCCGGTAGGCTTTTAGCAGCTTGTCTTCCGCCTGAATATTTTTTCGGAAGCGTTTTATACTTTCTTCCAAAAATCGCTTTAACTTTAGATCCTCTATCTGATCCTGGCACGCTTTTGGGATGTAAATCTGCCTCCTGATTCCGTCTTTGAATTCCTGTTTATAATAATATCGTTTCCCGCCTTTTTCCTTATAGCAAAGGACTCCCTCCGGCAGGGTACGCAGTCTTTCCTCATACTGCTCTAACAATTTCTGCTGAAAATCCCGGTCCGCGCTTACTCTGAGCAAAATATCATACATATCTCGTTTTCCTTTCTGCCGATATCTTCTTTATCTTACCCTTCAGAAAATCGAATGTCAATATTTTACTTGTATTTTTTAACATTTTAACTGTTTCCACCTATCGATATACACGCTGTCGATATTTTTATAAATTGTGTATAAAAAACATTGCTCACTCTGTGTTTCAGGGGAATTTTTCGTTCATTTTCCCGTAAAATAGGGCTTATTTATACACAATATTAATAAAACCATCTTTGGTGTATACCTTTCTTATACACAATCATAAAAAATCTCTTTTCAGTGTACACCCCCGCTCTCTCCGCGCCAGCTAATATGTCCTGCCGCTAGGCGCATAACTGAAAAATCTCCCGCAGGCAGCTGTGCCGGCGGGAGATTTTCATCGGTTCTGTTTATTTACTCAATGGAAATCAGTTTTCTCTGATCTTCCAGTCTTTTAGGTTCTTCTTTTGGAATTGCCAGACGCAGGATCCCATCTTTAAAGGAAGCCTTGATATCTTCCTCTGTAATGCCTTCTCCTACATAAAAGCTTCGGGAGCAGGAACCTGTATAGCGTTCTCTGTGGATGTAGTTTCCGTCTTCGTCCTTTGTATCCTTAGACTCATCCTTTTTTGCCGTAATGGTCATGTAGCCGTTTTGCAGCTCCGCATTGATGTCTTCCTTCGCAAACCCTGGAAGATCGATCTCCATCAGGTAATCTCCATCCTTTTCTTTGATGTCGGTTTTCATCATGGCAGTCTGCCGGTCCATCCTGCTGAAGAACGGATCCTTAAACATTTCATCGAACAAATCAAAACCGAAATTTCTTCTTGGCGTCATCATCATATTTACCCCTCCTTAATCTCTGACCGAACCCCTTTTGTATCGGTCAAGTATACGATAACGATTGATCTATTTTATATTCCCCTTTTGGAATGATTTTATGATAGCACGTTTTGTTAGCACTGTCAAGCGGTGAGTGCTAATTTCTGAAAATTTATTTTCCTGGTCACCGCACCCTCTTTTTGCTGGCTGGATTCTTAGATTTTCTCCCTTTCCTTGCCACAACCGCTTTTCTTCTGTTATAATTTTTTTATTCAAAATCAGGGAGGTACAGCACTTTGAAATCATCCAGCTCGATAGCGGCATTACAGGAATACTTGCGAGATGAATCCCGCAGGACCGGGACTTCGGAGCAGATTTTCTTTCCGGAAACAAAGCAGGATATCATCCGGGTTTTTAAAGAGCGTCCCGGTATCCCGGTAACTGTCCAGGGCGCCAGAACCGGCGTAACAGCCGGCTGCGTACCGGAAGAAGGAATCACGGTCAATCTGGAACGTATGAACCGGATCTTAGATTTTCAGCCCGAATCAGGAACCATCACCGTTCAGCCGGGCCTTCGTCTGCGGGAGCTGCGCCGCTATACCGCTTCCCATGGTCTGTTTTTTCCTCCTGATCCTACAGAAACTACTGCGTCCCTTGGCGGCATGGTTTCCTGCAACTCGTCCGGAGCCAGAAGCTTTCGCTACGGCTCGATCCGGGATTATGTAATGGCTCTGGAGCTGATCCTGCCGGATGGAGACGCTCTGCGGCTGGAGCGGGGGAAATGCCAGGCTGAAGGGCTCGGCTTTTGTCTTACTACCCGCGGCGGCAGAATCATCAGCGGCACCCTGCCTGATCTAAAGATGCCGGATGTAAAAAAGCATACGGCCGGGTACTATGTCCGCCCCGGCATGGATCTAATCGATCTTTTTATTGGGGCGGAAGGAACGCTGGGCGTGATTACCTCTATCCAGTTGAGGCTTCTCACGCAAAAAAAGCACATCTGGGGAGCTGTCATTTTCCTCCCCAGCGAGGACAGCGCTTTGGAACTGGTGAAAATTCTTCGGGGCGAGAAGGGCTCGGCTCCGTCTCTTTCACCGGAGGCTTTGGAATTTTTTGGTTGCGACACCCTGAAGCTGCTCCGAAAGGAGCAAATTGCCGGAGCCTCCCTCGCAGACACGCAACTGATTCGGGAAGACGCCGGCTGCGCGGTCTATATTGAATACGCCTCTGACGATAAAAACCACCTGACGCAGGTGTTTGGCCAAGTATGTAATAGGATTGAAGCCTTGGGTTCTGACCCCTATCATACCTGGGCCGGCATCAATCCCCGGCATATGGAAAAGCTCCATCTGTTCCGCCACGCCGCGCCAGAATGCATCAACAGAAAAATTGCGGAGATTAAGAAACAATACCCTTCCATCACAAAACTTGGAACAGATATGTCGGTTCCTGATTCTTGCCTGGATGAGGTCTTTTCCCTTTACCGCCGCGGCCTGAAAAGGGAAGGGCTTTCTTCCGCCGTTTTCGGCCATATTGGAAACAACCACCTCCATGTCAATGTCATTCCAAAAAATATGGACGAATTCCGCCGGACCAAAGACCTGTTTTCCAGATGGGCCAAAGAGATCGTCCGTATGGGTGGAAGCGTCTCTGCCGAGCATGGGATCGGAAAGCTAAAAACAGACCTTCTTAAGAAATTATATTCAGAAGAGCAGGTTGCCGCTATGCGGGAAGTGAAAAAACGTTTTGATCCCGATGAAATTTTGAATCGAGGGAATATCTTTAAATAACAATTACGCTTTACAGAGAAAACAGGCCTCCCGCCCAAGGGCGAAAGACCTGTTTTCTTGTATAAAAATGATTTTAGAGATTTTCGTATGTAAGTTATAAATCAATATCCGCCAAACATGGACAGCATTACGGAAGCGGATACCGCAGATCCGATTACACCCGCTACGTTTGGTCCCATGGCGTGCATCAGCAGGAAGTTGGCCGGATTCTCCGCCTGTCCCACCTTCTGAGATACACGGGCGGCCATCGGTACGGCGGATACGCCCGCGGAACCGATCAGCGGATTGATCTTTCCGCCTGTAAGAACATTCATCAGTTTTGCGATCAGCACGCCTCCCGCAGTTCCTACGCCGAACGCGCAGATACCTAAAACTACGATCTTCAGGGTTTCTGCCTGAATAAAGGTGGTTCCTGTCGCGGAAGCTCCTACCGCAAGACCCAGCAGGATGGTAACGATATTCATCATCGCGTTCTGCGCGGTATCGGAAAGTCTGTCCGCTCTTCCGCTTTCTTTAAACAGATTTCCCAGCATCAGCATACCAACCAGCGGCGCGGCTGACGGCAGCAGCAGTACAACGATTACAGTAACCGCGATTGGGAACAGGATCTTTTCTCTCTGGCTTACAACCCTCAGCTGATCCATCTTGATCACACGCTCTTTCTTTGTTGTCAGAGCCTTCATGATCGGCGGCTGAATGATTGGAACAAGGGCCATATAGGAATACGCGGCGACAGCGATCGCTCCTAATAAGTGTGGCGCCAGCTTTCCGGTCAGATAAATGGCAGTCGGGCCGTCCGCTCCTCCAATGATACCGATGGACGCGGCTTCCTGCGCGTTAAATCCAAGCAAAATAGCCGCAAACAACGCGAAGAAAATTCCGAACTGCGCGGCAGCGCCCATAATCAGAGATTTTGGATTTGCGATCAGCGGGCCAAAGTCCGTCATTGCCCCTACACCGAGGAATATCAGCGAAGGGAACACCGGTTTCAACGCGTAAAATACGGTCAGCAAGCCGATGTCTGACAACTGGTCCGACGAGGTGATCTCCGCATGTTCGATAAACATGCCGCTTATTGGCAGGTTGGAAAGCAACATACCCATGGCAATTGGAATCAGCAGCAGCGGTTCAAAACCATGCCTGATTGCCAAATAAAGAAAAATAAATGATACCACGATCATAATGACATTTTGATATGCCACGTTTGCCAGGCCGGTATCCTGCCAGAAATTACTGAGTGTCTCAATTAGCATTTCTCTCGTCTCCTTTTCTTAATGACGTAAATGTGCAGACCCTGCACCAATCGTTAAAATACTAACATATCTGACGATTTATTACAAGATTGTACACGGATAAATACTGTATACAACTAAAGCTTCATAGTAAGCCCGATCTTCTGTTTTTCATAGTCGATATTGATGATTTTTACTTTTACTGTATCGCCTACAGACACCGCGTCCATCGGATGCCGGATATACTTTTTGCTCATCTCAGAAATGTGTACCAGACCGTCATTTTTCACGCCGATATCCACAAAGGCGCCGAAATCCACAACGTTGCGGACCGTTCCCATCATTTCCATATCCACCTTAAGATCCTCAAAGCTGCGAACATCATTTCTGAAGACTACCGCGGGAGCGTCTTCCCGTGGATCTCTTCCCGGCTTTTTGATCTCCTCAATAATGTCCTTCAGAGTCATTGCTCCGATGTCCAGTTCATCAGACAGCTTTTCAATGGCTTTTCCAAGATTTTTCTTGGGATTTTCTTTTTTCTCAGTAAGCTCCGCAAGAGCCGCAAGTCCTTTTTTTCTGGTATCCAGCCGCTTTGGCTTTTCCTTTGGAGCGTAAAGCTGGCTGATCCTTTCTTCAATATCAGAAGCGCCGCCTCCGGCGATCCTGGCCTTGTCGATATCCAGCTTTTCCAGCATGGCTTCCGCCGCTTTGTAGGATTCCGGATGAACGGAAGTAGCGTCCAGCGGGTTATTGCCGCCAGAGATACGCATAAAACCAGCGCACTGCTTAAAGGTCTTTTCTCCCAGCTTGGATACTTTTTTCAGTTCCTTCCGGTCTGTAAAAGCGCCCTGCTCTTCTCTATAGGCTACAATATTTTTAGCAATTCCCATATTGATTCCCGCGACATGCGCCAAAAGGGACGGCGAAGCCGTGTTCAGATCGACACCGACCCGGTTCACACAGTCTTCTACCACATGATCCAGCGCGGATTCCAAAAGCCCCTGGTTGATATCATGCTGGTACTGGCCTACGCCGATGCTCTTTGTCGGGATCTTTACCAGCTCAGCCAGCGGATCCTGAAGCCTGCGCCCAAGAGACATGGCGCCTCTTGTAGTCACATCCAGATCCGGATATTCCTCGGTAGCCAGCTTGGAAGCGGAGTAAACAGACGCTCCGGCTTCATTTACAATCGTATAGCTGATATCCAGCTTATATTTCTTTATAAAATTCGCTACTACTTCCTCCGTTTCTCTGGAAGCAGTGCCGTTTCCGATGACAATCACATTAACGCGGTACTTGTCCGCCAGCTTTTTCAGCGTAGCCTCGGTTCCCGCCACATCATGCTTGGGCTGAGTTGGATACACGGTCGTATAAGCCAGCAGCTTTCCTGTTTCATTAAGAACCGCCACCTTGCAGCCGGTTCGGTATCCCGGATCTATGCTGATAATCCGGGCGCCTTTTACTGGCGGCACCATCAGCAGTTTTTCCGTATTTTTCGCAAAGACCTTCACCGCCTCCAGTTCGGCCCGCTCCGTCAGCAGATTCCGCGTTTCCCGCTCGATGGACGGAGCCATCAGCCGCTTGTACGCGTCAGCGGCGGTTTCTCTGAGAAGCTCCGCGAAAATGGAGGTTTCACTTGTAATCACCGCTTTTTCAAGAAGCCGCTCCATATCCTCCGTCGATACACTGACCTTGACCTTCAGCTTCTTTTCCTTTTCTCCCCGGTTAATGGCCAAAACTCTGTGATTCGGAATTTTTTTAATGGCTTCCTGATGGTCATAGTACATTTCGTAGACCGTTGTTTCTTCTGGGTCCACCGCTTCTGTTACGATAAGCCCTGTATCCCGCGTCTTTTCTCTTACCTTTGCTGTCAGCTCCGGATCGTCGGAAATTCTTTCCGCAAGAATATCCATCGCTCCCGAAATCGCCGCCCGCGGGTCGGGAACCTCCTTTTCCTCATCTACATAAGGTCTCGCGAGATCCTCTATGTCGCCGGTTTCCAGCTCCTGGGCCCAGAAGATCTCGGCCAGAGGCTCCAGCCCTCTGGCTCTCGCTTTTGACGCCCGGGTCGCTTTTTTCTGCTTGTATGGCTTGTACAGGTCTTCCACCCTCTGCAGCACCTGAGCTTCCAGAATCTTTTCTTTCAGCTCTTCCGTCAGCTTTCCCTGCTCTTCAATAAGCCGGATAACCTCTTCCTTTCGCGCGTCCAGATTCCGCAGATAAGTAAGCCGCTCATCCAGATCCCGAAGGGTCACATCGGAAAGTCCTCCGGTCATTTCCTTTCTGTACCTTGCGATAAACGGGATGGTATTGCCCTCATCAATGAGGGCAACGGTATTTTCCACCTGTGACAGTTTCAGATTAAATTCGCCTGCCAGTGTTTCAATTATGTTCATAGAAACTGTATTACCTTTCTTTCTGTTTCAGCTTTTCATTGATAAAATAGTCGATATCCCCGTCCATGACCGCGGCAACATTTCCCACTTCCGCTCCTGTGCGGTGATCCTTTACCATGGTGTATGGGTGAAATACATAAGAGCGGATCTGGCTTCCCCAGGTAATCTGGCTGTAATCGCCCTGCAGCTCTTTCAGGTTTTCCTTGTGCTCCTGTTCCTTCAATTCTACCAGCTTGGACATGAGCAGCTTCATGGCCGTATCCCGATTCTGGTGCTGGGAGCGCTCATTCTGACAGGAAACTACGATGTTGGTGGGAATGTGTGTAATCCGAATGGCAGAGTCGGTCTTGTTGACGTGCTGCCCTCCCGCTCCGCTGGAACGGAAGGTATCGATCCGCAGATCATCGGGATCGATCTCGATACTCATATCATCATCGATTTCCGGGATCACATCCATAGAAGCAAAAGAAGTATGCCGCCTGCCGGATGAGTCGTAAGGGGATATGCGCACCAGCCGGTGGACGCCTTTTTCATTTTTCAGATAGCCGTAGGCGTTTTCTCCTTCAATCATGGCCGTAGCGCTGTTAATCCCGCCTTCTTTTTCTTCCTGGTAATCCAGGATCTTTACTTTATAGCCCTTGCGCTCTGCCCAGCGGATATACATGCGGAACAGCATTTCCGCCCAGTCTTTGGCGTCAGTGCCGCCGGAACCTCCATGAAGGGAAATAATGGCGTTATTTTTATCATATTCCCCTGTGAGAAGGGTGGCCAGCCGCAGTTCCTCCAGCTTTTCCGCCGCCTCTTCATAGGCGTCCCGGATCTCCTTCACCATGGAAGCGTCTTCCGCTTCCTCCGCAAGGGAAATCAGCACTTCCACGTCCTCGATCTCAGTGGCCAGCGCTTCAAACTCGTCTATTTTGTTTTCAATGGATTTTTTTTCTTTCATTACCTTCTGGGCCCGTTCATGGTCGTCCCAAAAGCCTGCCGCCTGTGTTTTTTCATCCAGGCCTTTTAATGTTCCCTTAAGACCCGCCAGGTCAAAGGGACTCACCTGCCTCTTTGAGCTTGCCCCGCAAGCCTGGCAGATCGGATTTGATCTGTTCTAATTCGATCATGCTTTACCTTCTTTCTTTTTTGTACTGCGGCCCCTAAAAAACGCCCTGCCGGCAGCCCTCTTCCGCTTTTTCGCATGGGCAGCCGTTCTTTGCTTTTCCAGCTTCTGGGCCGATAGTTTAGTATACCGCATGGCAGTAAGCTTTTTCAATAAAATTTAGGATTTCCCGCAAAGTTTTCATTCTCCCCGCTTTCCCGGGGCCCTGAGGAAATATCCTCTACCTGAAAAACGACAGAGCCAGCGCAAGCACCCGCTCTGGCATTCCCGGAAGAGAAAGGGAATGGTCCCCGCCCGGAATCATGGTCAGTTCCGCGCCCGCAAATTCCGCAAACCGCGCGGCCGCTTCCGGCGAGGCCACTTCATCCGCGCCTCCGTGGACCATGGCAAGGCGCGCGGTCCCCGCCTTATACTTCTGAAATACGTCATTTGCGTCCAGTTCATCGAAAAACCGCCGCGTCAGCTTCAGGGGCCTCTGATAATCCTCGTCCGCTATAAGGTATCCCCGCTCCGCGAGGCTTGCGGCTCCTTCAGGCGTTTTATTGGGAAGAAGCTTTGGCATCTCCACTGCCGCGCTGCGCAGAAAGGCCTTTTTCCCGGTTTTCCGGTTTCTCTCTGCCGCTGACGCCAAATACAAAAGCGTCATATAGGCCCCAAAGCTGGAACCGAAATAGCCGATCTCAGCGCCGGGCGCAAGGCGTTTTATTTCCTCCTCTGCCGCCTCCATATCCGCGAGACAGTTTGCCAGAGTCAGCTGCTCTCCTGCCGCGGGACTTTCACCATGGGCCGGAAAGTCAAAGGCAAAGGTGCCAATTCCGGCCGCCGGAAGCCGCTCAGCCAGCATCTCCGCTGTAAAGCTTTCCTTGCTGCTTCCAAAACCATGCATAATGAGAACCACCTTGTCCTCGGTTCCTGTAAGGGTATGCCCGCAGCAGATCTCATACCCCGCTCCGCTTTGGATGATTGATCGATTCATGGATACCTCCTTCGTTTTCGTCATTTTTTGCCGTAGCCTTCGGCCTTGCCTTATAAAACAAAGAAGCCTTCTCAAAAGGAAAAAGCCTCTTTGCAAAAGTAGTATCAAATTTATGGATTCCCAGGTTAAGCAATATTAAACCTGCAGATTCTTAAACGCTTCCGGAACCTCTTTGTAGCCTTTGGATTTGATGGCTCCAATGATCAGGCCGATAATAAGCCATACGATACCTACAAGATAAGTCATCTTATCAAATCCGGTAAATACATATACCAGAATCAGGATACCCAGCCATGGGCAGATCAGATATTTAACAATATCGCCCACTGAATTTCTCTTCTTTTCTCTTATAAAGAAGAAGAGGAATACCGCGAAGTTCAGCAGTACAAAGGAAGCCAGCGCTCCGAAGTTAACCAGTCTTACCAGCTGAGACATAGAAAGGATCAGCGGGATAAACAAAGACGCGCCGCCTACGATGATAGCTGCCACATATGGAGTCTGATATTTTGGATGAACCTTGCCGAAAATTTTCGGAATAACTCCGTCACGTCCCATACCATACAGCATTCTCGCGGTGGCTGTCTGCGCGTTCATGATGTTGGCCACACCAATCGCGATGATATTTACAACCAGCAGAATCTTTCTGAAAATCTCACCGCCCGCTGCTTCCGCCGCGTCAAAGAACCCTGTCGCCATATCTGTATTTTCCCAGTCAGGCAGAATCAGAGCCGCGACATAAGTCTGCAGCACAAATACTACGACAATCGCGCACAACGCAATGAGGATACCTTTACCGATGTTCTTTTCCGGCTGGATCGTTTCTTCCGCCAGAGTAGACATTCCGTCAAATCCCAGGAAGGACAGACACGCGATGGAGCACGCGGAAGCGATAAAGTGCGCGTCGACTTTTCCCGGCTGATAGATAGGATCCGGCGCGATATAGCCATATCCTCCGCCGCCCAGAACATATTTGAATCCCAGATAAATAAATATAATCAGGATGATAATTTCCATCGCGAACATTACCCAGTCTACACCCTTTGTCATTTCCATACCGCGGATATTTACAACAGTATTGAAAATAACGAATACCAGGATCCACAGCCACCACGGGCTTCCTGGAATCAGCTCAACACCCCAGTTGGCGACCATTGTGTAGAGCAGAGACGGCACAAACAGATAATCCAGCAGGATCAGCCATCCGCCAATGAAACCGACATGAGGATTGATCCCTCTCTGCACATACGCGTATACAGAGCCCGCAATAGGGAAGCGGTTACTCATGCGCATATAGCTCAGCGCCGTAAAACTAATAGCAACGAATCCAACTATGTATACCAGAGGAGTCATACCGCCGCTGGCAACCTGGATTTCACCAAAAATAGACTGTGGCGCAATAATTACCATGAATAATACACCGTACAGAACAACATCTCGCAGAGATAAGGATCTTTTCAATTCCTGTTTATACCCAAACTGCTCAATGTTACCCGCATTTTGCTTTTGGTCTTTCATTTTGTTCTCCTTACATACATAATATAATATCTTTTAAACACGTTTCAGCCTATATTAGCCGATCAATGGTTTAAACTGAGGAAGCTTCGGGGTTCCGAATCTGAGAATCATAGCCACCTCACACGGCACGCAAGCCTGATTAATTGCTACATCACTTTGTACAGACATATACATATATGTATCGGTCTTGTCCCATCCTGTCACATTCATCAGCAGCCTCTGCAGCTCTCTGGACGCGTTCCGCAGCGCTTCTCCGAAGTCATGCGCGCAGGCATTGACATACCAGTGAGTCGCTGTTTCTGTTACAGGCCAGTTCAGCTCAAAGTCTTTAATGAGAGAAACCTTTACCAGCACTTCCGCTGCAATCTCGATTCCTGTTCCGCAAAGCTCCGCGTCACCCATGGTCGCGTGAACGTCTCCCAGCTGGAGCAGCGCCCCTTTCACTCTTACAGGAAAATAGACTCTGGCTCCCTTTTTGATGATTTTGCTGTCCATATTTCCGCCGTGATTTCCCGGATATCCGTCGATCACATCATCTCCGTCAGGCGCGGTCCCGATTACGCCGATCATCGGATCAATGGGAAATTTTACGCCGTTAAACTCCGCGATACCATCTTTAATTTTTACAACTCTGGTACGAATATCCATATCATCGCAGAGAGGTCCGCAGCCTTCACAGGTAGAAATCACACCCTGATCCGCCACCTGAATATCCAGAATATCTACTGCCAGAACATCTCCCGGCTCTGCCCCGTTGATATAAACAGGTCCTGCTGCCGGATTCGCGACATCATAGCTGTACGCAAGATCGGTAATCAGATCTTCTTCTGTCTTCAGACGGTTTGAGAAGCAGTCCATTGTTTTAAACAACAGCAGTTCTCCAGGATCCGCGTCAGTAAAAGGTTCATTATTTTTGGAAAAATTATACACGGACTTATCGATAGTTTTCATAATATCCTCCTCTTCGTTCTTTGCCAAAAATAAGAGCAGAAATAAAGGATCATTTCCGCTCTTCTGTTCATATGAGATTTTAGCAACACTGTTTTGATTTGTCAATATTCCGGAAAAGAAATTATATTATTGGGAATCTTGAAAATTCTTGCAGTTATTTGTTTTGCCGCTTTCCGCTACGCATTTTTGCCGCAGCAGTTCTTATATTTCTTTCCGGAGCCGCACGGGCAAGGATCGTTTCTGCCGATTTTCGGCTGCTCCCTTCTGTATGGCTCCTGCTTCTTTTCACGCTGCGGAAGCTGTTCTTCCTCCGGAAGCTCCTGTCCCTCCATAAGAGGGCCTTCATCTACAAATTCGTCCTTTCTTTCCTGTCCGGTTCCCATAATATCCCGACGTTCTGTGCCGGTCTGAACCGTTACGCTGTAGCAGAATTTCACCGTATCTTCCTTGATAGACTGGATCATCAGCTCAAACATGTCAAAGCCTTCCTGCGCGTAAGCCGCCGCAGGGTCCTGCTGTCCCAGAGCCCGCAGGCCGATCCCGCTCTTCAGCTGATCCATAGCGTCGATGTGATCCATCCATTTGTTGTCTACAACCCGGATCAGAATCATTCGCTCGATCTCCCGCATCTTATCGATGCCGATCTCCGCTTCCTTGTCCTGATACAGCCGCTCAAAGATATCATAGATCTTCTCTTTCAATCCTTCCGGATTCAGCTGGTTCATCTCATCTTCCGTCAGCTCTACAGGCGTAAAGGCAGGCGAAAGCTTTTTCAGCCCCTCATTGAGAGTGTCCATATCCCACTCTTCCGGGAAACGGGAAGCGATGGTGATAGGCTCCACAACTTCATCGATCAGCTCTCGGGTCATACTGGTAATATCTTCACGCAGATCTTCTCCAAAGAGAACCTTTTTACGTTCGCCGTAGATGATCTCACGCTGCTTGTTCATTACGTTATCGTACTGGAGCACGTATTTACGAATGGAGAAGTTGCGGCCTTCCACCTTCTTCTGCGCTCCTTCGATGGACCTGGTAATCATTCCCGCCTCAATCGGCTCGTCTTCTTCTACGCCCAGACGCTTCACTACATTCTGCATCCGCTCGCCGCCGAAGAGACGCATCAGCTCGTCTTCCAGAGAAATACAGAACTGAGTCCGGCCCGGGTCTCCCTGCCTTCCGGAACGGCCTCGCAGCTGGTTGTCAATACGTCTAGACTCATGCCGCTCTGTACCGATGATGCACAGGCCGCCCAGTTCCCGCACCTTTTCCTGCTCTTCCTTTCGCTCCTCCTTATATTTTTCATGAAGCTGATTGAATTCTTCTCTCGCTTTCATCAGTTCCGGGTCATCCGTCTGGACAAAGCCAGTAGCAAAGGCAATAGCCTCCGCGTCGTAGCCCAGCTTTCTCATTTCACGCTTCGCCTCAAATTCCGGGTTGCCTCCCAGGATAATATCCGTACCACGGCCGGCCATATTGGTGGCAATGGTAATGGCGCCCTGACGGCCTGCCTGAGCAATGATTTCCGCTTCCTGCTCGTGGTGCTTCGCGTTGAGTACGTTGAACTTTTTAATACCCCGTTTTTTCAGGCTGTTCGCGATGATTTCCGATTTTTCAATGGAAACGGTACCCACCAGTACCGGCTGTCCCGTTTCATGAGCCGCCGCCACCTTATCCACAATGGATTTGTACTTGCCCTTTTCTGTAGCGTATACCGCGTCCTGCTGGTCGTCTCGGACAACAGGCATATTGGTCGGCACCACAACAACGTCCATATTATAAATATCCCGGAATTCATCTTCCTCTGTCTTGGCCGTACCAGTCATACCGGCCAGCTTCTGATACATACGGAAGTAGTTCTGCAAGGTGATGGTAGCCAGGGTCTTAGACTCGGATCTTACCAGAACGCCTTCCTTTGCCTCGATGGCCTGGTGCAGGCCGTCACTGTAGCGGCGGCCGAACATGAGACGTCCTGTAAATTCATCGACAATGACGATCTCGCCGTCTTTAATAATATAGTCAACATCCCTCTTCATCATGTTTCTCGCTTTCAGCGCCTGCAGCACATGATGGTTGATTTCCATGTTTTCCGGATCCGAAAAGTTTTCCACTTCAAAGTAAGCTTCACACTTGCTGACGCCTTCTTCGGTAAGAGAAACCTGCTTATCCTTTTCTTCTACCGTAAAGTCCGTCTCAATGGTCAGATCCTTTACAAAGCGATCCGCTTTTTTGTACATATCTGTGGATTTTCCGCCCTGCCCTGAAATGATCAGCGGCGTTCTGGCTTCATCGATGAGGATGGAGTCCACTTCGTCCACAATGGCGAAGTTCAGATCTCTCTGCATCATGTCCTCTTTGTAGAGAACCATGTTATCTCTCAGATAATCAAAACCGTACTCGTTGTTGGTTCCATAAGTAATATCCGCGTCATAGGCGGCCTTCCGCTCTTCCTCACTGATTCCGTGGATTACGCAGCCTACCGTCATACCCAGGAAATTGTACAGCTTTCCCATCCATTCCATATCTCGCTTTGCCAGGTAATCGTTGACCGTCACAACATGGACGCCTTTTCCCTCAAGCGCGTTCAGATATACAGGAAGGGTCGCTACCAAAGTCTTACCTTCACCAGTTTTCATTTCAGCGATCCGCCCCTGGTGAAGCACGATACCACCGATAATCTGTACCCGGAAGTGCTTCATTCCCAGACTTCGCACTGCGCCTTCCCGGCATACGGCAAAGGCTTCCGGCAAAAGGTCATCCAGTGTCTCTCCTTTTTGCAGACGCTGCCTGAATTCAGACGTCTTTCCCCGCAGCTCTTCATCGGAAAGTCCCTGCATCTGTTCATCATAGGCTTCCACCTTATCCGCGATTTTAGCGACCTTCTTTACTTCCTTCGCGTTGAGGTCGCCAAAGATTTTTTCCATTAGGCTCATTTTTTATTCCCCTTTCTTTTCTTCTTCTGGTTCTGTTTCTTCTACCACCAGATTTATTTCCAATGCTCTCCGGTCATCCGCCTTGGTCACCCGGACCTTCAGCAGCTTGTCTCCGATCTGCTGTGAAAACGTATCATTTTTCACCGGCAGCTTGTCCAGCTGAACGACTACCCAGCCATTGACCGTTTGAACATTCATTTCCTCTTCAATATCAAAGAAATCAAAAACCTTGGCAATACTGGCGTTGCACTTTACCCGATAGCTTCCGTTCTGCAGAGGGATGATCTCCTGCGATATGACAGCGTCGTGTTCATCGTAGATTTCTCCTACCAGTTCTTCTATAATATCTTCCATCGTCACCAGTCCCTCCGTTCCGCCGTACTCATCGATAACGATGGCCAGATGTGTCTTCATCTGCTGCATTTTTTTCAAAAGCGCGGAAATTTTAATCGCGCCCGCAACGAACACTACCGGCTTCACATAATCGGAAATGGTTTTATTGGTGCCTGCTATATAATTATGAAAATCCTTCTGATTCAGAACCCCCATAATTTTATCGATATCATCTTCGTAAACAGGAAGACGGGAAAATCCGGTCTTTTTAAAGAGCTTCGCAACCTCTTCCTTTGTATCCTCCACATCAATGGCTTTCATATCCACCCGGGGCGTCAGCACGTCCCAGGCCTCCAGCTCCTTGAACTCGATGGCGTTTTGGATCAGCTCACTCTGCTCATTATCAATACCGCCGATGGTCTCGGCTTCCTCTACCATGGTCAGCAGTTCGTCTTCTGTAATCGTCCGGTCCTCTCCCAGTTTGAAGACGCGGGCCAGCAGCCCCTTCCATTTTGAAAACAGGAAATTTACAGGGGTAAGGATCGCGGCCAGAATTCGAATGAGCGGGGCGGAAAACATGGAAAAGCTCTCCGGTGATTCTTTCGCGACGCTCTTAGGAGAGATTTCTCCAAAGATGAGAACAACAATGGTTATGACTACCGTGGATAAGGTCGGACCGTACGCGCCGAAGAGTTCTACGAACAATACAGTAGAAATAGCCGTCATGGTAATATTGACAATATTATTTCCAATCAGAATCGTAGTCAGCAGCTTGTCATAATTTTCCTCCAGCTTCAGAACCAGCTCGGCCCGTTTGTTCCCTTCTCCGGCCATGTTCTTGACCCGGATCCGGTTCAATGAGGTAAACGCGGTTTCTGTTGCTGAAAAATACCCGGATAGTATAACAAGGATTACGATTGCGGCGATGTCTACAATTATGTGACTGTCCATGTCTTAAATGTTCCCTCCCAGACCATGAAATAGCTTTAAAAATACTAATACTTTAGTATAGCCTATTTTTTGGTAAATGAAAAGGGGAAGATAGAAAATAAGATATGAATTGTGTTAAATTTACAAAAAGCCGCTGCGTTGCCAGCGGCTTTTTGTTTTGTAAAGTCAGGTTTCACGATTAAACAGCGGCTCAAGTTCATCCGCATATTCTTCAAAAATATCCAGAAGGAATTTGTTCCAGTGGCGCGCGTCTTCCCGCGTATCGCCAAACACATAGTCCTCCTGACTGTAGTCGATGACATCAAAGCCCGGAATCGCTTTGCTTGCGCCCGAGGTTCTGTACGCCGCGGCGTCTGCCAGAGAAAAGGATACGCTGGTAAGATCATCCCCGTTGACCCAGCCGCTCAAATCCGTTCCTTCCGGCTCTGAGGCGGTTCCGTTTTTCGTCTGCGGTTCCGCCTTTGCGGCGGTGATGGTCTCAGCTCCGTCCACATAGGATCCGTACATCTGATCCACATAGAAAGAAAACGAATTGCCGAAAATCTCAGACGGCACATGGCCGCCGTCCCACTGCCACTCGATTACCGCGTTGACTCCCGCGTTAAGCCAGGCGATCTGCAGATTCAGAGAAGAAAACATGGACATATCTCCCTCGGAAGCGCCCATAACGATTCTGGTCCATACCGGATCTTCCGTTTCTTCCGCTCCAATATAGTTTAACGGGTTGTACAGGGAAACAATATTCTTCCCGTATTGATCCCCCTCGTAGATGGCTTCCACATCCGCTTTGTAGGCCGCGACCATTTCCTCATAGCTGCTGTAATTCTCAGAATCGCTCTTTCCTGTTGCCGACTGCGTTGTTCCGCTGTCCGGTGTTCCGGCCGCGTCTTTATTTCCCATGTCCGGCAGAGCCCCTTTATCAGGAAGCGTTCCGTCTTTTTTTCCTTTATCCGGCAGCGCTCCTTTAATCGCTTTACCGTCCTTTGCGCCGCCTTTCAGACCGTCAAAATCATCGGCGCCTCCCATACCGCTAGTGGGATTTTCCGCCTTTCCTCCGGAGCTTCCCTTCGCGTACCGGCCCTCAAGGAAGGCCTCCGCTTTATCTTCAGAAGTCATAGAGGCGACTTTCTTATCTGAGAGGGCCTTTCCATCTTCATCGAACCAGGTCCAGCTTTCCGCGTAGTCCAGATGGTCCAGATACCACTGAAGATTCTCCGTAAATTCAGCCAGATACAGATCCAGGTATGTGCCGTAATAGCCGTTTGTTTCCGGGTGAGAATCCGGATCATACTGAATCGTCAGAGAAACGGTATCCTTTTTATCTCCGTCTCCATTCAGATCAAAGCCCGCATCCGCTTCCTTTACAGACAGCTTCTGGTCGTTGATATATTCCATATACGCGGCCGAAAGATATTCAGCCAGCTGCTCCTGAAAAGACGTATTGAAGTCATAGGAGGTGTCCATATAATATTCAAAGGCCTGCGCCATATCCGCTTCATATAGGAATGTAATCGCGCTGTACGCCACGCAGCCCCACGCTCCGTCGGAAAGCTCATAATCCGTTCCGTCGATTGTAACGGTTGTGGAATACCCTCCGTCTGTTGTATTGTATACCCCTACAGCGCCGGCTTCGATCTGATAATCGTAAAAATCCGAGTTGTTGGATGTAGCCGCGAACATAGCCGCGTGAGCGCCTCCGCCGGAGCCGCCTGTGGAAACAAAATAATCCACATTACCCGGAAGGTTGCCAAGCAGCATGTTGTATTTTACATAGCGGGCCGCCGCCTTCTGATCTACCAGGCAGGAAGGCGCGTCGCCTGTATAGTAGGTATTTCCGTCATCATCCTCCGCCGTATCCTGTTTGCCCCGGTTTCCGCAGGCAATATTAATATATCCCTCCGACGCGTAAACAGTGGACGCGGCGGCGTTCTCGGAGGAACCATAACCGGCCGCCCCGGTATTGAGAATGGCCGGAGCGGAAGCTGCCGTATAGACCTGTCCGTTGGTACTGGTAATCTTTGCGTCATAATCCATCACCAGAGCGCCTTTTACCGCCTCCTGATACGTTTTGGCGGTCACATCCGCCTGGCCGTCCTTGTCCGTATCAATTCCGGTAATGTAAGCCCCCGGAACACAGACGGACACCCCTTGCTGATCCGGCAGCTCCGGGTTGGCAACTGCCGAAACCGGAGACAAAATCCAGGCGTCAGCTGTCTTCTCATAGGTCCATTCCTGGTCCTCATTATTCGCGAGATTCAATGTAGTCTCAATGGATTCTTTGGCCCGCGCGTCGCTGACTGATTCTGACTGAGAGCAGGCGCAGAGCGCGAACAGTGCGCCAAAAAGGGCAATGGCAAGCAGCGCCCTTCCGATCTTCCTTCTGTATTTCATAAAAAACCTCCTTTTTCAGTTTCCCATTGTAACTGCGGAAGCTTGAAATTTTATTGAAGGTTTTCTCTTTTTCCAGATTTTTATCAGGCTCCGGCAGGGAGAGATACTGTAAAGGTTACAAGGCCGTCTCCACAGTCCACATGGATCTCTCCATGATGGGCCGTCACAATTGCTTTCGCGATTGCAAGCCCCAGTCCATAGTGGTCCCCTTTCCCGCTTCTGGCAGGATCTCCCCGGTAAAATCGCTCGAAGATCAGCTGCCGCTCTTCCTTTGACAGAGGCTGTCCTTCATTGCTGACGGAAAATCTCGCTTTATTACGAACCGCGGATAACGATGCCGTAACCCTTCCATTTCTTGGGGAGTGCTCTACCGCGTTGTCCAGCAGAATAGCCACAAGCTGCTGCAGCTGCCCCGGGTTTCCAAAGACCAGAACGCCTTCCTTAATGGCGTCATAGGACAGCTGGATTCCTTTTTCAAAGGCAACACTCTCAAAAGGAAGGATCTCTCCCACGGCAATATGACTGAAATCCGTTTTTTTCATATCGGGCTCCGCGCTCTCCGTTCTGGCCAGCTCCATCAGCTGCCGGATCAGGGCCGCCATCCGGTTGTTCTCCAACTGTATGTTGTCCAGCCACTGACTGCTTCCCAGCTCCCTGGACAGCAGATCCGCATTGGCTCGGATAACCGCTACAGGGGTCTTCAGCTCATGTCCCGCGTCGGAAAGGAACTGCTTCTGTCTCCCATGGCTTTCCTCAAGAGGCTTTACGATTTTTCTCGCCAGAACCAGGGAAAGGAAGAAAATCACCACCGCGGCCCCGCTTCCAAAGATGAGTGTGTACTGGAAAAGGGTCGTAACGCTTTCGCTCATAATCGTATTATCCATAAAGGCAACCAGTATATAGCCGTCGCCTTCCTCTCTGCGGTAAATCAGATCCTCCGTCTTTCCCTGAGAATCTCCCTTTTGCGCAATCCGCTCTGCGAGCTGGGTCAGCTTTTGAGCCGAATAGACATTGCTGTTGTTATCATCCACGCTGATGACATCTCCATCCTGGGAAAAAGCAACCGAATAAAAGATCGACAGCTGGAAAAGCGGATCATCCTCGATCTCTTTTTCCTTCATCCCGTTTTCTCCGGGCAGGCGGTCATCGTCCGGAACCTTTGGCGCTTTTATCCGCGGCTGAGGGTCTCCGCTGAGGGAATAAGCGCCGCAGTACCGCCGCAGCATCTGCTGGTCCCGGTCATATACCTCCATATAGCTGGTAAAATAGATGAGACCCAGCGTGCCCGCGAACAGCAAGACAAGAATCGTCATGATGGAAGCAATAATTTTGATTCTTGATCTTCGAAACATGGGCTCACCTCAATTCTCATACCGCAGTTCATATCCCAGGCCCCGCACCGCTTTTATTTCCACCCTGGACCCGATAAACTTCAGCTTCTTTCTTGTAAAAGACAGATACACCTCTACTTTGTTGTATTCCGCTTCATTTTCATATCCCCAGATCTTCAGCGCCAGCTGTTCCCGGCTCAGGATCCGGCCCTGATTCAGCAGCAGATATTCCATAAGGCGGTATTCCTTCTCCTTCAGAAGCACCGTCTGCTCATGACCCGCGCGGCGCAGACGGCAGGTCTTTGTATCCAGGAGAATGTCCCCATAGGATAAGGTTTCCTTTCTGCCGTAAGTCCCCCGCCGGCTCAGGGCCCGGATCCTTGCCAGCAGCTCCTGTGTCATAAACGGCTTTGTCAGGTAATCGTCGGCGCCGCTGTCAAGACCCTCTACCTTATCCTCCAGCTCCCCTCTGGCCGTCAGCATCAGTACAGGAGTCTTCATCCCTTCCCCGCGGAGCTTTCTTACAATTTCAAACCCGGACCTTCCGGGAAGCATTACATCGAGGATGATTACGTCGTACAAATCGCTTTCCGCCGCTTCCAGCCCGCTGATTCCATCTGTACACAGATCCACCTCATAACGCTCTAAACGCAGCAGCTCTGTCAGGGCCTGGGCCATTCTCTGTTCATCCTCCACAAGGAGCAGTTTCATATTACCACCTCTCTCTTCTCTGGTTCTTCGTTATTATAGCACGAAAGATTGATTTTAGATTGAAATATGCTTTATGGTGGTATGCCGCGCCTTCTGGCGTTGGATAATGAAAAAGATAAAAAAGATTATCTGATTTCTCTGTACAGCGAATTGTATGTAAAGGATATTGTTGAACGAGGCGGTATTGAACGCGAGGATATTTTGAATGACATTCTGGATTTCCTCGCTTCACAAATCAGTTCACTGACCAATCTACAAGGATTGCCAACGCCTTGACCAGCATTAAGAATAAAAAGATTCATTCCACATTGGTTTCGAACTATGTACAGCACATCATCGATTCGTTCCTTGTTTCTATGGCAAAACGCTATGATGTGAAGGGAAAGACATATTTCAAGTATCCGAACAAATACTACTACACGGATATTGGGCTCCGCAACGCGAGACTGAATTATCGCCAATATGATCCGGGACACATTATGGAAAACATCATCTGCAATCTGATCGATCTGCTGCTTGCGCGTGTTGAATTGTTCTAAGCCAAAAGCCAAGCGCGCGTTGTGGGACTATCCCAAAGTTTGCGCAAGCCTTCAAACTGAGGTAAGATAAAAGTACTCAGTTGGGGCACCCTCCGTAAGGAAGGCGCCCCAAGGTGGTTTTTGTATTAAAAACAAATAATGGATTTCGTTGAACGGTGTAGCCATATCGGTATTTCACGCTGCTCCTATTTTCCCATTAACTTCTTCTCATCCTTCTTAACTCTTCTCTTCAGCCTTTTCAAATCCTCTGCCGGAGGCAAAGTTTCCGGTTTTATCCCCCTTTGCCCCAGCATTTCCCGGACACTTGAATTGTTCTGCACATGTTCCTCTGTGATAATCTTTTCTCAGATTCCTTTAGCTTTTCTCTTGCGTTCAACCTCTCGATCAGCCGGATTCTGTCTTCAATGATTTCCTGCCTTCTCGTCTGGACAGCAAAATAACTCTGCGCAAAAGCAATCTCATTCTTCCTTGAATCCCCATTTTGGGCGATTAAATAGCAGGCATAACGCGTCAAAACATAATCTTTTACAGTTCTGGCCGCACCACTTCCTATACTAACCATTTTCGTGACTTCACGAAAATGGTTATGCTCATTACCACCAGCATTTTCACAAGCTATGATTGCTTTCTTTATAACTAACTCAAAATATGAATAATATCATCAAAAAGTTTTTTCAGCCTTGCGACCATTTTCTCATCCATAGTTCGTCCTCCAAAAATAGTCTTTTTTAAAACTGCTTAATTCTAAGTAACTCCGCATATTCCAACAACCGTTTATATTGCTGCTCATTATTTTTCACACAATCTATAAATTCTAATGTAATCTGAGGATTCAAACGTCGCATATCACAGATACTCCGTTCAACATCATAAATATAAGTCCATACAAATAACAGCCCTTGGATTACTAAGGCATACTTCAATACATTTGTAATCCTGCGGCTTCTTGTACTGCCCTCCTGGCATCCAATAATATCCATATTAAACATATTATTGCATTTTTATTTACACATGTCAAACTTATTTTAAGACAAATGGGAATTCCCACCATACAGCCGCCCGCGCCTTCTCCCCATAAAAATACCTCTAAAGTAGATTTTGGTTATTTGCCTTGTCTACTTTAGAGGCATTATATCAAATAGACAGTCCCTTACAACGCCTGAAGGCTACAGCTCTTTTACCGTGGTGCTCAAAGTGATATCCAGCTCTGCCGCGTACTGGAAATAGCAGTCCACCTGTTCCATAGTCAGCATATCGGAGGAAATCAGTCCTGTCTGGTCGAACTTGTCGTTTACAAACAACTTCGTAAAGAGATATCCGCCCTGTCCGGTCAGATACATTTCCGCCGTAATACCGGACTTTTCGTAGGACTCCACAAGGCCCGGCGCGTTTACATGGGTTTCCACAAGCACATCTTTTCCATCCTTTTTCCCGTAGGCCTCAATGACCATACACCCGGAATCGGAAACGAGCCCCTCCTCGATGATTTCCTTAATTTCTTCCTTGAATTTCGGCGCCGGAGGCACATGGGCCAGAACTACATCGAACGGAGAAATTTCCTTGCCGTCGATAACCTCTTTTTTGTGGGAAAGAAGTCCCGCCCGGTACAAAGGCTTTGAAAAATCCACGCCCGCGCCCGCGTATTTAAAATAAGCGTTTTTCGCGCCTTTAAAGAACTTTTCCGCGTTAAAGCTGTAGTGAATCGGTTCATCGTGGCAATGCTCCACAAAGGTGATCTCTTCGTCCATATAATCATACTGCCGTTTGATCGGAAGCTCAAAGGCCGGAGTGCGAACCAGCTTGCCGTCGATAAAAGCGTACGCTTCTTCACTCATATCGTGGAGCGCTGTTACCGGTGACCACCAGAAAGGCTGGAACCGCTTTGCCTCAACGCCTTCCCACACAATATTGTAAATGGTATCGCAGGTATCCAGATACCGCATCGCGTCTCTTGTGGCAGCGCAGATCAGTCCGGGAGCGGAGCCGGTTCCTACAATAGCAGTCCTTCCAATGGCTTTAAATTTAGGGCCGTATTCATCGTACTGGATGCGGATACTTTCCACCCAGTCCTCATGAAGGGATGTGGTGGCCGCGTAATCCTGGTAATTGGCCTTTACTTCCAGCGCCGCGTCCAATACGTTCTTTGTACATTCCAGCGGCAGCGCGTTGAGAATCAGGTCTACGCCCCGGGCAGCCTCCACAATGCTGTCCTTGCTGTGAGCGTCCACCTGAACGCCTTTTGCCTTTTTGAGAAGCTTTACCAGATTATCTACCGCGGTTTTATCATAATCAGCGCAAATGATCTCTGCTACTCCCGGATCCTCATCCAGTCTTTGAGCTGCCGCAGAGCCCTGCGCGCCAACGCCTAATACTAAAATCTTCTTCAACGTCATTTGTTTTACCTTACCTTTCTGTGTCTTCTTTTATTATGGATTTATTATAGCAGGAAAACCTACGGCCGCAAAATCAATTTATTGCCATCTTTTGTGAGAAGAAGTGCTGACATTTCGGTTCTCATTTTCTGACAATTCGGTTAATTTGACGCAGACCGCAAAATCTGTCATTTTGAGCGCAAAATCCGTTTTAATTTTTGTGAGCCATGATATAATCGTATCAGAAAGAGAGGCCCATCATGATATTTGAAACTGTTTCTTATTCCGGAAATCTGCCCTTTGAGCTGTCGTTTCTCAATGTAGGTGAGGAAAGCAAGCACTGCCACCGGGAAATCGAAATTCTTTTGGTGCTGCGCGGCATCACCCACTATCAAATCTACCATACCGACTATGAGCTGAATCCGGGTGATCTGATCATCGCGGATGTAGAGGACCTTCACCAGATCCACGATTCCTCGGATGACATTCTGATGCTGTCGGTTCATATTGATACCAGAAGATTCGAGCGGCTGTACCCCAATATCCGTTACATGTTCTTTGTATGCGAGGAATGCATGGAAAATCCTTCTGGAAGCAAGCAGCTGCTGCGGAACAAGCTGTCCCTTTTAAAGCGCCATATCGCCTGTCTCGCTTTCGACTATATGAAGGAAAAGCGGGATATTACACTGCTTACAGAAGAGGTCAATCAGGTTGTGTCGATTCTTGTAAATCATTTTCAGGGCTTTTATATGGAAGATTACCAGTACAAAACCAGTCAGGCGGACATGAGCCGGGAAGACCTGCAGCGTCTCTGCCGGATCACCCGTTATATCATGCTCAATTACAAGGAAAAAATTTCGCTTGATGATGTTTCAGAGCAGGAGCATCTGAGCACCTATTATCTTTCCCATCTGATCAAGGAAAACCTGGGCTTTAACTTTCAGAACTTTGTCAACGCTATCCGTCTGGAATTCGCGGAAAAGCTGCTGGTCTCCAGCAGCATGACCCTGATGCAGGTCAGTCAGGAATGCGGCTTTTCATCGCCTAATTACTTTAATAAATGCTTCTCCGCCTGGTATGGAAAGACGCCTGCTCAGTACCGAAAAGCCTATGTTCCGCGCGAACGCTCTTATCGAGCGGATTTTTCCCAAAAAGAAGCGCTGGACCTGCTGTCCTCTTATCTGAATGTTTCCGGAAAAACCAGTTCCCAGATCCGTCAGCTTCATATGGATCCAGACTTTGATTCCGCTGATTTTAAGGACTTTTACGCGTGCTGCGCGCCTTGCGTCATACTGGACTCCCTGGAATCCGTTTTCCGTCTGGGCGCCTTTCAAAATGGGCTTTTTTCAGCCACCTTCGCGCTGGACAAACGCCTTTCCCGCCACAGAGATGAGCTGGAAAAAAAGATTCCCCTTTGTATGCGGGAGCCTGACCTTTCCCAGCTGATTCAAACGGATGACAGTTCCAGGGTCATGGAAGATATTCTGATAAAAGGACGCCGTCAGGTATTCCTGTCCGGACCGGAAAACGCTTTTTTCACACCGGAAGGGCTGAAAACGCCCGCGTACCGCTTTTACCAGTCCATCGCCCAGTATGAAAAACCCCGGATCGCGGTTTCGGAAGGCTACGGGATTTTAAAAAGCGGACAGCTTCTGGTCTTCCTTCTTTTTAACACAGATCCTCAGTCTCCGCTGGAAGTGACTCTGCCTGCGGAAAAACTGACGGGGTACTCTTTTTTCATCCGAAGAGAACTGGGGCCGGATCAGAAGCTTCAGGCCGTACTGGGCCAGTTTCCGGAAAGCGCCGCCAGCTCTTCCTTTCTGATGAAGCGAATGGATGAAGCCATGGAAGGGTCCACCCGGTTCTTTTCGCTTCAGGAAAATCAGAATTTAATGCTGCGCCCTAAAACGGCTGTCATTTTAGAATTTATACCTTAGTCCTTCCGCCATTTTTCATCTCCGGACATGCCGTCCGGTTCGATTTCAGTCTGGCGGAAATCAGTCCAGCAGATCCTCTTCCATAGCCGCCTCGATCTCATCCAGTGTCTCGCCAAGCTCTTTTCTGGCCTGATCAATGGCTCCTTTTTCCTGCTTGTCCAGCAGGGCTTCAAACTCGCTCAGCAGCAGATCGATTTCCCGGCGCAGATCGCCTGTAGCCTCTTCATAAAGCCGCTCGCCCCGCAAAAGCAGCAGCTTGTTCGCTTCCTGCTCCCTTGGATGAATCTTAAGCTCATTGAGTTCTTCCATACGCCGCTCCGCTTCCTCCGGTGTCAAACGAGAATCTTCCTTCTGGATGATCATCTTCCTTGTAACTCCGGTGGAATTGACCTTGACCTTTACCTCCAGAATCGAGTTGATATCATACGTATAAGTCACGTCGATGGATTCCTCTCCGGCGGGCCGGGCAGGCACCGGCACGGTGATCTCCCCCAGAAGGAGATTGTTCTTCGCGAAACGGCTTTCTCCCTGAAGAATATCCACGGTGATCTTTCTCTGATAGTCCCCTGCTGTATAGAGGGTGTCGGTTCGGCTGACCGGTATCACCGTATTCCGCTCAATAATCGGCAGGAAATGTCCGCTTTCCGTCATATCTCCCAGACGCTGTACTACGACAGAGGTTCCCAGCGTAAAGGGGCATACCTCCGTCAGCACCACTTCCCGCACAGCTTCATTCCGCTCCTTCATGGCGCACTGAATGGCCGCGCCTACTGCGATAGCCTCATCCGGGTCCACCTCGGTGCTTGGTATACGGCCAAAAATACGGCCCGCGAATTTGCGGACTACCGGCAGTCTGGTAGCGCCGCCCACCAGAACGATTTCATCAATATCCGCAAGGCGCAGCTGCGCGTCCTTCAGGCTCCGTTCAATGGGCCTGCGGAGCTTTGCCAGCAAAAGCTGACAGTTTTCCTCATATTCTTCCAGAGAAAACTCCGTTTCAAAGGTTCTTCCTCCCGCTGTACATTTCATGGAGGAGACGCCGCTTTCCGAAAATCCCAGCTTGCATTTTTCCGCCTGGCGCTTCAAATAGCCCCGTTCCTTTTCCGTCAGAGAAGCTTCCTCAAGACCATGCTTTTGCAGCATCATTCCCTGCAAAACCCGGGTAAAATCTTCACCGCCTACAAAATTATCGCCCGCTACAGCCCGTACCTCCATAATGCTGCCATAGCGCTCCAGCACAGAAATATCAAAGGTTCCGCCGCCCAGATCAAAGACCAGAAACTTTGTATGATCCGTCCGGTTATGAAGACCATAGGCCATAGCCGCCGCTGTAGGCTCATTGATAATCCGTTCCACAGTAAGACCGGCCAGCTCCCCGGCGCGCTTTGTCGCTTTCCGCTGTATATCGTTAAAGTAAGCAGGCACACTGATAATGGCCTCTGTCACCGGACAGCCCAGCCAGCTTTCCGCGTCCTCCTTTAACGCCCGCAGCACAAAGGAGGACAGCTCTTCCGCGGAAAACCGCCGGTCCCCCAGAGAAAAAACCTTCTCGGTTCCCATGCCCCGCTTGAAAAAAGACGCCGCCATCTCCGGCCGGGAAGCCGCTTTTTCCCGGGCTGTTTTGCCCACAAGAATGGTCCCATCCTCATTGATGGCTACCGCGGAGGGAGTCAGACGTTCTCCCAGCCGGTTTGGAATAATCCTGGGACCCTTTTCTCCGTAAAAGGATACCAGTGAATTGGTAGTGCCTAAGTCGATTCCTATTTTCATAATTTCCCCTTTTCTAATAATTTCGCCCCGCAGACAAGGTCAAAGTCATAAGGCGCTGTTTCAAGGCCTTTTCTATAAAACTTCATCGCTTCTTCCTTTCGCCCCTGCTGCTGGAACAGCTGTCCCAGCTCATAAAGGGCGTCCGCGCAGCGGGAATAATCGCAATAATCACAGACCCTTAATTCAAGCGCTTTCACAAGATACGCTTCCGCTTTTTTATCATACCCCGCCGCGCTGTTAAGGCCTCCCAGCAGCTTGTATACCATAGGAAGACACGCGCCAAGCTCCGTTTCAAAGGACGCCGGAATCCAATCCAGTCCCTGACCGGCCAGCTCCTGGGCCTGATCCCTGTCGTCCAGCCTCTGGGCTGCCCTTGCGGCCCACAGATAATATTCAGCTCTCAGAAAGGTTTCTTCCTCGCTCTGCTTTTGCAGAAGAAGAATCGCCTTTTTAAAATACTTGAGGGCCTTTTTGTATTTTCCTCTATAAAACAGGATCTTTCCCGCTTCTCTCAGCGCTCCCGCCTCTTCCACGCCTTCCGCGTCATAGATGGAAAAGGCCAGATCCAGCTTTCCCCGGTCCCGGTAAATATGTGCGAGCTCCCAGTTGTATTCAAAGGACATACGCTTCAGTCCCGCCGCTTTTTTGTATTCCTTCAGCGTTTCTTCCGCCTGGTCAAACCATCCCGCAACCCGCTGGAGCTCAATCATCTCATAGAGGAAGCTCTCTTCCTCCATCCTCTCAAAGCCTCTGCGCAGGGTCCGCGCCGCCTGGCCGAAATCTTTTTTCCGGCAGTACAGATTTGCCGCGTTTTTGTAAGCTTCCCCGCACAGGTCATCCTCCGTCTCTCCCACAGCGATGGCTTTCTCGTAGTAGGCAAGCGCCTCCTCCTGGTCACCCGCAAGCTCCCGAAGGACGCCCATATAATTATATGGATAGGACAGCTCCGGCGCGAGCTCTATGGCCTTTTCAAAATCCTTCCTGGCCGCTTCGGTTTGGTCCAGACAGGTGAAAACCTGTCCTCTCCGCATATAGGCGTAGCCCGTAGGCGTCTGCCGCAGCTGCATTTCCGCGAATTCCAGCGCCCTGTCCCACTGCTCCAAATCCCGGTAAACCGTGTCTATCAGTCCGCAGGTGCCGATCTTCCCCGGCGCGAGTTCTCGCGTTTTCTCATACAGCTCCAGGGCTTCCTGGAAATGGTCGCATAGATAAGCAATCTCCGCTTTCAGCTCAATCAGATAGACATAATCCGGATTTTCTTCAAGGCCCTGATTGATCATTCGGATCACCGGCTCAAAGTCTTCCATATCCTCATCGTATGCCATAACCGCCAGATGATGCCAGACCTCCGCCGGTTCTTCCAGCCCAAAGCCTTCCTCTTTTTCCCCCGCGGCCTTCCATTCAGACAGGCTCCGCCGGTAAAGCCGCTCCGCTTCGCGAAAGTCCTCCCCCGCTTCCTTGATATAGCCCCGAAGGAACAGGAATTCACTTCCCTGAACGCCTTCCTCTTCCAGATACCGCAGCGTATCCTCCGCAGCCTCCAGCTCACCGGCTTCGATCAGGATCTTCGTTTTATAGACATAGGCGGTCAGTTCAAAAGGGTAGATTTCCAAAGACCGCTCACAGTCGTCAAAGGCTTCGCTCAGATAGTCCAGATAATAGAACGCCCGGGCCCGAAGCAGAAAGAGCGTGTGAGAAGCCGGCCCAAGCTCAATCGCTCTGGTAAGCGTGTCCACCGCTTTCTCAAACTCCCACAGGTCCAGCAGAAGCTGCCCCTTAAAGGCCAGCGCCTCGCCGTTTTGCGGGTCATCCTCCAGAATGGTTTCTACCTGGGTCAGCGCCTCCTGCCGCCTTCCCGTTTCACTGTACACGTTGCTGATCAGCAGACGGACAAAGGGAAGCTGCTGTCTTTTTTTCTCCCGGTTTTCCTCTGTATCCGGCAGCTTTAAAAGCTGCCGCTCCCACTGCTGAAAATGCTCCATAGCCTGCTCCATTTTCCCGCAGGAAAGCCCGGCTCTTCCCATCAGGCTGTGATATTCGATCTTCTGCGTCTCGTCCGGCCACACCTGTTTCAAAACATCCAGAGTTTCTTCGTATCGCTCGTTCTGATAGTAGCACCACGCCAGCTCCAGCGCGGTTTCGGCATTGTCCGTTTCCCGCGGCTGCCGCATCTTTTCCGTCAGCTCTCCAATATACCGCTCATTGCACTCCTTCAGCCAGTCGGCGGCTCCCAGATCGTAAGGGTCCTCCTCCAGCAGATCGCAGAAAAGGGAATTAGCCTCCTTGTACCTGCCTTCCCTTACAAAGCACTTTCCCATTCCGCATCTGGCCCACTGCGAAGCGGGGTCCTGCCGCAGAACCTTCTCATATTCTTTTTTAGCAGTCTGTATATCTTCCATAAGAAACGCGACATCGCCTTTCATAAGGCGCGCGTCCTCCAGCTCCTCGTACTGAGGGAGCAGGCTTTCAACCAGCCGCCGCGCTTCTTCATAGTGTTCCTCCTGACAGCAGATCTTTGCCTTATCCAGCCGCAAATACGGGCTTTCAATACCGGTAGCCTCCATCTGCCCGGCAATCTGGCGGGCTTTTTCTGTATCACGACGGCTGATACAATCCGTAAGAGCCGCCTGGAGACGCAGGTATTCATCAAAAGGAAGACTGTCATCGCCTTTCAGGAATTCATACGGCGGATATTCTTTCTCCCGCAGAGATTCTGTAATAACCGCGTCCAGGAACTCCTGGGGGAATTCCTCCCTCAGCTCATCCATACGCTCCGTAAGTCCCAGCTGCCGGTCCAGAACCTGAATAACCGACTGAGGCAGGAAGAAATGCTCCATCATATATTCCAGCAGAGAGCTCCGGACCTGTATTCTGGTATCCAGATTCAAACAAACCTCATCCCGCAGCAGCTGCTGCCACTGCGCCGGATCGATCCGCTTAGAAAAATGGCAATACACCTGATGGACCTTTTCCATCCAGTCTCCCACCGGCCCGTCTTCAAAGACAGGCCCCCGCGGGGCCTCCCGCTTCTCGTCCTTTGCGTCCGCGGCCTTCAGCGCGTCTTCCAGAGCCTGCCGCAGCCGCATAAAGCCCTCCGGGTCGTCCTCCGGATTGGTAACAGCCAGCTGGGCCCGGTATGCCGCCTGAATCCGCTGCTTGTCCTTTGTCTCTTCTGTTTTAAGTATCTCCCAGATATTCATACCTTCTCCTTTTATTGATCACCTGGCGGGCCGCTGAGCCGCCCCTTCTTTTGTTTCTTCCTAAGATGATACCACATATCTGGGGAAAAGTACTGCTTTTCAGAGTAAAATCAGCGAAATTTCCAGTATTCAGCGCAAAAAAGCAGGCACCTGCCGCAATGGCTGTGCCCGCTTGAAAAGTTCTCATTTATTTATTTTATGAAAGCCCTGTAGATGGCCTTGATGGACCGCTCCAGGTCATCGTTTTCCACGCCGACGATAATGTTCATCTCACTGGATCCCTGGTCGATCATGCGGATATTGACCCCCTCTTCGGCCAGAGCGGAAAACAGCGCCGCGGATACTCCTGGTCTTGAAGACATGCCGTATCCTACCGTAGCGATCAGGGCCATATGTTCGATGACATCAATCGTATCCGGCTTCAGCTGCTGCCGGAATTCCTCTACGATTTCATCCAGCCTTCCGTCGATGCTGTCCTCAGAAATAACGACGGAAACCGTGTCAATGCCGGTAGGCAGATGTTCCAGAGAAATGTCAAAATCCTCTAAAATGCCGGCGATTCTTCTTACAAAGCCCCGCTCATCGCTGAGCATATTTTTATACAGAGCAATGACGGTAAAGTTTTTCCGTCCGGCGATTCCGGTGATGATCTGTCCGTCTTCCAAAGGCCCCGCCTCCGCGGTAATCAGCGTCCCTTCGTCCTGTGGGCGGTTGGTGTTGCGGATGTTGACCGGAATATCGGCTGCCCTCGCGGGATAAATCGCGTCTTCATGAAGAACGGAAGCCCCCATGTAGGAAAGCTCTCTCAGCTCTTTATAGGAAATGGTGCTGATAGGCTTTGCCCCTTCAACGATACGGGGGTCCGCAACCAACACGCCGGAAACATCGGTCCAGTTTTCATAGACATCCGCCTCCGCTGCCCTGGCCACTAAAGCTCCGGTGATATCAGAGCCGCCTCTGCTAAAGGTCTTTACGCTTCCATCCGGACTGGAGCCGTAAAAGCCTGGGATCACTGCCCGTTCATGCTTTTTCAGCTCTTCCTTCAGCGCCCGGTCTGTCTCCTCCGGAAGGAGCCTTCCCTTTGCGTCAAACTGGATCAAACCGGCGGCGTCTACAAAGTCATATCCAAGATAAGCCGCGATCAGGATCGCGTTGAGATATTCCCCTCTGCTGGCAACATAATCCGCTGTCGTTCCCTTTTCCAGATTTTCTCTGATTTCATCCAGATACTTGCGTATATTCACTTCTACTTCCAGGTTGACCTCTGTCACTTTATAACGGTCGCAAACTACCTGAAAGAGCTGCTCATAAGGCAGATTATGCTCTCTGTGGGTCTTGCACAGATACAGCAGATCCGTAATTTTTGTATCTCCGTCAAAACGCTTTCCCGGCGCGGATACTACAATGTACTTTCTGTCCGGATCGGCTTCGATGATTTTTTTTGTCTTTCCGATCTGAATGGCGTCCGCCACGGAAGACCCGCCGAATTTTGCTACTTTGATTCCCATTTATATTTTTCCTCCCTGCCCGAAGGCACTTCAAATCCAATTTCCTTATCTATTACTATATGCGGCGCGCCTGCCTTCCTGTTCTCCGCGTCCGGCTCCGCCGCGGAACGCTTTTGCCTGTTACAGTCCCGCGCTCTTCTTCAGCGCCTCGGCCTTATCGGTCTTTTCCCAAGGCACGTCAATATCGGTCCGGCCAAAGTGTCCGTAAGCGGCCAGCTGACGGTAGATCGGGCGTCTCAGATCCAGATCCCGGATAATAGCCGCCGGCCGCAGGTCGAAATGCTCTTCTACCAGCCGCGCCAGCTTTTCATCCGAAACCTTTCCTGTTCCGAAGGAGTCCACCAGAATGGATACCGGCTTGGCAACGCCGATGGCGTAAGCCAGCTGGATCTCGCACTTGTCCGCGAGTCCCGCCGCGACCAGATTCTTTGCCGCGTATCTCGCCGCGTAAGCCGCGGAGCGGTCTACTTTTGTAGGGTCTTTTCCGCTGAAGGCTCCGCCGCCGTGACGGGCGTATCCGCCGTAGGTATCCACGATGATCTTTCTTCCTGTCAGACCGGAATCACCATGCGGTCCGCCGATGACAAAGTTGCCGGTTGGGTTGACAAAATATTTTGTGCCGTCATCCAGCAGGTTGGCCGGAATGATGGGTTTTATAACGTGCTGGATCAGATCCTGTTTGATCTGGTCGTGGCTTACGTCAGGATCATGCTGGGAAGAAATAAGCACAGTGTCGATCCGCTTTACCTGATCATCCTCGTACTCGACTGTTACCTGTGTCTTTCCGTCCGGTCTCAGATACGGCAGCAGACCTGACTTTCTCACTTCCGTCAGTCTCCTGGCCAGCTTGTGCGCTGTCGCGATAGGCATCGGCATCAGCTCCGGAGTTTCATTACAGGCAAAGCCGAACATGATTCCCTGATCGCCCGCTCCTGTTTCCTCCGCTTCATCAGCCAGAACGCCTTCCTTATACTCCAGAGCCTTATCAACTCCCATGGCGATATCCGCCGATTGTTCATCGATGGCTGTCAGTACGGCGCAGGTATTGCCGTCATAGCCATAGTCGCTCTTTGTATATCCAATATCGCAGATGACTTCTCTCGCGATTTTCTGGATATCGATATAGCAGTCCGTTGTAATCTCACCCATTACCATGGCGTAGCCGGTATTGACTGTAGTCTCAGCCGCGACGCGTCCGTTGGGGTCCTGGCGGAAAATTTCATCCAAAATCGCGTCGGAAATCTGATCGCAGATCTTATCCGGATGCCCTTCTGTTACAGATTCAGATGTAAAAAGTTTTTTCATGTTATCCTCCTGTTCTCTCTGATAGAATCCTCATACCCGTAAAAAAGCCTCTTCAAAAGAAGAGGCCTGATTTTTCGTTATCTTTCCTCATCTTTCAGAATATATTATTCTGTAGGATTTAGCACCTTTTCTGTCTTTGCGTGGGCGTCCCTCGCAAAACATCTAGGTTGCCGGGCTTCATCGGGCCTATTCCCTCTGCCTCTCTTAATAAGGATTTCTATTGTCTGAAATTAATTACCTATTATATTATATAGAATCTGACCCGCTTGTCAATAGTCCGGCGCCCGCAAAAGCTGCCTACTTGTAATTTTTTTTAAATCGGTTATACTTTATGTATTACAAATCCCGGAAAACGGATTTTATTCTATGGATTTAAGAGGTATCAGTTTTGACCAAACCAACATTTACTGTGATTGAAGGCGGTCTTTCCGCGCCAAAGGATACAGATAAAAAAACTTTTATGGGAGGGTATGTAACCAATACCCGTCTCATGGGCGTAACAGGCCTGTACATCCACTGGAAGCTGACGGAGCATTACGCTTCCCCGGACTTCCATCAGTTCTTTTATCTGGACGCGGAAGAATACGGCTTTGAAACCTACAAAAGCATTTTAGGGAACAGCGTGGAAGAAATCTCCTCCGTGGAGCAGGCGCTGATCGGCGGTCTCGGCGGCCGTAAGATGGAAATTACCCAGAGAGAAGCCCGCTATCTGCTCTGTGAATACGCCCGCTTTAATGAGCTTCACGGTCTGCCCTTTCCTGAGGGCCGCGAAGAATACGGCTTTCTCATTGAAACGCCTGTTTCCCTCAGCCCCGATGAGCGCGGGCTCCTGATGGAAAAGCTGTGCGACCCCATCGTGTCGCCGTATCAGGCTGCCAATTATTTTCTTATGCGCTGCTTTGGCCACGATTACGAAGCGGCCTCCTGGCTCTGTCAGGGGGATGTACCTTTGGACATCTACAAAAAGGAGCATCCTATGGCAACTCTGTGTAAAAATACGGTGGATGAGGATGACCAGCGGCCCGGCTCCTATCTCTGTGAATCCCTCATCGAATATAACGAGCATTACACTCTGGTCGTTTCGGAGCTTACCATAAACAGCAGCAACCAGATCACCGCTTTTGAAAAATGCTCCGGCTTTCCCATCAGCTCCGCGGAAGCCGCTATGATGCTGGCCCGCGCGGAATTCGTTACGGTTTACGAGGTGCTGATGCCTCCGGAGGAGTTCAGCCTGACCCTGCGTCAGATGTCCAGCAATACAATGATGACGCCTCATGAGAACGGCAAATTGTTTCTTACCTTCAACACCAACAACAATCATGTCAACCGGCGGGTATTCCGGCTCAGCGAGGATGTGTTCGGACTCTATTACATCACCGATTTCGGCCAGCTCATCGTATCCTCATACAGTCTTTCCAGCATCCACGCCATGGAGAAGGATCTTCGAAAAAGCGTTCTTGCTCCCTACCTGATGGCGACGGCAAAATATGAATTCAAAGAGCCTGTGCTCTACGAATTCATTCAAAGCGATTTTGAAGATTTCAATGAATTTCTGGAATTTATACGCAGTGAATAAAGACCGGCTCCGCAGGGCCGGTCTTTCCGGTTTTTGTCTATATCCTGCCGATCAGCATCCCAAACAGCTTTTTGCTGATTTTTTTCACAGCCCCGCGGCTGATATTGGCTACCACTGTCACATGGGCATCCATCTGTGGGCAGATCCAAAAGCTGGCCCGAAAGCCATCGTCGGTGCCTTCATGTCCCAAAATCCGGTATCCGCCCTGCTCCCGCATGAACCAGCACAGCCCCATTCCTTCTCCATTGTTTGGAACCGTAGTAATCTTTTCCCACATTCTGTCATACAGCTCCCGCTCCAGCAGTTTTTTATCCAGATGGGCTCTGGCCCATTTTGCCAGGTCAAAGATATTGCTGGTAAGCGTTGAGCTTGGGCCGTGCTGCCGGTTGTAGGGATAGCGCTCTTCCCGGACGATATGCTTTTCTTCGTCTTTTTTATGAGGCATAGCCATACCGGCCCGGCTCAGATCCTCCAGCGCCAGACTTCCTCCCGTCCGCTCAAAGGTAAGAAAGGTGGAGTCCTCCATTCCCAGAGGCTTTAGAAAGGTTTGTTTCATGTAGTCTTCATAGGACATACCGGAAACTTCTGAAATAACAAGGCCCAGCAGCTCATACGCCATATTGCTGTAGCTGAATTTATTTTCGGAAGGAGACCAGAGCAGCCGGGAATCTTTCACTTCACTGCTTTCCGCGTAATCCCGCAAAGCCCTTTCATCGGTTCTGGGCCTGTCCCACTGATAATCCTGTACATCAGCAAGGCCGGAGGTATGGCTCAGCATATGACACAGCTTTATCTCGCCAAATCGTTCATCGGCGATACTGGCGTATGGCAGCAGCTCCGCGATTTTGTCCTCCAGATCCAGCTTTCCTTCCTGATAAAGGCTTAATATACCTGAGGAAGTAAACAGCTTTGAGACTGACGCCATATGAAAAATATGCTCAGAAAGCAGCGGTTCTCCTGTTGTAATGTCTTTTACTCCCGCGGCTTTTTTATAGTTCAGTCCCGCAAGGCTTGCCGGTCCCCTTTCTCCCACCTCGATGGAGATTGCCAGCCCCGGAAGATCGTAATAAAAAAGCGCTTCTTCAATATATTGATCCAATTCTTTTATGATATTTTCCATTGCACTCCCCTGTCTCCTTCGTTATAATCTTAATATTGGACCATGACTTTGGCCATTGGTTCAGGAACAGTGTCATTATATCATTAAATTTGGAAAATGAGGAGTGAATTCTATGCAATACCGTACATTTCATAAGACCGGACAAAAGGTTTCTCTTTTGGGAATGGGCACCATGCGTCTGCCCCTTTCTCCGGATGGGAAGCCCGACCGTCAGGAAGCTGTTTCCATGATCCGCCGTTCCATCGATCAGGGGATCAATTATGTAGATACCGCTTATATGTATCACGATGGCGAAAGTGAAAAAATCGTGGGCGAAGCGTTAAAGGACGGTTATCGGGAAAAGGTTCTGCTGGCGGACAAGATGCCGGTCTGGCTGGCAAAAGACGAGGAAAAGATGCGGGCTATGTTCGACGAGCAGCTGCGGCGGCTGGATGTGGATAGGATCGATATGTATCTGGTACATAATATTACGGCCCCTGTATGGAAGCGGGCCAAAAAATTCAATTTGCTGCCTTTTCTGGAAGAAAAACAGGCAGAAGGAAAAATCAAACATATCGGGTTTTCCTTCCATGATGAACTGCCGCTGTTTAAGGAGGTCATTGACGCTTATCCATGGGACTTCTGTCAGATCCAGCTGAACTATATGGACAAGGACTTTCAGGCTGGCGAAGAGGGTCTGCGTTACGCCGCTTCTAAAAATATTCCGGTCATCGTTATGGAACCGCTCAAGGGCGGTAAGCTGACTGACGCGCTTCCCCGCACAGTAGAGGCGCTCTGGAAGCAGGCCCAGGTACAGCGAACTCCGGCAGAGTGGGCCTTCCGATGGGTAGCCAACCATCCGGAGGTTCTGACGATTTTAAGCGGCATGAGCTCCCAGGAGCAGCTTTCAGAAAATCTGCGCATCCTGTCCGCGGCGGAAGCAAACAGCCTTTCCCCGGAAGAGCTTGCGGTAATTGATCAGGTTTCTGATGAATACAACAAGCTAATCCAATATTCCTGTACCGGATGTAAATACTGCATGCCGTGTCCGAAGAAAATCGACATTCCTACAGCCATCAACTTTTATAACGAATGGTTCCTCTATGAAGGAAACCCGAAAATCAAGGCGGATTATCCGGTATGGCTTACAGAAGGCCGCCGTCCTTCTGACTGTGTTGCCTGCAAAGCCTGTGAAGGCCATTGTCCGCAGCATCTTCCCATCAGTGAGATCATGGCAAAGACGGCAGAAATTTTTGAATAGGGCTTTCCGCCCGCTTTTTCGCGCCGCAAAAGCGGGTTACTCCGGATAAATATATCCCTTAGGAGTTTCGCTCTCCCGCCAGGGCGAACCACAGTGAAACACAATGTTTTTTCTGTCCTTCGCGACATTCCAGCCGGACTCGGAGACAATAAGGGGACTGACCTGCTCCACTACGGCCACATGGGTCCTATAGCAAACCACGGCGCCCCGCTTTGGCTCCTGCCCGTAAGGATACCAGCCCTCCCTTTGGTTTGTCTCCCACCACGTTCCGGCGTCGCCAGTAAAGGCGTGGGGAAGCTTTTTCCCCGCGATTTCACACGCTCTTCCCCACGCGTACCAGGTGCAATTTCCATTTATGTAACCATCCTTCACCTTCCAGTAGGGAGCCAGCTTAGGGTAAAAGGGGTTCATTTCTTCATCATAATAGAATCTGCCGCCCCGGGAGGCTTTGTCCGGAGCCTGCCTCCGTATCCCGTTTTCTGGTGTCCGGGCCGCAATCTGACCGCAAAAAATAAAAATAGCCAGGATCAAAAGGATTCCTGCCGCAGCGCGCTGTTTCATAAGGACCTTCCTTTCTCTTCTGGTCCAGTTTATGTGTTCTGTCTTTTTTTAGAACCTTCCGGTCAAATTACCCGTCTGGCCGCCTATGGCTCCGAAGCTGAAAACGCAAAGACCGTCAGTTTTTTCTGACGGTCTTTCCTTTCTATTTTTGCTAATGACTTGCTTTTATCAATCTATTATTTTAACTGATCCAGCATAGCTTTTTCGTTGAGCATATCCGCGTATTCGGAAT
>JAJCKG010000013.1 GCA_020558355.1 bacterium 210820-DFI.6.37 | reverse complement strand
AGCGTTTGTGTTGTTCTTATAGCTTACTGTGTAATCGGTATCCTTAACCAGTGTTCTTTCCCCGTCTTTCACGGTTACAGCCGGCGCAAGGGCTTTTCCGGTGTAAGTCTGAGCCGCAATAGCGCTTACTGTAGCGTTTTCTATGGATTTTATGGCTGTAACTTTTGTAGTAATATCCTGATAGTTATCACTTACAATTGTCAGAGTATATTCTGTACCTACAGTCAGTTCCGCATCAATCGCAAATGCAAGAGATTCCAGATTGCCGCTTGCAATCATAGTAGTCTGCCCTTTTTTATGTCCTGGTACTGTTAATTGGTATGTAGGATTTTCAAGTCCGCTCAGCTCAATTCCTGTCAGCTCAATCGCCAATGCGCTGTCTTTCAGTGTTGCCGCAACTGTCGCTGTTGGGAAATGCGCCTTAACTAACGGCTTTAATTCATCGATCAGAGTTGCCGCATTAAAGGAAGTCTCTGATTCTGCATCGATCATCTCTTCCGCTTCGCCTACATGTTCTTTCAGAGTAGCATCATTTTCAACCTGTTCGGTAGCATAGGCTTTGTCAACCCATTTCTGCAGAATATCCTTCTGTTCCTGAGTAATCGGCGTGGAAACGGATCTTGTAATGTCCGAATAGTTGGAGCTGCTGATAGTCAGCGTATAATTTTTGCCAGCTGTCGGTACAGCTTTCAGCGCCACTTTATCGCCTGTAATGGTTGCGTTAGATGCCAGATTTTCAATGCCACTCACCAAGCTAACTGTTACATCTTCTAAATCATTTGGAATTCCACTGATAGTCAATTCTGCATCTTCATTATTAATAGAATATGTAAGCTTACTTAAATCTCCGGCATAATACTCTGGAAGTTTCACTCCTTCGCCGTCAGTCTTACTCTTAGAAACTTCAATCAGTCCTTCGCTAGTAATCAGGGTTACAGAACTGAGTGTTCCGCCGTTCATATCAAACTGGTAGTAAGTAGGCAAAGACTCATTGTTATGGTTGATATGAAGCCCTTTTCCATCTTTTATAGACCAGGCAATCTGCGTTTCTACTTTTCTGCTGCCGATCCAGATATTTTCTCCCCCAGTCATACCAAACTTTTTGTCTGTTTTGCCGTCACTGGAGGAAGTTCCGGTTACATTCAGAATAGCTCCGTAAAGAGAGATTTTTGTATACTCTTCCGCACCAGTCTGAATGCCTTCCGTCGTTGAATATCCACCGATCGCAATCTGGTAATCCCCGTAACCACTGGTCAGGAATCCATCAGATGAATCATTATATTTTTTGTCATGGTAATTGGATGACCCATCGTAAAGAGATTCTCCTGCAGCATAATCCGGTTCAATAGAAAGGTAGTCCGTAGTCACTGTAGCCTTGGCAATCTGTGAGAACTCATATTTCCCATCCTCACCTATGGTCAGAGTGCTGTAATAAGCCGGAGCTGTTTCCAGATCAGTATAACCATAATTTTTATTAGCCGCATCCTTCAAAGCTGGATCCAAATTGGCATAATCAGTATCGCTTATCTGTACAGGAAGTTTTACTCCCAAGATATACGCAACACCATCGTTATAAGTTGCTCCTCCTGTAGGGCCAAAAGATTTACCTGTAGTCGCAGTCGAAACACCATCTACATCATTTGGCAGTTTATAATATGCCGCGTCATCTACTCCATACGCTTCATAGAAATCCGCGTATGGCACATTCATGGTGACATAATGCCATCCATCTTCGTTTCCGCTCTCTGATTCAGCCGCAAATGCCGTTGCGGGCAGTAATGTCGCAACCATCACCAGAGCAAGCAAAATCGAAAGCAATTTTTTCTTTTTCATAAAAGCATCTCCTTGTGTCATACATTAGGTCATTCAGCAAAAAGCCTATAACCTTATGTTCTTACTTGTTCATTTCGCTTTAACTTCTTTAAAAGTTCCGCAAAGCTAAAACACTTTAAAACGCGGACCTTTTGAGTCTCATGCCCCTCCGGGCGCCCTTGGATCGGACATGAATGCACTAAAAAAGCGCAGACCCTCTTTGAGTCTCCCTATGACCATATTCATAAAGAAATTCAATTGGACTTACGCTTTCGCTACACATTGAATTATGCGCCGTTAATATTAATATCACTATAGTTAGTTTAAACCAACTAACTTGTAACCGTCAAGAAGTTTATTTGATCAAAAAATCTCAATAGCCTTTTCTTTTTTCTTCTCAATTCAAATCTGATAAAATCCCATAAAAAAACAGGGCGCTGACAACATTTGACGCGTCGCGTTGTCAGTCCCTGTTCTGTTTGTATAAAAATCAGCTAAAAAACTCCTTCATAGACTCCAGGAATCCGCTTTTTTTGTTATAGCAGTCATGCTTTACTTCTTTGGCCATATTCTGGATCGCTTTTTTCTGCTTTCCATTCAGCTTAGTAGGAACCTCCAAGATGACCCTCACATAGAGATCTCCCTTTCTGCTGGATCTTATGGACTTGATTCCTTTGTTCTTCAAGCGGAATACGGTATTTGGCTGGGTTCCCGCCGGAACTTTGTAGGAAACCTTTCCCTCCAGGGTCGGTACGGTAATATCATCGCCCAGCGCCGCCTGGTCAAAGGTAATCGGGATTTCCAGCCACAGATCCTGCCCTCTTCTTTCAAAGAGCTTGTGCGGTTTTACGGTCAGAACCACATAAAGATCCCCATTTGGACCGCCGTTGCTTCCCGGCTCACCCTGTCCTTTAATGGAAATGACGGAATCATTATCCACACCGGCAGGGATATCCACAGAAATGGTAACCGTCTTTCTCACCTTTCCGGTACCGCCACAGTCACCGCATGGGTGCTCATTGATCTGCCCTGTTCCGCCGCAGTCCGGGCATGGAGAAGCGCTCTGGAACGTACCGAACGGTGTTTTCTGGGTTGTCCGAACTTCACCCGTTCCTCCGCATTTTGAACAGGTTGTCTTGGAAGTACCCGGCTGCGCCCCAGTACCTTTGCAAGTCTCACATTCCACATACTTATTGATCTGGATTTCTTTTTTCGTACCAAAAGCAGCTTCTTCAAAGGTTATGGTCATGGCCTTCTGAAGATCGTTTCCCTTAACCGGGCCGTTTCTTCTTCTCTGACGGGATCCGCCGCCCCCGAACATACCTCCGAACATATCAAAGATATCTTCAAAGCCGCCTGCACCGCCAAAACCGCCGAATCCGCCAAAGCCGCCATCGCCGCCGAATCCGGCATTCGGATCTACTCCCGCGTGGCCAAACCGGTCATATTTGCTCTTTTTATCAGGATCGGATAAAACACTATACGCTTCATTTATTTGTTTGAATTGTTCTTCGGCATTTTTGTCTCCAGGATTTCTGTCAGGATGATATTTCATGGCCATCTTACGAAAAGCCTTTTTGATCTCATCATCACTGGCGCCCTTTTTCAGTCCAAGGACTTCGTAGTAATCTCTTTTATTCTCTGCCATTGATTTTTCCTCGCTCTAAGTAATGTAATATACCCGTGCAGAGCACTCCCGTTGAAAGGAGTGCTCTGTCAGAGGTTTATTAATTGTCTTTCTTGTCGTCATCTACTACTTCGTAATCCGCGTCTACTACGTTGTCCCCCGCGGGGCCGCCTGCCGCACCGCCCTGAGCCGCGTTCGGATCAAATCCCGCCGCTCCTGGATCCGCGCCCTGGGCCTGCTGTGCCGCCTGGGCCTGCTGGTACATTTTTGCCGAAATAGTGTGGAACTGCTGTGTCAGTTTTTCTGTTTTATCCTTAATTTCTTCGATGTTATTGCCTTCCAGCGCCTTGGACAGTTCTTCCTTGGCCGCGTTTACGGCGTTCTTTTCATCTTCTGACAGGCTTCCTTCGATCTCTTTCATGTTCTTTTCTGTTTCATAGACCAAAGTTTCCGCCTGGTTTCTTACTTCAACCTCTTCTTTTCTCTGCTTGTCTTCCGCCGCGTACTGTTCCGCTTCTTTTACCTTGGCCTGAATTTCTTCGTCGGACAGCTTTGTAGAAGAAGTAATGGTGATGCTCTGTTCCTTACCGGTTCCCATGTCTTTCGCGTGTACATTTACGATGCCGTTGGCGTCAATGTCAAATGTAACCTCAATCTGCGGGATGCCCCGTGGAGCAGGCGGAATGCCAGTCAGCTGGAAACGTCCCAGCGTAGTGTTTCCGGAAGCCATTTCACGTTCACCCTGCATTACATGGATGTCTACGGCAGTCTGATTATCCGCCGCGGTAGAGAAGATCTGGCTCTTCTTTGTAGGAATTGTTGTATTTCTTTCGATCAGCTTTGTCGCTACGCCGCCCAGTGTTTCGATGGACAGGGACAGCGGAGTTACATCCAGCAGCAGTACGTCATTTACTTCACCTGTCAGTACGCCTGCCTGGATCGCCGCGCCGATGGCAACGCATTCGTCCGGGTTGATTCCCTTGAACGGTTCTTTTCCTGTTACTCTCTTAACAGCGTCCTGTACAGCCGGGATTCTTGTGGACCCGCCTACCAGGATAACCTTGGACAGGTCGTTGTTTGTTACGCCCGCGTCATTCATGGCTTTCTGCATCGGTTCGATGGTTTTCTGTACCAGATCGGAAGTCAGCTGATCGAATTTGGCTCTTGTCAGGTCCATATTCATGTGCAGCGGACCATCCTGATTTACTGTGATGAACGGCAGATTGATATTTGTAGTCTGCGCGCTGGACAGTTCCTTCTTTGCCTTTTCAGCGGCTTCCTTCAGTCTCTGCAACGCCATCTTGTCATTTCTCAGATCAATGCCGTTTTCCTTCGCGAAAGTATCAGCCAGATAGTTGAGCACAGCTTCATCGAAGTCGTCGCCGCCCAGTTTGTTGTTACCGTTGGTAGCCAGCACTTCAAATACGCCGTCACCCAGTTCCAGAATGGAAACATCGAAGGTTCCTCCGCCCAGGTCATATACCAGGATCTTGTGCTGCGCTTCATCTTTGTCAAGACCGTATGCTAAAGAAGCCGCTGTCGGTTCATTGATGATTCTCTTTACATCCAGTCCCGCAATTTTTCCAGCGTCTTTTGTAGCCTGCTTCTGGCTGTCTGTAAAATAAGCGGGTACCGTAATTACCGCTTCTGTTACAGGTCCTCCCAGATAGCTCTCGGCGTCTGCCTTCAGTTTGCTCAGAGTCATTGCGGAAATATCCTGCGGTGTATACTTTTTGCCATCGATTTCCACTGTATGGTCAGTACCCATGTACCGCTTGATGGACGCAATGGTTCTTTCCGGATTCGTGATAGCCTGTCTCTTGGCAGTTTCACCTACCAGTCTTTCTCCGTTCTTCGCAAAGCCGACTACGGATGGAGTCGTTCTGTTTCCTTCCGCGTTAGCGATTACTACAGGTTCTCCCCCTTCTAATACTGCTACGCAAGAGTTGGTCGTACCTAAGTCTATACCTATTACTTTTCCCATATTAATCTCTCCTTTATATTATAATCTTAATGTATTTTAATTTTAAAAATTAACGAATTTCTAGTTGGCTACCTTTACCATGGAAGGCCGGATTACCTTTTCATTGAGCGTGTAGCCTTTCTGCATGACACCGGACACTCTGCCGCTTTCATATTCGTCTGTATCCTCTGTCATGACCGCATTGTGGAAGTTGGGATCGAATTCCTCTCCCAGAGCGGGGATTTCTTTCAGGCCGGCTTTTTCCAGCACATCGAAAAGCTGCTTGAAGATCATTTCCATTCCTTCTTTAAAGCTCTTATCTTCGCCGTCATGCTCCAATGCCCGTTCAAAATTATCCAAAACGGTCAGGAGCTCTGTCGCGATTTTCTCGTTGGCGTAGGAATAAATCTCTTTCTTTTCTTTTTCTACCCGCTTTTTATAGTTCTGGAAGTCAGCCATCAATCGCATGTACCGGGCGCTTTCATCTTCCTCCGGCTCTTTGCTTTCTTCCTTTTCCTCAGCGTCTTCAGCAGTTTCCTGCTCCTGCTGCTCTGTATGTTCTTCGCCTTCTGCGGCAGTTTCCGCTTTTTCGGCTTCTTCCTGCTCTTCCGGTATCTTATCCTTGCGTTCTTTTACTTCTTCAGTCATCCTTACCTCCTCCTGACAGTTTAAATGTGTTACTGATATTCTCTGTTAAGAATTCTACTACCGAAGTGATCTCGCCATACCGCATTCTGGTCGGCCCAATAACACCGATTTTTCCCGCCAGCTTTCCGTCTACATGATATGTAGCGGTGATCAGGCTGCAGTCCTGCATAATATCTTCGGTATTTTCTCTTCCTATCGTAATGATCACACCGTTTTCCCGGTTGACCAGCGTCTTTGTAAAATCCTCTTTCTTTCCCAGCATTTCCAGGAACATCTTTGCTTTGTCAATATCATTATATTCCGGAATGGAGAAGATATTGGTAAGTCCGTCCATATACAGATTGACATTGAGCATATCTTCCAGCGTCTTAACAAAGTTGGGCATAACCTTCTTTGCCAGAGCGTTCATTGCTTCGATATCAGTTTCAAAGCTTTCGATGATATCTAATGTAAGCACTTCGCTGAGAGTCTTTCCCCGGTAATTATAGGTCATGGTCTTGGACAAAAGCTCCAGGCCCTCTTCCGTATAAGGAACCTTTAACTTCAGCGCTGTATTTGATACCTTCCCGCTGTGAGAAACAATCATCAGTACAACGGTCTCTTCGTCCACCGGTAAAAGATTGATGTATTTTAATGTGTCTTCATCCTGAGATGGAGTCAGCGCAAAGGAGGTCAGGTTCGTAATTTCTGACAGAATCTTTGCCGCGTGCTGCACGGTCTTTTCCAGCTCCGTTACGTTTTCATAAAGCTTGCTGGCAATGGCGTTTTTCTCTTCTTCGGAAAGCTCCCGCTTTTTCATCATGTCATTTACATACAGCCGATACGCCTGCTCTGACGGAACCCGTCCCGCCGATGTATGCGGATGGGTCAGATATCCCATTTCCTCCAGATCCGCCATTTCATTGCGAATCGTTGCCGGGCTGATTCCCAGATCAAATTTTTTGGAAAGGGTCCTGGAACCCACCGGCTCCGCAGTCTTTATAAAGTCGCTTATGATCGCCTGTAATATTCTCAGTTTCCTTTCACTAAGATCCATTTTTTCTCCTCCTGTTAGCACTCATTATCATCGAGTGCTAATTACAGTTTAAATTTACCACTCTTATGTAGTATTGTCAACATTCTTTTAGAAAATTTCTTGAAAAATTTGCGAAAAAATTTAGTTTTGCCTGGCGAGAGCATTCCAGACCCGGCCGCGCCGGTATTGGCAATCCCCGCAAATACAGCAAAGCTAAAACATTCCCAGCTTTTTCGCGGGTTGTTTCAAAAAAGTTTCTCGCAATTTATACCGCAAAAAAACAGGGGATAAAAGCAGAGGCAGACGACAGCTGTCATCTGTCCCGTATCTTCCCCTGGTTCGTTTTGGGCTTTGTTTTGGCCGCTGCGGCAAACACCTTTTTTCCTGGGCCTTTGCTGCTGGTTCGCGGCAGCCATAGTTTCACTGGCAGTACAGCGGATTATGGGGCTGCTCTAAAATAGCGCTGGCAGCGGCGCGCTTTACTGCTTTTCAGCTGTCTTTTCCGCCTGCTCCTTCAGCAGCTTGTCCCGATTGGTCTCAATTCCCAGCGCCCATTTGACGAATCGCTTCAAATTCAAGTAGATTTTATCATACAGGAAATCGAAGAACCAGTTATACGCCTTGGAAACCGGCGGGCTGGAAAAGATCACAACACACAGAGAAGCCGCGACGAAAAGGCTCACATAATAGACCAGCATATTAGGGTCCGGCAAATCGTACTTTTTGATTACCTGACGCACAACCAGATGGAGGATATACACTGGCATAGTATTCATTCCCACATAGGTCAGATAATTCTTTCCTTTTGGCAGGATATTCAGCATGAGAACAATCCACGCGCACGGAATGATAAAGTCAAAGATCCGCATGAGAATATCCATATACCAGCTTACTCCAAAATTGGCTCCCGGTCCCCGCAGCAAATAGAATTCTACCGGAACGAGTCTGGTATACGCCAGCGCTACATTGATTCCGACTAAAACAATAGCCAGCAGAATACAGTGCCAGGTTTTCAGCCTCTGGATCTTCTCAATATGTTCCTTAGTACAGAAATAGCCGATCATAAAAAATGGGAAGTAGGACACCATGCGGCCCAACGCCAGGGTCCCGTCCAGCCATGGGATCAGCCCCGCAAAAAGATAAATGATAATACTGATCTGCAGGATATATTTACTTTTTACCAGATCCACAAGCAGGAACCGGTATACGAACAGCGCTACCAGATACCAGAGTGCCAGCGGCGGATCGACCCAGGTGAGATGGGCGTTTCCATTGAGAAAATACCGGACTCCATAGAAAAACGGAACCAGCAGAATATAGGGAAACAGGAAGGTCTTAAAGGCTGTTTCCCTGGCCCGCTGAGGCTTTTTCGAAAAGTATCCGGACAGGAATACGAACGCCTGCATAACGAATACATTAATCGTTATGTAGACTACGCCTCCGAAGGACGCCTGATGGAAATTCCCGCCTACCATTGTAAAATGAGAGATTGGAATGGTCCAGATGAGAATCCCCCGGAAGGTATCAAAGAAATAACTTCGCTCTTTTTTGCCCTGCACTGGTATTGCATTGCTTGGTGCTTCATTTGCCATGATTTTACTCCTGTTTTTCCCAGCCGAGAACGCGGCTTACCGCCTTCTTCCAGCCGTTCAAAAGCTCCTTTCTTGTTACATCTTCTAAATCAGGTTCAAAGGTTCTGTCAATCTGCCAGTTTGCTAATATGTCATCTGCGCTTTCCCAGTATCCGGTTGCGAGCCCGGCCAGATAAGCGGCTCCCAGTGATGTGGTTTCAATGCATCTGGGCCGCAGCACCGGCCTGTCCAGTATATCGGACTGGAACTGCATGAGAAAATTATTGGCGCTGGCGCCGCCGTCTACTTTCAGAGAAACCAGCTCCTGCCCCGTGTCTTTTACCATAACCTGAATCAGATCGTGGGTCTGATAGGCCATAGACTCCAGGGTAGCCCGCACCAGATGATTTTTATTCGCTCCTCTGGTGATTCCTAAAACCGCGCCTCTCGCGTATGGATCCCAGTAAGGCGCTCCCAGCCCTACAAAGGCCGGTACTACATAGACTCCATTGCTGTCAGCGACACTCGCGGCCATTTTCTCTGACTCCGCCGCGTTATGAATGATCTCCATTTCATCCCGCAGCCACTGCACCGCGGCGCCGGAAACAAAGATGGAGCCCTCCAGCGCGTAGCAGACCTTTCCATCCAGGCCCCAGGCAATGGTAGTCAGAAGGCCGTTTTCCGAGTACACCGGACGCTGCCCTGTATTCAGCAGAAGAAAGCAGCCTGTCCCATAGGTGTTTTTAGCTTCTCCCGCCTGAAAGCAGGTCTGTCCGAACAATGCCGCCTGCTGGTCCCCCGCGGCGCCGGAAATGGCAATCGGCCCGCCGAAAATATTCGGATCGGTCATGCCGTAGATCTGACTGGAAGGCCTGGGCTGAGGCAGCATACAGAGGGGGATGTTCAATTCCTCCAAAATATCCTTGTCCCATTGCAGCGTATTAATATTAAACAGCATCGTTCTGGAAGCATTGGAATAATCCGTAATATGTACCCTTCCTCCGGTCAATTTCCATATGAGCCAGGTCTCGATGGTCCCGAACAGCAGCTTTCCCTGCTCCGCCTTTTCTCTGGCGCCGGGAACACGCTCCAGGATCCATCTAAGCTTTGTGCCGGAAAAATAAGCGTCGATAAGAAGCCCCGTCTTTTCCCGGAAGGGTTTCGCAAGGCCCTTTTCCTTCAGCTCGTCGCAGTAGCCCGCGGTTCTTCTGCACTGCCATACGATGGCATTGTGAATCGGCTCTCCCGTTTCTTTATCCCATACGACTGTGGTTTCTCTCTGATTGGTAATACCGATGGTTTCTATATTTTTATATGTACCGTTGATCATAAGAAGGGCTTCCTGCGCCACGCCCATCTGAGTGGACCAGATTTCCATAGCGTCATGCTCTACCCACCCCGCCTGAGGATAGATCTGCCGGAACTCTTTCTGCGCCACACTGACGATCTGTCCTTTTCTGTCATACAAAATGCACCGGCAGCTGGTAGTTCCCTGATCCAGCGCCATAATATATTTCTTCATCTGTCGCCTCCTATCTGCTCGCGCAAAGCTTTCCGGTCCCAATTCTATACAAATTCAGCCATGATTTCATTTGATATATCGATTCCCCGCGCCGTCAGGGAAAATCCCGTTTCATCCAGTTCCACAAGACCCCTCGCTTTATAATCCATCAGCGCTTTCCGGCTGCCGCTGTAAACCTGGAAAAAATCCTTTCCAAAGGTTGCGCAAAAATCCGAAAAGGAAACTCCTTCCATTTTTCGCAGGGCTGTAAAAACATATTCCCCCATGTAATCCTTTTCTGTCTCCCGCTCATATGCGTCTTCATCCACTGGAAGGCGCCCTTCTTCTGCCGCCTTAAGATACGCTTCCAGCTGGGACAGGTTGCGCGCGCGGCCCTGCTTATAACGGAAGGAATGGGCGCCCAGCCCCGCGGCCAGATATTCGTCAAAGCTCCAGTACTTTAGATTGTGGCGGCACTCGCGGCCGGCTCTGGCGCAGTTGGATATTTCATAATGGATGTATCCGGCTTCTTTCAGCATGCCGATCCCCTCGTGATACATAGCCCTGTCTTCCTCTTCCGGCGGCAGATCCATCTCTCCCTGCCGGTACATCCGGGCAAATTCCGTACCCTCTTCCAGCTGCAGACTGTAAAAGGAAATATGCTCCGGAGCAAGGCCGATAATCTGACTGAGACTGCTTCGCCATGCTTTTCTGGTCTGTCCCGGGATCCCGAACATCAAATCCACATTGATATTCTCAAATCCAGCGTCTCTCGCAGACCGGTAATTTCGCAAAAAATCCTCCCGGCTGTGAGCCCTTCCCATAAAGGCAAGCAGCTGGTCGTCCATAGACTGAGCGCCAATGCTGAGCCGGTTGATCCTGGCCTTGCGGTAAGCCCGCAGCTTGTCCTGGTCCAGGGTTTTCGGATTAGCCTCTATGGTGATTTCCGCGTCTTCCTGTACGCTGAAAGCGGCCCTTGCCGCTTTCAGAATCTCTGCTATATGGTCTGCCCGGAGAAGGGATGGCGTGCCTCCCCCGATAAATATCGTATCAACAGATCGTCTTTCTTTATTAAGCGAAAGCTCCCTGACCAGCGCCCGCGCGTACCGCTCCCGCAGCGCTTCCTCACTCCCTCCGAAAGAGAGAAAATCGCAGTATCCGCACTTTTTCAGGCAAAAGGGGATGTGGATATAAAGCCCTGCCGGTTTTTCGGGTCTATTTATTATCATCGTACTTGAGCACTGCTGTAAACGCTTCCTGCGGCACTTCTACCTTTCCGAACTGGCGCATCCGCTTTTTCCCTTCCTTCTGCTTTTCCAGAAGCTTTTTCTTACGGGAAATATCGCCGCCGTAGCATTTCGCGATAACATCCTTTCTATAGGCCCGAACCGTTTCTCTGGCTATGACCTTCTGTCCAATAGCCGCCTGAATCGGCACCTCAAACTGATGCATCGGAATGACTTCCTTCAGCTTTTCGCAGACAAACCGTCCCCGGTACTGAGCCTTGGATTCGTGTACGATCATGGAAAAAGCGTCTACCAGTTCCTTGTTGAGAAGCACGTCCATCTTTACAACCCGGGATTTCTCATAGCGGATGAACTCGTAGTCCAAAGACCCATAACCTCTGGTCTTGGATTTAAGCGCGTCAAAAAAGTCATAAATCACTTCATTGAGCGGCATTTCATAGTGGAGCTGCACCCGGTTTTCTGTAATGTATTCCATGTGGATCATCTTTCCCCGGCGTTCCTGACAGATCTCCATAATGTTTCCAACGTAATCCTTTGGAATCATAATATCCGCTTTTACGATGGGCTCTTCAATATGGTCGATCTCCACCGGATCCGGCAGGTTGGACGGATTCTGCACCATGATCTCTGTTCCGTTTGTCAGGACCACTTTATAGATTACACTTGGCGAAGTAGTAATGACGGACAGGTCGAATTCCCGTTCCAGCCGCTCCACAATGATTTCCATATGCAGCAGCCCCAGAAAGCCGCAGCGGAATCCAAAACCCAACGCGGTAGAGGTTTCCGGCTCAAAATGGAAAGCCGCGTCGTTTACCTGCAGCTTTTCCAGCGCGTCCTTTACGTTTTCATATTTTTCGCCCTCCGCGGGATAGATGCCGCAGTAAACCATAGGCTGCACTTTTTTATAGCCGGGAAGAGGCTGCTCTGTTGGCTCCGCATCCAGCGTAATGGTATCGCCCACTCTGGCGTCCGCCACCTGCTTGATGCTGGCGCAGATATAGCCTACTTCCCCGGCCCGCAGCTCGCTGCACGGCACATGGCCCGGAGAATAGATTCCAACCTCTGTAACTTCATATTTTTTGCCTGTATTCATCAGGCGGATCATGTCACCCTGCTTTACTTTTCCGTCAAAGATCCGGGTGTAGATGACAACGCCCTTGTAATTATCGTAGTAGGAGTCGAAAATCAGCGCTTTCAAACGCTTTTCAATATCTCCCTGGGGAGCCGGGATCTTCTTTACGATCTCCTCCAGCAGCTCTTCAATCCCGATCCCTTCTTTTGCGGAAACCAGCGGTGCCTCGGAAGCGTCAATACCGATTACATCTTCCACTTCCGCCTTGACTTCATCGGGGCGGGCACTGGCCAGATCGATCTTGTTAAGGGCCGGAAGGATTTCCAGATCTTCGTCCAGCGCCAGATACACATTGGCAAGCGTCTGAGCTTCCACTCCCTGGGTCGCGTCCACTACCAGAACCGCGCCCTCGCAGGCCGCGAGGCTGCGGGACACTTCATATGTAAAGTCCACGTGTCCCGGGGTATCGATCAGATTTAAAATATATTCCTTTCCGTCTTTGGCCTTATAGACCAGCCGGGTGGTCTGCAGCTTTATAGTGATGCCCCGTTCCCGTTCCAGCTCCATGTTGTCCAGAAACTGTTCTTTCATCTCTCTTTGAGAAACCAGGCCTGTCTTTTCGATGATCCGGTCTGCCAGAGTAGATTTTCCGTGGTCTATATGGGCAATAATGCTGAAATTTCGAATGTATTTCTGATATGAATTCATAGGTTCCTCACTTTATCTCATAGTTCCTATTCATTTTACTTGAAACAGGGCTGAAATTCAAGGGTCTAATGCGTTGTTCCGCCGCGTTTGGCCCGGCTCCTTCCTTTTCTTTTGCTTTACTTACCGATTTCCCCATGTAAACCGAAAAAGGAAATTTCTGTGCCGCCATCCCGGGTATGGGCTACTGACAGGCCTGTTGTTCCTCCTGCTCCGGTGCTTTCCCGACAGGCCCGGTCCACAGAGATCAGTCCGGTCATTCCCATAAAAAATATTAAAAATACGGCAATCCATTTTTTTATCATTTTTACCTCTCATCCTCAATGACGGAAGCCAGAACACGCGCGAAATACTTGCCGGTAGCCTTTACCTGTTTGATATCGTTCTGGTTGTTTCCGATCTCCAGCAGAAGATAGTTATCCGCTATGTATTCGTTATATCGATAGGTTTTCTCTATGACACTGCCTCCAAAGCCTTTGTACATAGATTCCGCTTTCTTATTGATTTTATTGGCGTAAGCTTTCAGCTTGCTGAAATTAGCGTTGTTCTGGCCTACCACCAGGCTGAACTTGGCGACGGTCTCTCCATTGATTTTAGTTGTTTTTCCTACATTGCCCGCGTAAGCCGCCGCGTCCCGGTGCAGATCGATGATGTACTTTGCCGTAGGGTATTTTTTCTGCAAGGCAGTTACAGTCTCCAGCGACCGGTCATAAGACTCATTGTAGGAAGGCCGGTCGTGTATCGTCTTGTCGTGGACTACGCCGATTCCCAGGCTGTTCAGTTCTTCTGTCATTACATTTCCCACATCCCGTACGGTTCCGGTTTCCTTTTCTCTGTGAAAATTGCTTTCATCGTAAGGCTGATAGGATTCGGTCGTATGGGTGTGGTAAATGATTACCAGTGGCTTGCTGTTATCCGCACCAGTGTTTTTCTTTTCAGGTTCATTTGTTTGTTCCGAAGGCTTGTTTGCCTTTGTCGCAGTTTCATCTGCGGCCTTATCTGCGGTTTTCATTGGAGTTCTTTCGCTTCCCCGGCTGATGGCCGGATAGACCTGGGCAACGCACAGTTTTCCCAGCTGCTCTCCATCCAGCTTTATTTCCGGAAGGCGGCCGCTTCCCAGGCGCTGCCAGAAAAACAGAGTCGAAAGAATAAAGCAAAAAGCGCATAAGGCTGCTAATGTTTTTCTATTCATTGTGTTCCTCCATCTGCTCTCTTATGAATATATGCCGGGATGAAGGGTTTTATTTATTCCATTTGAAATAATGTCGGAAAAATCTTTAATGATCTGATCGATATCCGTGGAAGTAACGATCATGTCCTGGCCTTTTTCTTCGATATAACGGTCCACCTGCCGCGCTTCCTTTATATTTTCTTCCAGGGCTTCCCGAATCAGGGTTCTGGAATCGATGACGGTGGGAACACCGATGGCAATGACTCGTTTCCCAATGGTCTCCTCCGACAGGGCTGTCCGGATGTTTCCCATACCGCCGCCCGGGTCGATACCCGTATCATTAATCTGTATGGTGGTGCTGACCCGCTCAATGTTTCTTGCGGCGAGGGAGTCTACAACGATAATCACTTCCGGGTCGGAAAGCCGTGCCGCCTGCTTTACCAGCTCCGCGGTTTCCATACCGGTCGTACCTGTAACTCCCGGTGTGAAGCAGCTGACGCAGCCCAGCTCATCATCTCCGTCCGCGTCGAATAGGATGAACAGATGCCGGGTGACTTTTACCTTGGAAACTGTCGCGGGGCCCAAGGCGTCCGGGGTCACTTGATCATTTCCAAGGCCTACCACAAGGGCTTTCAGGTGATAATGGAACTGAATCAGCTGGGAAAGCTCTGCCGCCAGAGCCTTTCCGGCCCTCTCTTTGATGCCTTCCTTTTCTTCCAGGATGCCGTCAACCTCCAGGGTGATGTAATTGCCCCGTGGTTTTTCCAGCTTTCGTTCTCCCAGCTCATTTAAAATTTTAATCCTTGTAGAGGTAATATCTTCGTCATAAGTAATTTTTTCCAGGGACACTCCATCGATGTCTTTTGCGCTTCCCTGTTCTTCCTCCAGAATCTCTTTTCGCTCGATGGCAAGGTCTGTTCTGAATCGCAATGGTTTTCCCGCCTTTCCAAATTTTTTCCGCACCAGAGCTTTTCCTTGAAAGCCCGCTGGCTTTTTTCCCGCGTAAACCCTGGTCTTTTACTAATTTTCCCTTGCCAAATCACTTTTATTCATATATACTTAGATTTGCGAATTTAGCTAAAAAATATGAAAGTGGGGTAATTTTTAATGGCAAATATTAAATCCGCAAAGAAAAGAATCCGTGTTATCGACAAGAAAACTGCAAGAAACAGAAGGATCAAAGGTCATCTGAAAGCAGTTTTAAAGAACTTTGACGCCGCAATCGAAGCGGGCGACATGGAAACAGCCGCTGAAAAACTGGCTCTTGCTGAGAAAAAGCTTATGCAGGCTGCTGCAAAGCATACAATTCACAAGAACGCTGCTTCCAGAAAAGTTTCCAGATTAACCAAAAGATTCAACAAGGCGAAAGCCGAACAGTAAGTCTCACCCGTCCCCACCAGTGTATAAGTTAAATACACATGCAATTGAGCAAAAAAACCATGGTCTGTGTCTCCCATGGTTTTTTCTTTTTTGTATTTTTTGTCTTACCCGTCGCCTGTTTTGCTGGTTCGCTGGCGGGACGGTCGCCATCCGATGGGTTTGGCGTTACTTGGCGACCGCTTCCGGGCTGGTCTGCAGGCACAGTTCTGTCAGGATTTGGATTCCCACCTCCAGGCAGTCCTCGTTGACTTGAAAGCTTCCACTGTGAAGTCCGCTGTTGTCCCGATCAGGGAATCCGCTCCCTAAAAAGAAATAGCCTCCCGGCACTTGCTGCAAATAGTCAGAAAAGTCGTCCACAGTCATAGAAGTTCCCTTGATTTCTTCTGCCTTTCCCGACGCGGCCTTTCGAATCCGCTCAACTAAAGAAGCGTTGTTTATAAGGGCTTTGCAGCCATCCGTAAAGGTTATTTGGACGCAAAGCCCCAAAGCCTGGGAAAGTCCTTTGGCAAGAAGCCGCATCCGTTCTGACAGCAGGCCGCAAATCCGCCTATCCTCTCCCCGGACAATTCCTTCCATAACTACATGCTCCGCAAGGATATTTCGCTTGCGGCCGCCCTGGACAGTTCCAAAAGTAATAACTCCGGTCCTGCCTGGCGGAAGGTCCCTGGAAAGGATACCCTGGCACATGGAAATGTATTCCGCTGCCGCGTAAATGGCGTCTTTCCCCTGCTCCGGCTTTGCGCCATGAGCCGCGGCGCCAAAGACTTCTGCCCGAAACACGAGGGATTCTCCATGTACGGCTCCGTACTGGATTCCTATCGTTCCAGCGGGAAGCTCCGGTTTCACATGGAATCCATAGATCTGATCGACTCCTTTCAGCACATTTTTATCCATCAGCCGCCGCGCGCCTCCCTCTCCTTCTTCGTCAGGCTGAAAAATCAGGCGAATATCACAGGGAAGCACACTCTGCAGACGGCACAGCGCCTGAGCCAGTCCTACCAGAATTGCCGCGTGCGCGTCATGTCCGCAGGCATGCATCACCCCCGCGCGCCGGGATCGATAGCTGACCATAGCTTCTTCTGTCACGGAAAGCGCGTCCAGCTCTGCCCGAAAAGCGATTTTTTTACGTTTATCTCCCGGAACGCGGCCTGTCCCTTTTATATCCGCAATTACCGCCGTAGCCAAAGGCCGCTCTATTTCCAGTCCCATCCCTTTCAGCCTCTTTCCAATAAGCGTAGCTGTTTTAAATTCCTCATTTCCCAGCTCCGGCCAGCTGTGGATTTCCTCAAAGACTTCCCTCGCGGTTCGGCCCGCTTCCCGAATATGCGTCTCCAGATTCTGTATGATCACTATCCCGACACCTCGTTTCTGAAAAATTTCTCTTTCATTGTATTCCCAGGAGCCGGGTACTATTCTGTGTTTTTCTCAGGAATTACAGCTTATTGTGCTGGATCTTGCCGCTGATGGTTTTTGGCAGTTCATCCCAAAACTCGATGATTCTCGGATACTTGTAGCTGGCCATCTTCTTTCTGGCATAGCGCTGGATCTCTTTTTTCAGATCATCGGTACCTTCAATGCCGTCAATGAGAACGATGCAGGCCTTTATAACCTGTCCCCTGATTTTTCCATGGACGGAAGTAACACCGCATTCCAGCACATAAGGCAGCTCCATCAGCACACTTTCGATTTCAAAAGGTCCAATTCGGTAGCCTGCCGATTTAATCACATCATCATCCCTTCCGATATACCAGTAGTAACCATCCTCATCCCGCCACGCCATATCACCGGTATGGTAAATACCCCTTTTCCATGACTGCCTGGTGAGAGCTTCATCGCGAAAATAGCCTTCAAAGAGACCGATCGGCACTCCCTGATCGGTACGAATAACAATCTCTCCCTTTTCCCCGTCAGGAACCGAGCGGCCCTGCTCATCTACAAGATCCACATGATAAAGCGGCGTTGGCCTTCCCATTGAACCGGCTCTGGCCTCCATCCCTTTCAGCGTACCCAGCGCCAAAGTCATTTCGGTCTGGCCAAACCCTTCATGCAGGGAGAGACCGGTTATATTCTTAAATTGCGTATAGACCTCCGCGTTGAGGGCTTCTCCCGCGGTAGTAGCATGCCGCAGGCTGCTCAGGTCGTACCTGGAAAAATCCTTTTTTATCATCATCCGGTAAACCGTAGGCGGCGCGCAGAAGGTAGTAATCTGGTACTTCGCAATCATCTCCATGATTTCTCCCGCGTCAAAGCTGTCCATGTCGTAGGTAAACACCGGAGCTTCGCAAAGCCACTGTCCGTACAATTTCCCCCAGAGAGCCTTTCCCCAGCCTGTGTCAGAAACCGTAAAATGCAGGCCTTCCGGCTCCACCTGCTGCCAATACCTGGCAGTGATAAAATGCCCCAGCGGATACAGGAAGCTGTGTGTCACGATTTTAGGATAGCCGGTCGTCCCTGACGTAAAGAACATGATAGAGGGCTCTCTTCCTCCCGCCGCTTCTTCCGGCTGAAAGGTATCATCCCACAGCTCTATGCCCTGATCGAAAGAACTCCAGCCGTCCCGGACTCCTCCCGCCATAATCTGGAGAAGCCGCAGACCTTTTTCTTTTATAGCCAGCTCCACCTGCCTCGCCGCGTCGCCATCAGCCGTACAGATAATAGCCTTTACCCCCGCCGCTTCGAAACGGTATTCGAAATCATGCTGCTTCATCAAATGTGTAGCAGGAATCGCAACAGCGCCCAGCTTGTGCAGTCCAAGAATGGCAAACCAGAACTGATAATGCCGCTTCAATACCAGCATGACCCGATCGCCCTTCCGAATCCCCAAAGACCTAAAATAAGCGGCGGCCTTTGACGATTCACGGCTCATATCTTTAAAAGTAAATCTTCGTTCCGTTTTATCCCGGCTGATATGCAGCATAGCAAGCTTCTCCGGCTGCTGACCGGCCAGCCGATCAACAATATCAAACGCGAAATTAAACCTCTCTGTATCCTTGAACGCAATAGAAAAAAGCTCCCCTTTTGGACCTTCAACAGGCGTAATGAACTTCTCATAAATAAACTGCCTTTTTATCTCCATATTTTCCTCCTGCCTGCTATCACAAAATTACATTTTAGCATTATACAATAGCATTTTATCATTTTAAAATGTTTTAATCGCATTATATAATAGCATTTATGCATTTTCAACTGTTTTCTTCTACTTTATAGAAATTCTATTTGAAAACGGTTAGAGAGATGTTAGAAAAAAGTTAAAAGTTCCAGGCGGCAAGCGAATGAAAATCTTCTTCTACCCTGCCGGAATATACATAAAATAGAAATTAAAGATGGCGCCGCAAGGGCTGACAGAAAGGAGATCTTTTCATGCGCGGATTTATCCCTTCATTTCGACCTGTTTCCGGAGCCGGTCTCAAAAGACCCGCTCCATTAAAAAAAGGAGACCGTGCCGCCATTATCGCGCCTGCGTCTCCTGTTCCAAAGGCTGTTTTGGATACAGCCGTCCAGTCTATTAAATTTCTCGATCTGGTTCCGGTCGTTATGCCCGGCTGCGCTCTTTCCAGCGGCTACCTGGCCGGACCCGACCCTGTCCGCGCCCGTGATTTGAATCAGGCCTTTGCTGATCCGTCCATTTCCGGCATCTTTTGTCTTCGGGGAGGCTACGGAACTCCCCGGCTGCTGCCTCTTTTGGATTTTAAAACCATACAAAAAAATCCAAAGCGGTTTATCGGTTACAGCGATATCACCGCGCTCCATACTGCTTTTAATCAGATCTGCGGGTTTATGACCTTTCATGGCCCCATGCCCAGTGCCGACTACCGTAAGCTGGATCCTTTTTCGCTGGGAAGCCTGAAGCACAGTCTCTTTGCCTCTTCCCTTTCCGGTTTTCTCAAAAATCCGTCCGGTGAAAGTTTCCAGGTCCTTTATCCCGGAAAGGCCCGGGGCATCCTGACCGGCGGCAATCTTTCCATGCTGGCCGCAACGCTGGGTTCCCCCTATGAGATAGATGCACGCGGGAAAATCCTGTTTATAGAAGAAGTAAGCGAGCCGCTCTATCGGGTGGACCGCTGTCTCACGGCCCTGAATCTGGCAGGGAAGTTCCGGGACTGCGCCGGAGTCATACTGGGGACCTTTACAGACTGTCAGGGAGCCTCGGATTCCCTGACGCCAGAAGAAATCTTTCAAGAAATAACCGCGCCCTGGAGGAAACCGGCCATTGCCAATTTCCGCGCAGGGCATGTGGATTCTCAGAGCACGGTGGCGCTGGGAATGGAAATCCAATTTAATACGGATACGTTAAAGCCGCTGGTCCGGCCTTAACGCTACGCATTACTCTGCCGCGGCGGCCTTCCCCGCCTTCACCATGTATCCAGCGACACAAACTGCCGCAAACAGTACCAGCGCCCCGCCCAGAAAGCAAAACCGGAACCGGTACCCATCCATCCCAAAGACTGCCTCGGCCGCCTGCAGTACATACACGGAGATAGTCTGACCGAAAAACATACCGGCAGTAGTATATGTAACAAGCTTTGTGTTTTCCCCATCGTCTCTCGACAAAGCGGCAATCTTCAAAAATACGCTGGCGTAAATAATGCTGTAGCTGGCCCCGATCATAGCGGAGGACAGCACGGTCAGCAGGAAGTTGTCAAAAACAGCCAGCCCCAGATAACCGCTTCCCATCATAAGGCATCCCAGAGAAACCGTAAAGTAACCCAGGACAGTCCGGATCTTTGGAACCGCGAACCCCATAAAGAACCCGGCAGCCATAAAAGCGGATACCGTATAGCCGGAAGTCGCGTCATTTCCAATCCCTTCTGCTTTCAGGAATAAAGCAATGCTGGTGGAAAAGGTATAAAAGGCCACATTGACAAGCGCCATCCCTGTTATAACCAGCCACGCCTTCCAGTTAAACGAATGGCTTTCCTTTGCGCCGCAGGGTACTTTCCCGCTTCCCCTATCTTTTGGAAGATGCAATATATTCAATACCAGTACCAGCACAGCCACAAGGTAGATCAGAAAAGCCAGCCTCCAATTGAGCGCCGCCAGATTCGCAACTGTAAAGGAGGCGATGATCCCCATAAAATACGACGCGGAGCTGGAATAGCTGGTAAGCCTGGTTCTGGTTTCCCCTTCAAAGTTACTGCTGATCAGTGCCTGAGCCATAGGCGTAATCAGGCCGCATCCGATTCCCAAAAGGGCCCTTGCCGCCACCATGGAATAAAATCCTGGCATCACCGCGGCCCCCAGACCGCCCATAAGATACAGGATAATTCCGCTGATCAGTGTGCATTTTTTTCCCCACTTCTGTGTAATAACACTGCATAAGAAGCAGCTGGGAATAATGAACAGAGGCGGTATCGTTAAAATCAGCTGAATTGATGCGTCGCTATACTGCGGAAACGCGGTCTTGATTCCAGCCAAAGCCGGTGAAACAGCTGTGCTCCCAAGTATAGTGATCATAGAAATTGACAGTACCGTGATTTGTAATTTTCGATTCACAATTATACACTCCTCATATATATACATTCATCAGTACATGTTAACACCGCCTGAAATAATTGTCAACGCATTACGTCTCACATAAAAAAAGCTGACTGCTGAATAGCTCAGTAACGTCAGCTTTTAAATCAAACTGGGATTTATGACAGCGTCTTATTCCTCCAGCAAAAGCTTCAAATAGCTCTTATAACGCTGTCTCATTTCATCTCTGTCCTCAAAGGCCGAATCCGCGTGATTGGCATGAAGCCCTTCGTGGAGGAAATAAAGAATATGAGAAAGGGCCTCCTTATTTTTATATGCTCTGCCGCGCCGCTTTTCTATGTCCGAAAGGCACTGCTGGACGCACACAATGAAATCTTTTCGGTTTTCCGCCATTTGATCAAGTACATGCGAAAAGCGCTCATCTCTTCTCCTGAGATATTCAGGGATTCCGTTGATAAACCGGTATTTTTCTCTCATTTTGATGGGCATGAGAAACAGGTTTTCAAGTTTCTCTTCCGGTGAACTCATATCATTATCCAGATACTGCTGCCGCTCCGCTTTGAAGTCCTCCAGGATCTTATGAAGCGCTGCCAGATAGATATCCTCTTTTGATGAAAAATGCCAGTTGACCGCGCCCCGGGTCATTCCCACCTTTGCCGCAATATTATCCCTTGTCATCTGCTCATATCCCTTTTCCTGAATGATTTCGTAGCTTGCCTGGATGATTTTTTCTTTTGTAATCTGAGCTTCCTCTTTTGTTTTCCGCATAACTTTCGCCTCTGTACCGCTTTTTTCTTAATTATACTACAAATTTCCCACAATTCTACCGCTTCTTAGTCCCTACAAAAGAATTACACCATATGTCTTTTGATTTTACTTGTCGTAGTTTTCGCAAATTCCTCATCCCGCAGGACAATATGATGTATCCGCTTGTAATTAGGCAGCTTTTGGTTTATCTCTGAAAGGATATCCCGAATCAGTTCATATACATCCTCTTTATCCGCTCCGTCAGGATAGATCTGCCGGATGGCGCTGTAATCCGGACGCACCTGGACAGCCACCGCGGTGCCGTCCCCCGGCTCTGCCCCTTCCAGTCCATACACTACGCATTCCTCCACATACCGGACTTCATTGATGATCCGCTCCAGCTCTTCCGGATAAATATTTTTTCCCGTCTTTGTAACAATGACGTTTTTCTTTCTTCCTGTAATATAGATCCAGCCGTCCGGGTCCGCAAAGCCCAGATCACCGGTGTAAAGCCAGCCCTCCTTATCCAAAACCCGATCGCTTTCCTCCGGCATTCCATAATAACCCAGCATCACATTTGGGCCTCTGTAAAGGATCTCCCCAATGCCGTCTTCATTGGCGCCCGCGATCCGCAGTTCTCCTTCCGGCAGAACCTTTCCCACAGAGCCCGCCTTTCTGTACTTTTCCTCTCCGTCCGGAGTTCCGGTAATAATCGGGGCGGTTTCCGTAAGGCCATAGCCCTGGGCCACTTCCAGCCCCAGATCGTGAAATCCCCGCAGCACCTTTGGATCGATGCCAGCCGCTCCTGTAATGATCATCCGCAGCCGGCCGCCAAAATTATTATAAATATCCCGAAACAGCTTCTGCCTCCGGTCGATTCCAGCCTTTTGCAGAGCGTGATTCAGCTTTACCGCCGCTTTCAGAGCTCTGGCCTTGCCGTTTTTTTCCGCCTGCTTCCACAGCTTCGCGTAAATAGATTCAAAAATCAGCGGAACTCCCACCAGAATACTGGCCTGGGCTTCCACCATATTTTTTGTCACATATTTTAACCCTTCGAAAAAAGCTACGGAGCCGCCCTGATAGATCGTCGTCATAATACTTACTGTGGATTCAAAGGTATGGTGGATGGGCAATATGGATAAGGTTCGGTCATCTGGCCTGATCCGCACAATCCGGCTGACATTCATAATATTGGAGACAATATTTTTGTGGCACAGCATAACCGCCTTAGGAATTCCGGTAGTTCCGGAAGTAAACAGCAGCACCCTAGGCGCTTCTCTGTCTATGGGCGCGTCCAGAAATCGGCGGTCTCCCTGGGACAGCAGTCTCCGGCCTTCATATAAAAGGCTGTTCATATCCCTTTCATCAAAAGGAACATCTTCATTCCGGTATAGCTCGAATTTCAATTTTACAGGAACGTTCAGATCCTTTACTTGTTCCCGGCAGGAAGAAGAATAGAGGATTCCTTTACAGTCCGCCGTCCTGACTAAATTGGCAATTTCCTGCTTTTTCAAATCTTTATCCAGAGGCACCGCGGTTCCCACTCCATTTACAATGGCAAAATAGGACAGGACCCACTCATACGAATTTTCCCCAATAATAGCGATGTTCTCTCCCAAAAGACCCAGATCCATAAGACGCGTGCCCAGAGCGTTCATATCCTTTTCCAGCTTACGATGGGAAATTTCATAATAAACGCCGCCTTTTTCCCCTTTGACCAAAAATGCCGGCGCTTCCTTATATAGCGCCGCGCCGCCGCGGACCATATCCCGAAGATCTCTGATCTCCCGCGCCTGATAAATGGCTTCACCTTTATACATCATCTTCTTCTCCTCTCATCCGCGCTGACAATCCGGCGCGTCCCTTTTTTAGTTTCACCGGATTGGCCGGCTAAATATACCACCTTCTTACGGGAAAAACAATCCATAAAGTCCTTGAAAGTCCGCGCCGCCTTGATGTAAGATAGTATTAGAAAGAGTACAGAAAGGATAAAATTATGAGTACACATATCAATGCCGCGAACACTGGCGATATTGCGGAAACCATATTGCTTCCCGGCGATCCGCTCCGGGCAAAATTTATTGCTGAAAACTATCTGGAAAGCCCAAAGCTCTATAATGAAATCCGCGGGATGCTGGGTTATACGGGAACTTATAAGGGGGTTCCTGTTTCAGTTCAGGGTACCGGCATGGGAATGCCTTCCATGGGGATCTACTCCTGGGAACTGATTACAGAATACAACGTACAGAACCTGATTCGCATTGGTACAGCCGGGTCCTTCCATGAAGATGTCAAAATCAAGGATATCGTCCTGGGTGTAGCCGCGTCGACAGACTCAAACTATATCCACGCATTCAATGTTCCCGGAAACTACGCGCCTTGCGCCAGCTATGAGCTGCTGTCAAAAGCCCGTGACGCGGGTGAAAAGCTGAACATTCCATTCAAGGCCGGAAATATCGTTTCCTGCGACGTCTTCTACGAATTTGGGGACTGGTGGAAGAAGTGGGCGGAAATGGGCATTCTGGCTGTAGAAATGGAAGCCGCCGCGCTTTACATGAACGCCGCCTACAACCGGGTCAACGCTCTGGCCATCATGACCATCAGCGATCATTTTGTTACAGGTGAGCGTTCCACAGCGGAAGAGCGCCAGCAGTCCTTTACCGAAATGATGGAACTGGCTCTGGAAATGGCTGTAAAATAACATTTTAATTTTCCGATTATTATGTTATACTAATATGAGGATTTAATGCAAGAATTTGAAGTAAGGAGGAGTTTCATTGAAAATACAGGAATCAGCGGAAAACTATCTGGAAGCCATATTGATGATAAAAGAGGAAAAAGGAGAAGTCCGTTCTATCGATATCGTAAACAAGCTAAACTTTTCTAAGCCCAGCGTCAGTGTGGCAATGAAGCAGCTGGAAGCAAACGGCTATATCCAGCGGGATTCCGCGGGAAATATTTCGCTTCTTCCTCCTGGGAAAAAAATTGCGGAAGATATTTACGAACGGCATAATACGCTGATCAAAATTCTTACCCATCTGGGAGTAAGCCCGGAAACCGCCAGAGAGGACGCCTGCCGGATCGAGCATCATGTCAGCGACGAAACCTTTGCAGTCTTGAAAAACCACTGCAAGAATATTTTATAACACAAAAACGCTTTTATATCCGCAGGGTTTATAAAAACAATAAAAGACTATCAGAAGGACAGAAGTGTCTTCCCGATAGTCTTTTTTCTGTTTACGCCCGCGCTTTTCATTAAAACTGGGCGTAAATAAACTTGGGCGCCGTAGACAGATTTGCCAGCATGAAATAGCCGTAAATTACCATCATCAGCACATAAAAGAGAATTACATATTTCCCATATGCCCATAGCTTACCTGTTTTCATTTTCTTCCGCAAAGCGGTAAATACTTTCATCGACTGCCAGCCATCCTTTCCATCCTAAATGCACCTTATCCAAAAAGAAATACCGGGTATACTCATCCTGGCCAAAATCAGCCAGTTCCGCCTGGTACTTCTCCGCCAGGGCCCGTATGTTTTCATAATAAGCCTGCCGTTCCTCCTTTGGAAATCCAACATGATCATACCAGTATCCGTTGACCGGCATCAGGACCAGCATGGGCTTGATTCCGGTTTCTTCACATACCCTAAGAAAACACTCCAGGTCGTCATATTCAGGTGAGACCGCGTACGAAGAGTTCACTTCCGAATCCTTTTTAGCTTCCATCTGAGGTTTTAATTTCTTTTCATAGACTCGATCCGATACATAAAACGGGTTTCCGCCGGCCTTGGCCTTTCCTTCCTTTTCAGCTACCTGATCATAGTATTCCCAGTCCGGTGTTCTGTGAGTTCCTGTTTTATCCGGATCATAAGAAGAGACTCCTTTCATCCGGGCCGCGGTATAGATGCTGATTTTACGCTTTTCCTTCAGAAACTTCCGATAAAGGCTCACATAGCTTCGATCATAAAAGGACGCCTTTTTATCAAAAAACACCCGCTCATATTTCTCGACCCGTTCCAGGGTCTTAGGATCCCCCTTCAGGAGTTTTTTGCTTCGGCTGAGAAGATATTCTTTTGTTTCCCTGGAAATCTTTTTATTCTGAAGCATGGCAATAAAGTTATCTTCTGAAAAGCGGGAAGCATATGCCGGCGCCAGCACCCCGGTTTTGGTGAACCATTGCGGAGACAAGATCAGGACCGCTTTTCTTTTTTTCATCCCATCCTCTATGGAAGCCAGCTCCGTAGCGTGAAACAGAGACTGATAGTATCCGGCTCCCACCATCATCATATTCAAAGAATTATCCTGAAAAAGGTTGACTGGATGCGTAGTCATCTTTGTACCGTGACGAAATTCGGAAGATCCCAAAACAAGAATCGTATCCTTGTTCATATTGGCTTTGATCTCATTCCCCGCAAAAAATTTATATTGACTGATCCAGCTTCCAAAGGAATGAGGGTCAAAGCGCGTATTTCGGTCAACAAAGGAATGGACCCCGCACACAGTTGCCGCGAACAGGGCCAGCGCAATCAAAAATGCCGTTACCTTTTTCACAGCTTCAGCTCCTTGACCGGATCAGTTCTATGATTTTTGCCGGTGTTTCCACATCGCCGCGCTCCACTTCCGAAGGAGAAATCACCATGCCGAACCGTTCTTCAATGGCAACAAGCAGTTCGGTAAACGCCAGAGAATCCAAAAGATCCTCTTCAAACAGGTTGATATCCATATCCTCCTTTACAATATCATCTTCGCAGATTTCTTCCAGTAGATCCAATACTTTTTCTTCCATTTTAAATACACCTCAATTCTTAAATAATCGCTCCCGAAAACAGGAGAAATCCAAACATTACCATATTCAATGTGATAAACCAGGATAAAAGTCTGTACCATACCGCTTTCTTATACTTTTTGTAAAATCCTGATTTTTTCTGATACACTTCTGTCAGCGCCAACAGAAGTCCATGATACAGACCATATAAAATATAATTGGCCGCAAGACCATGCCACGCTCCCATTACCAGCATATTGACAATGAAGCCTATGGAGGCGCCAGTCAGTCTGGAGCTGAACCATTTCCCCTTAATGGCCAGCATCATAAACCGGGAGAAAAGAAAATCCCGAAACCAGAAAGACAAAGTCATGTGCCACCGGTTCCAAAAGTCCTTCATATCGACGCTGATAAAAGGCTTGTTAAAGTTCTCCGGCACCCGGATTCCCAGGATATATCCCGCTCCGATAGCCATAGCGCTGTAACCCGCGAAATCAAAGAACATATAGATGCCGTAACAATAGCCGTATCCCGCGTATTCCAGTAGGGTTCTCGGATCCTGGAAAAAGGTCACGCCCTTGTGAACCAGCACGGCAAGAATAAATTTATAGATAACCCCTATTAAAAGCTTTTGCAGCCCGTCTCCTAAAAGCTCCAAATACTCCTTTCTTTCATAGCCCTTCTCCGCGTCTTGTCTGTAACGCCTGCTCCGGTCGATGGGACCGCAGCTGAAAGTGGAAAACAGGAGCAGGAAATCGGTAAAGTCCAGCCACCTTACTTCATGGATAATCCCGTCATAGATTTCAATGATCATCTGAACAGCCCGGAAGGTCAGATAAGAGATCCCCATAAACTGGAACATTCCCGGCACAGTCCCGCCGGCAGCTTCCGACACCTTGCACAGAAAAAGAGGCAAAACGCAGAAGACCAAAAACAGCCGGTAGACAGCCGGGCTGCGCTGATTTTTCTGCCGCAGCCTTAAAGCCAGATAGACCTGAACCAGGATATACTCCAGTATGTAAAACGCTCCCAGATAAATCAGCTGTTCTTTATCCGGCCAGAGAGCCATCAGAATCATCATAACAGAAACCGCGGCTCTGTACCCCTGCATTCGTTTACCGGTAATCCCCAGAAATACGGCGGGCAGAAAAATCAAAATCAGCAGTAAAAAGAAGTAAATACTTCCAAAGAAGCTCATTACGCAAGTCCTCCCAGCTGTTTTCGGTCCACCTTACCGTTATGGTTCATCGGCAGGCTGTCCATATGGACGATTTTTTTCGGGATCATATACGCGGGCAGGAACGCTTTCAGCCGCTCCTTCATATCCCTCGAAAAGGTAAATTTGTTCTCCGGGCGCTTGCTTCCTGTTACAAAGGCTGTCAGACTTCGTACCTTGCCGTCTTTCATATTGGGCACTACAACAGCGCAGGATACGTCTTCAAGACGGGTAAGATTCTGTTCAATATCTTCGATTTCAATGCGATAGCCATTAAGCTTGATCTGCAGATCGATCCTTCCTTCGTAGTGCAGGATTCCCTCCCGATCTAAATACCCTTTGTCCCCGGTCCTGTAAGCTTTTCGTCCGGCAAGACTGGTAAAAAAGGATTTCCGGGTCAGATCCTCTCGTTTGAAATAACCTGTGCTGACCGTATCCCCTACAATAATGATCTCTCCTGATTCCCCTGGCTTCGCAAGGCTTCCATCCTCTCTGTGGATTTCCAAAGTTGTTCCCGGCTTTGCCCTTCCTACAGGAAGGGGCTCTGAGGACAGCGCCATGTCTTTTGTCACCATTACTTCCGTAACCGCTACGGTAGATTCCGTAGGTCCGTAGGTATTCATAATGACCGCGTCCGGAAAACGTTCCATCAGCTTCAGCGCGGTAGCGTTGTTCAGGGTTTCTCCGCAGAATAAAAAGGTTTCCAGCCGCGGCATCCGCTCTGCGCAAAACTTCCTGTCCGCCAGACACATATCCGCAAAGGAGGGGGTCGATACCCACACGGCCGCGTCGGACCGCTTTAGCGCCGGCATCAGCTTCTTAAAATCCAGCTGCGTTTCTTTATCCAAAAGGAAGAGGGTCCCCCGGCTTGCCAGGCATGTATAAAGATCCATAACAGAAAGGTCGAAGGAAAAAGGCGCCTGATTGAGAAAGGTCTTCCCCAGCTTGTCCTCCGGTGCGGTGCCAAGTCCCCGGGACCACTCCAGATAGTGATTCAGATTATCGGCTGTGATCTGAACGCCCTTGGGCTTTCCAGTACTGCCGGAAGTAAAAATAATGTAAAAGACATCCTCGTTTTTTACCCAGAACTCCGGCTGGATGGGCTCTCGGTCCTGACGGGCAAGCAGAAGCAGCTCCTCCAGAGAAACAGCGTTTTCCGGCATTTCTTCCAGGTCCTCCAAAGCAAAGATCATGGACGGATCCGCTTCCTCAAGGATAGCCTGGATCCGATCAGCAGGCATGGAGGAATCCAAAGGACAGTACGCTCTTCCTGATTTTACAGACGCGAGAAAACAGAGGATCATATAGATCTCCTTATGGCCGTAAACAACGACAGGAGCTTTATTATCCCCACAGAAATTCTGTATATAACTGGCTAATCTGCCGGATCCCTGATCCAGCTGTTCATAGGTAAGATAGCTGCTGCCGGAACGTACAGCTATGTCCTGCCCGTGACTCCGGGCATAGAAATGTAACAACTCTAAGATGTTCATATTATTCACTTCCCTTCCTTTATTTGTAATCACACATTCCTCAAAAGCAAAGCACACTACCTCTCTGCTTTCCTACAAGTTTACTATCTTTCCCAACACCCTGTCAAGGCATATCCCTTTAAGGATTTCTTAAATCTTTCTTACGCGCCCGCCTTTCCCTTCCGCTATGGAAGCTTCACGGCCAATGCGGGGTTCCTCCATAACAATCGAAAAACTGCCGGGTCAATAACACATCAACTCGGCAGCTTTCTTTATTTGTCTATATAGAAATAACCGTATCCATAGAACTTTCCATTCTGCGGCGTCTCGTTATATTTGTATTCCAGCAGTTCACTTACTGTCACCAGCTGGTAACCCTTTTTTAACAGCCACGGCACCATTTTTTCCACGGCTTCCGCGCTGGAATCGTAGATGGAATGCATCAGAATCACTCTTCCGTCCAGATTCTTCACGCCTTTGACTACCTTCATTACGCTTTTGGCCTTTCGGCTCTTCCAGTCCAGCGTATCTACAGACCACAGCACAATCGGAGCGTTGGCGTATTTTTCAACAGCCTTGCAGTTATTGCCATATGGAGGCCGAAATACCGTCGCCTTCTGTCCGCACGCTTTTTCCAGCGCTTTATTGGTTTTATCGATCTGTCGTTTCACCTTCTTTGCGGAAAGCTCCTTCAGGTTTGGATGAGACCAGCTGTGACTGCCGATTTCCATTCCAAGCTCAGCTTCGCGCTTTATTACATCCGGATAAGCGGCCACATTTTGACCCAGCTCAAAAAAGGTAGCTACCACGCCGTATTGTTCAAGGCAATCCAGAATCCGATTGCTTGTCCTTGGGAAGGGTCCGTCATCAAACGTCAACGCCACCATAGGCTTGTCCGGATCGATAGCCCGAACCGCGATCTCTTCCCGAATCGTCCCTTCCAAGTCCTTATAGCTGATTTCAGCGGAAACGACTCCTTCTTCTTCCTCTACTACCGTTCCCGGATCAAAATAGAACCTTACTCCATTCTCTGTAAGAACAAAATTATTGAAGTTTTCCTCCGAATCTGACAGCTTCTTTTCGTAGTCTTTAACCAGCTGATCCTTATATTTGTCCGTAAAAAACTCATTCATGTACTTGGAGCAAACCGTCTTATATCCTGGATTAAAAATCTGGATGGCTGTCAGCGGCCTTCCTGTCTCTGTGGAGAAATTATACGCGTAAACCTGAGAATCAATGGTCTCCATTCTCCGTTTCACTTCTTTTCTCTTCTCCTGAGTAAGAACCATTCCAACCGCTTCCCGACCGGTCTTATAAGTATCGTAGTCCATCAGCATGGCTACTTTGTCATCCTTTGCGGCCTTCTTATTATCGTTTTGAAACTGCGTTTCCAGATCCTCTACGATTCCTTTAATGTAAGCGTCCATGGTTTTATGGCCGGTAACCGGATACTCCATGGCGACAGAAAGCGGCGCGCCAAAATGGATCACTTCCTGGGTCGAGCCTACATTTTTCTCTTCATCCACCTCTTTAAAGTATTCGGAAGCATATTCCTGAAAGCTGTCCTCGTCCTTGTAAGTATCGCTGGACAGCAGGGCCGCGGTCGCTGTGATAGCTGCCGCTACGCACACAAGGATCAGCACTGTGGCCAAAATTTTATGGATCTTCTTCTTTTTCCTGTATTTTGCCTCTCTGGCTTCTCTTCTTCTTTCCGCGTTTGTTTCTGTCATTTCCCCCATAGTTCCTTTCTTTTATTGAATTTCACCGCTATTAATGTGACTTTTTGTCCATTCTATGCTTTTTATACCACAAAACTTCACCTTCTAATCTTTTTCCGGCAGTATTCCGTCCCAGAACTGTCTGAAGGCGGTAGGAAGCGCCATCCGCTCCGACAAAGCTTTTCCGCTGACCCATTCCAGCTGCTCCGTTTCCTTCAGACACTGGATATAAAAGCAGGTCATATCCCACTGCACATGGCTGAATATATGTTTGCGGAAAATCTCCCGTTCAAGGAGCGCCGGCCCGCAGCCCCAGCGGTCCGCTGTCTCCAGGGCCTCCTCCGCCGTCAGCTTTCCTAAAACATTGGGAAACTCCCACATTCCCGCCAGCAGGCCCTCCGTCTCTCTTTTCCGCGCCGCGACCTTGTCACCACGCCGCAGTACAAAAACCGTCCTTTCTTCCACTCTCCTGTTTTTCTTTGTGATTTTTACCGGAAGGCTCGTTTCTATCCCTTTGGCATGAGCAACGCAAATGTCCTCCACCGGACAGCTTTGGCATTTGGGCTTTCCCGAAGGTCCGCATACGGTAGCTCCCAGCTCCATAAGGCTTTGGGTAAAATCTCCGCAGTCCTCCTTCGGATAAACAGCCTCCAGACGCCGCTTTGCCTGTTTTTTCGTGGAAGCCTTTAAAATATCATCATAGCTTTCCGTAATCCGTGAAAGGATTCTCAAGACGTTGCCATCTACCGCGGCCACAGCCTCATCAAAGCAGACAGAGGCAACCGCTCCGGCCGTATACTCGCCGATCCCCGGCAGTGTTAGTATTTCACTGTATTCGGAAGGAAATACACCGTTATTTTCACAGACGATCTTCTTTGCCGCTTTCCGCAGATTTCTGGCCCGATTGTAATAACCAAGACCTTCCCACAGCTTCAGCAGCTTTCCTTCCTCCACCTCTGCCAAAGCCCGGATGTCGGGGAGCTCTTTCAGAAAACGGATATAATATTCTTTTACCGCGGCCACCCTGGTCTGCTGCAGCATGATTTCAGAAATCCAGACGTGATACGGATCTTTGTCCCTGCGCCATGGCAAATCTCTCGCGTTTTCCCTGTACCAGGGAATCAGTCGTTTTGGAAGCAGTCTGTAGATCTGGTCCTCTCTCTCCATTTATTCTTCAAACAACGGCGTAGAAAAATAGCGCTCCGCTGTATCCGGAAGGACTGTAACTACGGTTTTTCCTTTTCCCAGTTTTTTCGCCAGCTTTAAAGCCGCGGCTACGTTGGTCCCGCTGGAAATGCCGCACATGAGACCTTCCATGCTTGCCAGCTTTTTAGCTGTATCGATGGCTTCTTCATCGGTAACGATATAAATATGATCATAGATCTCTTTGTTGAGAATCTCTGGGATCACACCGTCCCCAATCCCCATCTGCAAATGGGTCCCGATATCTCCTCCCGCCAGGATCGCGGCGTTTTCCGGCTCTACAGCCCATATTTCCAGATCCGGATTCTGCGCTTTCAGCGCTTCACCGATTCCTGTGATGGTTCCTCCGGTGCCGATACCGGAACAAAATCCATGGATCTCACCTTCTACCTGTTCCATAATCTCCAGCGCCGTATGATGCCGGTGCGCCATAGGATTATCCTCATTTTCAAACTGCTGCGGCACAAATACCCGCGGATCTTCCTTTTCCATCCGCAGCGCAGTCCTGAGACATTCTTCCATACAGTCCCCGATATTTCCCTCATCGTGGATCAGTTTTACCTCCGCGCCGTAATGGCGTACCAGCTTTCTTCTTTCTTCACTGACTGAATCCGGCATGATGATGATGGTCTTATATCCCTTTACCGCTCCGATCAGGGCAAGTCCAATCCCCTGATTGCCGCTGGTAGGTTCCACAATAATCGAGTCTTTATTGATGGCTCCCTTTTTTTCCGCTTCCCTCAGCATGTTATACGCTGTTCTTGTTTTGATGGAGCCGCCCACATTAAGACCTTCAAATTTGACCAGCACCTGAGCGCTTTCCGGATCATTCATCCGGTTAAGACGGATCATCGGTGTATGACCCATCGCCTCTAATACATTATTGTATATCATATTTCCGTCTTCCTTCCCGTTTTTTCGTGCAGTTTCTATCATACCACTTTCTTCAGCTTTTTTGTAGACGCTATTTAAAATTCGATCCGGCTTCCCCCGAATTTTTCTTTTTTAACAAGGATCTGCCGGTCGATCTTTTCTTTCAGCTCCGCTACATGAGAAATGATTCCTACCAGCCGGTTTCCTTCTGTCAGCTGGGTCAGAGCCCGAACCGCCTGCTGCAGAGACTCCTCATCCAGCGATCCGAAGCCTTCGTCCACAAACATAGTATCGAGACGGACCCCTCCCGCGGCGGACTGGATCTCATCGGAAAGCCCCAGCGCCAGGGACAGGGACGCTTTGAAGGATTCGCCTCCGGAAAGGGTCTTCACGCTTCGCTGGGTCCCGTTATAATGATCAATGACGGAAAGAGAAAGGCCGCTCTGGCTCCGGCGGTTTTCCGCTTCGGTCAGCCTCTTTAGTTCATACTGCCCTCCCGACATGACCATAAAACGGGTATTGGCCCTTGCCAGAATCCGATCCAGATAAGCGGTCTGCACATAGGTTTCCAGCATGATTTTTTCTTTTCCTGACAGGGTTCCGTTCGCGGTGTCAGACAGCGCCTTGATCTGGCCGTATTCCTGATACAGCCGCTCGGTTTCCTGTCTTTTCTTTTCCAGCTGCCGCTTTATTTCCTCGTTCCTATCCATGCGGGAGACAAGCTTTTTCAGCTCTTCGGAAAGCGCTGCTTTTTTTTCCGTTATCTCTTGCTGCCTTTTCACGCATTCCCGCATTTTTTGCCGCGGCTCTGTTCCAGCTTCCGGGGCTTTCGGCCCTGTTTCGGCCCGGACCTGTTTTTCCAGGGCTTTGACGCTTCCCTCCAGCTCCGCGGTTTCTTCCTTGCACTGAGCCAGCTCCCGCTCTGCCTTTTCTTTCTGCCGTTCCATTTCTTTGATCTGATTTTTCAGGGAGTCAGCCTGCTTTTCCGCTTCCTGTCTGGTTCTCCAGCTGAGGGTCCTGGAAAGAAGCTCCGCTTTTTTTCTTCCGGCTTCCAGGCTTTCTTTCAGAGCCGCCTCTTCTTTTTCCAGCTGATGGATCTGGTCTTCTGTCTCTTTTAACTTTTTTTCCTGGATCGGAATGCTGTTTTCCAGCTCTTTTTTCTTTTTTACCGCCTCTGCCGCCCGGTCCGCCTCTTCTTTCAGTTTTCGCAGAAGCTCTTCATTCTCCTGTTTTTTTCGAGAAAGAAGGTCCGGTATCGTTTCTTCGCTCTGCTCCCCCAGGAGCCGGCTGGCCTGTTCCCGCACCTCCGCACTCTTGCTGCCGGCCCGGCCTCTGAGTTCTCCGGCCCTGGCACTGGCTGTCTGACGGTTCTTTGCCGCGGTTTCCCATTCCCGTCTGGCAAGGTCTACCTGGGCTTCGGAAGGAGCCTCTTCTGTCAGAACCGCTGGAGCGGGATGCTTTACAGAGCCGCATACAGGACAGGGCTGTCCGTCGGAAAGCTCTTTTGCCAGAATCCCGGCCTGCTGATCAAGAAAAGCCCTGTTTTTTCCGCTATACACCTGTTGAAGCCGCTCTTCTTCCTCCGCTGCCTTCCGGTATTCAGCTTCCGCCCCGGAAAGCTCCTGCTCAATCTGCTGTAAAAGCTCCGTCTGCCGGGACAGCCGCTTCAGGTTTTCTTTTATTTCTGAGGCTTCCCGAATACTGCCCGCTGTTTTTTCCTGTTTTACATCCGCGTCCTTTAAATCCAGCAGCTGTTTTTTCCACTCTTCCAGGGTCCTGCCGGTCCGCTCCGCAATCTGGCGGAGTCTCTCGCAGGTTTGCTTCTGGCCGCTCAGTTTTTCTGCCGCCGCGCTCTCTTCCCGCTTTGCGTCTTCCAGCTCTTTATATTTAGGAAGCTCCGCTTTAATCTCATCCAGCAGATTCTGCAGCTTATCTTTTTCTGTAAGCCGATTCCGTTCTCTGTCCAGAGCTTTCTGTTTTTCAAGCTGTTTTTTCCGGATTTCTTCCATTCTTTTTTGGGAGCTTTCCAGAGCTTCTCTTGCCTTTATCCTGGCCTGCAGTCTGCCCGCGGTCAGATTGATCTCCTCCAGTTCCGATTCCAGGGCCGCCTGCTCCCGCTCTCCTTTCCGGCACAGACTCCGGTCTGTCTCCATAAGCGCTTCCAAAGTCCGCAGCGCTTCCTCCGGCTGCTCGGGCATCCCTTGCTCCCAGTCTTTCGGATAGACGATTCCTTTGATATACTGATCCATACTCTGATCCAGCTGCTGACGCTGCTTTTCCAGGGAAAGATACCGATCCTTCAGACGGCTTTGCAGCTGTTCAAAGTTCTGGGTTTTAAAGATCTGCCGGAAAATAACCTTCCGTTCTTCCGTGGAAGCCAGAAGAAGCTTCAGAAAGTCTCCCTGGGCCAGCATAGCGATCTGGGTAAACTGGCTGTAATCCACTCCCAGAATGGACTTTACGGCGTCATTGACCTCCGCGGTTTTTGTTATAATTTTTCCGTCCGAAAGAATCAGACGCGCGTCGGCTTTTTCTTTTGTAAAGCCATTTCCTCTTCTGGCGGGTCTCATATATTCCGGATTTCTTCTGATCGTATACCGCTTTTCGCCATAGGCAAATTCCAGCTCTACGAAGGTAGGCGTCTCTGGCCGGGCGTATTTGCTGCGAAGCATACCGGCCTCCCGTACATTGCCGCTGGCCTGTCCGTAAAGGGCATAAGTAATCGCGTCGAAAAGCGTAGTTTTCCCCGCCCCCGTATCGCCAGTAATCAGATACAAACCCCGGCTTCCCAGACGATCCATGTCCAAGGCGGTTTCTCCCGCGTAAGGCCCAAAGGCGGAGATGGTCAACTTTACTGGTCTCATTCTTCTTCCTCCCATATACTCTGAATCAGCTCTGTAACTAAGGCCTGCTGCTCTTTTGTCATATCCTGACTGTTCTGCTTCCGGTAAAAATCCGCAAACAGTTCCTCCGGTGAACTGGTCTCCGCCTGCTGCTCCAGCAGAATCCGGCCGCTGCCTCTGGTCCTTTTGTTATCGTACTCCAGACGCATAATGTTGGGGTAAATGGACCGCAAACGCCCGATGGCGTCGGGTATGTCCTCTTCATCTGTCAGGGTGATATGATAATAGTCCTGAGTATTCAGGTCGCGGTAAAACTCCTTTCCTGTCACTTCCATATACGTTCCCCTGATTTTTTTCATGTCCCGCAGGGGAATCAGGGCTTCGGTCCTTATGGTAACGCGTCCCTTTTCCTCCAGCTCCAGAATGGTAACGGATTTTTTATGCCGGGCTTCGGAAAAGGAATACTTCAGCGGTGTACCGCAGTACCGCAGCGTCTCTCTCCCAGCGGACTGCGGTCCGTGGAGATGGCCCAGGGCTACATAGTCAAAAGCGTCAAAGACCCGCGCGTCTACATTGTCCGCTCCGCCTGCCGACAGTTCTTCCGACTCGCACCGGGACGCTCCGGTGACAAACTGATGCGTCACCAGAATGTTCCGTTCTGTCTGATCCGGCTCCATCTGTTTTATCGCCGCCGCTGCAGCCTCTGTATAGGTCTCAATCTCATCTTCAGGGAAAAACCGTTTTACCTGCGCCGGCTTCACAAATGGCAGAAGAAAAAAATTGACCTTTCCCCAAGGGTCTGTCATTGTGATTTTCGGAGCGCTGCCATCGTACACCGGGGAAATGTATATCCGGCTGCTTTTCAGAATGCGAGAAGCAAAGGACAGCCGTTCGGCAGAGTCGTGATTTCCGCTGATCATAAATACAGCCAGCTCCCGCTGCGCCAGCGCGGCCAGAAAGTCATCGAAAACTTCCACCGCTTCTGCTGACGGAATGGTCTTATCGTAAATATCGCCTGCCAGGATGACCCCGTCAGGCTGCTGTTTTTCTATAATTTCAAGTATCTGATTTAAAATATATTTCTGGTCTTCGATCATGGAAAAACCGTTTACTCGTTTTCCGATGTGAAGATCGGAAAGGTGGATCAGCTTCATTTCCGGCAGACTCCTTTCTTGCTCTTAGTACGCCAAATCTCAATCCCTTATTTATACCGACATTTTTGTGGACATTTATACCGACATTTTATTTCTCCCTCATTAAACATTTGATCTCTTATCCATTTTCCTTTCAGTATACCAAATTAATGGATTCTCACAGTGCAACACATTCGCCAAACTAATAAGTCTCATATACGTCGTTTTGAGTAATTTCCTCATCTGGGAAAAATATATTTGTCATAACCAATTCGCTTCTACTTCCTTTTTTAGTTCACAAAACATCTCATAAAAATTATCTTTTGCTTTTGATACAATATCTAACGCAATCCTTTGATTATACGAATACGTAATATTATTCCGTTCCTGTAACGCATTTAACCAAAGATCCTCATCTTTAATCATATTTGCTCGATACGCGGTTTTCAGGATTATCTTTGGAGAACCTGTCACGCTTTCATTATAGCCATGGTTCTCCAGTATTTCTTTCATCATCTTCCAAGACTGTTCAAAACAAATCTCATATAACCCTACTAAGCCAGTTAAAACTACATTATCATATGGAGGATGATAGTTATAAATCTCTTTCATATTTACTAACGCGGCGCAAAAATTCTCATACTTTTTCATACAGCACAATTCCCTCTCTCTCTCAATTGACTCCAATAATTCCGGTTGTTGATTTCTGTCCAGATCAACAATATTATATTCCAGCAGAGTAGATGTTTCCTCATTGACATCTAGAGCAAAGCTGCTGATTTCATTAAGAACCTGCTTCTAAAGATTTCTGAATTACAGTTTTTCATAGCTATTAAGATTTTACCACATTTCATCTCGACAAACCATAACAAGGCCCCAAGTTCAGACGCTTTTCCTGCCCCTGAGCATCTTTGCAAAGTTCTCACCGAGACGAACCATAATCCCATCGCCGTAAGGATCCTCGCCTTCCAGCTTCAGATTCCAGTAATTGCTGCTTACCACCGGCATTTCGCTGAATGTAAAATATTTGTTCAGACGATCCAGCGCCGCTGTCGCTCCTGCCCTCCAGCAGGTAGTTACCGCTGCCGCTGGCTTACCCGCAAACAAGTACCCGAAATTGCTTGCAGCATAAAAAACTCTGTCGAGCAATGCGCATAAAGCCCCATTTGGACCTGCAAAATAGACTGGAGATCCAATAATCACAGCATCCGCAGCGATGATCTTTTCTATTACTTCATTGCAGGCGTCATCTGTAAATACACATCGGCTTTTGGTTTCACAGCAGTCGCAGTGAACACATCCTCTTATCGGGTCTGTGCCGAGCCAGAACCATTCGGTCTCTATATTCTCCCTATGTAAAACCTGTTCAACTGTTGCTAAGGCATGAAAAGTCTCTCCACCTTTTCTGGGACTTCCGTTTATTAATAATACTTTCATACTTGTCTTCCTTTCAGTGCCAACAACCTGCCGGCCACAAATCAATCTTCATCTCTCCATTATGAAACATTTTAGATTGCCTAATTATATCACGCAAAGAATATAGGCTCAATCTTCTTATCTATCATGCTGCAATTTAAAAGCTGCCTGTAATTAAAAATATGCCCCTCCCCGCCGCTAAACGTTTTAATTGCGTGGGAGAAGCATATCCTGTTTTATTCGTTTCCTATCCTATCCTTCCTTCTCTATTCGCGTGTTCTCAGGGAGCAGAATCCGCGGACGAAAGATTCCGCAGACCTTAAAATTTCATTGACAACTGCACACCTTTCAGAGCAAAACTCCTCTGTACAGGCTCTGAAATCACATCATCAGAAAGAAGCTTCCCACAAAGCAAGGGTTCTTTTGGGTCATGGTTTCTGTAATTTTGAAGGGCCGCCCTGTGATCTCTTACGGCATAGCAATACCGGCATCCATTTGGACAAGTGTCATAAGCTCCAATATCATTCGTATGGATGCAGCCGCAGCCTTCTCTGGCAGGCCGCACTGCCAGTGGTTCCAGATCTTTTCCTGTGGCTTTTTCCATAATTGAAGCCGTAATGCACCCGGAAGGCCCGATTCCATACGCGCTGTAGTCCTGACTGTCTCCGCAGGACTGAAGCTTTAGACCGTACTGCCCGCTGATTTCTCCCATTCCTTTAAGCAGGGTCTCTTTATCCCGGGGACGAATGGCCCGAAGTTCCGGGAAGGTGTACGCCAGCTTTTTGTAAATTTGTACAAAGCTGAAAACGCAAGTTTCCGTCCACAAGGACAGTTCTTTGGCCATTTCCTCAAAACACCGCAGATGATGCTCCGCAGTGTATTTTGAAGTAATCAATATGGGATCATACCTCCAGCAGACGCTCTGGCGCCCCAGCTGCTGTGAAAGGTTTCTAAAGGTCCGCATCACCTGATGGTACTCCGGTACGCCCGGTTCCAGATCCGATCCGTAGCTGGTGATGGTAACATAAAAAAACACAGAAAAGCCTCGTTTCCGAAGCTCCGGTAAATATTCCAGCATGGGCTCCGGATTCTTTGTGCAGAACAAAATACAGTCTACCACCTCCGGATCCAGTTTGTATTTCAAAACTTTATCCGGGAACAAAGGATTTCGGCAATAGACAAAACCATCCCGAATCCGCTCCATAAACCATTTACTGTAATGCGCCGCTATATCCGTCCGCCCGCTGGCATTGATAAACATTTTCTCACCCTGCCCCTTCTCTTCCGTTTCCGCAATCCGGTTTATAAAGGCCTCTGTGACCTGATAGCTGTCTTCCGATATATCCTCCCAGTCTATTTCGATTTTCTGTATGTATAAGTTCATTCATCGTTCTTCATCTCTTTCCCATTTCCCTCTCGATCCATGCCATCAGTAGGTTCACGAGCCGTCTCTGCTGGTCTTGTGTCAGTTCTACGCCTTTCGGAACGCGGTACCACTTATTGAGACAGCCCCTGCAGCAGCAGGCGCAGGCGTGCTGCGCTTTGAACACGGGATGACCCCGCATGGGCGTCTGTCTGCCGTCATTGGGGATAACCGCGGGGGCCAGCCTTTTGGCTACAAAGTCCTCCGCGTGACGCCGGATGGTTTCCATTCCCTTTTCTTCGATATAAGTTCGGTCTTTGCTGTCAAGATGGAATTTTGCCCGGAAGTCAGATTTTTTTAGTTTTTCTAATGCCTGGTCGATGGTTTGCATAGTGTAACTGTTCTCCTCTTAAATTATGTATCAAATTTTCTACGCGACAAAGTTAATCTTTAAAGTATTTATTAGCCTCTTTTAATTCCTATCACATTGATCCAACATTCCTCTTTTCTCCCCTCTCGAACATCACCGGAAATAAATATATCCTTTGTTAAAAACCCATTATCCGGGCCGACAATCTCTTTTACGCTTTCTTCCGTATAGTTGTTAAAAAAACGCCCATCTTTAACGCCTTCCCCTTCTCCGTATTTAAAGCAGGAAAAAAAGACACCTCCCGCTTTTAACGCACGGCATACTTTTTTAATAATCCCATCGATTTCACGCTTGTTAACATGGAGTAATGACGCACAGGCCCAGACACCATCAAATTCCGCTTCATATTCCAGATTTTCAAACAAAAGGCATTCCACTTCCTGACGCAACAAAACAGAGGCTCTTTCGCACAAAGACGGTGAGCCATCAACTGCTGTCACCCTATATCCTTCCTTCACAAAATGCTTTGCGTCTCTTCCGGATCCACAGCCTAAATCCAAAATATAGGCCTTTTCAGGGAGCAGCTTCTCAAATCTTTCATAGCATACGGACATGTCAGCTTCAAGCGTATCTTTTACAAAGCGGTCCGCATGTTTCTCGTAATATGTTAACGTATTTTTCTGGTAGTTATTCATTCGATTGACCATTCCGCAAAACCTAAATTCTTTGCTGACTCATATGCCGGCAGCAAAAGCTCCCTTAGCTGATTACTGAAACATTCCCTGGTCTGTTTTCTCCCATAAAGCCTATAGCGTACATCATCATCGTTTACATGATCTCTCATACACTTGCTTATAGCACGCTGTAGATCTTTCATATGATCGTATTCCTGCACCAACTGATAAGCGGAATATTCTACATTGCAAAGCCTTGGAAAATATATATCCCATTTAGGAAGCCTATTATTCTTGCTACTGTTTACACCCTTCGTAGTTGGCACGAGATTCCAAAGTTCATCATGGGCAACATATGACCAAGGTATAAAGTGATCGATCGATACATCCCTCATCGTCATAGGCTCTCCTGTATAGATGTTCTGTATCTTTGAGGCAGTAATTACCGCTTTCCAATACGCTTTAACTGCTGTTAGATTTCGTTCCTGCGGCGGATATATTTTATTTGATATTCCGGGAACACTTGGATTTCTACGTTGAAGATAGGTAATCAGATTATAATCGATCCAGCCTGTTATAATTCCCAAATTTGCTTTTATGTAATCCGCCCACTCATCCTTTATAAGAATGGATTTGCTCAATCCCTTCTCTTCCGAAAATTGATAGATCAGCTCATCTTGCATGTTAATATATTGTGTCGCAGAAGTAATATTCCTCCAAATCTTGCTTGTTATAGTCGGCATAAATGGTACCTGCAGCCGATAGGGCACATTCAGCGATAAAGTCCGTTTCAACTCTAACAGCCTTTTGTCATCCGCACTATCCAAAAATTGTAATATAATTTCCGGTTTTTCAGAAGATTTCAATCCGCTTATTTCTGAAAGATATTTGACCGCCTTTTCAAGGGTATCACTCGGCCCCAGATTTAACCTGAATTCCGAGACCATATACCAGGCGTTTTTTATCATATTATTTATCATTGCTTCAAAAGAGACTTTCAACTCGCCTGCGGCAATGTGCTCAACCATTGCCTTAAACCAGAAAATTTTATAACTTTCACTCATATTATCAAAAATTCTGGCAAGGCCTTGCGTATTTAACTTCTTATTTTCAGGTAATTGCATATATACCTCCTAAAAGAACTTAATTTAAAAAACAAACCCTGCGATCATTATAATCACAGGGCTTTTGATGGCGGAGAGTCCGGGATTCGAACCCGGGGCCCGGTGAAGGGCACGGCATTTCGAGTGCCGCACGATCGACCACTCTGACAACTCTCCAAAACATACTCTTATAGTATAGCCGATTCAGCTGCGGCGCGCAAGCTTTTTCAGCTTTAAAAATTTACGCCTGAAGTGAAAATTTATCCGGATACCAATTCCTCTTCACAATCATCCAGCTGCCGCGCTCCGACTCCTTCCGGAAGGGAAAACCGCATTCCTTTGGGTACGACTTCAAAGGTCACCTGCTTTGCGTCTGTAATCTCACCATCGGTACAAAGCCGCATGGCCGCTCTATTAGCTGTAACAGTAAGCCGTTTGCATTTCCGGTAGTCGATTAATCCCTGCAGTTTTTCTTCCATAAGATGCGTGCCTTTTGCATATTTAGGGAACATCTGCACAAAGGTTCCGCGGGGAACATCCCGAATCAGACTCACATCCATCAGGCCGTCATCAAGGACAGAAAGAGGAACACCTTTTACACCGCCGCCGCAGTAGCAGCCGTTTGCTATAGCTATCAGCAGCAGCTTCCCGTCAAAAACATACCCGTCCTCATAGCAGATTCTCAAATCCGCGCCTTTCTTCTTTATAAGGATAATGGCCACCGAAAGCAGATAGGCAAAGGAGCCTTTTACCAGAGGCCAGTTCTTTACCCGGCTGGTCTGATCCACCACATTGCAGTCAAACCCGATATTGAACATATTGACACAAAGCCGCGGCAATCCTCCGTCTGCCCTATACCGGATCAGATCACTATCCGCGGGCTGGCCCTTTATCTGGGCTTCTATATCAAGGAACTGCCGCAAGGATCCGTAATTTCTCACATAATCATTTCCCGTTCCCAGCGGCAGACAGCCTACTTCCGCGCAGGAAAACCCAAAAGCCCCGTTTGCCACCTCATTGAGGGCTCCATCGCCGCCGCAGGCATAAAACCGGATCCTCTCGCCGGTCTTGTTTTCTTCACATACTTTCTTTACAAAGATCGCTCCGTCTCCTTGCGCCTTTGTCTCATAGATTTCCGTTTTAACTCCCAGTTTTTTGCCCGCCGCCCGGATCTCCGCTTCCAGCTTTTGCTTTCCACCTCTTTTCCCTGCCAAAGGGTTTATGATAAAAATATGCCGCATATTCCTACTCCTTTTGGACGTAATTGCTAACCTTCTAAAAGCTGCCCTTTATTCATCTGATCAGGCAGAGCTTATGAACAGTATAGCATATCACACAGGCTTTTTCTATTTGTTCCTCCTCAAAGCAAATATGGAAAAAAGGAATACCGAAACAATTGTCTGAAAGCAGGGCAATGTTTCCGCTTTTTCTTTTTTCGCAAGCGATTGCCCGCCTCTTTTTCTACTTTTAAAACACAAAACTTTAGGGTATAATTAAAAACAAAAAAGGAGTTAAAAAATGGATACAAGAGTAAAAAAATTAGCGGATCTTCTTGTGCGTTATTCCTGTGATGTACAGAAGGGCGAAAAAATACTGATCAGTTATGAAGGAGAATGCTGCAAGCCTTTAATTCGGCAGGTCATCAAGGAAGTCTATGCCCGCGGCGGCCAGCCTTATGTGGAAATACGGGATTCCGCCATCAGCCGCGAGATTATGCTGGGCTGCCAGGAAGAACAGATCCAGTTTATGAATGAATATCAGCTTGCGCAAATGAAGGGAATGCAGGCCTATATCGCTGTGCGGGCCGGAGATAACACCGCGGAGCTTGCTGATGTACCTTCTGAAAAGCTGAATATGTACAGCAAACTGACCAGACCAACGCTGGACTATCGGGTCAACAAGACTAAGTGGGTAGTTCTCCGCTATCCCAACAGCTCCATGGCCCAGCTCGCGAATACCAGTCAGGAAGCCTTCGAAGACTTTTACTTTGATGTCTGCACGCTGGATTACGCGAAAATGAGCAAAGCAATGGACGCTCTGGTTGCGCTGATGGAACGGACGGACAAGGTTCACATCAAGGGGCCGGGAACTGACCTTACCTTCTCCATCAAAGGAATGTCCGCCATCAAGTGCAGCGGCGAAAGGAATATTCCGGATGGAGAAGTTTATACCGCTCCGCTCCGAGAATCCATGAACGGGATCATTTCCTACAACACACCGTCCGAAGAACAGGGCTTTACCTTTGAAAATATCGTATTCGAAGTCAAAGACGGAAAAATCGTCAAGGCCTCTTCCAACAATGACAAGCGTATCAATGAGCTGCTGGATACAGACGATGGCTCCCGCTACTTTGGAGAATTTGCCCTTGGTGTAAATCCGTATATTCTCCATCCTATGAAGGATACCCTCTTTGATGAAAAGATTGCGGGAAGCTTTCATCTGACCCCAGGCGCGGCCTATGAAGACGCGTTTAATGGCAACAAGTCCGCGGTTCACTGGGATCTTGTCATGATCCAAAGACCGGAATACGGCGGCGGCGAAATCTATTTTGATGATGTCCTGATCCGCAAGGACGGGATCTTTACCCTGCCGGAACTGGAATGTCTGAATCCTGAAAATCTCAAATAAATTCAGGTTTATAAAAAGGCGGTGGCTGAAAAAATGTCAGCATCCGCCTTTTCGTATGTCTATTTTCTTTTCCTCAATTTCACCGCAATCAGCACAATAAGCACAATCAGTACTGCCGCGATAACGCTCATCAGCGGATAGCTGATCCCGCCGCCATCCGTCTTCTGCTGCTCTTGGCTGTCAGTGGATGTCTCTTCAGAGGTTGGAATTATCGTTTCCTCTGAACTGGTCTCCTCCGAGGTGACTTCCTCAGTAGTTGTCTCAGTCCGCTCCGCGTCAGTCACCTTTATTGTTTTGCTGGCCGAAGGCGTTCCCATAGACTGATCTCCATCCAGATTCTGGGTCTCCAGAGTTTCCAGATTCAAGGCTACGCTGCCGGTGCCCACCGCTCTGAACTTCACTTTAAAGGACAGCTTTCCGTCAGCGTTATCCGCGTAATTCTTCAATTCTACCAGTCCCGCGTCACCCTGGCTGCTGCCGCCGGACAAATATTCAAGCCTGCTGTTATCATAAGTCAGCTGCCCGTTTACATAACCCAGGGAGCTTCCCTTATAAGTTACCGTTACGGTCACTGTATCGCCCATCTTTACAGAACTGCCTCCTGAAATAGAAACGCTGGAGGAAGCTCCGAAAACCGCCGCCGGAAAAATCAGGCTCAGCAGCGCCGCGGCAATTATCAGCCCTGTTATCTTTTTCATATTGTCTCCTTATTTGCTTTCTGTCATCTCCATCTTCCGCTCTTCATCAGGACGGCTTCGCACAGGCCGTAGAAGGCATACTGTTATATACCGGAATATAGAATACAATTGGATAATTGTCACTGGCTTCATAAGCGTATTTCAAAATCTTTCCTTCGCTTTCCGCTCCGGAGGTATTAGTCATATACTGGTGAGAAGCCACATTGCTAAGACCATTCATCACATTAAACTTCTTCGTATAATAAGTATACTGATTATTGGTCAGATAATTGCTGGAATAATAGCTGGCGCCGCCGGAAAGGGATTTCTCAATGGTATTCCATGGCCGCCCGTAGCTGGTCGCGCCAGTTCCCGCGCCTTTAGCCCACCACAGTCCTCTCTGAATCGAATTCATCGTACTGGTCGTGTAAGCGCCGATATTAAAATGATTATAATAGCCTTTATATCCCGGATAGGTTCCGGAAATCAGCCCGCTGCCTCCTTTCCAGCCCTGCTCCATAATAACCATAGCCGTAATAACATTAGGATTTACCTTGGAATTTACTCCCGCGTTATATAAATAGCTGATGTATTTGGTCGTGTTCATAAAACAGCTGCTTCGTGAAACCATGCTCTTGATGGTGTTCTTGTTCTGAGAAGCGGAATCGAATTTATGATCCATGAACTGATAGATGGAAGCCTCTGTCAGGAAGTTTCTCGGATCCATATAATACGCGATGATTTTTTCTGACGCCGCGTTCCACCTTCCGTCAAACTTGGTATATACGCCGGTTTTGCTGTTATACGCCCCGGAAGCCTTTGATTTCCAGGAGCTTGGGGAAGTCGGTTCCACCAGATTGATGCCCACCTTCGTTTCCTTGGCCAGCATACTGGACCAGGTGAGCCCGGTCTTCTGCGCTTTGAAAATCCACTTCGGATGCGCTTTGTGAAGCGTTCTCAGTTTGCTTTTGTAGCTGTCCGGAAAGCCCTGGCTGGTCATCCATTTTTCAAACTCCGCGTCGCTCAGGCCGGACCCGGAGGACGAACTGGAAGTACCGGATGAAGAGGACGAGCTGCTGCCCAGGGTCACATAATTGGAGAGCACCCATCCTTTCTTCGATGAAGAATAAGCGAATTTGTACCAGGTCTGTCCCGCCGTATTTTTCTTTTTCGTAAGTACCGTAATGACCTTGCCTTTCGCTACTGTTCCCAGCTTGGAATAGCTGGTTCCCGCGCCGCTGCGCACATTAAGCGGTCCGTTTTTAATGGTAGCTTTTTTATTTACCGCGGTTTCCGCTGAAGATGTGGAGGCCGCGGCCTTTACCGTCACATACTTTGCCATAACATAGCCTGTTTTAGAGCCGAATTTGATCCGATACCACTTAACATTGCTGGCCGATGTCCGCTCTCCGGTTACCGTAACAGACGCCTTCTTTTTTACAGTCCCCAGCTTTTTGTATTTCGTCCCCGCGTTGCTCCGCACATTGAGCGGCCCATTCTTAATGGTGCCTTTCTTGGTAGGGGAATATGCCTTTATGGCCCCCAGAGAGGATTTTACAGTTACATACTTTGCGCAGACATAGCCAGTCTTGGATTTAAAGGTAAACTTGTACCATTTTGTTCCGGCCTTGTCCTTTTTCGTTCCTTTGATCGTAATAGTCTTTCCCTTTGCAATGGTTCCCAGCTTTTTATATTTGGTTCCCGCATTGCTCCGCACATTGAGCGGCCCATTTTTAATCGTCCCCTTTGTCGCGCCGTAAACATCAGAACTTCCTGTCGCCGGTAAAACAGCAAACAGAGTCAGTATCATAAACATTGCTGTAATAAGCGCAATGGATCTGCTATGTTTTGTTGACATAATCTTAATACTCCCACTAAAAAAATTCCCTGAATTTTGACTTATTTGTATTAAAGTTTACCTTATTATCCTTTATATGTCAATGTCCACAGCTTTTTTTACAAACCTTTCCATTAAAAAAGGCTGTTATTATTCTTTACAATAACAGCCTTTCAGGATCATCTGATTTTCCGGTACTCCGGTGTATCATCTGTCATAATGACCTGATAAACGCCTTTTGTATCAATCTGGCTTTCTGAAAGCACAGCAAGGACGCTCCGCAGATCATACCCGCTTATATACAGGGCCTGCCCGCAGGAACGCAAAAGCTGGGTGGGGACACGTTTCAATACTGAATCGATGCCCTGTTCTTTCAGCTTATCTCTTCCATACACAGCTTTATAGAATGAGGAAAAGGTCAGCAGATATTCCGGGTCCGGTTCAGGTCTGCGCAAAAAAAGGACCTCCCGTCTATGGCTATATAATCTTTTTCATCATTTGTATGTAAAGATCCTTGATAGACGATTTTTCCGCGCTTTGTCCAGCCACAAGCGGGAACCGCTTGGTTTCCACTCCATCCTGATACACCACCAGTTCTCCTAACTGCTTTCCTTTTTTGACGGGCAGCTTTACAGCTCCATTCACTTCTACCCTGGTTTTGACGCTGTCCTTTTTCCCCTTCTTTACCAGCACCGACGCATCGGTTTCCATAAGCAGATCTACTTTGGAAGGCATTGCCTTCTCCAGCTTCAGTGTTTTCTCCACCTGTCCTTTTTTGGCGACTTTTACACTTTCATAATTGGAAAATCCATAATCCAACATTTTACTGATTTCTTTAAAACGGGTCTGGGAGCTTTCGCAGCCCAGAATTACGCTGATAAGCCTTGTTCCGTTTCGCTCAGCCGCGCCGGACAAGCAATAGCCCGCGTCCTGCGTAAATCCGGTTTTTATGCCGATGGCCCCCGAATACTGCCGGATCAGTTTGTTTGTGTTGGTCAGGCCAAACTCTTTTTCCTTTCCCGGCAGGCCTACTTTAATCGTGCTCTGCCATTTTGTAAACCACTCCGCAGTCTTCGGGAATTTGAGCAGTTCTCTTGACATAACTGCTATATCATATGCGCTGGTGTAATGATTTGCTACTGGAAGTCCGTTGGTATTGACAAAGTGGGTATCCTTCATGTCCAGCTCTGCCGCCCGTTTGTTCATCCGTTCCACAAACATTTCCACACTTCCCGCCACATGCTCTGAAAGGGCTACACATCCATCATTCGCGCTAACCATGGCAACGCCCATCAGAAGCTCTTCTACCGTATGCTGTTCTCCCGGTTCCATGTACATCTGGCTTCCTCCCATAGAGGCGGCCCGCTGTGAAATCGTTACGGTATCCTCCAGACTGATTTTGCCGTCCTGACAGGCTTCCAGCACCAAAAGCATGGTCATAACCTTTGTAACTGACGCGGGCGGAAGCTTTTTATGAGCGTCCTGGGCAAAGAGCACCTTCCCGCTGCCCGCGTCCATCAGGACTGCCGCCTTGGCGTCCACCTTCAGCCCTGTTTCCTTTTCCGACGGCTCTGCCGACGCGCCTGCGCTGGTAATAGATATACTTCTTTCCTGGGGACGGAACTGATTTATTCCCATGAACCCGCCAGCCAGCAGCGCCAGTGCCAGACAGCCGCTGATAATCCTTTTTTTCACACAAAAAACCCCCTTGTTTCGCGAATCGCTTGTTATTAAGATATTCACAAAACCGGAGGTTTAGCACTTTACTTTTCAGGCCAGTCCCAGCTCTTTTTTATACGCTTCTTCCGCCTCTTGATTAAAAAGAACCCATACGACCGTATCCAGCTTTCCAGGGTTTTCATCCAGAAAAGCTCTTACGGTTTCCACCGCGATTTTTGCCGCCTGTTTCACCGGATAGCCGTATACGCCGGTGGAAATAGACGGAAACGCAATGGATCGAATACCATGCCGCAGAGCCAGTTTCAGAGAGTTTTCATAGCACCCGGCCAGAGCTTCCGGTTCTCCGTCTACGCCGCCCCGCCAGACTGGGCCTACTGTATGGATCACATATTCACAGGGCAGATCATAAGCCTTTGTAATTTTGGCTTTTCCTGTCTCACACCCATGGAGAGTCCTGCATTCTTCTAAAAGCTTTGGTCCTGCCGCCCGATGGATCGCTCCGTCTACGCCGCCTCCGCCAAGCAGACTGTTATTGGCGGCGTTTACAATAGCCTCCACTGTATCAATTTTTGTAATATCACCGCGCGTCGCTGTTATCATAATTTTCTTCCTCCTTATTCTCTTATAATAGGTTTATATCCCCTCTAAAAATTTTATCACCTCGACACTTTTCAACATATGGAATTCGCCTTTTTATGGGCATTTGAGGGATTATCCACAGAAAAACCAAAATCGTATACAATTTTATCCAAAGCCGCATGTGGATAAACATTATTTTACAAACGTTGAAATTCAAAGGTTTATAGGTGCAGGCCAAAAGAAGTTATCCACAGTTATACACAGCCTGTTTGCCATCTCCCCTCCTGTCCTGGTTTTAACGGATTTTATGGGATTAACAGGTCTTCTACAAGTATAAATCAAACTTATTCTTGTGGAAAGAAATCACACCTTCTTTCTGGAGCTTGGACAATTCAATAGAAAGAGCGCTTCGGTCCACAGAAAGATAATCTGCCATCTGCTGCCTGTTAAAGGGGATCTCAAAGGAGCAGCTTTCCTTTTTTACCGCCTGCGCCGAAAGATAAGACAGAACCCGCTCCCGTATTGTTCTGGGGGTGATGTGATCCATTTTGCTGGTCAAAGTCTGATTTCTCTTTGCAAGTGTATAAACCAGGTTGCTGATGATTTTATTGTGAAAACCGCAGCTGGAAGGGCAGGTTTTCATAATACGGTTCACATTCAGAAACAAAATCTCCGATCGTTCCGCCGCGATTACATCGACCGCAAGGGGTTCCCCTTGAAGACAGGCGTAAGTTTCTCCAAACATCTGTCCGCCGCGGACATGATCCAAAATAGCCTGATTTCCCCAGATATCATGCTTTACAATATTCACCGCTCCCGACAAAACCAGCCCTATATCGGAAACCCGGTCTCCCCTGTAGTAAACGGTTTGATTTTTTTCAAAGCTCTTTTTTACAGCGGAAAGACAATCCAGAGCCGCTTTCGTTTCTTCCGCGGGGATGCCCTGGAAAAGCGAGGTTTTGGAAATAAAAGGATAATTCATTTTTTCTCCATTCCGTTGTAATTACAACATACTTGTCAGAAACATTATATTAAACTGTCATCATCAAGTCAAGAAATCAATATGGAGGTACCATTATGATAAGAAAAATTATTGAAATCAATGAAGAAAAATGCAACGGCTGCGGCCTCTGCGCCCAGGCCTGTCATGAAGGAGCCATCGGCATGGTAGCTGGAAAAGCAAAGCTGCTGCGGGATGATTACTGCGATGGCCTCGGAGACTGTCTTCCCGCCTGCCCCACCGGAGCCATTACATTTGTAGAGAGGGAGGCCGCGGCCTATGATGAAGCGGCCGCGCTGGCAAACAAGGAAGCAAAGCAGCCAGAAACCCTTGCCTGCGGCTGCCCCGGAACCCAGTCAAAATCCCTGATCCGAGAAAAAGAGACGGCCGCGCCTGCTTCCCCAGTTGCCACAAATCTGAACCAGTGGCCGGTCCAGATCAAGCTGGCGCCAACGCGGGCTCCTTATTTTGAAAACGCCAATCTGCTTATTGCCGCTGACTGCAGCGCTTATGCCTATGGAAACTTTCACGGTCAGTTCATGAAGGGAAAGATCACCCTGATCGGCTGTCCAAAGCTGGATGACGGCGACTATACGGAAAAGCTGACAGAAATCATACGGCTAAATAACATCAAAAGCGTTACAGTAACCCGTATGGAGGTTCCTTGCTGCGGCGGCATTGAAGCGGCTGTAAAACAGGCGCTTCAGGCAAGCGGCAAGTTCCTGCCGTGGCAGGTAGTGACCATTTCAACCGATGGAAGGATCCTGAACTAACCCCCCTTGTAAAGCTCTCCCAACTGTTTTTTGGGAGAGCTTTTATATTTCAGCTTCCATCACATAATCATCCATGACAAAGCCGCCCCCGATTTCTTTCTTTTCCCTTCTGACAATTTGAAATCCCATCTTTTTGTAAGCTTCCACCGCCGGGTTTCTACGGTTTACATTGAGAAATACAACGGATATTCCCGCTTTCCTTCCCTGCTCCTTGACAAAGGCAAGCAGCTCCTTTGCGAGACCTCTCCCCCGGTATTCCCTGGCAAGGTAGAATTTGCTCAGGTACAGCTTTCCATCCTTTGGAAAAAAGGCCAGAAAACCGCAGTGCTTTCCTTCATAGCTTGCGAAATAATACTGGTATCCATCCCGCAGCTGCTCTGTAATGGCTTCCTCTGTCTGAAATTTTTTAATCATATATTCGTTTTGAGCGGCTCCGATCAGCGGGGAAAAAAACTCCCGCACAATATCAGACGCTAGTCGGGATAATTGCCGGATCTGCTCCTTATCCGTCTTTGAAACAAAAATAAACTCCATCTTTACATTAAAACTCCTTTTTCCCCATGATCCTCAGGCTGCAGCAATAGGAGGCGGCCGTTCCCATAAGAAGCAGCGCCGCTCCCGTAATGACCAGCCCATAGCTTCCCATTTTTGAAAAAACAGCTTCCGCCAGCTGGCCCCCTCCGCTGTTTGCCAGCGCGGCTGCGCCGCCAACTGCAGCCGCGAGCACCACCAGCATGGCCAGCTTTCCTTTCTGTCCGCCGAACTTCAGCTGGACCGGGATCATCACAGCCTGCGTCAGCAGCACGCCCAGCAGCACACCTCCGGGCAGCCACCGCAGCTCCCCGGAAAAAGACTCTCCTGCCCGAAGCACGGTCAGCGCCGAAAGGATTCCGGCGAGAATCCATCCTGAAAAGCAGGTAATCCAGCCAAAAAGGTACTTTTCCATCACATACTGCTTTCTTGATATAGGCATCGCAAATAAAAACGCCTGCCCGTTGTCCGCTTCATCATAGCTGATCACAGTCAGCACCAGGATCGCGGCCAGAATGGATATATATCCCATGACGAATCCGGCCTGCTCGATACCGCCCCACAGGGCTACGGCAACTGAAATCGCCACCATGAGAAGGATTAGCGTTCTGGCCTCTTTTAACGCGTACAAATCCTTTGTTAACAATGCTTTCATTTTCTCTGTCCCCCAGTCAGCATAATTTGTATTTCATCAATACCACACGCTTCAGCAATGACATCAGGAAAGTTTTCCTGATAAAACCGGCGCTCCCTTGTGAGACACCGATACCCGTAGCTTTCTTTCTTTACCCACAGAAGGTAGTCCTGGTCCAATCTTCGGTACTGCTCCTCCGTTGCCTTCAGAACGCCGTAATCACTCAGAATCACATCTGTATCTTCGTGAAACACGATCTTCCCTTCATGGATCATATAAATGTCATCGCAAAGGCCTTCCAGATCGCTTGAAATATGAGAACTGATCAGGATCCCCCTTCCTTCCGTCTCCATATATTCCCGCAGCGTATCCAGAATTTCATCCCGGGCCACCACATCCAGTCCTGCCGTAGGCTCATCCAGAATAAGCAGCCGGGCGTCATGGGAAACAGCAGTAAGAACCTTCAGCTTTGCCCGCATTCCGGTAGAGAAGGTTTTCAGCTTTTTATCGAGAGGAAGCCCCTGCGCCTTACACATTTCCAGAAAATCGTCCTTGCGAAAGCTTTTCCAGGCCTTAGCTGACACAGCGGCCACCTGTTTTACTGTCATATGTCCGCCAAAACCGGTATCTGATAACACAGCTCCAATCTGTTCTCTGTCAGGGCCTTCCCGCCATGTAAAATCCTTTCCTAAGACCCTCGCGGTTCCCGCTTCCGGCCTGATCAGACCCAGTATGGCTTTAAAGGTCGTACTCTTGCCTGCCCCGTTCTGACCCACCAGACCTGTAATCCGGCCTTCCCTCAGACTAAGGGAGCAGTTGAGAACAAAATCGTTATAGGATTTGCTCACATTTTCCAGTTTAACAAGCATCTCTCATTCCTCCATAATCAAATCGAATAGCTCTTTGATTTCCTTGTCAGTCATGCCGCCTCTGCGCCCTTTCAGAATGGCTTTCTCCAAATCGGCTTCCACTTCTTTTCTGTGTTCCTCTTCTAACAGCCGCGGGTTTGCCGCCGCGATAAAGCTGCCTTTTCCATGGACTGTCGTTATAAAGCCTTCATGCTCCAGACTGTCATAAGCCTTTTTCACAGTCAGGGCGCTGATTTTCAGTTCCTTTGAAAGAGCGCGGACAGAGGGCAGCAGATCTCCTTCCTTTGCTGACCCATTCATGATCCGGCCTTTGACCTGTTCCGCGATCTGCTCATAAATAGGCTGCTGAGAAGAGTTGTTGATGATCATCTTCATATTCTGTCTCCTTTGTTCGCAAACAGTATATAACAGTATAGAACAGTTGTCAAGTGTTATACACTGTTTATTTTCAAAAAAAACGCGAAAGGCTTCCCCGGTTTAAAACAGGACACAAAAAAACCGAAGGCCTTTTCTATAACCTCCGGTCATTTTCAGACTTCAGCGTTTAAATCCCGTCTCCGTAAATTCGTACCTGCTCCACCATGTGGCCGATATTTCCTTCTCCCGCGAAGCGATCCAGATCAAAAAAATCCTCACTCATATCCAGCCACAAAAGCGGATGCTTCTCCGGTTTCAGTCCTACCTCCCGCTTCAGGCTGCCCACATAAACTTCCACAACGCAGTTCTGGTTGAAATATGTAAAATTCATCATATGCTTGAGAATAATATCCTCCCGGGTGATGCCCGTCTCTTCCTCCAGCTCCCGGTAGGCCGCGGAAAGCCCTTCTTCTCCGGGTTCGATCTTTCCTCCTACCAGATTGTACTTCCCCTCATAGGGGTCTTTTATACGCTTGCAAAACAGCAGCTTGCTCCGGCTGCTGTTGTATACCATAATGCAATTATATCCCTGCATTCCGCTTCTCCATTAAAAATCAATCTCTATATCTTACTATGTTCTGATTTCCGACTTTTCGAACTTCGATTCGATCTATACTGCGGATATACTTTTTAAACTGGGAAAAGCCGTAATCCTGCACATTGAAGTTATCGTACTTCTGGTGGATTTCCTGACCCAGTGTTCCAAGATCCACCCCTTCTCTGCCTCTGGCTTTTACCATTTTTATAATAAACTCTTCCACATTGGTTCCCTCTGCCAGTTTGACCGACACATAATTGCCCTTCTTCAGCAGACGGATTTTAGGAAATTCCTCCAGTAGCTTTGACAGCAGACTGTAACCATAGCTTCGCACATCAAAATCCGGATACAGCTTCAGCAGGCGGTTCCCAAGCTCAGCCAGCCCCGTTTCTCTTCCGTTATTGGTGTTTTCTGTAATGATTTTTACAATGGCGTCTTCAATGACCGCTTTGTCTACATCTCTGACAGCCGACCCTTCCTTGACCTCTTCCTCGCCCTCTAAAAGCTCCAGCCTGGTAAAAATATCACAGGCCTTGCGGAACGCCATAGGCGTCTTTTGCTCACCCATACCGATTACAGTAAGGCCGGATTCCCGGATTCTGCTTGCCAGCTTTGTAAAATCACTGTCGCTGGAAACGATACAAAATCCATCTACCGTACTGGTATACAGAATATCCATGGCGTCGATGATCAAAGCGGAATCCGTAGCGTTTTTCCCCGTAGTATAGCTGAACTGCTGGATCGGTGTAATGGAGCTGCTGAGAAGCTCTTCCTTCCAGCTGGAATTCTGCCGGCTGGTCCAGTCTCCGTAGATCCTTTTGTAGGTCACATTTCCGTACTTGGACAGTTCGTTCAGAATCGGATCGATATATTTCGCTGAAACATTATCAGCGTCAATAAGCAGCGCAAATCTCTTATCCACATTTTTCTCCTTATTCATTTCAGGCCGCGCCCCCGCGCAGCCATAGATCATTCTTCCTTAATAGTCAATTAATGGTATCATTTTTTGCTGTGAAAGTCAAATCAGGCACTGGCCCTTTCACGCTCCTGGTTCCTCCAGAATATGCTGTTTAACGCGGAAGCTCTTTTCTCCGATCTCCATAACCGCCATAGTCACAGGCAGGCGGAAGCGCCGTCTGCCGCAGCTTCCCGGATTGAGCCACAGTGTGCCGTCCTCCTGTTCGCAATAGTATTTATGGGAATGTCCGAAAATCACAATATCCGCTTCTCCCGGCTCTCCCAGCAGCTTCCTGTCATGAACGATCAGAAACCGCATCCCGCAGATTTTGATCCGCAGCACATCCTCCAGGGATTCCGCCCACAGGCCTTTGTCATTGTTGCCCCGCACAACATAAAGGGCCCCCAGCTTTCTCAGCTCTCCCAGCACTTCTCCTGTATCCAGATCTCCCGCGTGAATGATATAATCACAGCTTTGCAGTATTTCTCTGACCTGAGGCCGGAGCAATCCATGGGTATCCGATAATATCCCAATCCGTTTTATCACCTTTTCATCAGCCTCCCCCATCTCGGGCAATTCCTGATCCCGCTTCGCGGATCCCTCCCCGATTCCTGCCAGGGAAATAAAAAAGCATCCCACCGCAAAGGTCAGAAAAGGCACGAAAAGAAAGGCCAGCAGCGTCACATCCATCCCATGCCGCAGGATGATCCGGATCAGATACAGCAAAAGGACCAGCGCCGCGATACATACCACAACGCCGGTGCCTTTTATAATAGTCCAATACCTGTCTTTCTTTCGTTCCGCTTTCATAATCCGCCTCTTATCCGTTCTTTCCCTTTCATATATATAGCAGTATAACCGATTTTTCGGTCTAATACAAGCGCCAGACAATCAGGGGACAGAGCTTACCGCAGGATCTCTCTCAGACGTTTTCTGAAAAAAGGCGTCCATACTTTTTTATAGCACGCCCTGGTAGGATGGATATCATCGGTCATATAGATGTCTCTGCTTCGGCAGATGGCTTCCGATACCTTCGTGTCCTGCCACAGATCGATGATTTCAATATCCCATTTTTCCCGCAGCTCATAAAGCCGCTCCACCAGCTTCTGATAGGCGGCGCTTGGGTATCTGGGACAGGTAAAGAACACCACCGGGCATTTCCAGTTTTCCTTTATATAAGCGATCATATATTCCATAGCCCCGGTTGTGGTGCCGGTATCGAAAGCATCCAGCCGGAAAGACTCGCTGACGCTTCCTGCCGGTATCCCAAAGCTGCTGTCATTTGTAGACAGCTGACAGACAAAAAGGTCAAAGGCTTCATCTGTATTCATGTTCTTTAGTCTGGAAACATAGGACAGAGGATCCCCGCCTCCCAGCGTGGTTCCGCTTACAGCCTCCTTTACCGCCTGGATTCCGTCCTGCGCCTGCAGATAGTCCGCGAAAGATTCCCTTCTGGCCGCGAATCCGCAGGTGATGGATGAGCCGAGGAAACAGACCCGCTTTCCCCGGAGCGGTGAGTTTTCCTGAGCGGTACAGGACGCGACCGAATACTCAGCCCGATTCCCTTTATTAAAAATCCCTTTACGAGTCAGCATAAAAACCGCCCCTGCCTTTCGGCGGAGCGACTGTGAAAATGTTCCGTTCAACACAATACCCTCTCTCAACTTTCCGATGTTATAAACGTTTTTTATTATACTACGGAAACACGGATTGTCAACAGCCTATACCGGATCCGCCCCAAAACTTTACATAAATTTTACAATGGCCGCAAAAGGCTTTCCATTGACAGGACCCGCTTCTCTCTTTATAATATTACATATGTAAGATTTCAAAAGAAAGTGAGTGTCCTATGAAAACGCTTCCCCAGATCTCCGACGCGGAATACCAAGTTATGAAAGTAGTATGGAGCTTCGCTCCCATCAATACCAACCAGGTTGTGGAAAAGCTGTCCGAAACCAGCAGCTGGAGTCCAAAAACCATTCAGACCATGCTGCTGCGCCTTGTAAAAAAAGGCGCTCTGTCCAAGGAAAAGCAGGGACGGGTCTTTGTGTATACGCCTATGGTTCAGGAAGAGGAATACCGGACCGGAGCCAGCCGTAAATTTCTCGACCGGTTTTACGACGGCGCTCTGGGCTCTATGGTTTTGAACTTTATTCAGCAGCAGCAGCTTTCCCCAAAAGAGATCGAGGATCTGAAGCGGATTCTGGACGGAAAGGAACCTTCTCATGACTGACATTCTCTTCCGTTTGATTTCCTGCTCCGCCGCTCTGGCGGCGCTGGTTCTGATAATTACAGCGGTTAAAAAGCTGCTGGGACGCAAGCTGACCGCCGCGGCTGGCTACTATCTCTGGACCGCCCTCTTTGCCGCTGCCGCGGCTTCATGTTTTCCGCGCCCAGCGCTTCCCCTTTCTCCGCTGACAGGAGCGGAGATTCCCGCCGCGCGGTCCGCCGCTTCTCTGCCGGACGCGGGGGCAGCTTCCATACAGGATTTCGCGGTAGAGCTCAAAAGCGCCTTTCCACCCGCTTTGGTCCTGGCCTGTTTCCTCCTTTGGCTTTGCGGCGCGGCGTTTATGCTCCTTCGTATTCTTTTGGGAATTCTGGAAAGCCGGCGCCTTCTCAGGTCTGCCCGGCCGGCGGCTGACGCTTCACTAAGGGAAACCACTCTGGACTGCGCCGTCCTATTAGGGATCAAGCGGCCTTTTCCCGTTTTCTATTCCGACCGGACCTGTGGTCCTGTCACTTCTGGTTTGCTTCGGACTTTTATTTTGCTTCCTGACAGACCTTTTCAGGATATCAAATATATCCTTCTCCATGAAATGATCCACTGTAAAAGAAGAGATACTCTCATCAATTTTTTTACACAGCTGCTTTTAGCCGTCAACTGGTTCAATCCGGCCATCTGGTACGCGGCCTGGCAGATGGAAAAAGACCGGGAGATCAGCTGTGATGACGCGGTCCTTTCTCTGCTGGATCAAAGGGAGCGCTGGCAATACGGCCGCGCTGTAATCAACTGGGCTTCGGACATCCACCGGGCCGCTGTGGGTATGGGAAGCTCTTCCCGAAAACTGCGGCAGCGGATTTCCCATATTGCCTCCTATAAAAAACCGACTCGATCCGCCAGAAAATACAGCGCCGCGCTTCTGATTTTTACGCTGATATGCGCGCTCCTTCTGGCCCCTTCCTCCAGCGCTGCCTCCCAGTCCTATGAGTCAAAAATTTCAGGAACTGTCTTTCATGAGGATCTGAGCCAGTATTTTGGAAAGTTTCAGGGGAGCTTCGTTCTTTATGATGCCGCGCGGAATCAGTATACAATCTACAACGAGGGGCTTGCCCGCGCCAGAATTTGTCCCGCCTCTACCTTTAAGATCTACAGCGGTCTTCTGGCTCTGGAAACCGGAGTCATCACAGCGGACGATTCACAGCTGGCCTGGGATGGGACTACCTCTTCTTTTCAGGAGTGGAATCAGGACCAGACGCTGAATACCGCTATGAAAAACTCTGTAAACTGGTATTTTCAGGATCTGGACCGAAAAGCCGGAATCAATCATCTGCGGAAGTTTTACAGCCGGATCGGCTATGGAAACTGCCTTCTGAGCGGCGCGGACACCTACTGGATGGACGGTTCTCTGAAAATCTCCCCTATAGAGCAGGTAATCCTGCTTACCGGCCTTTGTGAAAACAGATGGGGCTTTCGCCAGGATTCCCTTTCCGCAATTCGCCGCTCCCTCCGAATCACAGAAAAGCTTTCCGGAAAAACCGGTACCATCTCGGAAAACGGACGCGCGGTCAGCGGCTGGTTCATCGGATATGTAAAAACCGCCTCCGGTCCGCAGATCTTTGCTTTAAATCTGCGGGGCGAAGACGGCGCGTCGGGAAGCAAAGCAGCGGAAACGGCCCAGCGGATTCTAAAGGGCCGCAGGCTGCTGTAGCCTGTCTTCCTCTGGCTTTTTCCCCTTTTGTTATCGCATAAATTTTTCAAGAACAGGTCTGTCCTTTTTGACGACATAGGAGCTTCCGCCCCGGTCCTTTACATCTTCCACCATGGTCACCAGCAGAAGAGAATCCTTTTTTCCGGCTTCTGGATTATATACACAGAACCAGCCAAGCTCTGTTCCCGATGTATCGGTCTGGGACGCTTTAATCTCCGCAGTGCCGGTCTTTCCCGCCAGGACTGTTCCCGAAAGCCGCGCGCCGTGTCCCGTGCCGTCCGGATCGCGGATGACCTGCTTCAGGGCGCTGCTGACCTTCTTCACTGCTTCATCCGAAAACGCGTCCTTGATCCACCACTTGGTTTTTTCGCTTGTTTCCAAATGAGGCTCCACCATATCGCCGCTGTTTTGAAAAGCGGAATACAGACAGGCCAGATGCAGAGGGTTTACCAGGACCTGTCCCTGGCCGTATCCACTGTCAGCCAGCTGGATTTGAGACGTTATAGCCTTTCCCTCGCTGGAATACTGGGACTGGCTCATAGCTACAGCAAATGGAAGCTCCTCTCCAAACCCAAGCCTTTCCAGCTGCTCCGCCAGCGTATCGGCTCCCATCTTCAGAGCCGCCTTGGCGAAGTAAATATTGTCCGAATAGATCAGGGCATTTTCCAAATTCGCTGTCCCGCTGTATTCATGAAGCGTGGTCACATAATAACCTCCCCAGCTGCTGTCCTTCTGCCATTTAAGGCCGCTGCGGCCCATATCCTGATCCGGGTCCAGTGCTCCGGCTGTAATCCCAGCGGCTCCTATGATAGGTTTTAAAGAAGAGCCCGGACACCAGGTCTGTCTGAACCGGTTGTACATAGGGGTGTTCTTATCTTCGTTCAGCTGCTTCCACCTCTTGTCAGACAACCCTACTACAAAATCATTGCTGTCATAGGCCGGAGTGCTGACCAGGGCAAGGACCTCGCCAGTCTTTGGGTTCATCGCGGCAGTACAGCTTTTATCTTCTTTATAGGCGTCATAAAGCGCGCTTTGCAGATCGGCGTCAATCGTAAGGTGAATATCCTCCCCGTCTTGTTTATCCTTCTGAGCCAGTACCGCCTTTTCATACCCCTTGCCGCTGTAAATGACGATTTTTTCGCCGTCAGTTCCGTGAAGCCGCTGCTCATACAGCTTTTCCAGGCCGCTTTTTCCAATCACGCTGTATTGGTCATAGCCTTTGTCCTTTCTGCTTTCCAGTTCTTCAGCGCTGATCCCCTGCACATAGCCGATAAGATGCGCGGCCTGCTCTCCCAACGGATAGATCCGGCTGTCTTCGTCACCAATAATAACGCCCGGAATATCCACAAGCTGCTTCTGAATCTCCGCGTTTTCCAGATCTACGGTGCTGGAAGATTTCTCGTTGACCTTTTTTAATTTTTTGATTGGCACCAGCAAATCATCCTTCACCCACTTGGCGTCCAGTTTTTTCTGGATATCGGAAACCGACATATCCAAAAGCTCCGCCATCCGCTCTAAATCCTCTTTGGGGTCTTCCCGCATCTTTCCCGGAATCAGACCGACCGCGGCAATTTTTCCTTTTCCCGCCAAAAGCGTTCCATTCCGGTCATAAATGTTTCCTCTGTCCGCTTTCAGTGTCAGCACTTTCACCTTGTCCGATTCTCCCAGCTGTGGAAAAATCAGGCTATCCTTCCAGGCGATCCGGTATCTGCCCGACTCTTTATGTATTTCCGCCACATTGGGAAAGCGGATCTCTCCGGCTGAAGAGTCCATAACAGTCCGGTAAGTAACGGTATCTTTCTTTTTCTTCGTCTTAGAGATGGTGATCTTTATATTCTCCGCCTCAATTCCTTCATAGATATTTTGATTCCGCGTTATAAAATCTTCTTTACCGACTGTATGTTTACTTTCTTCATCCAGCAGATCATACATGGCTTCGTAATCCTTTTGTTCAATATAGGACATATACTGAGTCAGTACCCGTTCCGGACTTTTTACTACAGCAAATTTATATATCAGTAAAACTGCCGCTGCCGCAAGAGCTATCCCAATTGCGGCAATCAGGATCCGGTGTGTTTTGATCCCATTCATAATTGCCTCCATTCCATAAAACTTACAAATGTAATTTTTATATATCTTACACTTGTAAGTTTTTCTTGTCAAGTCTTTTACCACAAGTTCAGCTTCCATGGCTGCCCAGGGCAGGATTCCTTCATAAGATAAAAAGCAGACAAGCCCGAAGGCTGTCTGCTTTCTTATTATGTAGGAAATATCGTTTTCGATATTTCCGGAATATCAACAAAGTCTACCGCTGAACATAAATCGGCGAAGCCGACTTTGTTCTTCTACAAGCTTAGTCCAGATATGTAACCAGCTGGGAAACCTCTTTACGTCTTGGCGCTTTCGGCTCTTCATCCGGATATCCGATCGCGATCAGGGCCGCCACCTTCTGTCCTTCCGGAACAGGAACGACTTCACCTACGCTGGCTTCATCAAAGATCCCCATGATAACGGAACCGACTCCCTTATCGTGGGCCGCCAGACAGAAGGTCTGGGTGGCGATTCCTGTATCGAACACGCCCCAGTCCGCTCCCTTAGAGGTTGTCGCGGAACCGTCTTTTTCCATGCCGGAGCGCCCCTGGATCATGGTTACGATTACCAGCGCCGGCGCGTTCCGAATGGTATCGATATTGTACTCAAACCCCAGAACACAGCCGTCCGCGATCTTATTCATAACTTCCCTGTCCTCTGTTACCATATATCTTGTAACCTGTGTATTCTTCCAGGAAGGCGCGTAAGCGGCAGCTGCTACGATTTCATCGATCACTTCCCGCGGAACTTTTTTATCCTGAAATTTACGAATGCTTCTTCTCTCTTTGATGCATTTGATTGCTTCCATTCATTATCCTCCATTCCCAGGCTCTTTTAGCCTGAAGCTTTTCCTTTTTGATTGTATCATCTTAAATTTCCCATTACAAGGGAGAAATCAAAGTAAGCTGATGACCAGGTTCAAAAGTCCAATGACCAGGCCGATAAGCGCTCCAAGATTTACAATAGCATTGAGTTCTTTTTTCATTACGGACAAAATCAGCGCTTCCAGCTTTTCCACATCCATGCCCTTGATTTTCTCTTCAATAATTCCCGCAATGTCGATTTTCTCCACCATGGTTTCGATGGAGCCTTCCACGCAGCTGCTGTACAGGGCGTCTATCAATTTGGAAAGCCGCCGCTTTTCCAGAGGGACCTGCCGCGCCAGACTGCCGATACCAGAAGCTTCCAGCTTTGCCAGCTCCCCCGCTACCACCGGACGTATCTTTTCTTCCGCGTGGTTGTCGATATAATTCTGTATCTCCTGTCCCACAGGCGCCGCCATGGACTGGATTACCTGATCGTTGATCATCATAGCCAGCATAGTACCCTGGACTTTTTCTTTAATGACCCGGGTCCCTTCGGTAACAAAGATCTGGCTGATATCCATCCGCTCCAGCACATCTACCGCTTTATCCGTAATGATATCCTCCAGCTTGTCCCGCGTCTTTTCATACTGTTCCTCCGAAAGCCAGGACATGGCGGTCTCGCTTACAGACCGGTCGCTCTCCTTTGCTTCGCAAAACTGCTGCCACAAATTATCTGTAATGGACTCCTTGATCGGTCCGGAAGGCAGAGCCTTAGTCAGGTCCTCTTTGGTCAGCAGCACATCGCTGACAGCTCCGCCGATTGCTCCTGCCAGCTCATCTTTTCTCTTTGGAATCAGACCTGGAGTAAATGGAAGCCGGCAGCCCCCGATCCTGATTGGGTGATGCGGTTTAAAAAGCATTTTTACCGCGATATAATTGGTAAAATAACCGATGACGGCTCCGATCAGCGGCCCCGCGATCAGTTTAAATACAAACATAATTCGATTCCTGCCTTTCTTAAATGATTCCGTTCAGTTCCTGGTACAGAGTTTTCGCGTAGCTGTCTGTCATGCCGCAGATAAAATCCGTTACTAGCAGCAGCCGCAGATACAGCTTTTCCTCCGTCCCTTTTCCTCTGGCGTAGGTATGATAAATTTCCTTATAATTATCGGAGATCAGCGCCATCAGTTTGCTCTGAACTTCCGTTTTTGGATGGTCCGTATCGTAATACAAAGCGGCGTCGGCAAACTTGTCCAGCAGAAAGTGAAAGATCCGCTCCGCCGCGATCTCCAGTTTTAAAATGGGCTCTGTATTAAATGCGTATTCAAAAGCGATCTGCCCCAACGCCCGCATCATCGCTTCTCCATAAGTGCCCGCAAAGAGATCCCTTCCATAGCTTCCTTCCATAATAGCGGCATAGTTATCAGAAAACCCATCGGTGGCGGAAGCGATCATTCTTGCCTGTACAAAGATGATCCAGTTTTGCACCGCGTTCAGCTCGGGAGACGCAATCCCCCGCCGCAAAGCCCGCTCATAGCGTTTCCGCAGGTTTTCCACCAGATTATCATATTCTTCCCCGCCCGAATCCGGTCTGTGTTTTTCCAGCTCGCGGACCAGCTGACCATAAGAAATACATCCTTTTTTACAGGCGTCTTCGATATCCGCCGTTTTATACGCGATATCATCCGCCGCCTCTAAAAGAAAGGTCAGTGGATGTCTGCAGCCATTTGTCCCCAGCGTCTTTTGGATATCCTGAAAGATTTCCTTTTCCGCGTAGTAATAGCCCATCTTCTTGTCTTTGATATTTCCGCTCTTTTTATTGATATCCACCGAAGCAACCGGATATTTGACGATGGTCCCCAGCAGCGCTTTTGTCAGGTTCATGCCATGCTCGTCTACCAGAAAATGAAGTTTTGTTACAAGCCGCAGGGCCTGCGTGTTTCCCTCAAAATTATAAAAGTCCTCCCGCATCTGCGCGGACAGGATCTGGCTGACTGGCTTTCCCTCAAACTCCAGCCTGGAGAGATTCTTTTTAAACCAGTCCCGGATCGAGTTCTCTCCAAAATGCCCGAAAGGAGGATTTCCAATATCGTGAATCAGTCCGGCGCACTGGAGAATATCGCAGATATGGCTCTTATATTCCGGAAGAAACGTCTCATCTCTGATGGTTCCTAAAATCTTTTCGGAAACATTCTGTCCCAGGGATTTTCCAAAAGAAGACACTTCCAGGGAATGGGTCAGGCGCGTACGGATAAAATCGCTTTTATCCAGCGGAAACACCTGCGTCTTGTCCTGAAGCCTGCGAAACGAGGCGCTGTTTATGATTCGGTGATAGTCTTTTTCAAACTCGGTTCTCAAATCTCCAAAGGCCGCGGAAGCCCGTACGCTCCGAGGCCGTTCAGGGCAGAGAAGCTGGTCCCATTTCATGATCGGTAGATCCCTCCCTTTTACGCGTGTTTACTAGATATGATACTTTTTTTCGTCCGCAAAGTCAACTCCCCTGGAAAACAGACGCGCGGACGCTCTTTCCTTTTCCATTTTACGTTTCCCCGAAAAAAGCAACCTCCGCCCAAGCCGCATATACTGGCAGAAAAGGAGGTTTACTATGAATTGCAATGAAAAATTAAGCGATGTGACAAAAGCCTATATGATGGAATTCTACCGCATTCTGGATAAAATGATCATTGGGATGGAAACAGCGGAGCTGAACCACAGCATATCCCACAACTTTATCGCGCAGATGATCCCCCACCACCTTGCCGCTATCCGAATGTCGGAAAATATTCTTCGGTATACCACCAGCCTGCCGCTTCAGGCCATCGCACGAAATATCATCCAATCCCAGACGAAAAGTATTGAAAACATGCGGGAAATTCTGCCGCGCTGTCTTTGTCTGACTAGCTGCCAGCAGGATGTGGAACGCTACCAGAGGCGGGTATCTCAGATCATGGAAACCATGTTCGATGAAATGGGAAACTCCCGCGTTACGAATCAGATCAACGCCGATTTCATGCGGGAAATGATCCCTCACCATGAGGGCGCTATCGCCATGTCGGAGAACGCGCTGCGGTATACCATCTGTCCTGAACTAAAGCCCATCCTGCAGTCCATCATCACATCTCAAAAGCGGGGTGTCAGAGAAATGAAAGCTCTGCTCTGCCGCGTTCAGTGCTGACGCGGACCCGCCGCTGTTTTTCGCTCAAAGAGAAAAGGACTGGGCCCTGATCCGCTCAGTCCTTTTCTTTCCCCGCGTTTTCCTCATGCGCCGCTGGCCAGCCGCCTATAAAGGATCATTCTTATGCCAGCTCTCCGTTTTCGATCCTCCGGGCCAGATCCTCAAGGTATTCCCACCGCTCCATTTTTTCCATAAGCTGTTCTTCCGCCTGATTCTTTTCCCGGTCAAGCTCTGCCAGCCTGACAAAATCCGCGGCGCACTTACTCATATCGCTTTCAATTTGAGAAATTTTTTCCTCCAAATCGGTAATGTCTGACTCGATGGTTTCATACTCTTTCGCTTCCTTATAGGAAAATTTCAGTTTTTTTCTCTGCTTTCTCCTGACAGGCTGCTCCTTTTCCTTTTTAGAGGGAGCTTTTTCCTCCTTCCGCCGCGCGGCCCAGTCCGTATATCCGCCGATATAATGGCCGATCCGGCCGTCCGCCTCAAAAGCAAAGGTACGGATGGTCAGGCGGTCCAGAAAATACCGGTCATGGGAAACGATGATCACAGCTCCCGGGAAATCATCCAGATAGTCCTCCAAAACGGTTAGGGTATCGATATCCAGATCATTTGTCGGCTCGTCAAAGATCAGTACATTAGGCGCCTGCATCAGAATACTGAGAAGATACAGCCTTCTTTTTTCACCGCCGGACAGCCGCCCGATCTTGACGCTGTGCGTATGGGGCGGAAACAAGAATCGCTCTAGCATCTGAGAGGCCGAAAAGGTGCCTTCGTTGGTGCGGATACTATTTCCCAGCTCTTCGATATATTGAATGATCCGCTTGTCCGGATCCAGCGCTTCGTTTTCCTGAGAAAAATAGCCGATCTTCACCGTTTCTCCCTTGTCCACCTGTCCAAGGTCAGGCTCGATCTGCCCCATAAGGATCTTCAAAAGCGTCGATTTTCCACAGCCGTTAGGACCGATGACGCCGATCCGGTCATTTCTCAAAACGGTGTAGGAAAAATCCTGAATGAGCCGCTTTTCTCCATAGCTTTTGCTGATCGCTTTGATCTCAATGATTTTTCTTCCCAGCCTGCTGCTTACTGTATTCATTTCCAGCGAGGAATCCTCTGTTACCAGCTTATTGGCTTCCAGCTCTTCAAACCGCTGAATCCTCCCTTTGGCTTTTGTGGTCCTTGCCTGGGCTCCCCTGCGAATCCAGGCAAGCTCTTTCCGGTAAATAGCCAGTCGCTTTCTCTCTGCCGCGAGGGCCATTTCTTCTCTGGCAGCTTTGGCCTCCAGATAATAATCGTAGTTTCCGTCATAGCTGTACAGCTTCCCACCATCGATCTCAACGATCCGGTTGGTCACTCGATCCAGAAAGTACCGGTCATGGGTGATCATGAAAATAGCGCCCCGATACGTCTTTAAGAACGCTTCCAGCCACTCGATGATATCATTGTCCATATGGTTGGTAGGCTCGTCCAGAATCAGCAGATTCGTATCCTGCGACAAAAGGGCCGCCATGGCTACCCGTTTTCTCTGACCGCCCGAAAGAGTTTCCATTTTCATTTCATAAGAAGCAAACCCCAGCTTGTTCAGCATGGCTCTGCACTGGTATTCCTCTACTTTCTGCCCCGCGTTATCGATATATTCCATCGCCTGCTGCAAAACCGTCAGCTCCCCCTTATAAGGAGGGTTCTGAGCCAGATAGCCGGCCTTCAGTTCTCTGGATCTGGTAATCTGTCCGCCCTCTGGCTCCAGAACCCCCGCAACCAGTTTCAGCAGTGTGGATTTTCCTGTTCCGTTGACTCCCACAAATCCGATTTTATCATTTTCATGGATACTCATGCTGACATCTGTAATAAGCGGTTTTTCCGTATAGCTTTTTTTCAGATTTTCACACGTCAGTAAAACCATTGTTCCTTGATCCTTTCTTCTGTTTTCAAATACAGGAAACTGCCTGGCGCTTCATACGCCAGGCATTACATCTTATTTCATAGCCCCTTCCTCCCAATACAGGGCATACAGCAGCTACAATATGACCGATACAAAGGTCCCGTCCGCGGCTTCCACATGAACCGCTTCCAGCCCTTTGTTCGCCTTCAGCTCTTCGCTGCAGGCGTTTAGCAAAAAGCGGAAATTTTCTCTGGTCACAAGCTGTCTGTATGGCTCGGCGGTCTTTTTTCGCATAGCGTCAATGGCTGACTGCGGAATTTTCTTTGCCGCCCAGGCCGCCATACTGGTTGGGACCGCAATTGAAAAGCGAATTTTCTCTGTTCTGATCTTTATTTTCATAAAAACCCGCCTATTTGTCAACAAAAATGCGGACAGTGGTTCCGTCAGCGGCCGTAACGTTGACAAAGTCCCCTTCAATTTCTTCATCCAGGCATTGGGAGACAGCCTCCATCATAGCTGTAAAATCAATGCCCTCCATGTTTTGCTGAGGAATGGGAAGCTGTCCGGTTGCCTTTAACAGCTTTTTTACAGCTCCTACCGGAAACTGCACATTAACTTTATCCCCCTTGACACTATCCACAACGATCCGGAACATTTTTCTGTCATAGCCGCTTTTTATCAGCCCTGTCTCTTCCCGCTCTTCCCCTGCTCCCAGAGCGTTCATCAGCTCCGCGGCCTGTTCTGCTGTAACGGTACCTTCTTCTACCATTTTTAAAATTCTCAATTTCTCTTCCATTTTAATTCTCCTTTTGATCTTGCTGTATTTTTTACTTTAACTGGGCGATGGCTTCTTCCGCTGTTATGTCTCCCTGCTCCAGGGCTTTCAGTATCTCTTCCCGTTTTGCGGTTTCCTCATCCGGACGGGCTTCATAGCCCAGCTTTTTAATAACCCCGTTTAATTTCGACCGGACCGTTGGATAAGAAATTTTTAATTCCTTTTCCACTTCCTTGATATTTCCGCGGCATTTTATAAAGGTTTCCGTAAAATGCAGTTCCTCATCGCTGAGATAATCAAACTTGCTCAGCCGGAACCGATTTTCAATAACGGTTTCGCAGGAATCGCATTTCAGGCGTGTTACAGTCAGTTCTCCGCTGCATACAGGACAGCGGCTGATTACCTTTTTCATATTCCTCTCTCCCTTCTGTGATTATGAATATACCACCCGCAATGCAAAAAGTCAATATTGTTATTAATATTTTTAATTTATATGTTAACATTTTTAATATTATTGATCATTTTTAACAAGCTCTCTGTAAATATTTATCTGTATTCCTTTGCTTTCGCGCGCCGCGGCGTCCATTCCTTAAAGGAGCCGCTTATCGCTTCGACACTTTTCAACACCGTAAAGTCCCCATTTTAACAGGGCTTAACCATTTGTCCACAATTTTTTCTGGATTGTATACAATTTTATCCATAACTTGCTGTGGATAGTTACAAATTTGTTATCGTTGAAATTTCAACCTTTTATATGATTGCGCTTTATCAGTTATCCACAGTTTTTATTTTTCAGAATTTGATTTACTGAGATAAATAATTATGCATCCTATTCCGTGGAAAACTCCCTTTGATCCAGCGTCTAAATCCGTTTCAGCTCTTGAAAAAAGCCGGAAAGCAGGCTATACTTTTTAATAGCTTATTTAACAGGAGATTAGAATTCATGTCATCTATGAGTAACAAACAAAAAGCTGTTTTTTATATTATCTGTTCTGCCTTTTTCTTTGCGCTGATGAATATGTTCGTAAAAATGTCCGGAGACCTGCCTTCCATCCAGAAAAGTTTTTTCCGCAACTTTGTGGCTTTCTTTTTTGCGCTGTTTGTGCTGCTTCGGTCAAAAGAAGGCTTTTCCTTTCAAAAGAAAAACCTGCCGGTATTTTTCGGCAGGGCAATCTTCGGTACGTTAGGTATCCTGTGCAATTTTTACGCAGTGGATCATCTGCTGCTTTCTGACGCTTCGATTCTGAACAAGCTGTCGCCTTTTTTTGCCATTGTCTGTTCTTTCTTTATTTTAAAAGAAAAAATTTCTCCTATACAGGCCACTGCCGTGGCTGTCGCTTTTTGCGGCGCGCTCCTTGTGGTGAAGCCCGGGTTTGCTGTAGCGGAAGCTCTGATTCCGTCTCTTATCGGTGTAGCCGGCGGTTTTTGCGCGGGCGCCGCTTACACTCTGGTCCGGGTACTTGGACAAAGAGGCGAACGGGGACCGTTTATCGTCTTGTTTTTTTCCGCATTCTCCTGCGTCGTCACTCTGCCATTTTTAATATTTGATTTTCACCATATGTCCGCGGCGCAAACCGTCACCCTGCTTTTGGCGGGGCTTTCCGCAGCAGGCGGGCAGTTTACCATCACCGCGGCTTACACCCATGCCCCGGCAAGAGAGGTATCCGTCTTTGACTATACACAGATCGTCTTTGCCGCGGGGTTGGGGTTTCTCTTTTTCAGTCAGATCCCGGATCTGTTCAGTGTCATCGGCTACTGTATGATTTCCGGCGTTGCTGTCTGGATGTTCCTTTATAATAAACGCCATCCGTAAAAAACTATTTCTTTTCCGGTATCCTGATCCGATTTCGGCTTTCCATGCCGCTCCTGCGGTTATAGTCTTTCAGGAAAGCGGAGATCTCCGCGTTGGTTTTTTCTACTTCCGCCTTGAATTCTTTGGCGGACAGCTTGAAGGAGCCGTGGCCCAAAATAATCAGCTGCTCCAGATTATCGGAGGTGACAACTCTTACAACATAGTCCTTTTCCATTTCATAGGTCACCTTTTCAATATACATATCCGCGGTTTCCGCTTCTTTTGTATAGACCACATCTATATTCGCGTACTTTTCCAGATGACGCTTCCCGCCTTTCACTTTATAGGCGTCAAACACGGCAATAATCTTACATTTTCGGTAGCCCTGATAATTGGACAAAATCTCGATCAGAGCTTCCCTGGCCGCGTCCAGATTCACCTTTGCCAAAGCTTTCAGTTCTTCCCAGGCAAAGATAACATTGTAGCCATCTACCAGAAGATATTCCGGCAGCACCCGGGCCGGCTGAGTTTTCTTCTGCTTCTTTGGCGCTTCAATGATTTTTTGCGGGATCCCGTTCTTTGGTCTGGCAGAGCCATAGGTCCGCTCAAAAATCTGTTCCAGCTCTTTGTCTTCTTCTCCGCTTCCCCCGATACTTCCGCCCGGGGCCGATAAGGCTTCCGATCCTTCCGCCGTTTTTTCATCCTCCGGCTTCCACCCGCTGGAAAGGTGAAGATAGTCCTCCACTTCATCCCACTTTACATTAAACCCGGCTCCGTGGGAACAGAACACCGAATCGGCGGTATTTTCCACATCGCTGTCCACATCGTATCCGATTCGCGAGATCACATCCTCCTGATTGTGGCACGGTTCATAGCCGCGTACATTACAGGACAGATGTCCATGCCCCTTTGTATAGGAAGTAACCGTGGTGGAATAATCCTTCATTTCAGAAACCGGCGCTTTTCCTGTCAGGACAGAATACTCCCCAGCGGGCCTTGGAGTATCAAAGCTTCCGCTCATCTTCTGTATATCCGACATAGCCCGTCCCACCATATCACCTGGAACTTCCAGGCGGAACTCATACCAGGGTTCCAGAAGAACAGACTCCGCCTTTCGAAGGCCCTGACGCACAGCCCGGTAGGTCGCCTGACGGAAGTCACCTCCTTCTGTATGCTTTAAATGCGCCCTCCCATTCAGTATGGTGATTTTCATATCGGTTATGGGAGCGCCTGTCAGTACGCCCGGATGCTGCCGCTCTTCCAAATGAGTCAGAATCAGCCTCTGCCAGTTTCGGTCCAGCACATCCTCACTGCAGACGCTGTCAAAAACAAGGCCGCTTCCCCGAGGGCCTGGTTCCAGCAAAAGGTGAACCTCCGCGTAGTGCCGCAGGGGCTCAAAATGTCCCGCGCCTATGACAGGCGCCGCAATGGTTTCCTTATATGAAATCTGGCCGCTGGAAAATCCCACGTCGATTCCAAATCGTTGTTTTATAATGGTTTTCAAAATCTCCAGCTGTACTTGTCCCATCAGCTGGATTTGGATTTCCTTTTGCTGCTGGTTCCACAGGATATGCAGCTTGGGGTCTTCCTCCTCCAGCTGCTTGAGTTTAAGAAACGCTCCATGCGCGTCCTGTTGGGGCGGCAGCTCTATTCCATAGATAAGAACCGATTCCAGTACCGCTTCCCGATTTCCTGTTTCTGTTCCCAGCCCCTGACCGGCAAAGGTTCTGGTAAGCCCGGTTACCGCGCATATTTCTCCGGCCCCGGCCCGCTCCCGCGTCTGGTACTTTTCACCAGAATAAATACGGATCTGGTCAGCCTTTTCTTCCCAGGTTTCTCCGCTTCCTTCTGTTCCCGCAATCAGCTCTTTTACCCGCAGGGTCCCGCCTGTAATCTTCATATGGGTAAGCCTCGCGCCCTGGCTGTCTCTGGTGATCTTGTAAACGCGCGCGCCGAATTCTTTTGGATAGGCCCTCTCTCGGGTAAATCGCCTCAGTCCTTCCAGAAAAGATTCTACGCCTTCCATTTTCAGCGCTGAACCGAAGTAGCAGGGAAACAGGCTTCTTTCTGAAATTCCCCTGGCGATTCCTTTTTCTGTCACAGAGCCTGTCTCCAGATATTCTTCCAGCAGCTGTTCGTCACACATGGCAATCTGCTCTATTGCGGCATTGGGATCGGAAAAGTCAACGCAGCCTTCGTCGAAGGACCGCTTCAGCTCTTCCAGTATCCGCTGCCGGTCTGTTCCGTCAAGGTCCATTTTATTGATAAATAAAAATACCGGAATACGATACTGCCGCAGCAGCTTCCATAAAGTCGCGGTATGTCCCTGTACTCCGTCTTTTCCGCTGATGACTAAAATGGCATAGTCCAGCACCTGCAGCGTCCGTTCCATCTCCGCGGAAAAATCCACATGCCCCGGTGTGTCCAGCAGCATAATCCTCGTGTCTTTATAAACAAGCTCCGCCTGCTTGGAAAAAATGGTGATTCCCCGCGCCCGCTCCTGAGCGTCTGTATCCAAGAAGGCATTCTGATGATCCACCCGTCCCAGCTTTCTTATGGTTCCGGCTGTATAAAGCATGGCTTCTGATAAGGTTGTCTTACCCGCATCCACATGGGCTACAATGCCCGTACATATATGTTTCATTGGTTGATTTTCTGATGTTTCTCCCATAGGAAAGGCCCCTTTCTGCCGTTGATAATCATTTATTGATTATCATAGCACAGAAAGAGGCATTCGTCGATAAATAATAAAATTCTGGCTCCATCCCTGCCATTCATGCTATAATAAGACACGATTTTATAAATTTTGCGCAATGGAGGAAGTTATGAAAAAATTCATTCAGGAATTTAAGGAGTTCGCACTGAAAGGCAACATGATGGATCTGGCCATCGGCATGATTATCGGCAGCGCGTTTACAGGTATCGTAAATTCTCTTGTTGACGATATCATCAACCCGCTTCTGGGTATCTTTACGGGAAAAATTGATTTTTCCAACCTGTTCGTCACCCTGGACGGCTCTCATTATGAAACCCTTGACGCCGTGGAAGCCGCCGGAGCGGCTGTTTTTAAATACGGTTCTTTCATTTCCAATATCATCAATTTTATAATCATGGCATTTGTGGTATTTATGATCGTAAAATTTTTAAACAGGCTTCGCGGGAAAGCGGAAGATCCGCCTGCCCCTCCTAAGACTAAGCTCTGCCCTTACTGCCAATCGGAGATCAGTCTCAACGCGACGCGCTGTCCGCATTGTACCTCTGAATTAATAGAGCAATAGCTTTTCATTGAGTTTCCTGTAGATCCGCTGACAAAACCAGGGTTCGGAAGACGCGGAAACAGCTTCTTCAAAGGTAAACCATGCCACCTTGCTGTTTTCATCCGGTTTGCAGCGGGTCTGCTCCTTTGGGTCCGCTTCCAGCAAGTAGGTCAGGTTCAGATGCAGATGGGAAGAAACATAACGCCCGTATTTTTCATGTCCATCTACGGTTAACAGCTCTAAAGAATAGATATCAGATGTTACCGGCTTTATATGAGAAAGCCCGCTTTCTTCCATGGCTTCGCGGACAGCCACTGCCAACGGATCCCGTTCTCCATCAGCGTGTCCTCCCAGCCAGGCCCAGGAGTCGTAAAGATTATGATAAGCCATCAATACCAGCTTTCGATCCGGACTTACGACCCAGGCAGAAGCAGTCAGATGGGCAGAAAGGTTCTCTCTTGTGTAGAGATTTTCTCCGCTTTTCAGCCTTCTGAGGAATTCTTTTTGATCTGTCTTTTCCTGCTCATTCCAAGGGTGGTAATGTTCTATTTTATCGATCAGGTCCATGGTCATCCTTTCTCCTTATTCTGCCCTTTCGGGCTTCTCTGTCCAGAACGCTACAGCTTTAATGCCTTCACTGGGCACTGTTCTACGCATTTCATACAGAGGATACACTCTGTCGCATTTTTCCGCTTCCGGGAATTACTCATAACATCCACATTCATAGGACAGACTTTTCTGCATTTTCCGCACGACACACAGACTTCTTCATCTACCCTTATTCTGAGATAGGAAAAATAGCTGGCGGGCTTTAAGAATACGGTGACAGGACAGATATATTTACAAAAAGCCCGGTTATCCTGAAATACCGCGGCCAAGATGATTCCCGCGGCATAATACAGCGCGTTTCCAATGATGAAGCTCCAGAACATGATTCTGTCCAGCTCCGGAATGTGGAGGAGGAACAAAGCTCCAACGAAAACTAAGGACAAGCCGAAAACCAGATACCGGATAAACCCCAGCTTCTTTCGTTCGCCCTCAGGCTGCTTGTACGGCAGAAGATCCAGTATCATGGCAGTCCAGCACGCATAGCCGCACCAGCCCCGCCCGAAAAAGAACGGGCCAAAAATTTTCGCGACAGCGTAATGGATCACTGCCGCTTCGAACACACCGGAAAACAAGTAATACCAGAAGCCTTCAATCTGCATGTTTTCACTATGCGTCAGCCCCAGATACACCAGCATGTAAAGACCCACTCCAAGCTGAATGATCAGCCTCGCGTTTCTGTACTTTTTAATATACAAGCATAAGCCAAAGGCGACAAAGCCGCCGATATATGTAAAATTAAACAGATAAAACAGGTTGTCCAGCGCCAGCCACAAGGTGACTGCCACAGCTTCAAAAAACAAGAACATGATCAGCGCCGGTATGTATTTTTTCAGACCGTTCACAGTTTTTCCCCTTCCATAGAATAGTCGCCGCTTTGTTGTCGTAATTTCAGTACCCAATGTAATTGTAGTATATAAAAGGGCTGAAATCAAGTCTTGCGCAGATCGTAAACTATCTCTTCATTGTCAGTTGACAATCAGGCGTTTCTATGCTAAAGTTTTAGTACTTTATAAAATCCAAAAGAAGGTGTAATTATGATTTCTGAACTTCAAATGACTGAGGACCCTGTAGTTTCACGCAAAGAAGCCATTGAAATTCTCAATACTCCGGATGATAGTCTGGATGAGCTTGTTGCCAGCGCCGAGAAGCTTCGCAGAAAATATAAAGGCAACCATGTCAGCATTCACATTTTAACAAACGCCCGCAGCGGCAACTGCTCTCAGGATTGCGCCTACTGCGCCCAGTCATGCCGTTCTGAAGCAGAGATCGACAAGTATAAATGGGTATCGGACGAAAAGCTTTACCAGGACAACGCCTTTGTAAAGGAATATCACTTGTCCCGTCATTGTATCGGACTTAGTGGAATGGAATTTACAGATGAGGAAATCGAGGATCTGGCAAAGCGGATCCGGATTATGAAGGAAACCTGTGCGCATCTTTGCTGTTCCATCGGCTTTTTGACAGAAAAACAGGCGAAGATTCTTAAAGACGCGGGTCTGGACCGGATCAATCACAACCTGAACAGCAGCCGGGCCTTTTACCGTAATATCTGTACCACACATACCTTTGAACAGCGTATCGAAAACATTCGCATGCTGCAGCGGCTGGGCTTTGAGATATGCAGCGGCGGTATTATTGGCATGGGAGAAAGTAAGGAGGATGTCGTGGACATGCTTTTGGAGCTGCGCGAGATCCAGCCCGAAGCCCTTCCTATCAACTTTTTGCTTCCAATTCCGGGCACTCCCCTTGGAGACGCGGATATTTCAAGCCTTACCACTTCTTATTGCATGAAAGTCCTGTGTCTTGCAAGGCTTCTGGTGCCGAAAGCGGATATCCGCTGCGCCGCGGGGCGGGAGGTTTATTTTAAAGGAGAAGAAAAACAGCTTCTCAAAGTTGTAGATTCCATTTTTGCTTCCGGATATCTTACCGCGGATGGACAGGGAATCAAGGATACGATTCAGGTCATTACAGACGCTGGCTTCACCTATGAAATCGAATCAATATGATTCTAAAAGGTGATTTCCTCGATTCCGTCTTCCGTAAGGTAGCACATTTCCTCATGGACCGCCGCGTCCTTCGCGATTTGTTTTACATCCAGCTTCAGATACTTGACTGTGCCATTTGCCAGAACTTCCCCGGTTTTATCCATAACGCAGGCTTCTGTCACAAAAAATCTGGAGCTGTTTTTTACGATGATTCCCTTTCCGATCAAGTCAGTATCATAAGGCACTGGTTTTCGGTACTTTGTATCGATGGAAAAAGTCACGCCAAACGTTTCTTCTGATAATTCCTTTGCCCACAAGGCCCGCAGGCCCATTTCGTCCAGCATGGCTGTAATAAGACCTCCATGAACCCGGCCCGGATAGCTCTGATGCTGCTCCCGATAGCGAAAGCGGGTCATGACGCTTCCGTCTTCCATGTTGTAAAAAGGCGCTCTAAGTCCATATTCGTTATCTAATCCGCAAATGATACACATTCTGCTGTTTCTCTGTTTGCTTATTACCCTCATCACTTCTCTCCCATCCAGACTTTACAATTTCCGCAGCTTTTTTCAATCTCTTCGATCAGCTTACTGGTGTGATATCCATCGGCCGCCGCGTGATTGACAAAGACGGAAAACGGAAGCAGCCAGCGGTCTTCCGCTTTTTTATATTTCCCAAAAGTAATAATGGGAAAATACATCTTTCTCGGTCCCGGCGTGTCATGGCTGATGCCTGTAAAGGATACCCAGGGAACGCAGGAAACAGGAGTAAACGCGTCCGGCCGGCCCGGCTTTGCTTTAATTCCCTTTACGTCCCGGTATTCTTCCATATCCTTTACCACCGCTTCATAAAAATCCGGAAAGCTTTCATTATAGGCTGTCCATATATCGGAAAAAGTCTTATCATCCTCATGGAAAATCGTGTAAGAAGGATGACACACATCATAATATCCCAGCTTGCCTTCCTCATCTACCGCCATGCGAAAGGCTTCATTGCGATTGACAGCCCGCATGATGACATAGATCATAACCGGATAAAACCGCAGCTTTCTTTCTTTGCATTGCCAGAGCAGCTCTGTTACATCAATGTCAACATTCATCTGATAGCTGGTTTTGATCTTCTCCGAATAATAGATATAATGCTCCTTGCGGGGCCAGGTTTCCATGTTGATTCTATGAAATGCCATTTTAAATTCCTCCACTTGTATTCTTTCTATCAAGAAAAGAAAAAACCTCAGTCGATCCAGAGGTCAGTTTTCTTCCGCGTGTTTCTTTTTAAAAGGCGGTGGCAAGCCCGCGCTTTATAATCATTTACAGTATGTTAAAGCCTTCAGTCTTCCAGGTACTGCTGAATATGTTCCAGTACCCTTTCTATCTTTATGTTTTTGATCTCATTATCAGAAGCCTCTTTAGCTTCTGTCAAATCATCTTTTATAAAATTCATTAATAATTTTAGTTCTTTTTCTGAAATAGCCATATCATCCATATGTTTCTCCCTTCCCCCTCTTGCCCGGGCCATTAAGCCGCTTCTTCGGCTTAATCACATTGTAAATTTATTCCATGTCGTTGTCAATCCATTTTTTGTAAATTCCTTTTGTAACTTCACTATTTATATTTTATCATACTTCTCTGAATATGCGCTACTTTTTCCTCGGTTTGTCTTCATTGGTCTGGATGCGGCCGCAGTCCGAAAAGCGCCCCGCTTAAAGCTCATATTCATACATCCAGAACTCCCGCTCTCCGATGGGATGGTAGGACAACCTTGTTTTCACTACCCTGCAGAAGCCTACGGATTCATAAAGGCTGGCTGCCGGTGTGTTTTCCGCCAGAACATCCAGCCGCAGTACCCGGTCTCCTTTTTCTCTTCTGATCCGAAAAAGTTCCCGCAGCATAGCCTTTCCTGTCCCTCTTCCCCGATACCGGGGCGACACGGCAAAGGCATGAACAATAGCTGTCTCATTCAGATCAGCGTCAACCTTCCATAAAACCTTCTGAAATCCTTCATTCGAGCAGTAATTTAAAATCGCCGCTCCCGCAATCTCCGCCCCTTTCTCAGCAACATACAATTCTTTGTTTTCAATTGACGCTTTTACAAACTCATAGGATGGATACACTCCTTTTACCCATCCCGGCCCATTCCGCAGGCCCTCCAGAGCGTCAATCACCTCGCCGTAAAAATCCATTACCTGGTCGATTTCTTTTATTCCCGCGTTTCTTATGATCAAAGCCTTTCTCCCTTGCGCTTTCAGTATAAAAGTATTTTATCATGTTTCAAATCCGGAGTACACAAAAATCCCCCTCAAAACGATTCTATTTTAAAGGGAGGAACGAAGCGGGCTGCCCGCTTCAAGGTAGGTAACAACGCTTTACCCATCAGGATTACACCAGATCTTGACGGGCAAAGCGTTTTTTGGAAACCGACACAGCAAGTCCTGTTAAAATCACATATATGGCCGCACAGACCGCCGCAAAAACCAGCTTATCCCCCATATACGCAGGGTCAGGCGTATCAAGGCGATCCCGAACATAAGACGCGCCATGGGTGGCGGCCACATCCGCCGCAATACAAAAGAAAAAAACGATGGACGCTTTTATAAAACTGATTCCTACCTTACTGACATTGCGGTAGTAGCTTCCAAAGAAGACAAGATTGAAGACGCCGAAGAACAAAAGTCCCTCTGCCAGCAAAGCCAGGTTCGCGTCCATTCCAGCTTCATTTCCGTAAGAGAGCAAATGGCTCCGCAACAGACAAAACGCTCCCGTAAGAAGCAGCTGCGCCATCTGCAGGATAACAGCAAAGCATATCCTCGCCTTGATGATGGCCTCTTTCCCCACCGGCAAAGTCAAAGAATAGACCACATCAAAATTTTCTCTGCCTGTGAGACAAGTAAAGAAAATAGCCAATGACATATAAAAGAATATAACGCCATAAGGATAATTAGGGATTATCACCATTGCTGACAAAAGCAGCAGCGCCGATGTAATCGGATGCATGGACAACAGAAATTCCTTTTTCAATAAATTTTTCATTCCGCTCCCTCGCTTTCCATATGGATCATAATCGATTCCAGATCCGCTGCTCTGCGTGACCCGGCGGGAAACGCGTCTGAAGCCGCCGGAATCAGCGCGGACCAGCTTCTTTTATTCCTTCTTTTTCCAATGATCTGCTTCTCCTGAAGCGCTGACAGTTCTCCCTCTTTAAAATCCACCAGCTGGTAGGAGTTTACGAAGCCTTCAATGTCAGACTGCTCTCGTACCTGTCCTTTTTTGATATAGATAATATCGTCCGCGCATTTATCCAGATCCGATGTGATATGTGTAGAAAAAAGGATAGTCTTCCCTTTTTCACACAAGCGCAGGAATAGTTCCAGCAGATCTTCCCTTGATACAGGATCAAGGCCGCTTGTCGGTTCGTCCAGGATCAGCAGGTCGGCGTTATGGGACAGCGCAAGCGCCAGAGCGTATTTAATTTTCATACCGTTTGACAGCTGCGAAGGGGTCTTGTCTTCATCCAGGGCGAACGCGTTCATATAGCTCCTGTAAGCGGTTTCATCCCAGCTTTCGTAAAATGTCCTTGTAATTCCCGTAATTGTTTTCAAACGCTTCTTCGGGTAATAGCTCATGCCGCTAGAAACAAAGCCGACTCTCTGCTTGATCTGATTTTCATTGCCAGCCAAATCCATGTCCCAAAATCGGATCTTGCCGGAATCCAGGTGGACAAACCCCATAAGAGCGTTAATGGTTGTCGATTTTCCAGCGCCATTTCGCCCTATGAATCCTGTGATTTTTCCCTTTTCGAGAGAAAAGGAAACATTCTTTAAGGTAAAGGCCGGGTAGTCTTTGCGTAAGCCCTTAACTTCCAATATCGGCATCATTTTTCGTTACTCCCCTTTTTCTTCATTATATTAAAGCATTCCAGGAAAAAGTCAGTTTTGGCCAGCGCGATTCCCTGCTGGATATCCCCCAATACCACTAAGTCATCTCCCGCCTTTAAATTGAACACTCTCCTGGCTTTTGCCGGGATAACAATCTGGCCCTTCTCTCCGATGGTAACTGTTCCAAATATGTATTTACCCTTTGGCGGAAGCCCCGCAATTCCATCCTTGCCCCATTTTGTATTTACAAGATCATCCAGCGAAACACTGAACAGCTCCGCCAGGTCGCTGCAGTGGATCACATCGGGCACACTTTCGCCTGCTTCCCACTTTGCAATGGTCTGTCTTGTAACACCGATTTTATCCGCTACATCCTCCTGTGAAAAGCCGCTATGCTTTCTCAGCTTTGCGATATTTTCATGAATCATACGCTCTTCTCCTCTGCCATCACTCCGATTTGTTATACTTTTCCTACTTCTGCTAAAAAGTATAACAAATCTTATTTGCTTTCTCCACCAACTGCCGTGAACATATCCGGTTCCATTCTGTTAAAATTCATTGCATCGTCTAGCCCACACAAAAAAGAACCTGCCACAGACAAGTTCTTTTTCCACACATTACCCCAACAGGGCTTTGGTCGCCTGTTTTGGCGCAAAGCCCTTCGGCCCGTCGCCATTTGCCGGATTCCAGTGGCGGTGGCGACCACTTCCCGTTATTCTTTCCCGCCTGGTCGCCTGTTTTGGCGCAAAGCCCTTCGGCCCGTCGCCATTTGCCGGATTCCA
>JAJCKG010000012.1 GCA_020558355.1 bacterium 210820-DFI.6.37 | reverse complement strand
CCCGCCAGGAGGCCCGTGAGGAAGGCCGGAAGTCTGGAATTGAGGAAGGCAAGAAGGCTGGAATTGAGGAAGGCCGGAAATCCGGCATTGAGGAAAACAGAAGGGCCATTGCGCTGGAAATGAAAAAAGACGGCATGGAGCCGGAACAGATCGCAAGGCTGACAAAGCTGCCTTTGGAAGAAATTGAAAAGCTTCTTATTTAGTCATTAAATAAACAACGCCGCGCTGACAGTTGTCGACGCGGCGTCTGTGTTTTCGCATATTAATAATACAGCTCCGACGGTCCCTTATATTCCTGAATTGTATTTCCGCCATCTACCACCAAGGCTTCTCCTGTGATATAGGACGCTTCTTTTGAGGCAAGGAACACGATGGCGTTGGCCACCTCTACTGCGTCCGCGCTGCGGCGCATTGGGGTATTGAGTCCTCCCGCCGCCTCGCTTTCAGTCTGAGAAGCAGTGCCGATCCAGCCTGGAAGCACATTATTTACTGTAATATTATGAACGCCCACTTCGATGGCGAGAGAGCGGCTCATGCCGATGATCCCGGCTTTTGCCGCACTGTAAGCGGCTTCTCCCGGATTGCTTACTAAAGGTCCTGTTACGGAGGAAACATTGACGATTCTTCCGTACTTTTCTTTTATCATATAGGGCAGCGCCTCTTTGGTCACATTAAAGCAGATATTCAGGTTCCGATTGATGGAAATATCCCAGCTTTCGTAGGTTACATTCATAAAGTCGCTAAAATCTTCTTCCTCTCCAACCTGGGTCATGCCCGCATTGTTGATAAGAACCTGAAGGCTTCCAAAATCCTTTACAATAGCTTCTATTACCTGTTTTACCTGGTCGCGGTCCATCAGATCAGCAATATAGCCTTTTGCTGTGATCCCCATTTCTTCCAGCTCTTTTTGCCGTTTGAAAATACGGTCTGTGGTAGCCACCAGCGCCACCTTTGCCCCAAGGCTTCCCAGTATCCTGGCTGTGGAAAAGCCGATTCCTGTCGGGCTTCCCGCCCCGGTAACAAGACAGATTTGGTCTTTGAAATTTATAAATGACTGATTCATAGCTTACCTCCTGTCCATATTTTAACATTATTTCTTCTGTTTTGCTTTATAATTATCTATTGTAACTTTCTTTACCTTTCAGAAAAAGGCCCTATTTAAGAAATCCTGAAACAATCCACTAATTCGGACGCTTTGTTTCAAGCTTTTCAGCGCTCACAGCCTCCGCAAGGCCGCAGGCCCGGCTTTCAGGCTCCGTATCTCTGTTTTTTAGAGCAAGCGGCGCCTGAATCCCGCGTACTTTTTGAAACAAGGGCCGGAAAAAATCAAATTGTTTCAGGATTTTGGAATTATGGGTAAAATAGCAGATCTAGGCTTCCTAGTAATTTATCATTTTCCCTGCGTTATTAATCCCCTGGAACTGGTTTTCCTTTAAAATAACTTTCCCATTCACAAGGACATAAGATATTCCTTCCGGCGGCATATTGGGGTCGCCCCGGTTTATAAAATCCGCCCTGTCGCGAATCTTTTCCGGGTCAATTATCACAAGATCCGCGTCACAGCCTTCTTTCAGGTTTCCCTTGTTCTGGATCCCAAACCGCTTTGCCGGAAGCAGTGATATTTTTTTAACGGCTTCAGAAAGTCCCAGTACTTTCTTCTCCATAACATAATGGCGGATAAGTCTTGGAAACGTTCCTGCTGTTTCCGGATGTCCGATCCTTTCGTAATGAGGGCCGTCTGCCGCGTTGGTGGAGACAAAGACATAATCCTTTTTCAACGCTTTCGGTATTTCCGCTTCATCTAAAACAGATACTGTTACCAGAGTATTTGGAAACTCCCGCCGCAAATACCGGTAGCAGCCCTGGCTGCATATTTCTCCCGCGTAGATCCCTGAAGAAATCATCAAATTTTTTATGGATACTGTTTCACCATATTTTTTATACCATTCCCCGTCCAGTATGGAAGAGCCGATGCATGTGGGGAAAGCGTTATAAAGACCTGTATCCGCAGTAATATTGCACCCTTCCTCAATAGCGTCGTCAATCTTTGACAGGGCCTTTTCCATGATTCCTTTGAATCCTACCATGTACATCAGGTGGAGAATATGCACGGCTACTCCTGTGGCTTTTGCCACCTTGAAAATTTCCTCTAATGTCTGTATGGCCTGAAATCCGTCTTTTCTCATATGGATAAGAATAATACTCCCGTATTCTCTGGCCACTTCCGCAAGCGCAAAAATCTCTTTTTCAGAAGTACCGGGAACCAATTCCAGCCCAAAATGGATGCCAAAAGAACCGCTTTCTAAAAACTTCTCCGCAAGAACCACCATATTTTGTATTTCTCTGTCCGTGGCTTTCTGATAAGGATCGCTGATCCCTACCGCTTTGCGAAGCGTAAAGGAGTGGGAAACATAAAACCCGTGGTTGATCAGAAACCCTTTTTCCTGGATGCTCCGGATAGCCAACCCGTCAAAGCTTCTCTCTCCGCCAATTGTTGTGGTGGCTCCTTGTCTTGCAAGGCATCTTGCGGAAAATTCTTTTCCATCTACATGAGAATGAAAGTCTATAAATCCGGGCAGCACAATTTTTCCGCCTGCGTCAACGCTTGCTTTTCCCCGCAGAGCTTTTGTTGTAATTACCTTTATTTTCCCCTGAGATATGCCTATATTGCGCCTGCCCAGACTGTCCGGCTCAAAGCACAGAACATCTCCATTTTTAACAACAAGATCATATTCCATCGTCAGCCTCCTGTATTCCTTTTCTGGTCAATTGCTTTATAGATTGTCGTTCGTGAAACCTCCAGTATGCGGGAAGCTTTGCTGATATTGCCGCCGCATTGCTGGACTACATGCAGGATATAGTTTTGCGTTGCCTTTTCCAATGTAAGGTTATCCTGCTGTGTTCTGTAAAAGGTATTGGTATTTTCCTGTATTTCTAAAGGAAGGGCTTTTGGGGTTATGGTTTTTCCATCAGACATAATGATAGCCCTTTCTATAATATTTCCCAGTTCCCGGATATTTCCCGGCCAGCTGTAAGATACAAGGATATTCATAGCTTCCCGGTCAATGGAAATCGTCTGCTTTTTACCCCTGCTCTGCTGGACAAAATAGCGGGCGAGCAGAGGGATATCGCCCTGCCGCTCTCTAAGGGCGGGCATCATAATGTGAAACACATTGAGTCTGTAGAAAAGATCTTTTCGAAAGGTTCCTTTCTCTACTGCCGCCTGAAGGTCTGTATTGGTTGCCGCAATGATACGGATATCGATTTCGATCTGCTCTGTTCCTCCTATTTTCGTAATAACGCCTTCCTGAAGGGTTCTAAGCAGCTTTACCTGCATCTCAAGAGGCATATTCCCGATCTCATCTAAAAAAAGCGTTCCTTTATCGGCCAGCTCAATTAGACCGATTTTCCCTTCCGCTCTAGCTCCGGTAAAGGCTCCCCTCTCATATCCAAACAGTTCCGATTCAAACAACTCCTTTGGAATAGCTCCGCAGTCCACGGCAATGAACGGGCTATGCCGCCTGCTGCTGTAATTGTGAATCGCCTGAGCCAGCATCTCTTTTCCTGTGCCGCTCTCGCCTTCGATAATGATTCTGGAATTAAATAACGCCGCTCTCTTTGCCATATCGATGGTACTCTGAAGGGACTGGGATGTCCCGATAATGTCCTGAAAATTGTACTGTGCTGAGTTGACGATTCTCTGAGCCAGCATCTGTATCTCTTCTACCTGGGTAAAAATCATGATTTCTTCCGCTCCGACACTTTCATCTTCGCTGAGGCGCTTTACATCAAACAGGCAGTTGCAGATACGCCCGTTTCCCTCCAGCACGATCTGCCTGTTTTTATTATCCGGCCGCTTATCCCGCAAAAGCTTTGTTATCTTTGGAGTTGTAGATACAACGTCTTCTATCCTTCTTCCCAGAATGTCCTTTTCCTTTATTCCAAGAAAAGCGCACATTTCTTTATTTACCTGAATGACCTTTCCCCCAATGGTATAAATCAATCCGTCTGTAATCATGCTGAAAATGGTATTGAGCTGACGGTTGTTCTGCGTCAGCTGTTCATTAATCTGCTGGATATACAGTTCATTTTGTATTGCCTGGGCCACTGCGGAAACCATTCCCAGCGTATGTCTGTGGACCTGTTCATAATGCCCCGCGGCACTAATGGCTCCAAGGAGATTTCCATTCTTGTCTAAAATAGGCGCCGCAGAGCAGGACCATCTGTGAAACTGCTGCATATAATGTTCCGCACCGGAAACCTGGATTGGCAGTTTTGTTTTCAGAGCCAGCGCAAAAGCGTTTGTTCCCGCCACCTCTTCGCTTCTGCATGCCCCCGGGTGAGACAATGTTTTGTGACATAAGGCTTCCAGAGATTCTGTTGTAATAGACTTTAGAATGTATCCATCCTTATCAATAAAATCCACTCGGAACCCGGTTTCCTTTACAATATCAAACAGCATAGATAAAAAAGGCTCAACTATGGATAAAAGTCCTTTGTTTTTTTCTATTCTTTTCTGAACTTCTTCCTGCGGGAGAAGCGGGATCGGATTTCTTGTAAGGGGATCAATAGGCAAAGTCTTACATCTGATCCAGGATTCTTTGATCACGTCGCTGATTACTGTGCTTGGCATTCTGTCCTCTTTTAAAAACTGAACCCACGCGTTTTCAAAAGCAAGCAGCTGAGGATTATATGCGTAAAAGTAAGGATTTAGTGTGCTCATATTGGCATTACCTCCTCTTTCTTATTCTAAACTCCGGATCATGTAATCTGTAATAATTTTTGCCGTTTTATATAAAGAAAAAATTTCCTCTTCTTTTAAGCGCATATCATAAAATACAGGAGGAAATATAATCCACAAAAATGCTCCCGCGTAAGGGCATACCCTTATTTCCATTTTTTGCGAAGCTTTGTGATATTGAATATAAATATAGGCGATTTCAACTTTTCTGGCTTCTTTAAGAATGGCGTCTAACAGATCCTGCTGCTGAAACATGGATTCAAAGCCCCGATCCTTTTTATTTCCTTTAAAATCCGCTCCTGTTATATTTGGAAATCCTTTAAACCGGAGCTTTAACTGAAAATCCTGGGAAAAGTCTACATTGTGAATTATAGATTGTATCTCCAGATTGAAGGTTCTTGACAACAGTTTTTTTCTTTTACTGTATCCCATTTTCATATAATCTTCGCTGCCCTTCTCATAAAGATAATAGTTGCCATTTTCTTTTATAAAGGGAATCCCCGAGGCTCCAAGGAGCCCTGCGTGATGATCCAGCAGCTTTGCCGCTCTTTTATCGATGTTTCTGGAATCAAATTGTTTCATAATGCCTCCTTCTACTGTCCTGAATATTGCACGGCGGGAAGCTGTAAAACAACTCCCCGCCTATGCCAATTTAAAATATGTGAAAAGGGTTTACTGATACGCTTTTTCAAAAAGTGCCAGAAAATCGGACACCTCCGCTTTCCTCGGGTTACTCGGCGCAGAAACATTGACAGCGGATCTTTCAGCAAGCTCCTGAAGATCTTCTTTTTTTGCCCCGATTTCTTTTAAAGACGGGATATTCAGATCCTGATTCAGTTTATGTACTGCTACTACAGCCTGATATGCCGCGTCCCGCATTGACAGATTATCTACCGGTTCTCCCATAGCTTTTGCTATTTCCGTAAATTTATTTAGGTTTGCTACATAATTATATTCCATTACATAAGGAAGTAAAATCGCGTTGGCGATTCCATGCGGTGTGTCATACAAACCGCCAAGGGCTTCCGCCATGCAATGTACTCCCGCAATATCGGAATTTCCAAAGCAGATGCCCGCAATCAGACTTCCCAGCAGCATATTGGCTTTTGCCTCCGGATCATCTGTATAGACGGCGTTTCTCAAGTTATCGGCAATCATTTTTATTGCGTAGATCCCGCATGCGTCGGTAATGGGCTCCGCTACGGTGCAGGTGTATCCCTCTATTGCGTGGGTAAGGGCGTCCATTCCTGTAGACGCAATGATGGAAGGAGGCAAACTGGCCACAAGATCCGGATCTACCAAAGCCAGCTTTGGCGCTACCAGCGGGCTTCCCACACTCATTTTAAAGTGTCTCTTGGTATCTGTAATTACAGACCAGAACGTAACTTCACTTCCGGTCCCTACCGTGGTAGGTATAGCGATCAAATCGCAAATAGGCTTTTTAACTTTATCCAGGCCTTCATAGTCGTTGATAACTCCTCCATGAGTCATAAGAACGCCTACGCCCTTGGCTGTATCCATAGAGCTTCCACCTCCTATGGCAATCAGCACATCCGCGCCAAAGGCTTTTGCCGCGTCATAAGCCTTCTGTACGGTAATATCTCTTGGGTTTGGTTCAATTCCATCAAATATTGTATATTCTATCCCCTCTTTTTCTAAAGCGTTTGTTATTTTTTCTACCACGCCCGCTTTCAGCAGTCCTTTATCTGTAATGATGATCGGTTTGGATTTTTCCAGAGCTTTTAACTCTTTTCCAATCTGGCCAGATATGCCTGTACCGAATTTAATTTTCGTAGGAAGTACAAATTCAAAGTTTGCTATATTGCTCATCTTAAATCTCCTTTTCTCAATCTGCTGTCTTAATCGTTAAATTTCACATTTACGCCTGTAAGTCTTTCCATCGGAACCGGCTCGAAGCATTTTTGTTTCATTTTGAATTTCACCCAAATCAGGGAATATGCCGCAAACACAATCAAATATGGCGCTGTGCTCAGGATGATATCTTTTCCCATGGTCACGATAGCGTACAGGCATACCAGAATACCGATAATCTGCGGAAGTGGGTATGCCGGGCTTTTAAAGGGCCTATGCAGATTCGGATACTTTTTCCTTAAAATAATCAGATCCACCTGGACGATAATGTAGGAAATCAGCCACGCTGTACACGCGGTATTCACCAGATCCATGATGGAATTGATATCAAGTCCGATAAAGAACGGTACGGACATGCAGCAGAATACCGCAATAATCGCAATCCATGGAGTTCTGAATTTTGGATGCAGGTACGCGAAGCATTTTGGAAGCATGCCGTCTCTTGCCAGACCGTAAAGCATTCTCGGTACCGCAGCCATATGAGAGTCAGCAGAACTTCCCCCAGCGAAAATTGTTGCTATAGCCAGGGCAATTACCCCTACACTTCCAAACATCGCTTCCGCTCCAGCAAGCTGTGGAACATTGGAAGTAGTAAGAACATCAAGAGGAACGTAACGGACGATTGCCTGTCCAAAAAGCATGTCGCAGATAAAAATTGTAATAACGCCGCAGATCATGGACCTTGGTACATTTTTTTCCGGATTAATGATTTCTTCAGACATAGGGCATACATATTCGATTCCAATATAGAGCCAGATTCCTGCCCCGATAGAAGTCATAACGGTATTCCATCCATATGGATTAAACTCAATCGGCGTTGGATCCGAAATAGTTCCGATATTCAAAAGTCCTCCAATTCCCATAAGCGCAAGAATAGCCATCATCCCTACTGTCAGGATGATCTGGGATTTCCCCAGAGCTTCTACTCCAAGGCAGTTGACGATCATAAAAAAGATCAGTAAAATAGCGGCGAAAACTTTATAATTGATTCCCCAGACAGCTTCAGCGCACTGTCCCGCAATAAAACATTCACAGGCGCCGCCTGCAGTGATGAGAACGATATATCCGGTAAGCATTCCGAAAATTGACATGCTTCTCCCCATTGCGGGAAGGGTGTAATCTACGATCATTCCCGCTCCCGGGATGGCAGCCGCAAGCTCCGCGTAGGATGTCGCAATAAGGATACTGGCAACACCGGCGATAGCGGCCGGAATAATAAAGGCTGGGCCTGTCGCTCCAAAATTATAAGCCAGCGAAACCATCGTGGTTCCCGCTACAACAAGGCCTACAGCGATTCCAAATGACTGCCAGAAGCCTAACGCTCTTTTAAGGGTAGTCTTTCCTTTCTCAGCCATGATAAAACCTCCATTTTCATAATAAACGTTAACTAAATAATTGCGCGCACTAATATAAATAGCAAATGATATGCCAAATCAATTTGCTATTCAATCAATCTTTTTTATATTAATTTGCTTTTTGGTGAGAATTATCCCATTTTAAAACACAAAACTGAATAATCTGATTTTATTTTTCATTCTAAAGTTGTTCATTTAATGGTCAGTTTTTGGCTTTTTTTATCCGTTTTCCGCTAAATTGAACAGAATATGAACAATCCTGCTTTCACTGTTCATATTCTGTTCAATTTATATATTTACTTATTAGAGAAAGGCTGCCTTAGCTTAGGGAAATTCTGAAACAATCTATTTGTTTGAAACAAGGGCCAGTAACAAGCAAATTGTTTCAGGATTTTGGAATCATGGAGAAAATCAGCTCTGTACCTAGGCTGTAAATGCCTTTATAAAGATTTTTTTAAATGCCTCTTTATCGACTTTTCTTGGGTTGCTTGGGACGGAAACATTAACAGATGCTCTCTGTGCCAGCTCTTCTAAGTCCGCTTCTTTTGTTCCGATTTCTTTCAGCGCTGGAATTCCCAGGTCCTGATTCAGCTTGCGTACTGCCTCTACTGACTGATATGCTGCGTCCCTTACAGACAGCTCGTTGGTTTTTTCACCCATAGCTTTTGCAATTTCAGCAAATTTTTCAGTATTTGCTACATAGTTGTATTCCATTACATAAGGTAACATAATAGCATTTGCAATTCCATGAGGGGTATCATATAATCCTCCGAGAGCCTCTGCCATACAATGGACACCCGCAATATCAGAATTTCCAAAACAGATCCCCGCTATAAGACTTCCAAGCAGCATATTTGCTTTTGCCTCTTTTAAATCTGTGTAAACAGCATCCCGAATGTTATCAGCAATCAGCTTAATAGCATAGATCCCGCAAGCATCTGTAATTGGTTCCGCTAAAAGACAGGTATATCCTTCGATGGCATGCGTAAGCGCGTCCATGCCTGTCGCGGCAATCATAGCGGGCGGCAAACTAGCCACCAGATCAGGATCTACCAAAGCAAGCTTTGGCGCGATAAAAGGGCTTCCCACACTCATTTTAAAATGTCTTGCGGTGTCTGTGATTACAGACCAGAATGTAACTTCACTTCCTGTCCCTACTGTCGTTGGAATAGCAATCAGATCACAGATCGGGCGGTTGACTTTATCCAGTCCTTCATAATCATTAATTTTTCCTCCATGACTCATGAGAACTCCTACGCCCTTTGCTGTGTCCATAGAACTTCCTCCTCCGATGGCTACCAGCATATCGCACTGACAACGGATCGCCGCTTCATAAGCGCTTTGAACGGTACTATCTCTTGGATTTGGTTCAATTTTATCGAAAATCGTGTATTCGATATCGGCTATATCTAAGCTGTCTGTAATTTTTGCTACAACACCAGCGTTAATAAGTCCTTTATCCGTAAGGATCATTGGCTTTTTATGCCCCAGGTTCATCACTTCTTTACTAAGATTTACGGATGCCCCACTTCCAAATATAATTCTTGTTGGTAAAATAAATTCAAATCCTGCAGTCATTTTATTCTCCTTTCTTCAGAGCCGCAGAGGAATGATTATTCTTTTTCAGCTTCCAGATCCTCTATTACTTTCAACAGTTCATTTCTCTGGCTTATGTTGAGCTTTTTATAGATATTAGCCAAATGCTTTTTTAAGGTGTTTTCCGAAATTACTAATTCATCTATAATTTTCTGGTTTGTTTCGCCTTCCAGTACCTTTAAAATGATTTCCTGCTCTCGATCTGTTAAAGTGTAACGGGTTCCCAGCTTACTCACAGATTCCTGTATAATATCTGTAAGTCTCTGCTTTTCTTCCTTCTCTTCTTTAAAAATCTTTAAGGACAGATGATTTTTCAGCATGTCCAGGATGAAGATCTCTTTATCACTGAAATCAGGTGATTCTTTTGTCCGGTATAGACACACAATCCCATTAAACACTTCATTATGGATCAATGGAAGAAGGACAGCGTAATGGATTTTTTTCGGTTCATACACCATCTTGTAATAGGGCTGCGCTTCCCTGTTTCCATGCGGGAACCAGTCAGTTGTTCTGTAGGCCTTGCTCTGAGAAGATGAAAATACCCATTTTGCGTAATCGATTTCAAGATAGCTATCGATGTATTTTTGCAAAGCCTCCTGGGATAGCCCTATCCCTATTGGGTCTCTTAATACTTTATTTCCCTCATGATCCGCCAAATAAAATGTAGCCATATCATAGGGGATCAATATACGGATCGTTTCTAAAAATTGTATTCGCATTTGCCGCAAATCAGAATTATTATAAACCCGATATATAATATCATTCATAAAAATCCATTCACTTTCCAGCAGATTCATAGGGCCCCTCCTCCATCAAATTAATAAACATTTTGAGATTATACTATAAAAGCCGAAAAAGTAAATAAGTTTATCCCTGCTACTCAAAAATTGTCTATATTTTATACACTATTTCTCCATCCATCATTGTCATAACAGGCTTCACATCAAGGATCCGCAATGGATCAATATCAAACAGATTTTGATCCAGAACAACAATATCTGCCAATTTGCCTTTTTCCAGTGTGCCTAGCTCTTCATCTCGATTGATGGCGCATGCGGATCCGATCGTATACATTTTAAGGACCTCATGCATCTTCAGTTTTTGCTCAGGATTCCATCCAGCGTCAGGAGTACCATTGTCTTTTGCCCTGGTCACTCCTGTATAAATTCCCAGCATTGGATTAAAATGTACTACTGGAAAGTCAGAGCCTGTTCCAATGGTTGCTCCTGTATCCAGAATATCCCGGAAAGCCCATGTGTATTTTTCGCGTTCCGCGCCAAGGTAATCAATGGCGTCATCAATATAAAACATCAGATGGCGCGGATGCATGTCCGCCACGATCCCCAACTCGGCAAACCGGGGAATATCACTTGGATTTATATTTTCAATATGTTCCATACAATGTCTTTTATCCAGTTTTCCATAGCGCTTCCTTGCCTCTTCAAATACGTCGAATATATACCGTACTGCCGCGTCCCCAATCGTATGAACACGTACATTTATTCCCTGACTGCACGCTTCCAGTATTTTTTCTCTTACTGCTTCTTTCTCAATTGCTGGATAACCGGAGGTGTCCGGTTTGTTACAATACGGCTTTAGCATCCATGCTGTATAGACAGTTAAAACACCGTCCATCAGGATTTTAAGACCAGAGAACTGTAATTTAGGTGAAGCATAGTTTTTCTTATATTCTTTGATTATCTCCGGTGTATAATCCATCAAGCTTGAAAAAAAATGAATTCGGGTTGTCAGCTCATTTTCTAAAGATTTGAAGAGCGGGTAGGTTTCCTCATTGCCTGAAGGAAACATGTCCGCAAAAGAGGTAATCCCACATGCGTTTAATTTTTTCATGTAGTTTCTTAAAGAACCCTGTCTTTCTTCAAAGGTTCTGGCAATGCATTCTGTTATTATAAACGCGGCCGTATCATTAAACTCACCAGTTAATTCCCCGTTTTCATCTCTTCCGCACGCATTGTTCGGATCAGGATCCTCTTTTTTTATGCCAGTCATTTCAATTCCTTTTGTATTTGTAAAAAAGGTATGGCAGTCCCATGTATGAATGATCACCGGCCTGTCCGATATGTATTGATCCATCAGCTTCGCATTAGGAATGACCCGTTCTTTCAGGTTGAATAAGTTAAGATTGATTCCCAGCAAATATTTTTTTTCGGGGTATTTGATCCCGTAATTCCTAATGATTTCCATAACACCGGAAAAGGACACCGCAGAGCTTACATCTACACAATAGGTCTCGTCAACATAGTCCATATTTCCACCGGCATGCATATGTGAGTCAATAAAACCAGGCATAATAAGCTTGTCTCCGTAATCAATGACTTCTGTATTTTCATCTGCAAATGTATCTAATTTTGATTTCGGAAAAACTCCTATAATCCGGTTTCCGTCAATAACGACGCCCCCTTCTTTAGGGCTGTTATCTACACTATTAAAGATGTTTTTACTTTTTAAAATATAAGTTGCTTTCATATTCTTATTCCTTTTCATTTACAGCTTTATATTTAAATCGTTTTGAGGTTACAACGGCTCGGATGATTCCGCACAGGATGATAAACGCCGCACAGACCATAAATGGTACTGTATAAGTTCCTGTGGCATTGAGGATCATTCCGATCAGGGTCGCTCCAAACGCGCCTCCAAGGGAAATAAACATATTTACATAGCTGATATAACGTCCGTTATCCTTTTCTCCGAACATATGATTCACGATAATAGGCGATATAACATTTACAGCCGGACACCCAAATCCGTATCCAACGATCAGAATAAAGATTCCTGCCATTCCTAGCTGAGGAATCAGCAGCTGTCCAATAAAAGCCAGAGCAAACAGGATCGAAGTAATGATCGCCGCAGCCTGCAAATGACCTCTGTCACAGATGGCCCCAATCACAATCGAACCCAGGAATAAAAGGCCGATGGAGAAGGATGTAATATTGGCTCCAAAGGTAGCGCTATATCCATTCATTACCAGAAATGTTGGCGTATGAAGCAGTACATTTACTGATGCGACAACTAACAGCGCTCCTGATAAAAACATAAGCCATGTAGACACTTTTCTGATTCCAATATTGAAAGGAATTCCTTTTTTATCTTTTTCTTCAATGACTACTTCATTTTCCACATCACCCATTCTGGAGATTCCTCTGCTTTCCGGACTCCATTTCGCGAAAATCAATACTAGCGGAACGCATATGAGCAGCGCAATCGCGATTACGACATATGCCATCCTCCATCCATGTGAAACAACAATCATGTTCAGAATCGGCATAATGATCATACAGCCAAGGCTGGTTCCCCCGAAGATAAGACTTAAAGCTACACCTCTTACTTTCGGGCCAAACCAATTGGTTGCCAGTACGGTACATGGCGTTGATGTTAATCCGCTCATGCAGACACCTAGTAAAATGGCAAACATATAGAAATGCCAGAGTTCTGTACTCCTTGAAAAGCCAATCATACCAATTGCGCCGCAAATGGCGCTGATAATCATAATGGGCTTTAAGGACTTCTGTGTCATTTTTTTCTGAATTACCAGCAATGTAGCAATTCCCGCCAGGGATTGAATCGTCATCCATACTACAAAATCTCCAATTTGAAGGTTCAGGTCTTCTGTAACAGGAAGTGTGAAAACTCCTGATACAGATACAATACAGGCATAACCGAAGGTCATAAGTATGAATCCCATGATTACTACATACCAGCCAAAATAGAATTTTCCATTTTCATCTTTTAGTCCTATTTTATGCATTTTTTTCTCCTATCTAACAAATGTTACTAACTACCAAACAATCTCAAGCGCTGAAATATATAGGTTCTTTTAAGCGGGCCCGCAGCTTTGTTCTATACATTTCATACATTCATCATAAAATTATTTTCAGAAAATTTAAATTACATTTTCGTGTGATTAATGCCACTAAAAAAAGTAGTATAAGGACCATTTATACTACTTTTGTTTTTATATACCTTTCAGAAAAAAGGCCCTATTTAAGAAATCCTGAAACAATCCACTAATTCGGACGCTTTGTTTCAAGCTTTTCAGCGCTCACAGCCTCCGCAAGGCCGCAGGCCCGGCTTTCAGGCTCCGTATCTCTGTTTTTTAGAGCAAGCGGCGCCTGAATCCCGCGTACTTTTTGAAACAAGGGCCGGAAAAAATCAAATTGTTTCAGGATTTTGGAATTATGGGTAAAATAGCAGATCCAGGCTTCCTAGTACCTGGAAGCTTTGCCGATATTGCCTTTCCCATCTTCCATCATGCCGAAGGTTTCCATGAAGAAGGTTCTAACCTTCATATTGTATTTTTCCGATACGGCTTCCACGGCTTCATCCACTATATCGGCCATGACTACTGGGTCAGCGGCGCATCTTGCGTTGATAATCAGGGAAAGGGCATTGTATTTCCGCTCCAGCCTGCGGTCGTATTCCACATCGTAATCTACGCCGATGAGACTTGCTTTGAAGAAATCTGTCAGCTCTTCATCGCTGTCAGCAGCGAACATTTTCAGGTGCGGCACATTGCTGTTATGTTTCTTCAGGCCTTCTCGGATTCCTTCGAATAGATCCGCAATCACCAGATTAAAATCCAGGTTCTTTTCTTCCCGCTGCTGCATGTAAACTCTTGTATTAAACCAGCTGAGCTGGTTTTCCGCGTCGATGAAGGCCTGGGATTCGTAGCCGATCTCCCGGTGCTCCGCGGAGGACTTGTTTTCCAGAAGGAAATCCACCACCTGGCTGACCCCATCGCCTTTCATGGCGGACATGGTCATGACCGGGGTTTTCGGATAGATTCCTTTGATGAATTCCACAATAGACCGCGCTTCTTTTTCACTGACCGTATCAATTTTGTTCAGAACGATCAGGTCCGCTTCTGCCATCTGGGCATCCAGGAGAAACTTCATTTCCTCCGGAAGATTAATATCAGCCTGCTCCGGCATGATCATACGGATTCGCTCCGGGTCCACGATGCAGGTAAAGGGCATCAGATCGAATTCGTCTTTTTCTTTTTCCTCCAGCTCCAGATAAACATGATCCATAGCGCCAATGCCGCAGCCCGGAATATCGGAAAAAATCACATCGGCTCCCGCCGTTTTCAGCTGGCGCAGCTTTCCCACCAGATTTTCATGCTGATAGCAGATACAGCCTCCAGAAATAGGAAGAGTCATCACGCCCGCTGCTGCGCAGAACTCCGCGTCTACAATGTTTCCGGCACCCAGGTCATTTGCCAGAATAGCCGCATTTCCCCTCTTTCTCCTATTGATATCTCTCGAAAAGGCAATCATAGAGGTAGTCTTTCCCGCCCCTAAAAAACCGCTTGTTACCATATACTTTGTCTTCATTTTTTCACTCCTGATTGTTTTCGTCTCTGTAAATACTGTTATACGCGCAGAATGGAATCAGCCGATTGTCCTCTGACAGCACCTGCACTCTACAGCGCTTTACCCGTCGCGCGTCCATATTGGTAATATCCTGAAAAGCCATTCCGGTCACCGTAAAGGTATTCTGTTTGTAGTATCGGAGAAATTCATCCAAAGATGTGATTTCCTCGCTTGATTTGTATTTCATCCGGTCCCGGTTTTCTCTTTCTCTTTCTTCCGGCGGAAGGATCTCCCACTTGTTAAGAACAAAATCCCGGTCTTTTCTGATGATTTCCTGTTTATCTTCTTCCGCGAAAGCCGCTCCTGTGCCGCAGCAGCTGACTCCGGCCTGTTTTTGCACATGGGTAAGCGTACAGCGGACGCTTCCATCCGGCTCTCTTATATAAGTGCTGTAAAAACAGCAGAGGGTGTGACCGGTAGAAATGGGACAGTAATCCTCAAATTTAAAGTCTGGACGTTGTTTTTCCAATTCCCGAAGCAATCCAAACATAGTCATCCTTCCCGGAAAATCGCCTGTATAAGTCCTGGCATCCGCATGGGCCGCTTCGCCGGAAGGGTCACAAGACAGGCTTCCGTTATCCGCCTTTTCCGGATGTCTTCCGAAAAAGCTGACCGGCTGGAAGTGGATTCCCTTTACAACATTGACGTTTTCCACCAGGAAGTCCATCATCTCCCCTATATTATCTGAATTAACGCCTTCCACTATAGTCGGCACCAGTGTAACAGCCAGCCCCGCTTTTTCGCAGTTTCGGATAGCTTTCTTTTTTATTTCAAAAAGAGGCTCCCCTCTTAATGTCTCATAGATTTCGTCTCTTGTCCCGTCAAACTGCATGAAAATAACGGACGCGCCCGCTTCTTTAAGGATTTGCGCGTAACCTTCCTCAAGGGCCAGTCTTCTTCCGTTGGAATTGATCTGCACATAATTAAAGCCTTTATCCCTTGCCATTCCAATGATCTCAGGCAGGTCCTCCCGCACGGTAGGCTCCCCTCCGGAAAGCTGAATGTTAAAGGGCCGCTCTTCACCCAGATTCAAAAGCAGATCAAATTTTTTTTCGATTTCCGCAAGAGCCGGCTCTCCGCCGGGTTCCCTATCCATTTCCGATCTCGCAAAGCAGTAGGGACAATGCTGGTTGCACCGGTCCGTCAGATCAATCAATACGCAGCAGGCTGTCTGCATGTGATTTTCACAGGTCCCGCAGTGAAGCGGACAGCTGCTGTCTTTTGGATCACCCGCTGTCAGCGCTTTCCTGGGAGCAATGTTGACTACAGGGCTTTTTACCCACTCTTTGTAATCCTTCGCGTTTTCTGCGGCAGTTGTTTTAAATACGCCATGCTCCGGACATTCTTTTATAAAATAAACCTTTTCATTTTCTTCTATATAAAAAGCGTCAACCGGCCTGCGGCACTTGGGGCAGATGCTTTGAGTCGCTTCTAAGACGGCTTTTTCCTGTCTCAGAGGCCGGCACTGCCGGGCCAGCCATTCTCTTGTTTCAGGCTCTGCCAGCGGTTTTAGCGTTTGATATACCTGATGGTGATATTGATCGATATACTGAATTTCATCTTCTGTCAGCATGGAGAGATCCATCGCTTCCCGCTCGTATGGGCACAGGGTAAGGGACTCAAAGGCATAATTCCCACCCTGCTTGATACAGAGCAGTTCATTTTCGATACGAATACCGTATTTTCCTTCCAGATACACTCCTGGTTCATTGCTGGTGATCATGCCAGGAAGGATATGACAGTCTTTCCCCCTGGGGCTGATGGTATTAGGCCCTTCGTGGACACTGAGCATATGCCCTACGCCGTGACCGGTTCCATGCTTGAAATCCAGCCCGAGATCTTTTAAAGGTTTCCTTGCGATCCGGTCCAGATCCGCCCCCGAGGCGTCCTTTGTAAAACCTGTGCGGGCCAAAGCGATATGGCTCTTTAATACAGCTGTGTAATGCTTTTTCCGATCCGCGTCCAAAGGTCCCAGAGCCACTGTTCTAGTAATGTCTGTGGTGCCGTCTTCATACTGGCCGCCGGAATCGATGAGCAGAAATCCCTTTTTTTGCAGCGCCGCGTCGCTTTCCTCTGTGGCCGAATAATGGACAATGGCTCCATGCTCTTCATAGCCCGCAATAGTAGAAAAGCTCAGGTCGTAAGCGCCATGCTTTTTTCGAAAAGCTTCCAGCCGGTCTGACGCGGAACATTCGCTGATTTTTTCTATACCGATATTTTTCTTGAGCCAGCAGAGAAACTCCGCCATTGCTATGCCGTCTTTTTCATGGGCTCTGCGGGTCGCGGCGATTTCCGTTTCATTTTTCACTGCTTTCAATGCTTCGATAGGGCTTTTTAGGAAACGCTTTTGTACTGATTTGTTAAAGCTTTTGCTGATGCTGTAAGAAGCGGAATCCTGATCCAGTATTACGCTGCAGTCATGAAGCTGCTCCAGATCAGAAACGATATCTTCATACGCCTTCACGCCGTCCTGGGCGGCCCGGTACGTCTGGTCCATTACATACAGCTGGTCTTCGGATTGCGAGATCAGTGCGAAGGAATAAAATACCGGTGTATAATCGATATCGCTTCCTCTCAGATTGTACAGCCAGGCCACATCCTCCAGACGGCTGACCAGAAGGTAATCCGCGTCTCCCATTTCTGCCCGGACCCTGGCCAGCTTTGACTTCTCGCTTTCTCCTGTGACGGATAAAGGAAGCGGATAGATCTTCGATGGGGTCAGCCGCGGCCGATCCAGCCAGACATCTCCCGCCAGGTCTACGTCGTAAAGGACCCGAAACTGTTCCTGCAGCTTTTCGCCCAGTCTCCAGCTGATGACTCTTCCGTCAAAGCCAATAACGGTTTCCTTCGGCAGGCCGGCCAGATAGTCTTCCAGCTCCGGTACGCCTGGCTCTCCCATTTTCATCAGCGTGATTCCGCTTCCCGCCAGCTGCTTTTCCGCCTGTATGAAATATCGTCCATCTGTCCACAGGCGGGCTGAATCCGCCTCCACCGCTAAGGTCCCTGCCGATCCTGTAAAGCCGGATATGTATTCTCTGCATTTAAAAAAATCGTTTACATATTCGGAGCCATGCCAGTCTGTTGTGGGAATCAGGTAGACCTGAATCCCCTTTTCCTTCATTTTATTTCTCAACGCTGTCAGTTCACTGCGCATTGGTTCTGTTCCTTTCTCTAATATCGCTGTGGCCGGATTTCCGGTATTAAGGTAATACAATGGGCGGCCTCCCCCTTTTATTTTCCCTAATTATAGACTATTTTTTATGATTCGGCAAATTGCGTAATAAGAAACCCGAAGGGTTTTGAGCCACTTCGGGTTTTTGCCAATTATAATTCTTTCTGTCCTAATATCTCCATCAGCTTAGATTTCATCTGGATCTGCTGTTCCTGATCCATACCCAGATCATCCAGCGCGTTTTCATCCTCTTCGATTAAACACAGAGGTGGAAATAAAACGCACCACCAGTTATGGCCTTCCCCTTTTCCCAGTGTCAGATTGAGAGCTTCATAGTTTCCGGCAGGAAAGTACATGTCGCCGTAGGTCTTTGCCGGTATCCAGCGAACGCCTAAATCCGCCCGCGCTGTATAGGTCTTGCCGTTTTCCTTTATTACTTTTGTGGCTACATCCTCCATATCCTCCAGGTGATCCTTCAGATATGCCCTGGATTCCTCAATATTCTGGCTGTTTTCCAGGCTGCCCACTTCCTTGATGATCTCATCCCTTACCTTCAGCTTCAGATTCTGGTCTTCCGCGCTGTCGCTGTTGGCAATTACATGGAGCCGGATAATGCCGCTGTATTGGTTTTCTGGCTCATCCGCATATGTATAAAAAAGGACGAACCCCATAACGATAACCAGAATCAGGCTTAAAATACATTTTTCTTTTAAATCTATCTTTTTCATAAAAAATTCCTCCCTTGTACTTTCAAGTTTTAACAAGGGAGTCTTTTTTTATACTTCATAAAAAAAATTCCCGCCGAAAGTTTCTTTTTTCAGCGGGTGTTCTTTTTTATTTTACAATCAGAAGCTTCATGCCTTCCTTAATCACCGCGTTTTCCTCCAGTTTGTTGATTTCTCTTATTGCCTCGATTCCGGTTTTATATTTTTTTGCAATGGTCCAAAGCGTATCGCCTTCCTTTGTTATGTAAATCACCATAGGAGCCGGACGCTTTGCCTGGCCGCCTTCTACAAAACACGGATTTTTAATCAGCTTTATGGTTTTTTCTTCCACAGCCGCTGTTTCGATCTGCAGACTGGCATTGACTTCCACCTGTTTTCCGTTGATCCGGTCAAACCACAGATCTTTTATTACAGCGCTTGTTTCCAGCTTTTTATCCTCTCCCGAATCCGGCAGATCCATCGATCCCCGAAATGGAATATCCTGTTTTACTGTAAAAGGCCTTTTGCCTTCATCCTCAGGCAGACACAGAATCTGCGCTTCAATGATTCCGTTTACCGAGGCTCTTCCCTGTTCCGGCGCGCTCTTTTTCTCCTTGATCCGGCCGTTTACATAAATCACTTTTCCCACAGGCCCGGCCGCTTCTGGAATATGGAAAATTTCTCTTGCGGAAACCTCTGACATTCCCGCAGAAACAACAGCCTCCAGCTTTTTTTCACTGAAATCATAGGTCATATCTTTTACACCATGATATAAATCTGAAACGATTTCTTTTTCCAGATTTCTGTTTATCTCTATAGAAGTGTTCACGTTTCCACTGAGGTTAAAGCCTTCCTCATCTTCATCGATCTTGACTTCCAGATCCTTTTCATTAAAGGATATTTTAATATTGGAAATATTTTCCTCTTTATTTACTAAAACAAACTGCGTAAAATCTGTCTTTCCCTGGAAAAACGCGGGACGCAGAATCGTTTCGCCGTCCTTTTCTTCTTCTCCCATATACAAAACATTTACAAGAACACTGGCGTTGAGCACTATTTTTTCCGCTGTAATCTGCTTGTGATTTTCCGCCGCGCTGATATCTGTTTTCAATATTTTTACTGGCTTTATGCCGTTTTCTTTTATTTTCAGGTCTTCTGAAATCTCTACAGATTCTTCTTTTCTTGCCGCGATATGGCTGATGCGTACTTTTTCTTTCAGAACCTCCAGTTTTTCATTGCGCAGGCTGTCAAAGAATTGGAATTCTTTTTCCGCGTATTCTTTTAAAGCAAGCTTTAATGTTACTTTTGCCCGGAATTTTCGTTCATTGATAACGGAGTATTCCACCTTTTCTACGGTTGGAAGGATTGTAATATGAGACATGGGTGAAGCGCTTACCTGCCAGTCTGTCTTAAAAGGAAGCCTTGACTGAATCATAGAAACGGGCTCATTATCTTCCGCTCCAGCCGGCAGATAAATCGTCTGAAGCGCAATTTCTCCCGTAACTCGGATATGATCCCCCTCGTCCTGTCCGATTTGCATATCTTTGCTGGAGAGATACGCTTTTCCATCCATAATAAGAATAGAAGCCAGGTCCGGTTTGATATCCGGAACCAAAATATCTTCTTCAATAAATACATCGGTTTCGAGTTTCTGACAAATGGTATTGACTTTTAAATCAGAATAAACAGCGGATCCTTCCAGAGGAGTAACGGTAACAGGCTCTGATACTTTGACAATTTCTGCTTCTTTAGGAGGTTCATCGCTGAAAATTACAGGCTCCGGCCTTTCTTCCGCTGTTACCGGCTCCGCGCTTTCCTTTTCCTGCTCCGATTCCTCTTCCGCTTTCTGTTTTTCTTCCAGCTTCTGCTGCTTTTCCTGTTCCGGCTCCTGATTCAATTTTTCATCCGGCGGCGCTGCTTTTCGATCAGCAGGTACTAAAAGTCTATCATAAGGAGTCGGGTCAAAGCCATCATTGATCTGTGCGGTCTCCCCCGGCTCATCTGCAGCCCTGGCTGGCTGCATGGCAAATTCAGGTATGTTTTCCTTATAGGTCATGGTTATTCCCCCTCTGATTTCCTGTACATATTCTTGCTACATTCTATTCAGGAGGGGGCTCGATCATTCCTTTTTTTCAAAACATTTTAATCTGCCTCCGCACCGGCATCGATACTGACCGGTATGCGTAATCAGCTTTGATTTTTTTTGCCGGAAAATCCGCGCGCCGCATTTTTGGCAAATCACTACATATTTTATATTTTTCTTTTTCTCCGGCTCCTTTAGCCCCAGCCTTTCATAAGTCGATGTTGTTCTGATATCATATCCGTATGTCTGATTCATTATGCCGGCGTAAGCTTTCCATTTCGCGCCGTGATTATAACATCCGGGACAGGTATGAAGAAGCTCATGAGCCAGTATGTTTTTTATATTCCATACATCCTCTAACTGAAGGATGGCTTCTCCCACCTCAATAGTAAATCTTATTCCTGAAAGACCCTTTTCTTTTCTGCATGCCGCAAACCGGCTCTTTGCCCGTTTATTAATTTGAATCTCAGAATGAATGGATCTACTTATAGGAATTCCTGCAGCATTGCACTGCAGGATTACTTCTTTCATATATGCTTCAATTTGTTTTACATTCATATTGTTTCACGTGAAACTTTTTGCTCTATCCAAGTGTTTTCAATAGTTCTATGAGACGTTCCAGCTCTTCCCGACTGTAATATTCAATCTCAATTTTTCCTTTTTTTCCGGACTGATTCAGGCTTACTTTTGTTCCCATGATCTGTTTCAGGTCTTCCTCTACCCTCTTTACGTCCGCGTTTTTTTCATTTCTTTTGCGGGGGGATTTTTTCTTTGTGCTGTTTTCTTCTTTAATCAGCTTTTCCATTTCCCGCACGGAAATCTCTTCTTTTACCGCATACTCCGCAAGCTTTATCTGCTTTTCACCATTGCTTACACCCGCAATTGCTCTCGCGTGACCTGTTGTAAGCTTTCCCTGTGAAACCATATCCCGTATCTGCTCCGGAAGTTTTAATAATCGAAGAGAATTGGTTATGTACGGTCTGCTCTTTCCTACGCTTTTAGAAACCTGCTCCTGCGTCATTCCAAAGGAAGTAATCATCTGATTAATTCCTTCTGCTTCTTCAATAGGATTCAGGTCCTCTCGCTGCATATTTTCAATAATAGCCAGCAGAGCGTTTTCTTCATCTGTTAGATCTTTTACAATACACGGAATTTCTTTTAGGCCCGCTTTTCTGCAAGCTCGCCATCTTCGCTCTCCCGCAACGATTTCAAAGCCCTTCTTCACCTTTCGAAGAATCACAGGCTGGATCAATCCATGTTCTTTTATGGAAACTGCCAGCTCATCCAGCTTTTCTTCGTCGAAAGCCTTACGGGGCTGATTTTCATTAGGTTTTATATCATTGATATCTATATATGATATGCCTTTTTCCTGACTTTCCTCTGTTTTCTCGATTGAAATTTCTTTTGTGTCAATTTCTGAATTGCTGAAAAGAGCCTCAAGTCCCTTCCCAAGTCCTCTGTTCTTTGGTGCAGCCATTACTGTTCATCCTCCAGACTTAAAAATTCTTCAGCAAATTCCTGATATGCCTGCGCGCCTGAAGATTTTGGATCATACTGCATAATCGGCATTCCATAGCTAGGAGCTTCTGCTAATCTGACATTTCTCGGAATAACAGTTGTATATACCTTTTCTTTAAAATATTTTTTAACTTCTTCTACTACCTGAACGGATAAATTCGTACGCCCATCGAACATACTGAGTATTACTCCCTGTATTTCCAGATTCGGATTCATGTTCTTTTTTACAATTTCAATGGTACTCATCAGCTGACTTACGCCTTCCAGAGCGTAAAATTCACACTGAATGGGGATCAGTACAGAATCTACGGCAGTCAGAGAGTTAATAGTCAGCAATCCCAGGGATGGCGGACAGTCAATAAATATATAATCATAATCTGGTTTGATCTGATCCAAAGCGTGCTTCAGTCTTTTTTCTCTACCCTGAATCTGAATCAGTTCAACCTCTGCTCCGGCCAGCTGTACACTGGCTGGAATAATATCCAGATTTTTTACTCCTGTTTCCAAAATCGCGGTTTTAGGGTCTATCTTTTCCTCCACTAATATTTCATAGGAAGTATTTCCAAGTTCCTTTTTTGACAACCCGATTCCGCTGGTAGTATTCCCCTGTGGGTCGATATCTAAAATCAGCACACGTTTCCCCTTTAACGCGAGACATGCCGCCAGGTTTATATTTGTAGTAGTTTTACCTACACCACCTTTTTGGTTAAATATCGCAATAGCCTTTTCCAAAATATGTCCTCCTTCAAAATTCGTTACAGATAAACTCACATGATTTGATTATATACCATCACAGTTTTTTTTACTATAGTTTTTGCATAAAAAAAGGAATGTTTCACGTGAAACATTCCTCACTGGTTTACAACCTGTTTTGGTTTAGGAGTGTTTTTAGGAATGGTTATTTTTACTTCATAATAATCACCCTTGTCTTCCTGGGTGTACTTTGCTCCCTGCTCAACCTGAAAAATATCGTTAAATGTTTTTCTTATGGTATTCAGGTACAATTTATAGCTTATGTAACTTATTTTATTATGCTTTCTCTGTTCCTCCTGCTGCTTTAAAAGAATTTCCTCAATCAGCTTTTCACTTTGCTTTACATTAAGTCCGTGGGATATGATCCTGTCGATGATCATTTTCCTGGTTTCATCATCAGATACTTTTAACAGGGCTCTGGCATGACGTTCTGTAAGACGGTTTTCCACCAGCGCCGCCTGTATATCGGCGGGAAGCGAGAGCAGTCTGATCTTATTAGAAATGGTAGACTGTTTTTTTCCTACCCGCTGCGCCAGTTCTCCCTGAGTCAAACCGAATTCTTTCATAAGGCGGTCATAAGCCTGTGCCTCTTCCATATATCCTAAATTTTCTCTCTGTACGTTTTCAATGAGAGCGATAATAGCCGCGTCTTTATTATCCGCTTCTCTTATAATGGCCGGTATCTTTGTAAGGCCTGCCATAGCGGCCGCTCTAAGCCGGCGTTCTCCGGCAATCAATATGTAAGTATTGTCTGGTTTTCTTTTTAAAATAATCGGTTGTATAACACCGTATTCTTTTATAGAGTCTCTTAATTCGAAAAGTTCTTCTTCTCCAAAACTTTTTCTTGGCTGGTCCGGATTAGCGCGAATCATATCAATCGATACATCTGTTACATTTTTGATCAACATTTTCCATTCCTCCTTGTCCTAAAATTATAGTAACAGGAGTTTTTATGAATGGAAAGAGTTTCTCTTCGACAAAAACCCCCTAAAATCGCTATTTTAGAGGGTCTTTCGATGGAGTTCCCGCTTTTCTCGGATATTTCGAAGGTGTATTTCCAATTTTTTCTATAAAAATAATTTTGTGATCCAGTCCAAAATTTTCCAAAGGAACTTTTTCTTCCCGCCTTATTTCTCCGCCCAATATGCGGATCGCTCGGAGAGCCTCCATTTTTTCCTTGTCCGTATCAGGACCTTTATACGCCAGGAACCATCCTCCCCTCTTTATGAAAGGAAGACAATATTCTGACAGGGTAGAAAGATTCGCGACAGCTCTTGAAACACAGAGATCATATCCTTCTCTATGCTGTTTATTTTTAGCCAGCTCCTCGGCCCTTGCGTGAACCGCGGTTACATTTTCAATTCCGATTTCCTGGCAAAGCTCCCGGATGATACGAATTCTCTTTGCCAGAGAATCCATCAGAACAAATTCTTTATCAGGAGCCACCAAAGCCAGAGGAATTCCGGGAAACCCTCCGCCTGTTCCCACATCGATAATCCGCCGGGCAGCTTTGAATTCCCCGCAGGAAGCTGACAGGAGAGAATCGATATAGTGCTTTTCAATGAATTCTTTCGGATCTGTTATCGAGGTTAAATTTACCATTTTATTCCATTTTAAAACACCCTCCATGTAGGCCTCAAACTTTTCCAAAGTTTTTTCTTGCCGGGGAAGATTCAGCTCTTCAAGAGCAATTTCTAATTTTTTCATGGCTTTGCTCCCACTCTGTTAGTTTTTCTTTCTTCTCATTTTTTCAAGATGTATTAAAAGCACATTAATATCCGCAGGAGAAACTCCTGATATACGGCTGGCCTGTCCTAAAGATAAAGGGCGGAACTGATTCAGCTTTTGACGGGCTTCCAGACGAAGTCCCTCCACCTGCTGATAATCAAAGTTTTCATCCAGCTTTTTATCCTCCAGCCTTTTAAATCTTTTGATCTGCTGCTCCTGCTTTGTAATATATCCTTCATATTTGATCTGAACCTCCAGCTGAGCCCGTGCATGATCTGAAAGCGCGGGACGCTCTGGATCCGCGAAGGCCAAATCCTCATATTTTACCTGAGGGCGCTTCATAAGCTCTATTATAGATATTTTGCTTTCTACTGGAGTACTGCCCTTTTCTATAAGATAATCATTGATCACTTCCGGATCGATCATTTTCTTTTCGAGCCGCTTTTTTTCTTTTTCAACGATTTCCTTTTTTTCTATAAATCTCCTGTATCGCTCTTCTGAGGCAAGTCCCAGAGCGTAAGACCGCTCTGTCAAACGCAGATCCGCGTTGTCCTGCCTGAGAACCAGCCTATATTCCGCTCTGCTGGTCATAATTCTGTAAGGTTCATTAGTACCTTTTGTCACTAGATCGTCGATGAGAACGCCAATATAAGCTTCGTTTCTCTTGAGAATAAAAGGATTTTTACTGTCAATTTTTAACACTGCGTTAATTCCGGCCATCAGACCCTGCGCGGCAGCTTCCTCATAACCGGAGCTTCCATTAAATTGTCCCGCACAAAACAGATTTTCAATCTGCCTGTTTTCCAGATTCAATTTCAAATCCAGCGGATCGATACAATCATATTCAATTGCGTAAGCCGGTCTTACAATTTCCAGATGTTCAAGTCCTGGTATAGTTTTATAAAATTCCTCCTGGACATCTTCTGGAAGGCTGGAAGACATTCCCTGTATATACATCTCATCTGTCGTAAGACCCTCCGGCTCAATAAAAAGCTGGTGCCTCTTTTTATCGGCAAAGCGATTTACCTTGTCTTCAATGGAAGGACAATACCGGGGTCCTACTCCTTCGATCTGCCCGCCGAACAGCGCGGACCGATGAAAGTTTTCTCTTATAACGGTATGGGTATCTTCATTTGTGTAAGTCAACCAGCAGGATATCTGTTCCTTTTCAAGGCCGTCATTCATAAAGGAAAAGGGCACAATTTTCTCATCCCCCAGCTGCTGAGTCATTTTAGAATAATCCAGGCTTTTTCCCAGAGCCCTTGCTGGGGTCCCTGTTTTAAACCTGCGCATAGGAAGCCCGTATTGCTTCAGCTTTTCTCCCAGTTCCATAGAAGGAGCCAGACCGTTTGGTCCGCTGTCAAAAGCGCTTTCCCCTATGAATATCTTTCCTCTCAGGAAAGTACCTGTCGCGAGAATCACTGCTTTTGCCCGATATACCGAATTGGTTTTCAGCACTACGCCGCGGGCTTTTCCGTTTTCTATAATAAGATCTACCACTTCTCCCTGCTTCAGATCCAGATTTTCCTGCAATTCCAAGGTCCGTTTCATTTCCTCATGATATCGGTTTTTGTCCGCCTGCGCCCGAAGGGAATGAACCGCCGGTCCCTTAGCCGTATTCAGCATCTTGCTCTGGATAAAGGTTTTATCAATATTGATCCCCATTTCTCCGCCAAGAGCGTCGATTTCCCGGACAAGATGCCCTTTTCCAGTGCCGCCTATAGACGGATTGCAGGCCATCATGGCTACCGCTTCCAGATTGATGGAAAGAATCAGAGTTTTCTTTCCCATACGGGCGCTGGCCAAAGCTGCTTCACAGCCCGCGTGTCCGGCGCCTACAACGATTACATCGTATTCACCCATTAAAAAATTTGCCATCTTTTTATAACCTCTATTTTCCAAGACAAAATCTTGAAAATACCTCATTTATAATGTCATCCGAAACAGTTTCACCTGTAATCGCTCCCAAAGAATCATAAGCGTTTTTCAGATCTACCTCAATAAAATCCATAGCTTCTCTTCCACAAGTCATATTAAGAGCGTCTTTCATAGAAGAAAAGGCCTGTTCCAAAAGCTCTTTATGCCGTACGTTGGTAACCAGAAGACTTTCATTCTGCTTTACATTTCCGCTGTAAACTAGATTCAGAATTTCTTCTTCGATTTTATCGACTCCTTCCCTTTGCAAAATGGAAGTTTCCAAAATCGACGCATTTGGAAGGATTTTTTCAATTTCTTCTTTTCCCCAGCTTTTTCTCAGATCGATCTTATTTATGAGAACAATGGCTTTTCTGCTTCCGATATATTCCATGATTTCCCGGTCTTCCTGAGAAATTTCCCGACTGCTGTCCATGACGAAAATAATTAAATCCGCTTCATTAAAGGATTTTTTACTTTTTTCAATTCCGATTTTTTCAATTTTATCGTCTGTTTCCCGAATCCCGGCTGTATCAGTCAATCGTACCGGTATATTTTTTATGCTGACCACTTCTTCGATGGTGTCTCTTGTCGTTCCCGGAATTTCTGTTACAATAGCCCTTGTTTCTTTCAGCAATTCATTCATGAGGGAAGACTTTCCTACATTAGGTTTCCCTATAATGGCTACCCTCAGGCCTTCTCTTATAAGCTTTCCTGAATCGGCTGTTAATAGGAGTTTTTCAATCATATCGCCTATATACGATATTTCTTTTTCCATTTTTTCATAAGTAAGCTCTTCAATATCCTCATCCGGATAATCGATGTTCACCGTTACATTTACAAGAAGATCCATCAGCTGGCTTCGGATCTTTTTTATTTCCTCCGAAAGCCCGCCGCTCAGCTGTTCTAAAGCCACATCAAAGCTTTTATCGGTTTTGGCTTTGATCAGATCGATGACTGCCTCTGCCTGGGAAAGGTCCAGACGGCCGTTTAAAAAGGCCCTCTTTGTAAATTCTCCAGGCTCCGCGAGCCGGGCGCCGCAGCGAAGAACTGCTTCCAGAGTTTTTCGAAGGGAAACGGAGCTTCCATGGCAATTGATTTCCGCGACATCTTCTTTCGTATAGGTATGAGGCGCTTTCATGTATACGGAAAGCACTTCGTCTATTACCGATCCGTCCTGTGGATTCACAATATGTCCATAGGACATCCTTCTGTTTTCAATGGTTCCCTTAAAAACCTGTTTCAGAATATAAAGGGTCTCAGGCCCGCTGACGCGGATAATGCCGATCCCTCCTTCTCCATACGCAGTCGCAATTGCGGCAATGGTATCTTCCATCTTCCTTTTCCTTTCACAGTCCAATAAAATCCATCAAGAAAAAATGCCCGCAAAGATATGCGGGCTGATTTTTCGATTTTGTCGTTTACATTTTTACTTTACAAGTTCAATGATAACCCTTCTGTAAGGTTCTTCACCTTCACTCTTTGTAGTAACATTCGGGTTGCTCTGCAGCGTAGCGTGAATAACCTTTCTTTCATAAGGATTCATCGGCTCCAGCCTTACGCTTCTCTTTGTTCTTACCACTTTATCAGCAAGGCGGTTAGCCAGCTGTTCCAGAGTTTTTTCTCTCTTTGCTCTGTAATTTTCCGCGTCAACGACAACGCGGATATATTTTTCATTGTCTTTATTTACAACAAGGCTGGTAAGATACTGGATCGCGTCGAGAGTCTGTCCCCGCTTTCCAATGACTGTTCCGGAATCTTTTCCTCTTATATCTACATAAACGCTGTTTTCACTTGTCTTTGCGGTGATTTCCAGATTCAGTCCCATTTTTTCCGTAGTCTCTTTTAGAAAATCAATAGCCGGATGATTCTCTACCTCTACCAGATTTTCTTCCGGTTCCTTTGGAATAATCGGTCTTCTCTTTTCTTTTTTCTTTTTATCCCGTCTTTTTTTATCTGTATTTCTTACTTCTGATTTTTTCTGTTCCGGCGCAGCTTCCCTGATTTCAGGTTCACGTTTTGGTTCCGGCTTTTCTTCTTCCTTTTTCTTCGGTTCAACTCTTACCTTTGCCAGCTTTGAGCCGATTCCGAAAAATCCTTTTGAAGGCTCTTCCAAAACTGTTACTTCTACTTGGTCTCTTTCAAGCTTTAAATCAATCAGGGCAAGTTTGACTGCTTCCTCAACATCAGTACCCCATTTTTCTGAAAAATCCATATTAAATCTCCTCCATTATACGAACGAAAGGACTTTTTATCTCTTCTTTTTATTCTTTGCTTCTTCTTTTAATTTGTTTCTGACTGATTTCAGATGAAGATTAAAGAAAATCTGCATGATCTGGCTGAGCGCCCAGTAAACAGCAAGTCCGGAAGGGAAAGATCTTCCCATCCATACGATCATGATCGGGAAAACATATTTCATCATCTTCATCATCCCGTTCATCTGAGCTGCCGCGCCCGAGTCATCTGTCTGCTGCTGATTCAGCGAAAACGCGATAAATGTGGCAATACCTGCCAGGATTGGAAGGATCCACTTATCCGGCTGACTCAAGTCCATGATCCAGAGGAATCTTTCATGCACCGCAAAGAGCATGCTGTCATCGCTCATATAAGCCATAGGTTTTCTAAGTAAAGCAAACAGAGCCATAATAATCGGCATCTGTATCACCATAGGAAGACAGCCGCCCATTGGGTTAAACTTTTCTTCCTTGTAAAGCTCGGCCATCTTAATATTCAAGGTTTCCTTGTCGTTTGCGTATTTTCTCTGCAGAGCTGCCATTTTAGGCTGGACCTCTGACATTCTGGCCATAGATTTGGTCTGCTTTATATATAATGGATAAAGGCAAAGTTTTACGATGATTGTAAATACAATAATCGTTATGCCGTAATTGTCAATGAATCCATATAACAAACTAAGTAACCAGCCAAGAGGTTTTGCTATTACTCCTAATATTGTGTACATTCATTTCCTCCACTATTTTAAAGGGTCATAGCCTCCCGGATGAAAGGGATGACACTTTAAAATCCTTTTGATTCCAAGATAACTTCCTTTGAAAAATCCATACTTTTCCAACGCCTGAATAAAATAGGTGGAACATGTAGGGTAAAATCTGCAAGTAGGTGGGAATAAAGGAGATATAAATTTTTGATATCCCCGGATAAGGAAGATTAACACCCTTCTCAACTCATCACCTTCTTATTTTTTCAAAATACCTGCTTTCCTGGCTGCGGCTTCAATCGATTTTTTCACATCCGCACATTTCGAATTCGTAATTGTATGTCTTGCTATAAAAATAATGTCGTAACCGACAGCAAGTTTTTCATTGATCTGTCTGTAACTTTCCTTCATAAGCCGTCTGGCTCTATTTCTCGTTACGCTGTTTCCTACTTTTTTGCTTGCTAAAAAAGCGATTCTGTTATAAGGGAGATTATTTTTCATGCTGAACACAACGACAAAACGATCTCCCACAGACTTTCCCTTTTTATAGATGGAAGAAAAATCGCTGTTTCTCCTCAAAATTTCTTTTTTTAGCATAGCTTCTTTTCTCTCATGTTACGCGAAAAAAAGACCACTGCCAGCGGTCTCTATGCGGATAACACTTTTCTTCCTCTTGCTCTTCTTCTCTTTAAAACATTTCTACCGTTCTTAGTCCTCATTCTTTTTCTGAAGCCATGTTCTTTTTTTCTCTGTCTTGTCTTAGGCTGATAAGTCATTTTCATATCCAAAACACCTCCTAACTATCATAATTATTACAATATGTGAAATAAAGGAATAAACCTTGTACATATGCCTTACTATTATACCTTTGAGAAGCTTTTGTGTCAAATGATTTATCGCTGTTTTTGTACGGATTCTTCCTCCTTTTGACACCAAAAATCAATATCTAGTTATGGGTGTGAAAACTTTGCACAATTTTGTCCACAGGTAGTGGATAACTTCTCAAAACTTTATTTTTGCAACAAAAATTATTTTACATTTGCCTGTGGATAACTTTTTTGTTATGATAATCCTATCACAAAAATAAAGGAGCAAATGATTAAGGAAAAAAATTTATGAAAGACATTAATAAAATTTGGGAAGAAATGCTCCGTATTTTCGAGCTTGAACTGACCGGCACCAGTTATCGAACATGGTTTGCCCCTCTGGTCCCAAAGGAAATAAATGAAGAGCTTAAAATTTTCTATCTGGAATCACCGGAAGAATTCGTATGCGAAGTTCTCAGTACAAGATACATCGAGAATCTGAATCAGAAAGCGGAGACTGTTTTAGGTGAGCCTTATAAAGTCGTCGTTCAGATGAAGCCGGATGAAGAAGAACTGCAGCAGATCGAAGAGGAAAAAAAGATAAAAGAAAATCCAAAGCAGATTTTAAAGGATGAATATTACTTTAATCCAAGATACAGCTTTGAAAACTTTGTCGTGGGTAATAACAACAAATACGCCTACGCAGCCGCCCTGGCCGTAGCCGACGCTCCTTCTCTGGCCTATAACCCCCTGTTTCTTTACGGAGGATCCGGCCTTGGAAAGACACACCTGATGCACGCCATCGGACACTACATACTGGAAAATTATCCTGAAAAGAAAGTGCTGTATGTCTCTTCTGAGATGTTTACGAATGAACTGATCAAGTCACTGGAGGATAATAAAAAGACAAGAATGCGGGCATTTAAAAACAAGTACCGCAATGTAGACGTGCTGCTGATCGATGATATTCAGTTCATCGAAGGAAAAGAAGCGACCCAGGAAGAATTCTTCCATACCTTTAATTCCCTCTATGATCTGAACAAGCAGATCATCATTTCCAGTGACCGCGCTCCAAACAAGCTTACCAAATTGGAGGACAGGCTTACTTCCAGATTCCAGTGGAATATGATCGCCGATATTCAGCCTCCTGACTATGAAACGAGAGTAGCCATTCTGAGAAAAAAGGCGGAGCTGGAAAATCTGGAGCTGGATGACGATCTGTTTGAAGTAATCAGTCTGATTGCAGAAAAAATAAAATTTAATATCCGGGAGCTGGAAGGCGCCTTTACCAGAATAACCAGCTTTTCAGCTATTATGAAGGAAAAAATCACTGTAAAATTCGCTAGAAATGTACTGAAGGATATCGTATCCGCCAACGATTTTAATATCACCTGCGAATCCATCAAGAAAACCGTATGCAAGCATTTTAATATCAAGCAGGCTGATATGGAATCCGCTAAGCGTACCAGAAATCTTGCGTTTCCAAGGCAGATCGCCATGTACCTGTGCCGCGATATGATGGAAATTTCTCTTCCTAAAATCGGTGAAGCCTTTGGAGGAAGAGACCACACGACTGTGCTTCACGCTATTGATAAAATATCTTCAGAAATAAAAACTAATCAGGATACAGCGGAAGTTGTCGAGCACCTGAGAAATGAAATAAGTGGAAAATAAATCCATTATAAAAATCAATTCACAGCGCAAGTGAACAAAAAAAACAAGTTATGAACAAATTTTAAAGAATTATTTTTGTTCAAAAATAAAGGGCCTTAGAAGTTATCAACAGTTTCCACAGCCCCTACTACTACTATTACTAAAAAATAATATAAAAAAAAGAACTGTTTCACCTTAAAAAACCGGAGGTAATCACATGAAATTTACTTGCAGTCAGCAAACCCTATCAAAAGCGTTAAATACCGTTTCCAAAGCAGTAACTTCAAGAACGACCATTCCAATTTTAAAGGGGATCCTTCTTAAAGCTTCGGCGGACGGAACTTTGACTTTATCAGCTTCGGATCTGGATCTTAGCATTGAAAAGAAAATCGATGTCAATGTAGAAGAGGAAGGATCTGTTGTTGTTCTTTCAAAGCTGTTCAGCGATATTATAAGAAAGCTGCCTAATGAAGATATTCTGATTGAAGAAAAAGAAAATAATACCGTACTGATCAAAACCATCTCTTCTGAATTTACCATCGTAGGTCTTGCCGCCGACGAATTTCCAAATATCAGCGAGCTGGAAGAGGAATCCGAGACACTTTCCTTTGATAAGGAAATTTTCAAAGATATGATTCGCAAAACGTCCTTTGCGGCCAGCATCGACGAATCGAAAGGCATTATTGTAGGCGTCCTTGTGGAAATTGAGCCGGATTCTGTAAACATGGCGGCGCTTGACGGTTTTCGTATGGCAGTCGCGAGAGAGCCGATGAAAAATGCCAGAAGCATTAACATTGTTATTGCGGCAAAGATTCTAAATGAGGTAAACAAGATCGTATCGGAAACTGAGGATGAAGGCGACATTAAGATCCTTGTAAGCGATAAGAAAGCGGTTATCCTTGTTGAAAATACAAAAATTATAATCCGCCTGCTGGAAGGAGAATTTATAAAATATAAAGATATTATTCCCGCGTCCAGCCAGACAAAGGTTCAGATCGGAAGAGCCGTTCTTCTGGAAAGCATCGAGCGCGCGTCCCTTCTGGCAAAGGAAGGAAAGAACAATCTCATTAAACTGACCATGAAGAATAATCTGCTTACGATTACCTCAAAATCGGAAGAAGGAAACGTAAAAGAAGAGATTATCATGGAGAAAACGGGAGAAGACCTGGAAATCGGATTTAATTCAAAATACGTTATTGATGTATTAAAAGCAGTCGATGACGAACAGGTCGTGATGGAATTTAATACAAGTACAACTCCGTGCCTTGTAAAGCCAATGGAAGGAAGCCGCTTTGAGTATCTGATCCTCCCTGTAAGGATCACATCCAGTTACTAATCATGTATATCAAAGAAATCCAGCTGAAAGACTTTCGGAATTATGAAAGTCTTTCTGTTAAATTTAATGAAAAAGTAAATCTTTTCCTGGGTCCCAACGCGCAGGGTAAGACAAATCTTTTGGAAAGTCTGTACATTACATCCATGGGAAAATCCTTTCGAACGGTTAAAGATCGGGATATGATCCGTTTTGGAACGGATTTTTTCCGGATAAAGGTTACCGCCTTCAGGGAAGAAGAGCTGGTGGTAGAAATTGCGGTAAACCGGGAAGGAAAAAAAGGCATCAAGATAGACGGAGTAAAAGCTAAAAAATTATCTCAGCTGCTGGAGCATATCTACATGGTGGTGTTTTCACCGGAGGATCTGCGGATCGTAAAGGATGAGCCGGAAAAACGGCGGAAATTTATGGACCGGGAGCTATGCCAGATACGCCCTTCCTATTACAGCAGCCTGAATCAGTACAGAAAGACACTTATGCAGAGAAACGCTTATCTGAAAGAATTTCAGATCGATGAAACCATTTTGGATATCTGGGACAGTAAGCTGTCTGAGTATGGAAGCAGAATCATTGCTCAGCGGGATGCTTTTGTAAAAAAAGTAAACGCTATCAGTCAGGAAATTCATGGGGAAATCACCAATCATAAAGAAAAACTTCAGGTGGTTTACGAGCCAAGTATCCGCCCCTGCGAAAATCTGCGGGATGCTTTTTATGAAGCAATGAAAAAGAACAGGCAGTCGGATCTTAAAAAAAGAACTACCGGCCGGGGGCCGCATAAAGATGATTTAAAGCTCTCAGCAAATGGAATCGATATTCGAAGCTTCGGTTCACAGGGACAGCAGAGGACCGCCGCCCTTTCTCTGAAGCTTTCAGAAATAAAGCTGATTCAAGAAGAGACTGGGGAAAGTCCTATATTGTTATTAGACGATGTTTTGTCTGAGCTGGATCAGCAGCGGCAGAATTATCTGATTAACTCCCTGTCAGATATACAGACCTTCATTACAACGACAGAGCTTTCAAAGGAAGTGGAGCAATGCCTGGGAAATATAAGATCCTTTCACATTGAAAAGGGTGATATTATTTACCAGGAAGAAAAAATGTAGAAAAATAAAATATAGCTAAAAGGCTCAAAATTACCCGTAAAACTTATAAAAAAGACAAAAGAATGAAAAATAACCAAAACGCGCTTTAACTTGTAAAAAGCGCGTTTTTGGTGTATAATGTTATATCTATGGGTTTACTCCAAAAAGAAAGATAAAGAGGTGAAGCGATTCATGAGCGCAGATGTTAAGCAGCAGTATAATGCGGAACAGATCCAAGTGCTTGAAGGATTAGAGCCGGTTCGTAAACGGCCGGGAATGTATATAGGCAGCACCGGGCCGAGAGGTCTTCACCACCTGGTTTACGAAATTGTAGACAATAGCGTGGACGAAGCTCTGGCCGGATATTGCAGTACCATAAATGTTACGATACAGAAAGATAATTCCATTATGGTAGAGGATGACGGCCGCGGAATGCCGGTAGATAATCATCCAAAGCTGGGTATTCCGGCTGTGGAAGTGATTCATACGGTACTTCACGCGGGAGGTAAATTCGGCGGCGGCGGATATAAGGTTTCCGGAGGACTCCATGGCGTAGGCGCGTCGGTAGTAAATGCCCTTTCCACCCATATGGAGGTTGAAATACGCAGAAACGGAAAAAAATACAAACAGACTTATGAGAGAGGAAAGACGACCTCCCCTCTTATTGAAATCGGAAACGCGAGAAAAACAGGATCCAAGACCACCTTTTGGCCCGACCCTGAAATTTTCGATGAAACAGAATTTGATTACGGAACCCTGGAATATCGATTAAGAGAAATGGCTTTCCTGAACAAGGGCATTAAGATTACGCTGAAGGATGAGCGGGAAGGCAAGAAAAAAGAAGAGGTTTTCCACTACGAAGGCGGGATCCGTGAGTTTGTGGTACATCAGAATAAGAACAAAGAACCGATTCACCAGGATATTATATATTTTGAAGTGCAGAAGAAAGGCATGGAAGTAGAAATCGCCATGCAGTACACAGACAGCTATAATGAGCTGACTCTTTCCTATGCCAACAACATCAATACTACAGAGGGCGGTACTCACATGGTGGGATTTAAGACTGCCCTGACAAGGATTATCAATGATTACGCAAGGAAAAATAAGTTCCTTAAAGAAAATGAGGACGCCCTTTCCGGCGAAGATGTAAGAGAAGGTCTGACTGCCATTATTTCTGTAAAACTGACGGAGCCTCAGTTCGAGGGGCAGACTAAGACAAAACTGGGTAACAGTGAGATGCGCGGATTTGTGGAAACCTCCACCAATGAAAATCTTACCGCGTTCTTAGAAGAAAATCCGGCTCAGGCAAAGATTATTCTTGATAAGTGCCTGCGGGCTGCCCGCGCCAGGGAAGCCGCGAGAAAAGCCAGAGAGCTGACAAGGAGAAAAGGCGTTCTGGATGGAACCTCTCTTCCTGGAAAGCTTGCCGACTGTTCCGAGAAAGATCCTTCTATTTCGGAAATCTTTCTGGTAGAGGGAGATTCCGCCGGCGGCACCGCTATCAATGGGCGGGACCGGAAGAGACAGGCGATCCTGCCTCTTAGAGGTAAGATCCTCAATGTAGAAAAAGCGAGACTTGATAGAATTTTAAATTCCGATGAGATTAAAAATATGATTACAGCCTTTGGCTGCGGAATCGGAAATGATTTTAATATTGAAAAGCTGAGATATCACAAGATTATTATCATGACCGACGCGGACGTGGACGGCGCGCATATCCGGACGCTGCTTTTGACCTTCTTCTACCGTTATATGACTCCGCTCATTGAAGGCGGTTATGTTTATGCGGCTCAGCCTCCTTTGTTCCAGGTGAAAAAAGGAAAGGAAGTCCACTATACCTATTCCGATGTGGAGCAGGAAAAGCTGCTGGCTTCTCTTGCTGACAAGCCTGGAAAGGCGGAGATTCAGAGATACAAAGGTCTCGGTGAAATGGATGAAAATCAGCTGTGGGAAACCACTATGAACTTTGAAAGCAGGACCCTGATTCAGATCACACTGGATGATGTGGCTGCTGCCGATGAAATCTTTACTACCCTGATGGGGGACAAGGTTCCTCCGCGGAGAAAGTTCATTGAAGATAACGCGACTTATGCGACATTGGATATTTAAAGGGGGTAAAACGTGGCCAATTTAATTGAAGATCAGAGAATGATCCAGCATGAAATATACAAGGAAATGAAGGACTCCTATATCGACTATGCCATGAGTGTAATCGTAGGAAGAGCCCTTCCTGATGTGCGGGACGGACTTAAACCGGTACACAGAAGAATCCTTTACGGAATGAGCGGTCTTGGAGTAACTCCGGACAAGCCGTATAAAAAGTCAGCCCGTATTGTCGGCGAAGTAATGGGTAAATATCACCCGCACGGTGACAGCTCTATTTACGATGCCATGGTAAGACTGGCACAGCCCTTCTCCACCAGATATATGCTGGTAGACGGACACGGAAACTTTGGTTCTGTAGACGGACACGGCGCCGCGGCAATGCGTTACACAGAAGCGAGAATGACGCCTTTTGCTCTGCAGATGCTGCGGGATATTGAAAAAGAAACCGTGGATTTCATGCCTAACTTTGACGAGGAAGAAAAGGAACCGGTGGTACTTCCTTCCAGAATTCCAAACCTTCTTGTCAACGGAAGCAACGGAATCGCGGTCGGTATGGCAACCTCCATTCCTCCCCACAATCTGGGCGAGGTAATCGATGCTGCCGTAAAAATGATTGAAGATAAGGATTGTACCATCGATGATCTTATCAAGATCGTAAAAGGACCGGACTTCCCTACCGGCGCCATGATCATGGGCAAAAACAACATCAGGAACGCCTATAAGACCGGACAGGGAAAGGTTATTGTACGTTCCAAAACAGAGATCGAAGAAACAACAAGAGGAAGATCTCAGATTGTTGTAACAGAGATTCCTTATCAGGTAAATAAGGCAAGGCTGATTGAAAAAATCGCCGAGCTTGTAAAGGATAAGCGGGTCGACGGAATTTCCGACATTCGGGATGAATCCTCCAGCCGGGGCGGTATGCGTATTGTCATCGAGCTGAAAAAAGACGCGAACCCAAGGATTATCTTAAACAGACTGTTTAAGCATACTCAGCTGCAGGAAAGCTACAGTATGATCATGATAGCGCTGGTGAACGGACAGCCAAAGCTGTTGACCTTATATGAAATTCTGGAAGAATACCTGAAACACCAGTTTGATGTTGTTACAAGAAGAACAAAATATGATCTGAAAAAAGCCGAAGCCAGAGCGCATATCTTAGAAGGTCTGCGCATCGCTCTTGACAATATCGATGAGATCATTCGCATCATCCGTTCCAGCTACAACGACGCGAAAGAAAAGCTGATGGAGACCTTCGGCCTTTCCGAGATTCAGGCTCAGGCCATTTTAGACATGCGTCTTGCCCGCCTGCAGGGACTGGAACGTGAAAAAATTGAAAACGAATACGCCGAGCTGCAGAAAAGAATAGCCTATTATAAAGAACTGCTGGCGGATGAGGACAAGATGATGGGCGTCATTCGGGATGAGCTTCTCGAAGTAAAAGAAAAATATAACGATGAAAGAAGAACCTCGATCGTAGCAGACGCTAAAGAAATCGATGAAGAAGATATGATTCAGGAAAAACAGGTAGCTGTTACCCTGACTCATCTGGGATATTTAAAGAGGATACCGGCCGACACTTATAAGACACAAAAGCGCGGCGGCAAAGGCATCACAGGACTGACAACCAGAGAAAACGACTTTGTGAAGAACCTGATTATGACCTCAACTCACGATTATCTCATGTTCTTTACCAATACTGGAAAAGCGCACAGGATCAAGGCTTATGAGATTCCGGAAGCGACAAGGACCGCTAAGGGAACCCCTGCTGTCAACTTCCTGAATCTGATGCAGAGGGAACGGATCACAGCCGTAATTCCGATTCCGGATTTCTCAGAGGATAAATATCTGATGGCCGTTACAAAGAACGGAACCATTAAAAAGACCGCTTTGTCTAACTTCAATACTACAAGAAAGACAGGCCTTATTGCCATCAATCTTAAAGAAGACGACCAGTTGGTGGACATCAAAGAGACTTCAGGAACAGATAACGTGATTATCGTTACAAAGCATGGCAAGTGCATCTGCTTCTCAGAAAACGATGTGCGGCCAATGGGACGAATTGCGGGCGGCGTGCGCGCGATCAAGCTGGAAGGCGATGACGAAGTTGTTTCCATGGAACTGGTGCAGCCAGGTCAGGAACTGATGGTTGTTACAACCAAGGGCTATGGAAAACGGACTCCTGTCAAGGAGTACAAGATTCAGGTAAGAGGCGGAAAGGGCCTTTTGACCTATGATAAGGCAAAATTCAAGAAGACCGGAGAGCTGGTAGGCGCTACCGTTGTTGATGAAGATGACGAAGTGCTGCTGATCAATTCAGAAGGCATTATTATCCGTATTGAGGCCAAGGATGTATCAGTACTGGGAAGAGCGACCCAGGGCGTCAAGATCATGAAGGTGGAAGAAGGTACAGATATTATCGCCCTTGCAAAGGTTATTAAAGAAGATAATATGGAAAAAAATCCCGCTTCTAAAAAGAAGAAAGAACCCGAAAGCGACAGTGGCCAGATTGAAATGAAAACAGAATAGGAGATTTTAAATGGGTGATTTGTTAAAATTCTCAATACCTGGCAAGCCGGAGTATGTAAAGACAGCAAAGCTTGCTGTCGGTTCCGCGGCCGGGGCGGCAAATTTTAATATAGAAGCCATAGAAGACATTGAAATTGCGGTTGGTGAAGCTTGTAAAATCATTACTTGCCATGGTTTTGACGGATTCAGTGAGTTTTATAATGTGGAATGCAGGATCGAGCCGGATCAGATTACGGTTTTGATTTCAGATACTTCCCGCGTACACAGTCTGGAGAAGTATAAGAAACCATGCATCGACTGTCCAAATGAGGGAAATCTGGGTATTTATGTCATAAAATCTCTGATGGATGAAGTGGAAATTCTTAGAGAAGAAGGCGAGAATAATCGCATCAGAATGGTGAAACGTAAATGCTGAAACAGGAATTGTTCGACCGGTATAAAAAGACAGGCGATGTTTCTGTCCGAAATGAAATCGTAGAGTCTTATCTGTACATGGTAGATATTTTGATCAGAAAATATCTGAATAAAGGCGTGGAATATGATGACCTTTACCAGGTAGGAGCCATGGCTCTGATTTCTGCTGTAGAGCGGTACGATCCTTCCAAGGGGTATGAGTTTTCCAGTTTTGCTACACCTACTATTATTGGAGAAATCAAGAAGTATTTCCGGGATAAAGAGTGGAGTGTAAAGGTTCCCCGCAGACTGAAGGAATTATCAGGAAAGCTTCAGGCTTCGAAAGAAGAGCTGGCAAACCTTCTGCAGAGGAACCCTACTGTGCCGGAGCTGGCTCAGCATGCCGGATGTTCCGAGGAGGAAGTGATCCAGGCTATGGAAAGCGGCATGGCTTATAATGCGTTTTCTCTCAATCAGACTTTTGATGAAGCGGGAGAGGATGGGGACGCCCCGGCCCTGGAAAAATACGCGGCTATGGAAGAAACAGGATTTGATCGGCTGGAATACAGGGAAATGATTGAAAAAGTGCTGAATGAACTGAGCGATACGAACCGGTTTATTTTCAGAGAGCGCTTTGTGGAAAACCGGTCTCAGGCGGAAATTGCCAAACGGCTGGGTGTTTCTCAGATGACGATTTCCCGTGCGGAAAAAAATATAAAAGAGCGTTTCAGGCAGGAAGCGCAGTGCTAGGAGGAGAACAAGCAAATGAAAAGAGTTTTTTCGGGCGTGCAGCCTACAGGAAATATCCATATTGGAAATTATATGGGAGCGTTAAAACAGTTTGTAGAGCTTCAGGATGAAAATGAATGTATCTATTGTATCGTAGATATGCATTCTATTACAGTTCCTCAGGATCCAAAGGAACTGAGAAAGCACACGCTGGATGTCGCGGCCCTCTATATGGCAGTAGGCATCGATCCTTCAAAGTCTATTATCTTTGTGCAGTCGGATGTTTCGGGCCACGCGGAGCTTTCCTGGATTTTAACCTGCAATTCCTATACAGGCGAGCTGTCCAGAATGACTCAATTCAAAGATAAGAGCAAAGGTAAAGAATCCGCTCCTACCGGACTGTTTACTTATCCGATTCTGATGGCAGCGGATATTCTGCTTTATGACGCGGATATTGTACCTGTTGGAAACGATCAGAAGCAGCATATTGAGCTGTGCAGAGATATTGCTATTCGAATTAATAATAAGTATAAAAAGACATTCGTAGTGCCGGACGGACGTTTTCTGAAAGCCGGAGCCCGTATCATGGCTCTGGATGACCCGACAAAGAAAATGAGCAAGAGCGCGGAAAATATTCACAGCCGCATTTCCCTTCTGGATGAACCAAATAAGATTAAGAAATCCATCATGCGGGCAACAACTGATTCAGAAGGAAGCATCCGCTTTGATCCTGAAAACAAGCCGGGTGTCAGCAATCTTATTAACATCTACAGCGTATTCTCCGGCATGGAGATTGCGGATATTGAGAAAAAATATGAAGGCTGCGGCTACGGTGATTTTAAGAAAGAACTGGTGGAAGTCACAGTAGACGCTCTCGCGCCGATTAAAGAGAGGTTCAATGAAATTCGGGAATCGGATGAATTGATCCGCGTCTTAAAGGATGGAGCCGAACGGGCAGGCGTTATTGCGGAAAAGACTATGAAGCGCGTAAAAGACAATTTTGGTCTTGGATATTAAGTTATAAAGGATATGCCTGCAGCTTCTTCTTTTTCAAAGTATATTTTTTTAGTTTTAATGAAGGAAAAAATATAAAAAAATCAGGGCTGCAGCGGCCGGTTTTGGATATATTGGAATAAATCCAGGTATTTTACCTAAAGCAGAACCGGAATCCCTTGAATTCATATATTTTTTCTGCAAAATTGGCAGAAAAAATATATGATCTGGAATAGAGCAGTAAGAACAAGGAACTCAAATTTTGTTACAAAAAATTTAAGTTCCTTGTTTTATATTTAAGTTTCTTGAATAAATTTAAGTTAAGTGGTAAAATCTAAAATAATAAAGGAGATAACTTAAATGACAAATGAAGAATTTATCAATAAGTTAAATGAAATTCAAAAACTAAAATGCGAAAGTCAAATTTTAGAATTAAAAAAAGCGGGACAAGGATGCCCAAAGCGGTTATATGATACGTTATCCAGCTTTTCCAATCAGGACGAAGGCGGCATTATTATTTTTGGTATTGATGAGGAACATCATTATGAAGAAACTGGGGTTTATGACGCTCAGGACCTTCAAAAGAAAATAAATGAGCAATGTCTTGAAATGGAACCAGCAGTGAGACCATTACTTACAGTTCTGGAAAAGGACGGGAAAAGCTTTGTAGCCGCAGAGATACCGGGCATCGATTTATCAGAGCGTCCCTGCTACTATAAAGGTCGAGGCCGCTTAAAAGGATCCTGTGTAAGAATCGGTGACAGCGACGAGCCTATGACCGATTATGAGATTTACAGTTATGAAGCTTATCGGAAAAAATACCAAGATGATATTCGTGAAGTAAAACGGGCTTCTTTTTCAACCTTGAATCAGGAAGCTCTCAGCGAGTATGCGGAAAAATTAAAAAAAGGCAAACCGAATCTTTCAGTTTTATCGGACGCGCAAATATATGAGCTTATGAGCATTACAAGAAATGAAAACGTTACATTAAGCGCTGTTATGGCTTTTAGCCCCTACCCTCAAGCTTATTTTCCACAGCTCTGCATAACGGCTGTTGTGATACCAGGAACGGAAATGGGAGAAACCGGTCTGAGCGGAGAACGATTTTCAGATAATGAAAGGATCGAAGGGAATATCCCACAAATGCTTGATTCCGCTTTGTCTTTCATTAGAAAAAATATGAAAAATATGACCATCGTAAATTCAGAGAATGGAAAAAGAGAAGACAGGACGGATTATCCTATGACAGCGGTCCGGGAAGCAGTTATTAACGCGCTGGTACATCGTGACTACAGCATCCACACAGAGGGAATGCCCATTCAGATTTTAATGTTTGATGACCGGATGGAAATACGAAATCCTGGGGGCATCTACGGAAGGATTAAAATGGATCAGCTTGGAAAAGTACAGCCGGATACAAGAAATCCCGTTTTAGCGACACTGTTGGAAGTACTCGGAATAACAGAAAATCGTTATTCAGGAATTCCTACGATCCGTAAAGCGATGAAAGAATACGGCTTAAAAGAACCTGAATTTCAAGATATGAGGGGGAGCTTTGTTGTAAAGTTTTATAAAGAGCCTGAAACCGAGGCGCATTTGCCTGAAATACAAAATGAAGATATGAAAAATTTAATTCTATTTTGTAAAACGCCTCGTACCAGAAAAGAAATCTGTGAATTTTTAGGACTTTCTTCTGTTACCTATGCAATACAAAAGTATGTTATGCCGTTGGTAGAAGACGGATATATAAAATTAAGTATACCGGATAAACCAAAAAGTCAAAAACAGCTTTACTATAGTGAATAAAGAAACTAAAACAAGGAACTCAAATTTTGATCTAAAAATTTAAGTTCCTTGTTTTATATTTAAGTTTATTGAATAAATTTAAGTTATTAAATAAAATAAGAAGTGAAAATAAAAAAAACAAAAAATAAAAATTTGCTCTCCATCCCCAAAATTGATATAATGACTTAAAATCTACAAAGGGAGGATTTACTATGGCGCTTTTAAAATGTCCTGAATGCGGCGAATATGTATCTGAATTTGCGAAATACTGTCCTCACTGCGGATGTCCCATGTCAGATATTGCCCAGGAAAATCAGGTAGATGACAGAAATTGGAAGAAAAAGCAGACGAAAATAAATACCAATACCCAGATGTACAGTCAGGAAGAGCTGGAGAAGGCTTTGCAGGAAGCGAGAAGCGGAGCCGCCAATCAGCAGAAAAGAAAACCGGGGCAGCAGCGGGTAGTAAAAAATTCAGAAAGTGCCCTTTCCTCGAAGAGTCCGAAGAAAAAGAAAAAAGGCGCTCCGAAAAAATCGGCAAAACCAAAGAAAAAAGGAAAAAAAGGATCGAAAATCATTTTGGCTGTAATCGCTATTCTTGTGATTATAGGAATACTGATCTGTATTTTCGCGTTGACCGGATCAGATAAGAAAAAAGACAGCCTGCCTGATAATATGGATACGACTACAGAACCGGCTTCCCAGGATTATAACAACAGCTATACAGCCGCTCCAACTCAGGAACAGACACAAGACCAGACCCAGGAGCAGACAGCTCCTTCCACCAGAGAGAATAAGGAAAGCAGGCAGACAAAGGCTACTACGAAAAAGCCGTCAACAGCAAAACCAACTACCCAGCCGACAACCCAGGCTCCGGTAACTCAGCCAGAGGAACCGGCGGCTGTTGAATAAAGCGGAAATCTTAATTATTTAGCAAATAAAAAACAGGTCCTTTAAATCGACGTTTAGAGGAACCTGTTTTTCTTATCCTTTTCATCTTATTTACTTCTTCTCTCCACCCTGTATTTCCTGCAGCTTAAAAATACCGTCCTTTACAGTTTTCTCCACGGCAAGGCACAGCTCCTTTTCCTCTTTCCTGGAAAGTCCCTTTGTTTCCACAGCGGGATGGACAAGCACATCGATTCTTGCTCCTTTTATCACGCCGGTTTCTTCGTACATTTTGTAGCTTCCATTGAGAGAAACAGGGATAATAGGAACGCCCGGCTTTACAGCCAGCTTGAAAGCTCCCCGTTTAAAGCTTCCGGGCTCCGGCCCCTTGCTGCGGGTCCCTTCCGGAAAAATCATAAGGGAAAATCCCTTTTCAATCAGCTCGATTCCCTCATCAATAGCCTTTAAAGAAGCCCGGGGATCATTTCTTTTAATAAAAACGCTCCGTATTCTTCTCATCCATGGACCATACAGTGGGATCCTTTCTAAATCGTCCTTTGCTACAAAAGCAAAGGCCATGGAAGGGCTGATAGCAGCGATATAAGCAATAATATCCGCGTATCCCTGGTGATTGCCGATAAAGACAACAGGGCCTTGGGCTGGAAGGTTTTCCTTGCCATGAACAATCAGTTCTGACCCAAACAGATTCATAATTTTATTGGACCAGATATCCTCAGCCATGCGGATATTTTTTCTCTCTTCATCATAATCCTCTCTGGCTCTTGCTTTTTCTATTCCGTTTCTATAGGGACTCAGCTGACCCAGCGAGCGGTACATACGGACTACCCCTGGTATATTCTGAATGACTTTCATAATATTATCCTCCTGGCGGCAATGCCGCTAATAAGTAGTTCGTTTATTATACCACAAAAACCAGTGAAGTTTTCAGGGAAAAAGTATATAATTAATATGATAAAAAAGAAACAAGGAAATTTGCTGTTATGACGAAAAAACGACGCTTGATTATGGCGGGAGCTATATTGCTGTTTGCGGTGATTTGCTGTTTTGTGCTTTCCGGTGATGATCTGATCTTTGATACGGTTATTCGGGAGTGGGTCTATTCTATAAGAAGCGATGGTCTTACCCGGGTATTGAAAGTGATTACCTATATGGGAAATTGGCAGTTTATCACAGCGCTGTGCCTTGCGCTGCTTCTTATTCCAGGTACAAGACGCAGGTACGGCATACCGGTTTCAGCGGGAGCGGCTTTTGTTACCGCGTTTAATAAAGTTGTGAAGGCTATTGTTCAAAGACCGCGGCCTGATGAGGCTCTGCGCCTTATCGAGCAGGGAGGATATTCCTTTACCAGCGGCCATTCCATAACCAGTATGGTAGTATTCGGTCTTCTGATCTGGCTGGTGCGAAAATATGTAAAGAGCAGGAAGAAAGCCGATATTCTGACGGTGATTCTGGCCGTTCCATGGATCTTTATCGGTCTGAGCAGGATCTATATGGGCGTCCATTACCCGACCGATGTGCTGGCCGGCTGGTGCCTGGGAGCTGCCGCATTGATGGTCATTATTTCTATTGAAGACAGAACGCGCAAGAAAGCTGAAATTGAAGAAAAGTAAAAAATTAAAAGCGGAAACGATTTCCGCTTTTTAAATTTTTACAAGAATTTTATTAGAAATTAGAACAGTACATTGCCCGGATCCCGGTCAAAGAAAACGCTTTTTGCGCTGGTGGCAAGGGGGATTCCATAGCAGACCTGTATTTCCGGCGGAAGGAAGCTCATGCGCAGGGCCCCTTTACCTGCTGAGAAGAGAACACGGTTGTCCATCCGGTTGTCAGCGGCAATGGAGACCGCGGAACCCACAGCGATGCCAAGGTCGGTTATGTTAAACGCGCATCTGCCACCGGCCTTTACCATTTCCCCGCAGTTTTCGAAACCGCACAGACTGCAGTTGCTAAGGCCGTTGGGCTGGGAAATGGCCCCAATAATCAGAATGCAGTGGCTGTTATCTACATTGGAAGCGTCCCGCCTGTAAAAATCCTCGCCGGTTTCCGCGGCGATATCCCGCATATGGGAGCTGAGGATATCTTTATCCTCTCCATCCAGAATATAAGTGACAATGGTATCTCTTCCGCAGCCCTTAGGAGCTGTCTTCGCGGCAGCGGCCATTTTGTCGGCAACTGCGAGAGCGCTTCTTCTTTCAGCGTCTTCACCTTTATGTATCATAAAAAACCTCCTGAAATTTGTTATAACTGGTTATCGTATGAGTACCAGATCCTGTCCCGCCGCCTATGAAAAACGACTGTATAGATCCTTCCTCTGCCAGTAAAGCTCCATAAATTTTTCTTTTTTCAGAGCTTCATCGGTCTGGTGCATAAAAGCATAGACTGAATCCGTCAGATTCTTTGCCTTTTCCCACAGTTCTTCCGCGGAAAGCTCCGCGTCAGCTATCAGCACCTGATTTTTCATTAGGATCTCCCGGTTCATATCGTCAAAGATAATGCCGTCTCCGCAGCAGACTACGATGTTATTTTCCTGGGACAAATCTTCCAGCATTTCATATTCTTTATTACGATATTCATGCTCCCCCATCATCATGCAGATCCGCTGGATGGACCTTCCGTCTTTCTTTTCAATTTCCCGGTCAAGATCAATAAGATCATATCCCAGCTCTTGCGCCAGCCTTTCAGCGGTACCTTTCCGGTCGCTTCCAAGGAATCCCGTTACAAAGACTCTGGATGCGTTTTTCTGTTCCATAGCTTTCACTCCAACTCAAATGATATCTAACATTATACCTTTTTTCAGGAAAGAAGTAAAATACTACTCATATTTATCCGCTTTTTCTGACTCAATGAATGGCATGAGCCTGTGACGGGCGGCTCCGGCCCCTTGCTTGTACCCGGATTTTCCCGTATAATAAGAGTACTATTTCAGAAAAGAGGAACAAGTCATGAAAGAACCAACATTAATTATAATGGCCGCCGGGATGGGTTCCCGCTACGGTGGCTTAAAACAGATGGATCCCATCAGCGATAAAGGAGAAATTATTCTGGATTTTTCCCTTTATGATGCCATGATGGCCGGATTTAAGCGGGTCATCTTTGTGATTAAGGAAGAGATGGAAGCGGATTTTCGCGCTTTGATCGATGATCGGGCAGGCAAATATATGCAGGTAGAATACGCATTTCAGAAATTAACAGATATTCCAGATGCTTATCAGGTGCCGGAAGGCAGAGAAAAACCGTGGGGTACCGGCCATGCGGTATTAAGCTGCCGTCACCTGATCGATGGACCTTTTGTGGTCATCAACGCGGATGATTACTATGGACCGGGCGGCTTTCAGAGCATTTACGATTTCCTGACCAGCCATCAGGATGGAGAAACCTACTCCTACTGCATGGTAGGCTTTCGCCTGGAAAACACCATTACAGAAAACGGCCATGTGGCCCGGGGCGTCTGCGAGATTACAGAAGATGGAAATCTGGCTCAGGTAACGGAGCGGACAAAGATTATGCGCCGGCCGGAAGGGATCGCTTACACAGAAGATGAAGGCGAAACCTGGAACGTGCTGCCGGACAGCGCTACAGTTTCCATGAACTTCTGGGGCTTTACAAAGAGCATGATGGAGGAAATGGAAAAAGGCTTTCCGGTATTTCTGGAGAAGGCCCTTGCGGAAAACCCGATGAAGGGCGAATACTTCCTTCCTATGGTGGCGGACCGTCTGGTGAAAGAGGGAAAAGCAACTGTAAAAGTACTGCCTACCTCCGACAAGTGGTACGGTGTTACCTATCGGAAAGACAAGGAGATGGTTGTCGCGGCGCTGCAGTCCATGAAGGACAAGGGACTTTATCCGGATAAGCTGTGGAAATAGGGAAACGATAGAAAATAGAAAACAAGGGGGTGAAACCGTGAAAAGACCATTGCCGGTCGGTGTAGAAAACTTCAGTGATATGGTCAGAAACCAGTATTACTATATCGATAAAACATTGCTGATAAAAGAACTGCTGGATTTAAAGGGACAGGTCAATCTGTTTACCCGTCCCCGCAGATTTGGAAAAACGCTGAACCTGAGTATGCTCCGGTATTTCTTTGAAAATACCGGAAATCCGGAAAAAAACAGAGAAAACGCAGGGTTGTTCAAAGATATGAAGATCATGAGAGCGGGAGCGGTATATACAGACAAAATGGGAGCTTTTCCGGTCATCAACCTGACTCTGAAATCCGCAAAGCAGAGCAGCTTTGAACTCTCCTATTACCAGATCAAAGAGGCGATACGGGAAGAATTTAAGCGCCACAGTTGGATTCTCGATGGAGCTTTTCTTGATGAAGATGAAAAGGAAACGTACCGCAAGCTGTCGTCTGGCACAGCAGAGGAAATCTCCTGGCATACCGCGCTGAAATTTTTATCTACCTGCCTTTTTAAAGCGACCGGACAGAAGACGGTTCTATTGATTGATGAATACGATGTACCGCTTGAAAATGCTTATTTCAGAGGTTTTTACAGTAAGATGGCAGAGCTTGTTCGTTCGCTTTTTGAATCTGTTCTGAAGACTAATGAGTATCTGGAATTTGCAGTTATTACCGGATGCCTGCGTATTTCAAGGGAAAGCATTTTTACAGGGCTGAATCATCTGAATATCATATCTGTTTTGGACAAACAATACAGCGAGCATTTTGGCTTTACTTCTCAGGAAGTAGAGGAAATGATGACTTTCTATAACAGGAGAGCGCGGTATGATACGATGCGCAAGTGGTATGACGGTTATCTGTTTGGAGATACAGAAGTCTATAATCCGTGGAGCGTCATAAAATTTATGTATGATCTGGAAGCGGACGAAAACGCGTTTCCGCGGCCTTACTGGGCAAATACCAGCTCCAACGATATTGTGAAAAAGCTGATAAAAAACGCGGGACAGGAAACCAGATTGCGGATTGAGCAGCTTATGGCAGGCGAAAGTCTGGATATTTGTATCCACGAAGAAATCACATATGAAGATATAGAGGAAAGTACAGAAAACCTTTGGAATTTCCTGTACTTTACAGGTTATCTGACAAAAAAACGGGAGCGCTTTGAGGGAAGGAATATTATTCTGGAAGCAGTGATCCCAAATGAAGAATTAAAAAGCGTTTACGAAAATATAATCATCAAATGGTTCAGAGAAACGATTGAAAAACAGGATTTCCATGATCTATATGACGCAATGGAAATTGGAGATACAGAACATATGTCCAGAATACTCAACAGCCAGCTGGTTAATACGATTAGCTTTTATGACAGCGCGGAGAGCTTTTACCATGGCTTTCTCACTGGAGTATTGAGCCAGAGCAGTAAGTATATTGTAAAATCCAACCGGGAATCCGGTTTGGGAAGAACAGATCTTTTGATTTATTCTCCTGATATAGGCTCCCGGGCTTTTGTGCTGGAGCTGAAAGCCGCCGCCTCATACGGCCAGTTGAGTAAGGCCTGTGACGCCGCGCTTAGACAAATTGAAGAAAAGCATTATACCGAATATCTGAAAGATATAGGCTACGAAGATATTGTTTGCTACGGAATCGCTTTTTTCCGCAAAAACTGCAAGGTAAAGAAATCGTAAATCCAGATAAAACAGAGATAACAGCAAAAAGCCCGGAGGTAAAACCTGCCGGGCTGTTTTGTCTTTCGGATGTTTAAAGTCTACTGCATTTTTTCTGCTAAATCATTCATAGCCTTTGTTTCTGCCTTCATTGTCTTCGCAAGCCCCTTTTGCTGCTGCTTGATGGCTTTAGCGTAGATGGCGATTTCATCATCATAGGAAACCTTCTTTCCGGCTTCCGCGGCCGCGGCCTTCTCCAGCAGAGAAGTTGTGGCTTTGTAAGTATCAGCCAGCTGAGAGCCCTTTCCGGTTCCCCAGAATACATTGCCCTTATTTCGATCCTCTAAAAGAGTATCCAGGGAAGCCTCGTTGGTTTCCGGGCTAAAGCTGTAGTAACCGAATTCCGCGCCGCCGTTGATCTGCCACGCAAGATCCAGAGCGCCGGATTCTTCATCCTCATTGGACAGTTCGCCCTTTTTCAGAGCGTCATTGATGGCGGAAATCAGTTCGATATTGTTCTGGTAAGCCATATGCTTGACTACCAGATCGGATGTCAGAATAATGCCGATCAGATTATCCTGTACTTCTTTGTAAGTTTTCAGCGTTGTCTTGTTCAGAGCCGTTCCCTCTGCGCGGATCGCGTCAAGCTCTTCCGGAGAAGCTCCGTCAGCTGCGGCTTTTTCATAGCGGGTATTGATATCATCGATCTTTTCATTGAGCGCCTCAGAGGCAGTACGAAGCTGAGCGGAAGCGTTCTTATAGGAATCGATATCCGCGCCGGCAGCCTTCGCCAGATCTTCATTTAAGGCTTCATCGATATCATCGCAGGTAGCGGTGAAATCCAGTTCCAGCGCGGGTGTCTGGTCAAGGTAGATGGCAAGCGCGCCGAATATATTCAGATTCGATACCATAACGTCAGCGTTATAAGTGTCTTTATCGTCAGCTACTGTATGATAACGCTGCTGGTTCCAGTTGGGCTCATCTTCTCCTGAATCAAATCCCGGCACATTGATAAAGTGAGGGACACCCGCTCCCCGGTAGGATACGCCGTCCTCCAGACAGAAGGTATCGATACTGGTGCTGTCGATGCCGTCCGGGTAGACATCGTTTACAGGATCCGCGGCAAGCCCGCTGGTTTCAACAAATTCTTTTGTCAGAGAAGCGAATTCCGGTTCGCACTGAATCTGCATCTGTTTTGCGTTGTCATAAAGAGCAGGAAGCTCGAAGTTGAGAAGCGCGAGGGTTTTTCCGGCCCATTCCGGATGAGCGGTATTGATCATTTCCCATGCTCCTGTCGTCCAGTCGAACTGAGAGCCTGTAGCGCCCCACTCCTCCGAACCGTGAGCGATAAAGAGAATATCATTTTCCGGTGTGTAGCCGGAATCCTTCATGGCCTTTGCCATTGCCAGCACCAGGCCGATGGCGCAGCTGTCATCCTGAAAGCCGTTCCAGTATACATCATAGTGTCCGGAAACAAGGATCTGCTGGTCAGAGGATTTTCCTTTGATTTTTCCTACTACGTTATAGCTGGTTCCCTTTTCTGGCTCCATAACACTGTCCACCTTCAAACACGCGGTGCTGTTTCCTGCTTTGATGGCTTTAGCGATTTCTTTGTACTGATTTTTACTGATGCAGACACAAGGCATCACATCCTTGGCGCAGACATCCTGTACATTGATTACATCATCGGAGTAAGCGCCGTAGCCTCCGGCGTCATATGTAACGATGGCCGCGGCCCCGTGAAGCGCGGCTTCATTCATGTACTGATCAATCCAGGCTACGTTCCACTGGTCCACACCGGCCAGAGCGATCTTGCCTTTTACATCTTTTCCTTCATAGTCAGCCGCCGTACCAGTTCCAACATCTACGATTTCAGCGGTAATACCGTCTTTGTCCGTTCCATTGGTAGCGTAAGAGCCGGGCTCTATCCGCACATCGGTTCCATCAATGGTAAGAGAAGCTCCCTTGAATTCCCATTTATCCACAGTTACAGGGACTTTTTCCACATCCTCCAGGCCGAGTGCCTCCATCTCCCCTGCCAGATAATCAGCGGCAGCGTGCTCCGCGTCGCTTCCTGCCGTCCTCCAGCCACTTTCATTGGATAAGTATTTTTCATCGTAGGCCAGAGTTTCGGCTATGCCGTAAGCGTATTCCTGATCTACTTTTTCCAGATAGTTTTCCACAGCTGGGGACATAGAAAGGTCAGACTTGATTTTCGTACCGCCGCCGCAGGCAGCCAGTGAAAACGCAAGCGCGGCAGCCGCCGCAAGACAAGTAATTTTTTTCAGCTTTTGTTTCATGGTCATGTTCTCCTTCCGAAAAAACGAAATAAAAATAATTTTCTGATTACTTAAATAGTTTCGCTTTTCGGGTAGGAAATTACAATGGTCCACCTGGACCATTTTCCTGGTTCACCAGATGGACCAGCTCCATTCTCGTTGAAATATCAAGCTTTTCAAAGATATTATGCATGTGCCGCTTTACGGTATATTTGGAGATGATTAATTCCTCCGCAATCTCAGGATTGGTCAGTCCCTCATAGGCAAGCTCCAGGACTTCCCGTTCCCGCTCTGTAAGCCCATGGGCCTGCGCGATAAAGTCCAGGCGCTCTTCCAAAGTCAAACTGTGGATAACTTTGTGGATTGTTTCATCGGTCCCCTTCCCTTCTGTGCGGAATAATGCGGAAAAATCCTCCTGATATACTAAGAGAACCGTGAAGAGATTGATCAGTAAAATGAGAAGAGGTGTGGAATCGATGGTAGAACCATCCGGAAAAAGGAAGGAATGGGTCATAAGACTGATAACAAGAAGCGCGTTCCACAGGCCGTTTATGGTTATTAAAACAGAAATAACCGTGACAAAAAAACGGATTTTTTTCTGAACCAGACCGGAAAGTCCTTTTATCAGATGAAAGACAGTAATGGAAGTCAGGACGACGCAAAGAGCAAGCTCAATGGCTATACTGGCAGTTCTTCCCGCTCCGGCCGGAACAAAATAATAGTCATCCATGAGAAATCCGTAGCTGATGATAGCTGCGATAAAACATAAAATGGAAAGAGCGGAAGAAATAAAAAACAGCTTTTGGCGGGTTTGATCCCGCAGCTGACTTTTTTCCCGGATATATGCGGCCCAGAAATAGACTTGCCCGATAAAGGTCAAAATGTCCAAAGCGCGGATCAGAGGCGCGGTTGTACGCGCGCCGGTTTTCAGAGCAAGGTACTCCATATAAAAATACAGAGCGTCAATGAATGCTATACAGATCATGAAATTACGAATAGCAGCCAAAAGCCGCTTGTTTCCACTGGTCCAGTAGCGGGCAAGAAGCACCACCAAAAGGATTGCGAGAAAGCCTACAAACCCCGCAAAAATATAAGTAAAAAAGAAAATTCCGTTGAACATGGTCTGCCCTCTTTCCCGTTTTATAAAAAAGTGTTTATACTTAACGCGTCATCCATCATCAATTGATTTTCTGCAGGGCTTCATTATGCCGCTTGCTGATGACTGCGTAATACTCCTGCATATAATTTGCTACTTTAACGTACCACTGGGGGTTTGCGGCATAGCGCTTGTTGACTCCTTTTACCGTAGGGCTTCCGCCGTAGAGACTCGCGCCCGGATTCAGATAGCGGGAAGACAGGCCGCTTGCCACCACATTGATCCCCTCTGCCTTTGAAGAAAAACCGGTTCTGCCGTAGCCAAACATATTGTTTGGGCGGAACATCTGCGTTCCCTTCGCACTTTCCAAAGAGGCGATAGACATGAGGAACACGCAGTTGACCCCGTATTTTTCCTCCGCGTTGACAAAAGCTTCCTCAAGGCCGACAAGTCCCTTGCTGGTTACCAGCTTCAGGTCCGCCGCTGTGACGCCGCTTGGCTCTCTCAGATCCAGCTCGTAGATCTGGGAAACCGTGTAGGCCGGAATGGTTTCCTGTTTTGTCAGTCGCTTTGCGGTATAGCTTCTCAGCGCGTTGGGAATATTCACCTCTTCCGCTTCCTCGTACATAGCCGCCACATGGGCCGCGTCCGCTTCTTCCACCTGCTGGGCGAAAACCTTTGCCGCGTAAAACCCGCCGGCAACTGAACCGCAAATTAAAAGGAACAGCAGAATATCAATGATAAGAAGGATCCAGAATCCTTTTTTTGATTTTTTCTTTTTTAGTGGAGCTTCCATGGCGTGACCTCCCAAAGCGTCAATAATTATTGATAAAATTAGAAAAGCTGGCTTCTCTGGATTTTTCCAGGTGGACTTTAAGAGCCTCGGAAGCCTGGTCGAATTTCTTTTCTAACATCAGTTCAATGATGTTTACATGCTCATTATTGGAATTGAGGATACGTTCCTGCTGCCGATTGCCGGTGAGTACCCGCAGCCGATAGCTTTGATTGTAGATATTGTCCATCGCCCGCATAAAATAAGTATTTTTGCTGGAATCTACAAGGAGTTTATGAAATTGGTCATCCCTTGTGTAGATCTCATGCGCGGATATATGCGATAAGTTTTTCAGGTCAAAGGTTTCTTTCATAGAGGAAAGAATATCCGAAGGAACGAACTGTCCATAATGGGAAAGAATATATGGCTCAATCAGAATCCGGGTTTCAAAGATCATATTGATTTCATTTAAAGACAAATCTGAGACCATGACCCCTTTTTTTGGCAGGATCGTAACCAGGTTTTCCTGTTCCAGCTTACTGAGCGCCTCACGAATTGGTGTCCGGCTGGATCCGATCTCTTCCATGAGCATCGTTTCATTGAGAAAAGAATTAGGCGCGTATTCACAATTAACAATTTTTGATTTTATCAGATTATAGGCTTTGCTTTTTAAACTTTCTTTTTGCATATAGTTCCCTTTACAAAATGGTATTGGTTTGTCGTATTAAAAGCATACTGGCGATTTTCCAGTTATCGGCTTTATGTTTAAAGTATACTACAATTTTATAAAAAAGGGATGAAAATTTTCCGTTTGTAAAGGCCGAGGAAAAACATTAGTATACTTTTTTTAAAATTTTTTCTGAAAAAATATAAGGTTATGCGGTCTTCACAGCTTGAAACTGGCCAGACCAGCCCGAACTATGGAATCTTGAGATTTTAATCCGCCAAAGCCTTACAAAGGTATATCTTTTTAAGAACATTTGAAAGAAAAGTATAGTTATCCTAAAAGGATAGTACTAAGGACAGATAAGAGGGGCAAAAGGATAAAATATAGTTGACAAATCGTTTTCAGAGATGTAGAATAATTGCGAAAATATGTTGTATACAACAAATATATTTTAAGTATGCAACATGGAATCATAGTTATTACTTTATCATTATTTTAATTATGGAGGGAGAAATGAACGATTTAACAAACACAGGGCTAAAACGCCATAAGGTCGGGCTCCTGGCCGTAGTGGGAACCATTTACTCACTTACCGCGGCAGGCGCCTATGGAATCGAAGACATGGTTCCAAGTGTAGGGCCGGGTCTTTGTATGGTAATGTTGATTGTAATACCCCTTGTATGGGCCTATCCGCAGGCCTTTGTCTGTGCGGAAATGGGTTCAGCTATACCGGCAGAAGGCGGACCTTATAAATGGGTCCAGGAAACCTGCGGAGAATTTTGGGGATTCCAGATGGGATGGTGGAGAACTCTGGGCGGTTACTTTAACACGGTAACCTTTGTTGTTCTGGCATCCAACTACATGGCAAACGCTTTTAATCTGACAGGGAATCAGGAATATATTGTAAAAATCGCCTTTATTGTGATATTTACCATCATAAATTTAAGGGGAATCAAAGATGTCGCTATTGTAAACACCATTATTTCTATCAGTATTCTGGTGGCCTTTGCTATCGTAGCCATTCTGGGATTCACGCATTATAACCAGTCCCCTGTTCAGCCGTTTATTCCGGAAGGACAGTCTCTGATCGAAAGTATCGGCTATGGACTGGCAATCGGTATGTGGATGTACGGCGGAATGGAAGCAATGTCCATTATGAGTGAAGAGCTGGAAAAACCGCAGATCATACCAAAAGCACTGATGATGGCGATTCCTCTGATCATCCTTACTTATATCGTACCGACTACTGCGGGACTCGCGTCGGTTGGTCAGTGGGAAAGCTGGGGTTCAGACGGCGTTTCCTATATCGATGTAGCGAGAGAATACGGCGGTACGATTTTCTTCAGCTTCTTCCTGATCGTCGCGGTGCTGTCCAATGTGTCTTTGTTTAACGGCTATATCGCTTCCACATCCAGAGGCTTCTTTGTAATGGCAGCAGATAATCTGTGCCCGAAGTTTCTGGTAAAATGTGATAAAAAGAGAGGCGTGCCTTATGTAGGCGTACTGAGCGTAGCGATTGTTTCCTTTATTATCTGCCAGTTCAACTTTACGCAGCTGGTAATCATCACTGTAACTATGAGCATCTTTGCGTCCAGTCTGACTCAAATCTCTGGCATTCTGAGAAGAGTAAGAAAAACGCATCCTGATGGGCCGTTCAAGCTGAGGGTCAGTGACGGATTATTTATTGCGTATAGCTCCGTGCCGTTCTTGATTGGACTGATTGCGCTGTATCTGAATGGAACAGACTACTTCCTGTTTGGTATCATCGGCGTTATCAGCGGTCCTGTGGCCTATATCCTTATTAAAAGACTGTATGGCGGCATGACGGCCATCAATCCGGAAAAATATCCGGTAAACCCAAAGACAAAGCTGGCGCCGGGAGATATTATGAGAACCGGAGTGATCCTGGTAATGTGGGCGATTCTGGGAATCATCGCTGTATTTTTCTTCCCATGGTATGAAGATCCGGCAGCCTACGCGGAGGGTTACGGAACACCGGGTATCTTTGAGACTTTTATTACAGCGATCAAATATCTTACCATCGCTTCCGGTATCATCGGAATCATATTGATGGTTTGGGGAAAGAAAAAAGATCCGGCAAAGATTTTCTGATGCTGGGATAGCAGAAAACCCAGGGAGCATGGCAAAAGCGGCCTGCTCCCTGTAATTATGGAGAAGTAAATGGACAGAATGTGGAAAAATGAAAAAATCGATACCTCTTGGTCCAAAAAGATCATGGATGAATTATCGAAAATCACAGACAACCCGCGTATTGGAGGACGGGCAGCCGGATCTCCGGCAGAACACAGAGCGGCGGATTATCTGACGGAAAAATTCCGGGAAGCTGGACTTGTAAACGTGACAAAGGATCCGTGTCCTGTAGATACATGGATCATGAAAGAGGGTAAAATCAGCTGGAAAGACGCTGCTGGAAATCTGAAGGAAGCCCCTTTGGGCGGATACGCCTGCAATGCTCAATACAGCGGCGAATCCTTTTCGATGGTCTACGCGGGAAAAGGAACAGAGGCGGATTATGAAAAAATCAATCCGGCAGGAAAGCTAGTGCTGATTGAGATAAATCAGGCAGAGGACTGGTGGATTAATTTCCCCGCTTATGAGGCAAAAGAAAGGGGAGCCGCAGGCGTGATCTGTATGAACACAGGCGGTTTTGGGCAGGAAGGTGACAATGTGCTGGTTTCTGAGGACCTATGCGGCCCTTCTCATATGATGGCCTTTTCCATAGGGAAGAAGGATGGGAATGAACTCAAAAATCTCATCTCCAGACAAGAAAATCAGGAATTTACTGTAATCTTGGATATCGACAGTATAGTAAAAGAAGGGGGCGTTTCCTATAACATCTGGGGAGATATTCCAGGAAAGACGGAGCAGGTAATCTATGTGATTAACCACTATGACTCTTATTATTGCACTGTATTTGATGATGTTCAGGGTATTGGTTGGGCATTAGGCCTGGCAAAGGCCTTTACAGAGCGGGGCATTAGACCGGAAAAAACCATACGATTTGTAGCCCATGGCGCGGAAGAATGGGGAATCACAGACTGCAAGTATGACTGGGCAACAGGTGCGTACCGGCAAATCACACAGATCCGGCCGGAATGGAAAGATACAGGTTTTGCGGTCGTCAATCTGGATGGATTTTACGCAGTGAAGGGCGAGCGTAAATTCTGCGTTGTGTGTACTCAGGAGCTGTATGATTTCGTGCGCGAAGCAGTGGAAAACTACGGAAGCACCGGAAAATATGAAATAGAGGTAAATCTAAAGCTGACCTCATCTACAGAGGACTTTAGCTACACAAAGGCGGGGATTCCCAGCTTTGTGGCAGGCGCTTATGATGGGTGTCTGGCGGACCGGAAGGTTCTCCACAGCTCGGACAGCAGCTGGGAGGCAGGCTTTGATGATGAGGCTTTTTCTCTTTTCCACAGTCTGTTTGCCCATATTATTTCAAATCTGGATAAGAAAACCTTGTGTCCGATCAATCTTAAAAGGCGATTGTCTCTGGCTTTTGAAGATCTTGAGCCAGAGCTTGCAGGGGAAGATATGAAAGCTTTCAAAGAGGCTATATCAGAAGCTGATAGACTTAATAAAAATATTGAAGCTTATAACTCGGGTATTTCCACCAAAAAAGACAGACAGGTCCTTGATCAGAAGCTGCGTCAGATTTACCGGGAATTGCATGAAGCGTTTATCCGGCTCAACTGGAACGATGAGATGATCACGCCTCACCAACGGTACAAGGCAAACTTAACAGCGCTGGACAGCAGCCTCAACGCGGCAGAAAAAGGAAATCTTCAAGATGCGGCTCAATGCCTTATGGACGTGGATTTCAACTATTACGCGGCCTATTTCAGCGAAAGCACCTATACCTATTTTGAGAAACAGGTAACGGAATTTCCAAAGGACAGTTGGGGTACAGGCTTGATCGAACATGGAAATGAAAACCTGTTTCCTTTGATACGATCCCTTTTACAAGGAAATTGGGGAGAATTACAAAAAGAACAGCTGTTGCAGGCTCAGAAAAGACAAAATACTTACTTAAAAGAAGCTGTCCTTGCGGAAACGGACGCGGCGAAGAAAATCAGTAGGGAAATAGCTGCGTTAAATAAGAGATTTTAAAGACAAAAGGGAGGAACCTAAGTGGATTGTATTTGTATAGAAAAGCCCGGCGAAGTGGTTTTTAAACCCCTTCCCATGCCAAGTCGGAAGCAATCAGAGGCGCTTTTAAAGCTGCTTTACGGAGGTATATGCGGTTCTGATCTGGGAACTTATCGGGGCACCTTTGCTTACGCGGCTTATCCCCGGATACCGGGGCATGAGTTTTCTGCTGAGATTATAGAAATCGATGACAATGACCAGGGTCTGGAAAAAGGAATGATCGTAACGGCAAACCCGTATTTTAACTGCGGGACATGTTATTCCTGCCAGCGGGGCTTTGTAAATTGCTGTGAGCATAATGAGACTATGGGGGCGCAGCGGGACGGAGCCTTTTGCCAGTACATTACAATGCCTGTGGAAAGACTGTATAAGGGAGAGGGCCTTTCTGCCCGGCAGTTGGCTTTGGTAGAGCCTTTCTGTATCGGCTATCATGGGATAAAAAAGGCGAATATCAGAAAAAAGGAAAAAGTATTGGTGATTGGAGCCGGAACCATCGGCGTTACTGCGGCTATTTCAGCAAAGCTGATGGGAGCGGAAGTACATATTTGTGATGTGGCGGAAAAAAAGCTGGAGTACGCAAAAGTATTCGGGTTTGATCAGTATCTGATAAATGACGGTCATTTGTGGGAAACAACGCGGACTGTTACAGAGGGACGCGGATATGATGTGGTTGCGGAAGCGGTAGGTCTCCCTCAGACCTTCCAGGATGCCATTGACGCGGCCGCTTTTGCGGGAAGGGTCATTCAGATCGGAGTAGGAAAAGAGACTCTGGATTTTAATTTTACGCTGCTTCAGAAAAAAGAATTAACAGTAAAGGGATCCAGAAACGCAGTAAAAGAAGATTTTCTGGAAGTAATTGATCTGTTTAAAAAGCAAGCGGTACCTTTTGATAAGCTGATTACAAATATGTTTAAATTCAGTGAGGCAAAAGAAGCGTTCCGGCAGTTTGATGAAAACAGCGGAAATATGCTGAAGGTAATGATTGAATTCTAAAGGAGGCCTAATGGAGAGACTTAATTATAAGACAATAAAACAGAGCGGCTATCAGGGCTTCATGCTGGAAGAGGGCACGGAAAAATTCATTCAGTTCGGTGAAGGAAATTTTTTACGGGGCTTTGCAGACTGCTTTATCGATATTTTAAATGAAAAAGAAGGATTTTCCGCTAAGGTGGCGGTAATTCAGCCCATTGAAACAGGCCGTATTGGGGAAATCAACCGTCAGGAGGGGCTCTATACCCTTTATCTTAGAGGTCTGGACAAGGGCCGGGTGAGAAATGAAAAACGAGTTATCAGCTGTATCAGCAGAGGGATTGACCCATACAGGGAGTATGAGGCCTTTCTGGAACTGGCAGGGCGCGAAGACATAGAATATATTCTATCAAATACTACGGAGGCGGGTATTGTTTATGATGAAAGCTGCCGCTTTGAAGACCGGCCTCCGGCCTCTTTTCCCGCAAAGCTGACACGGCTTCTTTATGAGCGGTTTAAAATCAGCAAAGGAGGAAAAGGATATGTGATCCTTTCTTGCGAGCTGATTGATGACAATGGGAAAAAGCTGAAGGAATGTGTTATAAAGCACAGCAGAGCCTGGAAGCTGGATAAAACATTTGAAGAGTGGCTGGAAAAGGAAAATCTTTTTTGCAGCACTCTGGTGGACCGGATCGTGACCGGATATCCAAAAGACGCGGAGAATTATGAAGAAGAAAACGGCTATAGAGATAGCCTTTTAGATACAGCAGAATATTTTGGCCTGTGGGTCATTGAAGGCCCTGCGTCTCTTGCGGAAAAGCTTCCTTTTGCAAAGGCAGGGCTTCCGGTTCTTGTAACGGAGGATCATACTTCTTATAAAAAGCGGAAAGTGCGTATCCTCAACGGCGCCCATACCGCAATGGTACCGGTAGCGATCCTTGCGGGGCGCAAGATCGTTCGGGAAAGTATGGAGAATGAGCAAATCGGCAGGTTTGTAAAGGACATGATCTATGAAGAGGTGATTCCTGCCATTGACCTTCCGCGGCAGGAGCTGATTCAATTTGCGGAGGATGTGTTTGATCGCTTTTCAAATCCTTTTATTGACCATCAGTTGCGGGACATTGCCCTTAACAGTATTTCAAAGTGGACCGCGCGGGTAAAACCTTCAATGAAAGACTATATCCGTATTAACGGGGAGCTTCCGCATAGGATTATCTTTGCGCTGGCTGCGCTTATTGCGTTTTATAAAACCGGAGATATCAGGGACGACAGAGCTGTTTGCGATTTTTTCAATGAGGCTTTCCGGTTTAAAACGCGGGCAGATCTGGTTACGGCTCTTTTGAAGCGCAAAGACTTTTTTATGGAAGACCTGACACTGATTCCCGGACTTGCGCGGCTGGTCACAAAGTATCTTTGTGATATAGAAGAGAAAGGTGTGAAACAGGCGCTAAAGGAGATGGAACAGTGAAGTGGATACAGATCCGGGAAAATGACAATGTGGCAGTGGCGCTGGAAGATCTTATGTTGGAAGAATCTATTCCAAAAGGGCATAAATTTGCGGTAAAAGATATTGAAGAGGGCGAAACGATTATAAAATACGGCTGCCCTATCGGCAGGGCCACGCGGCGGATAAAAAGGGATCACTGGGTTCATACCCACAATGTGAAAACCCTGCTGGATGAAACAGTGGAATATGAATATAATGGAGCGCCGGCGCTTCCACATTTGAAACCGCAGGGGGAATCCTTTTTCCAAGGGTATTTACGGGAAGACGGCCGCTGCGCTGTGCGAAATGAGATTTGGATCATCGCTACAGTAGGATGCGTCAATTCTGTTGCGCGGGAAATCGCCGCAAAGGCACAGACATACAGGCAGGGAAGCATAGATGGAATCCATGCTGTCACTCATCCGTACGGCTGCTCTCAAATGGGAGAAGATCAGGAGAATACCTTAAAAGCCCTTGCCGCTCTTGCGGATCATCCAAACGCGGGAGGGGTCCTGCTATTGGGATTGGGATGTGAGAACTGTAACTTTCAGATTTTAAAAAAGCACATTCCTGAAAGGGTACTTGAAAATGGAAAGCGGCTCAAGTGGCTCCAGTGCCAGGATGAAATCAATGAGATTGAAGAAGGAGTCCGGCTGGTCCGGCAGCTTGCGGATTATGCGGGAAAATATTCCCGGCAGCCCGTAAAAGCAGATAAATTAGTGGTCGGTTTGAAGTGCGGAGGATCAGATGGCCTCTCAGGAATCACAGCAAATCCTCTTACAGGCGCTTTTTCGGACCGGCTTTGCGGGGAAGGAGGAAGCGTTCTTCTCACTGAGGTTCCAGAGATGTTCGGCGCGGAAAAGCTGTTGATGGAGCGATGTAAAGATAAGGAGACTTTTGAAAAAACAGTCTCTTTAATCAATGGATTCAAGGATTATTTCCGCCGTCATGACCAGGTGATTTATGAAAACCCTTCACCCGGTAACAAGGCAGGAGGGATCACAACCTTGGAAGACAAATCTCTGGGATGTATTCAAAAGGGCGGCAGCTCTGCTGTAAATGGAGTCCTCAGTTATGGAGAGCCGATCCGCGAGCCGGGTCTAAATCTGCTTTCGGCTCCGGGAAATGATCTGGTAGCGGCAACCGCTCTTGCACTGTCGGGCGCGCATATTATCCTTTTTACTACAGGGCGGGGAACACCTTTCGGCGGCCCGGTAACGACAGTTAAGATCTCCTCCAATCACGGGCTGTATGAGAAAAAGCAGAACTGGATGGATTATGACGCGGAAGGTCTGTTGGAAGACCGGGAGAAAACAGAAAATGCCTTTTGGGACTATGTGCTTAGAGTAGCTTCCGGAGAAGAGACGAAAAGTGAGCGGAAAGGATACAGAGATATTGCTATTTTCAAGCAAGGAGTAACATTATGAGAATAACATATGATGAAATATGCGATGCTTTTTATGAAATCGGTATTATACCGGTAATCAAGCTTTCGCAAATAGAAAAAGCTCGTCAGCTTGCGGAAGCTTTAGTAAGCGGAAATGTACCCGCGGCGGAGGTGACATTCCGGGCTGAGGGAGCGGAGCGGGTTATCGAGACAATGCGGTCTTTCTGCGGCGATATGTTGGTAGGAGCCGGTACTGTCCTTTCAGAGGAGCAGGCAAGACAGGCAGAATCAGCAGGCGCGCGGTTTATTGTCAGCCCGGGTTTTAATCCGTCAGTGGTGGAGTATTGTCTAAAGAAAAATATTCCGGTATTTCCGGGCTGTGTGACTCCCACAGAAATCGAGAGGGCTATGGAATACGGACTGAAGGTCCTGAAATTTTTCCCGGCAGAGGCATATGGAGGGGTGAAAACGATAAAAGCCCTGTCTGCGCCTTACCCGCAGATCCGTTTCATGCCTACGGGCGGTATTTCCCTGGAAAACCTAAAAGGGTATCTTTCAAATAAATCTGTTGCTGCCTGCGGCGGTTCCTTTATGGTAAAAGCAGAGCTTTTGGAAGAGAGCCAGTGGGATCAGGTCAGGGATTTATGCGGTAAAGCGGCAGATATTGTAAAGGAAGCAAGGAGGTAAATACATGGCAGAGATCATTACATTCGGAGAAATCATGTTAAGACTGAAGCCGGAAGGCTATCTGCGCTTTTTTCAAAATGACCGAATGGAGGCCACCTTCGGAGGTGGGGAAGCAAATGTGGCGGTATCCCTTGCTAATTTCGGTCTGGACGCGGCTTTTGTAACAAAGCTGCCTTCTCATGATATTGGGACCGCGGCAGTCAGGAGTCTGGATTATTTTGGCGTAGATACAAGCGAGATCGTTCGGGGCGGAGATCGGATTGGTATTTATTATTTGGAAACGGGAGCTTCTCAGCGGCCCTCAAAGGTAATCTATGACAGAGCGGCATCTTCTATTGCAAGAGCTTCTGCGGCGGATTTTGACTGGGACAGGATTTTTGATGGAGCAAAATGGTTCCATTTTACAGGGATTACACCGGCACTTGGGCCTGATGCGGCAGAGATTTGCAAGGAAGCGTGCCGGGCGGCAAAAGAGAAAGGCCTGACTGTAAGCTGCGATCTGAACTTCCGCAAAAAGCTGTGGACTTCCCAGCAGGCATGCGAAACTATGGGGCAATTGATGGAGTATGTTGATGTCTGTATCGCAAATGAAGAGGACGCTGAAAAGGTATTTGGCATAAAAGCGGAAAATACCGATGTAACTGGAGGAAAGCTGGATCATAGCGGCTATGTTTCTGTAGCGCGGCAGTTGATCGACCGGTTTGGCTTCCAATATGCCGCAATTACTCTTCGTACCAGCATTTCAGCCAGCGATAACAGATGGGCAGCTATGCTCAGCAATGGAAAAGAGCATCTTTTCTCCAGAGAATATCCGGTTCATATCGTAGATCGCGTAGGCGGCGGCGACAGTTTTGGAGCCGGGCTGATCTACGGGCTTTATACCGGGATGGAAATGAGAGAAGCCTTAGAGTTTGCCGTAGCCGCTTCCTGTCTCAAGCACAGTATTGAGGGTGACTTTAATCGGGTGACTGTAGAAGAAGTCAAGACCCTTATGGCTGGCGACGGAAGCGGACGAGTACAGAGATAACTTCCTCAAACAATATAAAATAAATGGAAAAGCACTCTTTTGATGAGTGTTTTTCTGTTTATCCCTATTTTGTTCTGATTCTTATTAATCTTAATTACGCAATGGCCCCTAAAAAGGCCGGATCCAGACACGGAAGACGCAATAGAACGCGATAAAATTTTAAGAACCATTGTAATCAATTCAGCTAACCGATATAATAAAAGTGCGGGAAATCACCTGATAGGAGACGAAGCCATATGAAGAAGAAATGGATTGCGGCAATAACCGCTCTTATAATGACAGTGGCTCTGGCTGGATGCAGCCTGACCCTGACCGAACCGGAAGAGATCGTAAATGATTTTTTTCAGGGCCTGAAAACCAAAAATGAGGACACTTTGATTTTATACACGAAAAATGAAGATATCAATATGCTTCTCCACAGCAAGGGGGATGAAGAGGTGCTGGATCAGTTGTATCAAAGCCTCTTTGAAAACCTTTCTTATAAAATCCTTTCTGTAAAGAAAAACAAAGAGGAGACAAAAGCCTCTGTGGAAGTGGAAGTGTCCAACGCGGATTTCAGCAAAGTGCTGAAAAAATATCAGGACAAGGCCTACAGCTATATGCAGGCGAACCTTTATTCCGGGAACATGAGCAAGAAAAAACTCAACGCCAAATGCCTGGAGCTTTTTGCGGAGCAGGTGGAGAAGGTATCGGACAAGGTGACGAAAGCCCGGGAAAAAGCAGCTGAGACAAAAGAGGAAGCCGGAACCGAAACAAAAGAAACGGAAACGAGCGAGATTGATGGCATACAGACCGAGACCATCACTATCAGCCTGACGAAAAATGATAATTATAGCTGGGACATGGAGCTGACAGAGGAAATGATGGAGATCATAATGGGCGGACTGATTATCCCGTTATAAAGATGGGAAACAAAACCCCGCCTGCCGCGGAAATACGGCAGGCGGGGTAATCTATTTTAACATTGGATTTTCTTTATCGGAGGCGTATCAGGCGTTTATTCGCAGCAAGTAGGGCTTTCGATCAAGGTTGCCGCGCGGAATTCGTGTTTGTGACCGTCAGCTGTGTTGGTGCAGTCTTCCAGATAGTGAACATGACGCCCATCGCAAAGCCATACAGCAGGGCCAGTTTTTCCACAGAATTCATGGTTGTGATCGTCACAGGTGTCTGTGCGGAATTCTACCTCATGGATGTGGCTTTCCCCGCAAGGGATCGCCCTGTCTGTAACGGTAGCGAATCTATGATTATGAGCTGCTCTGCAGCCATAAGCCCCGGCAAGCTGTGTGCTTCCCAGAAGTTCGTGAACGTGCTGATCTTCGTAAGTTGACTGCTGCTGCGAGCAGGAGCAGCCTCCATTATAATTTTCCATAAAACTCAAACCTTCCTTATTTATTAAATTTATCAGGCTTAACTTGTGTTAAGCCGCCGTACTCTATATACTATGTAAAAAAGCAGGCTTTGTGCGCCTTTAAGGAAAGATTTTCGCATTGGGGCTGATACAAAAAACGGATTTCAAATTACGAAATCCGTTCCAGCTTCACCCGAAAAGCAATGCTGCGGGGCGTATCCATTTCATCAAATTGAATCACATAGGCTGATTTTTCCTGATCCAGCTCCAGAATTGTCCCGCATCCGAAAACCTTGTGCCTGATCCGGTCACCGGAAGCAAAGGTCATTTTGGGAGAACCCTCCAGCTGGTACTGGATGGACTGAATGTAGCTTTTCGCCTGGGCGATCAGACCGTCCCGGGGCGGCTCCGCAAAGGTCAGCAGCGTCTGATGGATGTCCAGCAAAAAGCGGGATGGATATCGAGGCGTACCGTCAAAGTTCCAGCCCTCGGCGCAGGAAAGGAACAACCCCTTTTTGGCCCGTGTCATGGCGACAAAAGCGAGGCGGCGCTCTTCTTCCATGCCTTGTAAAGTCCTGGTCTTTCGGGAAGGAAATACCCCTTCGTTCATACCGCATAAAAATACATAGGGAAACTCCAGACCCTTGGCTGAATGGACCGTCATCAGTCTGACCTTGTCCCCGGGGTCATCTTTATCGCTATTTGTAAAGAGGGCCACATGGGCCAGATAATGCTCCAGAGCCGCTTCCTCGCCGCAGGTGATCTCGTATTCATAGACCGATTGTTTCAGCTCCGCCAGATTGTCCAGCCGCTCCTGACTTCCTTCTGTGCGGAGCATTTTTTCGTAACCGCTCTTATCCAGAATCTCAGCCAGCAGTTGGGAAACAGGCCGGTTTTCATACCCGTCGGAAAAGGCTTCGATAAGGGAGAGAAATTCCGCGGCCTGGGTTCCCTTAAAAATTTCGTGGTCCACAGTCCGGCAAAGGGCCTGATAAAGAGAGCAGTCGTTCTGCTCCGCATATTCCTGCAGAAACCGCATACGGCGCTGACCGATATTCCGCTTTGGCACATTGGCGACGCGCGCAAAGGAAAGGTCATCCTTATAAGCCACCATGCGAAGATAGCAGAGCGCGTCCTTAATTTCCATCCGCCCGAAGAAAGGAACTCCGCTGTAAATCGTATAGGGGATCTTTTCCCGCAGCAGAGCTTCCTCCACAGTCCTGGTCAGATAATGGGCTCTGTACAGGATCGTCATATCGCGATAGGAAACCTCTTTTTCCCGCAGCTTTTGGATCTGCTCTGTGATCCAGGCCGCTTCATCCTCCTGCGTTTTCCCGCAGCGGCACAGCACGGGGTCCCCTTGGGAAAGCACAGGAAGCAGTTCTTTTTTCACGCGCTGCCGGTTTTTATCAATGAGAGAATTCGCGGCAGCCAGGATCTGCGGTGTGGAACGGTAATTCTTCATCATCATAATGGTCCGTACATCCAAAAATGCCTGGTCGAATTCCAGCAAAAAACCCACATCCGCGCCGCGCCAGGTATAGATCGTCTGGTCCGGATCCCCTACAATAAACAGGTTTTTATGATAACCGCACAGCACTTCCATCAGTCGGTACTGGAGCGCGTCAATATCCTGAAATTCATCGATCATGATGTATTCCAGGCGTTTTTGCCACTTGAGCCGGATTTCCGGATCCCGCTTAAAAATATAAAGAGAAAATTTAATCAGATCGTTGTAGTCCAGGCCAAAGCATTTTTTCTCCTGGTACAGGTATCCGTAAAAGATGATATCCTTTGGATCCGAAGCCTGCTGGTATTTTTGCCGCAGCGTTTCCAAAGACATGGTGATCATGTCCAGATAATAGTCCGGTTCATCCTTTAGCTTTCGCGTTTCGATCATGTCCCGGGCTTTGCTGAAGGTCATGGTCCGCAGCGTCAGGCCCCGTTCTTCGTATATAATCTTCAGCATGGAATCGATATCCGCGTTGTCCAGAACCAGGAAGCTTTTGGGATACTGAACCGCGTGGCTGTCCTCCTGCAGAATGGAGACACAGAAGCCATGGAAGGTGTTAATGTAGCCTGTATCGTTATCTCCGATCAGATTATGAATCCGCTGGCGCATTTCACCAGCGGATTTATTGGTAAAGGTGACACAGAGAATGTTTCCTGGCAGAATCCCCAGTTCATTTACCAGATAAGCAAAACGCCTGGACAGAGCCCGGGTCTTGCCTGAACCGGCGCCGGCGATTACGCGGATACAGCCCTCCGTAGCCGTAACAGCCTCCGCCTGTGCTTCATTAAGTCCTTCCAGTAGATTCTCCAGCATAGGTATTCCTGCTCCCTTCCTCATCCGTTTAAAGCCAGCGGACCTGACAGCGGGCCGCCCTCATATATCTTTTATTATATTGGAAACAGAAGAGAAATCAAGAGAAAAACGAACAAATGTTTTCTGGTTTGGAAAATACGGGGAGGCCAGCAAAGATAGATCTTTTTAATCTTGATACTTCTGCTGCTATTGTATCACGTTTTGTCTGATTTTTGAAAACCTTTGAAACAACACGCTTCTTTAGCTGCTTTGTTTCAAAATTTTCAAGGTTTCCAGTAGCGATCCGGGACAAAATGTTGACGCAGGGAGTAAAAAAAGCCGCTTTCGTAATAAACAGGGCTTACAACCCTGATACTTTTTGAAACAAGAGTCTGGAAAAAAGGTATTGTTTCAGACTTTGCTAAAGACGCGTCGCAGAGCCAGCCATCCTGAAAAAATTAAAAAAGATTTGACTTTTTTGAACCAAAACTACCTCTTTCTTCGTCTTAATAGATAGAAGAGTGTGTTATGCGGAGGAGACGGAGAACATCACTATAAATGTACTTCCTTACTGGAGGTAACGATTGCGTTACAAAAGAAGAGTGGGAGCGCATATAAGTCTACAGGGAAAACAACTACACACCAGGCAAATAACAGGGCGATTACATGCCGTACCACATTTTCAGTTGAAAAAAGTCCGGCATATAGAATAAAGGTGACCGTAAAGGAGTATAAAGGCAGTACGATGAAAAGCAAAATGACATTCTACAAAGGAATGGATCGAAATGGCTATTGACACAAGGAAATAACGTAATTTAGAATGTTAGACCAGAAAGAACGTACAAATGAACAGGAACCCTATGATGAGTCAAGAGAAAGACCGGTTAGAAGAAGAGGCGATATCACTTTATAGCTCAGTATACCAATATGCGCTGGCAAAAGTAAAAGAACGTGATGTTGCGCAGGAAATTGCGCAAACAGTTATGGAAGTGGTAATTCGGAAAAGGCATACATTAAAACATCCGGAAGCGTTAAAAAAATGGGTTAAAGTGATTACCAACAATAAAATAAAGGATCATTTCCGAAGACTGAAAAGGGAACGGGAACGGTATGTTTGGGAAGAGGACAGGACCTTGATAACCGAGATTCAAGATGAAGAAGCCGATATTCTGGAGCATTTGCAAAAGCAAGAGGAAGTGCGGGATGTACTTACGGCTCTGCTGAAGCTGGATGAAAAATACCAGACGGTGTTAAAATTACATCTCATTTATGAAAAGTCGATTTCTGAAATCGCAGGGGAATGTAACCAAAGCTATCATACAATTAAAACCAGATATCGCAGGGGAATGATACTCCTGAGAGAGGCTTGCTGTAAAAAAGAATAGAAAGAAGGGAAAAGATGGAAGCAAAGAAAACACATGAAGCCTTCAAAAAGGCGATGCAGGAAGCATGGGAGCATGTGGATTTAGATAAAGAAATGGTGGAGCGCTCGTTCATTCCAGAACCAGATCTGTCTTTTTTAGAAGAGTTAGAACTGGAAAACAACAAGTTGTTTGTACAACCAAAACGCAACTACCGTCTTGCAAAGATAGCCGCGTTTCTGTTAGCCGTATTTCTGACAAGCAGCGCAATCAGCCTCTTTATGAACTCGCAGGCTTCCTATGGCGTAAAAGGCCTGGCTCAAAATGTCAAACATTTCTTTTCCGAAAACGAACCTGTTGTGGACGAAGATGGCGTGCAGTCGCTGGTCCTGACAGACTGGAAGGACCTTTCGGATGGGAAAGAGATTGCGGGAACTCTGTATGCGCCTTCGTACATCCCAGAGGGATATGAATTTCAGGAAGTTTCCTTTGACAGGGTAGAAACTATGGCAATAACAAGCTATCATTTTTCAAAAGGAAAGAAGAATCTGTATGTTGATATAAAGGTCTTCTTTGATGATATGGACGTCTATGTAAGAGGGGATTTATTTCAGTCTCCATTTTCTGAAAAGGAAATGTATTTTGTAAAAATTGATGATGAAATTTGTATTACATATGCCGAAGGAGATCACAATTTTTCTGTAGTTGGAGACTTGTCAAAAGAAGAAGGGACGAGAATTATCGAAGGAATCGTCGAGCAAGAATAATAAAAGTCAGGGGAATTTGTTAGAGCCTCCGGAGCAAATATGCTTTTGGAGGTTTTTTATAAATTATTCTGATTCTGAACCGATTAACCAAACCGGATCGTCTTAATCTATAGAGGGGTAAATCGAACCAAAGGTTTTCGGGTTACCTTTATCAATCTGAATTTATGATACAGGGAGTGATGACATATGATTGTTCGTTAAAAGGAAAATAGAAAAATGAGGTGCTAATATAGTTGGATTTATTGAAAAAATTTATTTATGAAGAAACGGAGAATAATTATGTCTAAAAGGATTATTACGAGAAGAAGAATGTTACCTATAGTAGGATTTGTATTAACTTTCCTGTTGTCGACCTCATTAGTTTTTGCTGAAACACATTCATATAGTTCAACCTATGATATGAGTAAATTGGTATACTCAAAGCAGAGCTATAATATGACAAAAGCAGGAACCATGACTTGCACGACTACTCCTACAAAGAATCACGTTAGCTTGTTGATTGGAGTACAATATCATGCAGGAGCAGGTTGGGCAATGTATGGTGCAGACAAAACAGCAAGCGGTAAAAAAGGGGTAAAGACTGTAAACAAATTCACAATAAAGAAGGCTAACAAGACTCGATTTGTATTAAGAACATCATCCAGATCGAATTGTAAAGGCAAAGTAACTTTTAAATGGGATTGGTAAAGGAGAACTGCTATGGATCAACCGATTGCGTTTCAATTAGATTTTCATAAAGAGACATTTATATTTGTCTATATACTGATTTTTATTATCGCTTTCTTTGCTTATAAAATCAAAAAACAGCATAAATATAGCCTGAGCTTTATACTATTATTTGCGCTTTACATCCAGTTTTTGATTAAATTTGCTATCTTGCCAATTATGATTTTGTTTGAGGCAGGAATAGGCTCTATGTATGATATTGATGAACCATATACACAAATGATACCATTTCATTTTGTATCAGAATATCAACAAGGGTTTCTTGGATTAAAACAAATTGTGGGGAACATAGGTCTATTGTTCCCTATGGCTCTTTTTGTTCGAACGATATTAGAAAGCAGGCAAAACAAGAATCGAATTCTTAAAACAATTTTGGTTTGTATTAGTATATCCATATTAATTGAAGTACTTCAACTGATTATTAATTTCGTTACCAATTATCCAAATCGGGTTATGGATATTGATGATGTACTGTTAAATGCGGTTGGCATATTGTTGGGCGTGTTGTGTTTTGAACTCGTTAAGAAATGTAAGAGGATCTATCAAAGAATTCTAAGCTTTTTTATACTGGCGGAGAAATGAAATAGTAGATAGAATAGAAACTTTGATGGGAGCCCGTTCTCTGGATATATAAAATAAATTCAGGTGTGTAATTCCATATATAACGACTTACCTATTAATATTTTATTGAAAATGAGGTGTTATTATGATTAAGAAAAAAATGAAAAAACCAGTAATTATAACATTAATTGTTACATTGATTTTATCAATGACTTCAATAGGAGTATATGCAAATGATGAATCTGAACCATGTGAAACTATTGAAAGTATAGAACAAGAAGTAGAAAATTATCTTGCGGAACAAAGGCCTGAAATTGAAGTAGGAAGCGAATCATATATAGAATATTTGTTTGACTTGCTAACGTTTGAGGACGACGACATTCTTGCTGAAAGTGAGTACTATGAACAAATAAAAATATATGCAAGTGAATATTTGAGCCAGTTAAATAATCCTGATACAACAGAAGAGAGCGTAGCTAATGGAGAAACTATAATTGAACTGACTGATGAAGAAAAAGCAAAAACTATTGACAGTGTAATAGATGAGGCTAAAACAGAAGACGCTATATTGGAAGAGATAAGTATTATTAAAGATCCTATATATTCTACACAAGCTTCATACAGTGATTCTAAAGCGGTTAATTATGCGAAAAAATATGGCAATTCTTACAATTCTCAATATAATAAATATAGTGCAGATTGTACAAATTTCGTATCACAATGTGTTAAAGCAGGTGGTAAAAGTATGACAAAACCTAGCACTATTCCTACAGGAGTTAAAGATACAACAAAGTACTGGTATAGCGTTAGATACTTAACTGGAAATAATGAAATGCATTATAACTGGAAAGAAAGTTCATCATTTATTAGGGTTTCTGATTTTTATACATATTGGAAGAATAAAGGAATTACTACTGCATCTTATTCTACTAAAACAAAATTACAAAATGGTGCGGCAATAGGAGATGTAGTACAACTGAAAAATGGAAATGGAAAATGGTATCATTCTATAATAATTACTGGAGGGAGTAAGGGCAATAGAACTTATTCGGGTCATAGTAATAATTGTGTAAATAAGCAAGTATCAAAAATCAGTGGGGCTGTATCCTATAGAGCATTGAAGTTTTAGTATGTATAGTGGTATCTAATTGTATATTATAATAAAGGGAGCATCAATAATGAAAACAAAGAAGGCAAAAATAATAATAGTAATTATATGTATAGCGATGATAATTTGTATGATTAGCTTATCTGTAGATGCAACCTTAAGGACTGTTATATTTTTTTATTCTCCTAAAAGCGCTGTTTCTATGGAGTATGAAAAATTAAAGGATATTGATGATACAAAAACGCTTTACAGGATTACAGAAAATTCTCCTATGGAAAAAGCGACGCAAAATGAATTATATACTTGGGTAGTTTACTCTTTTGGACCTTTTCATTTTGCAAAATACTATGGGGAAGGTTGAATGGTTACATTGATTTTATCAATGACTTCAATAGGAGTATATGCAAATGGTAAATCTGAACAGTGTAAAACTATTGAAAGTATAGAACAAGAATTAGAAAATTATATTGAGGAACAAAAAGCTGAAACAATAGATGCCAAAACATCAAATGAAGAAGTTAAAATTGCGGAAATTGTATATGAAGGTGATTCAGATTTTCTATCAGAAAATGCAGATGACTATGAGGATAATGATGATGCAATAGTGGACTAGAAAGAAGAGGCTAAAGTGGACACGCCTACGGCAACTACTCCTGTTGCATACATAAATGTATCCCTTAGCACTTCAAAAGATTCAGATAAAAACCGTGTAAAAGCTACAATTACAAGAACAGTAGGAACTGTCCCATCTCCAGCAAAAATAACTTTGAAACTACAAAACCGATTGACAGGAGGAAGTTTTGTTACGCAGCAGGAAAAAACCATCAATTTAAAAACTACTAAGTCAGGTTCCGTTAAATATGGAACTACTAAATCAAGAATATGGAGAGCTAGAGTTACAGGTAAATTAGGGATTGCAGACGTAGATTATAACACTTATTCTTATATTTATAATAAAAAATGTATTCGATATCCTTCTTATACAGAACCGTATACTGGCAAAAAATTATATGTTCCACCGACTAATTTAAAAGTAGATAAGAAGAAGAGAGATAACGCATTCAGAGACAAATATATTGCTGATTTTCAAAAGAAGTATCCAAAGGCTAATCTTAATTGGAAAAATTATGACATCCATCATATGCGTCCTTTGAAGTATGGGGGTCTAATGCTCTTAGTAATGGATTCGCCGTAACAAAGGCAAGGCATTCTAAGTTAACTTCATGGTGGGGAAGCTATTAAAACAAGGTAGTATATGAATGTTTAATGTGTTATGCTAGAAACAAAAAATCATGAGGCATAAAGAGGTATAAAATGGAAAATGTTATAAAGGCATTGAAATGTTTACAAGCAGAAAAGCATACAATCTATGGGGCAAAGGTCATTTTACCGAACTCGTAATTGAGTTCAAAAAGGGAATCAGTTCTAAAGAAATTGATAAAATAATGAAACCGACGAAGATTACTTTACCAATGGATTATGTGACATTGCTGAACTTCAGCAATGGGATGAGTTTTTTCAAGACTAGCGATTGTCGCTTTTTCGATATAAAGAGTGTTGTTTCGTTAATCAAATACGACTGGACTAGCGAAGAATACCTTCATATAGCCACATATTATGAAGACTATATTTATTTAAAATGTGATGGAAGTGAGAGGAATATTTATATATCTGAAGAAGGTTTCAGTCCATTACGGCCAATGAATATGTCGTTAAAAGCATTTCTTGATGCGTCCCTCTGCGCGGGATTTTCTTATTTCTGGCTATGGGGTACAGATGATTATGATCTGTATTGAAAAATATAAAGGCCAGTTATGTTTGGAGGAAATATTTCAAAGGCTTATACACGAATTCTCAACAACTGAGTCGTTTTCAAGTGTACAGCGTTGGTATTACCGGAAATAATTTAGATGGGGGTAAATTCATGTTAAAAAAAGTTGACCCAAATGATATATTTATAAATCAAACTAGTATAGAAACGAACTTTATTATAACAAATAAAAAAAACATAGAGGTATCTCTTAAAAAAATATATGAAGTAATAAATAACAATATTGGTGTTCAAATTGCTTTATCGGAGATATTGCTAATACCGAATGACGCGGAAAATATTAAGGATATAATATCATTTGTATCTTTGGAAAAGGATAAGGAAAAAAGCATCGATTCACAACTAGACGAATTATGGATGGTTTTTAAGTCTGTATATGTAATTGTAGACGAATTTAAGAATAAAATCGCGTGTCAAGTATCCGAACCAACACCAAACGCAATTAGAATGTTTGTACAATCCTATAATGAACAACGACTAAGCAAATGGATCTATACCTTTCATTCAGGTAGAAAGGCTGATGATTGTAATGAGATAGCATTGTATGAATACATAAATGATGGTTCAATTAATATAAATCTTCAATCGCTGCAAGAAGAGCCTTTCTTTCAATATGTTCTTTATAGCAGAAGAAATTGCATAATACAACCGGGATTACTTGTTTCCCAATATGAATTGAGTGAAGTCGATTCGATCCCTTATATAAGAGAGATTTGCTCTATTGTAAATAATTTGTATATTATGATACGCAAGTCAAAAGACATAAACAGTAAAGAGTTTTATGAAAAATATTTGACTTGGAAGTAAAAGCAATTAAATTATGATACAGGGAGGATTGTGATGAATCGTATGGCGCTGATCTCAAAATCGACAGGCATAAAGTTATTAATGATATTGTTGTTTATTACAATATTGAGCCTGTCGTCCTGCGCTTCCAAGGACAGTAATATTCAAACGGACCAGGACCTTTTAAATTACTTGCGTGACGCTTATGGGAAAACAGATTTCAATGTAAGCGATACGGCTGTCAAAGGAAAGTATAAGTTAGCGGCGTTTGATGGATCAGAAGGAGAAATTGGGTATGTGTTTCTCGAGGAAATACAAGAAGGCGCTTATACTGTTGTAAGCTCGAAGATGGAAACGGAGCGTACACATCTTGTATTTCAATATAAGACGGAAGACCAGGAGCAGCTTGTATGCGTTGTAAATGAAAGCGGCGGCGCGAATCGAGTTGTGCTGCATGTAGACGATAAAGAGGAAAAAAGCTTTGTATTGGACAAAACATCTTTGGGTGCGTATTTATTCTCAATCGATACCGCGGATATAGAAGAGGTCCAATATGAATTTTTGGACGCGTCGGGTCGAACTATAGAAAGATAACGTACGGACAATTTTAATTTGGAACTGGAAGGCGCCAGGCGCCCTGATTATGGGTATATGGAGCAGTACGCAAAATTTTCTAAAATATTTTTTAAAAAGTTTGAAACTTTTTATACCATTTTGCGTCTAACTTATATAAAGGGGAATTTGTAATACAGGGGGTGTGTATGTGTGTTGCCGTAGAGGGCATAAAACAGATTTCAGAGAGGTTAGAGGCTGTGACTGAATATTATTCAGATAGCGGCACCAAAAGGAACTTTACCAGGCATCATCTAAGTGTACTTTTTACCAGTCCAAATGCTTCATCAGTAACAAAAAAATAGGTTTGAGGAGGTGAAATTATGAAAACTAAGAACAAACTATTACCTATATGTGTGATAGGAATTACCTTTCTGCTAGGTTTAAGCGTTTGGAGTGCTGTAGACGGAGAGGCATTTGGAAGTGATATTAGTGCGAATAATGCGGATAAATTAAAAGCTTTTGCAGCGTTACAAGTAAAAAAGTCTGAACTTCAATCTAAACTTGGAACTAATAGTATTTATCCAGAGTTCAGCAGTAGTATTGAAGAAGAAAAACTACTTGATAAAAGCGAAGCCACTGCAATCAATACTGCTGAAAAGGCTCTGATAGAACGAGAAGCTCTCTATTGGTATGCTGTTAATCACGGAATTCAATTAACCGATGAAGAAGTACAACAACGAATTGAGGCAGCAATTGCAGACGCAAAAAAAGCTGAAAATTATGACGAAATTGCAGCAGCTTGTAAAGCCGCAGGGACAACTTTTGAAGCTACAATGCTGGAAAATAAAGAATTCTATAAGAAAGAGTATACTAATAGCGATCTATATAACGCAAAATTATCTGCTTTTAGCGAAGGTAAAAATGGACTCGACGGAGAACAGATGGCAGCCTGGGAATCCTATTGGGATAATTTTGCGGACACAACAATCTCGGAGTATAAATTAACCAGAAATTATACCGTTCTAGAGAGTGCAATTGGCACAAGCAAAGAGCTTGTTAAAAAAAATATCACCGACCTCAGTCGCATTAAGGCCTCTGAAACGTCACAGAGCCATCCATGAAAAAATTTCCTTGCTTTTTGTCCCAAGTAGTGTATAATAGAAAAGCATTGATTTTTCAATGTAAATCTCTGCGCTGGCATAAGGTCAGCGCCATTTAGTCCATAGGGAGGTGAAACGAATGACAAATTATGAAGTTATGTTCATTATCGACCCAGTACTGGAAGACGAAAAGAAAGACGCCACAGTTGAAACAGTTCAGCAGATCATCAACGCTGACGGCGAAGTCTCCAATGTAGACGTATGGGGAATGAGAAAGCTTGCGTATCCGATTCAGAAAAAGAATGAAGGATACTATGTTGTAGTAGAATTCAAAGCAAGCCCGCAGCTGCCTAAAGAATTAGACAGAAGACTCAAGATCTCAGATAATGTAATGAGACACATCATCATCAACAAGGATGAAAAATAAGGGGTGGGCTTATGAATAATGTAGTATTGATCGGAAGATTAACAAGAGACCCTGAAGTAAGATATACTTCCGGAACACAGATGGCAGTTGCCCGATTCAGCATTGCGATTGACCGCCCTGTAAGAAATAACGGCGGTGAAAAGCAGACTGACTTTCCTAACATCGTAGTATTTGGAAAGCAGGCGGAAAACTGCGAGCGCTTTTTAGGTAAAGGGCGTCTCGTAGGTGTGCAGGGCAGGATCCAGACCGGAAGCTATGTCAATAAAGACGGTGTGAAAGTTTACACTACAGAAGTTGTTGCCAACAACGTAGAATTTTTGGACTGGGGTGACCGGAGCGAGCGCGGAAGCAGCAGACCTGCGGAGCAGACTTCACCAAAAGATGACATGGGTATTCCTGACGGGTTCCAGGCCATCGAGGATGAAGACATTCCATTCTAAAAGAAAGGAGAATATGTCATGGATAGAAGACGCGGCGGCATGAGAAGAAAAAAAGTGTGCCAGTTCTGTGCGGATAAGACAGAAACGATAGATTACAAAGACGTTGACAAACTGAAAAAGTATGTAACAGAGAGAGGTAAGATTCTCCCTAAGAGAATCACCGGAACCTGCGCGGTACACCAGAGAGAAGTGACAACAGCGATTAAGAGAGCGAGAATCGTTGCGCTGCTGCCATATACAGCAGACTAATAGGATGAAAGGGAATCAGTAACAGAGCTGATTCCCTTTTTTGTAACTAGAACCGATAACACAGGAAAAGAGATGATACTCTATGACCTTACAACAACTGAGATATATCGTAATGGTAGCGGAAACCGGAAACATTACAGAGGCCGCTAAACGGCTGTTTATCTCTCAGCCCAGCCTGACCAGCGCAATCCAGGAGCTGGAAAAAGAAATGCGAATTACCATTTTCAGCAGGAGCAATAAGGGAGTGACGGTTTCCAACGAGGGAGACGTGTTTCTTTCCTACGCGAGGCAGGTTTTGGAACAGGTGGATCTTCTGGAAGAGAAATTTCTGGGAACAAAAGAACAAAGTCCTCATTTTTCCGTATCCTGCCAGCATTATTCCTTTGCGGTCAATGCCTTTGTAGATGTGATCCGGAAATTTAACAGTAATCGCTATGATTTTACCCTGCGGGAGACGCGGACCTATGAGATTATCGAAGACGTAACCAGATCGAAAAGTGAAATCGGAATCCTTTATGTATCCTCGAAAAACAAAGAAGTCGTACAAAAACTCATCCGGCAAAGCGACTTGAAATTTGAAACGCTGTTTACCGCGAAGCCCCATGTATTTATCAGTTCAGACCACCCTTTGGCCAAAAAGAAAATAATCACAATGGAGGATCTGGAGGATTACCCGTACCTGTCCTTCGAGCAGGGAGATTATAACTCCTTTTATTTTTCAGAAGAAATTCTCAGTACCTTGGACCGGAACAAAAATATTAAGGTCAGAGATCGGGCTACTCTGTTTAATCTGCTCATTGGTTTGGGCGGATACACCGTAAGCTCCGGAGTGATCAGCCGGGAGCTGAATGGAGAAAACATCATCGCAAAACCGCTGGCGGTAGAGGAATATATGCGGATCGGAACCATTACCCGAAAAAATACAACCCTCAGCCGATATGGAAAGGCGTATATGGAAGCGCTGCGGCGGCATATTGATGTACAGGGGCAGTCAGGATGAATTTCGCTTAATATAAGGAAAAAGAGAAAAAAACGGCTTGCGATAGTTTAAAACTATGGATAACTGCCGTTTTTTTGTATTTTTCAAAAGCTTCCTCCGGCAATATACTTATATCCGTTGACAAAACCAGTCACTATTATCAAGAAAAGGAGATAAACCATGAGAAGAAACACACCATTTCGATTCGATATCGTAGGAAGTTTTTTGCGGCCGGAGCCTCTGAAAAAAGCCAGAGCTGATTTTGAAGCGGGAAGAATTACAAAGGAGGCGCTGACAGAAGCGGAGGACAGCGCAATTCGGGATCTGGTAGAAAAACAGAAAAAAGCGGGCCTTTCCGTTATTACAGACGGGGAATTCAGAAGAGCTACCTGGCATTATGATTTTATGTGGGGATTTGAAGGCGTAGGCCACCATAAAACGAAAGAAGGGATTGCTTTTAATGGAGAACAGGCTATGATCGATGATACCTACCTGACGGGAAAGCTGTCAGTAAAGGCGCACCCTTTCGTAGAACATTATAAATTTGTCAAGGCCCTGGAAGATGAGAACACCATTGCCAAGCAGACAATTCCGGCGCCAGCGCAGTTCTTAAAACAGATGACCATTCCAGTTAATCTGGAAGCTACACGCAATATTTACCCGGACAGAGGGGAATTGATTCAGGACATTGCGGAGGGATACAAAATTGTGATCCGCGAGCTTTACAACGCCGGATGCAGGAATATCCAGTTGGATGACTGTACCTGGGGCGCATGTGTAGATCCGCGGGCCTGTCAGCTCTACGGTGTCGATGAAGAAGGGCTGGAGGAAATTATGGAAGAATTGCTTCTGATCAACAATTTGGCCATTGAAGGAAAGCCGGAAGATCTCGTAATCAATACCCATGTATGCCGGGGAAATTACCATTCCACCTTTTTCGGAAGCGGGGCTTATGATCGTGTGGCAAAGCCGCTTTTTGGCAGAGAAAATGTAAACGCTTACTACCTGGAATTTGATGATGCGCGTTCCGGCGGGTTCCAGGCTCTAAAGGAAGTCAGCGGCGATAAAAAAGTGGTTTTGGGTCTGATCACAACAAAGACTCCGGAGCTGGAAAAAAAAGAAGATGTGATTGCCCGCATTCATGAAGCGGAAAAATATATTCCGCTTCATCGCCTGTACCTCAGTCCGCAGTGCGGATTTGCTTCCTGCGAAATTGGAAATAAGCTGACTGAAGAGCAGCAGTGGGCCAAACTGGCGCTGGTAAAAGAAATCGCAGAAGAGGTCTGGGGATAGAAGGCTTGGGCAGTGACTCCTAAATTTGTCTTAAGGGCAGGCGTGTCACGGTCACGCTGTCTAAGGCGCCTGCTGATTCTGCCGAACTTTGCGTTTACCGGAAAAAACAGTAGAAAAACCCGGAATATCGGTTTTTAAATCCTTGTATATAAGCACAACTATGACAGTACATTGTAGCGTACTGAATTGTTGCGCTTATTTTTTTCTGTGTCAAAGCAGAGGACTTGCTGTCTGAAAAGGAGGATCATATGACAAGAAGAAATTGGAAAGACATCCCACTGTGGAAGGATGTAACAGACCAGCAGTGGAATGACTGGC
>JAJCKG010000011.1 GCA_020558355.1 bacterium 210820-DFI.6.37 | reverse complement strand
AGCGGCGAGGCAGGTCGCCAATTTCATAGTTTTGCTACGGAATCCGTCGCCATGGAACAAAAGCCAGGCCCGTTGGCGACCAATTCGCTTTTCAGCGGCAAGGCAGGTCGCCAATTTCATAGTTTTGCTACGGAATCCGTCGCCATGGAGCAAAAGCCAGGTGCGTTGGCGACCAATTCGCTTTTCAGCGGCGAGGCAGGTCGCCAATTTCATAGCTTTGCTACGGAACCGTCGCCATGGAGCAAAAGCCAGGCCCGTTGGCGACCAATTCGCTTTTCAGCGGCGAGGCAGGTCGCCAATTTCATAGTTTTGCTACGGAATCCGTCGCCATGGGGCAAAAGCCAGGCCCGTTGGCGACCGCGCCCCCTGCTGGCGACTATGCCCATCGCGTCAAAACATGAAAATTCTCTGGAATTGCGCCGCGTTATGGTATAATATACAGAGCCATTGCAATAACAAAACAGGAGACTTCCCCATGACTACGAAAGAACAGCTCTGTTCCATCTGTTTTGAACAGATTATCCCCAAATGGAATTCTATGCCGGAGACCTTTCCGGAATTTTTACCGATCTTCTCGGAGGAAGAAAAACGCTCCAACGGAGAGCTTGTATCGGAAGCCTGCGGAGAGCTGAAAGGGATGCCGAAAAATCCTTCCGGGCAGCAAAAAGAAGAAATAAAAAAGAAAATGCGCGCGCTTCTTGAAAAAGAAAATCTCCTTCAGATCAAGGAGCATATTTCGGAAGCGCTTTTGGGTGAGTTTGAAGAAAGTGCGGAATGTTTCGCTGAAAGAGTAAGGACCTTTGATGAAACCCTTTCTAATGAAAGCGTCTGGCAGGCGATGCGGAATTATCTGATCTATGCCATAATCGTAAATCTCCAGGGGCAGAAACAGAACTGCCGGGACACCATATTAGGCTACAGCCTGCTTTATCCATATACGGACAACTACCTTGACCAGCCTCATAGAAAAAAAGTGGACAAGAGGGTCTATAACGATCTGATTCGCAGGACGCTTTTAGGGGAAGATGTTTTTCCGCAAAATGGGTATGAGAAAAAAACAAAGCAGCTTCTCCGGCTGGTGCTGGATCACTACGCAAGTGACAGACGCAAACAAAGCCAAGCCGCCGATCTCCTGCTGCTTATGTTGGAAGCGCAGAAAAACAGTCTTCGTCAGATACATCGTTTTGGCGCAAAGGCGCTTCCTGCATCGGAAATTCTCAAGATATCAGCTTACAAGGGCGGACTTTCCGTATTTTTAGATTATCTGTTCAGCATTGACTTTGATCTGCCTTCCGTAACAGAAGAAGAGCGATCCTTCTATCTGTGCTTTGGCCTTATATTACAGCTTGCCGATGATCTGCAGGATGTCGAGGAGGATAAAAAGCGGCGCACCTGGACCCTGATCACCGCCTGCAGACGAAAGAGCCAGAGGGAAGCGGTGGTAAACAGACTGTTTCATTTCACGCAGACCTGTATGACGGAATTTTCCCCGAAAAACCCCGAACTTCATACCTTTATATCGAGAAACTGCCAGCTTATGCTTCTTGCCGCGGTTGCGCAAAACAGGAAGCGTTTTTCCAAAGCCTATTTAGAAAAAATAGAGCCTCATTTACCGGTTCCGCTTCGCCAATTTAAAACCCTCCCGCAAACAGTTTGAACCCATAAGAACAAGGAACCGCACGGAAGAAATTCTTCAATTCCATGTCCGAAAATAGCAGGAATACGATTATAAATTATGATATACTGACCGCAATGAAAACAGTTATGGCAGATAAAGAAAGTCATTTGAGGTGTTTGATGAAAGCTGTAAGCGAGCCGCTCCGAGCGGATAAGAAAAAATTGTATGAAATATTTCAGGCGCGGGACGAACGTTTTGACGGACGTTTTTTTGTAGGAGTTTCATCGACGGGAATCTATTGCAGGCCGATTTGCCGCGCTCGTATGCCAAAGGAGGAAAACTGCGCGTTCTTTTCCACAGCGGCAGAGGCTGAGGCGGCTGGATACCGCCCGTGTATGATATGCCGCCCGGAGTTAGCGCCAACAGCGTCTGCTGCTGTGGCCTCGTCAGCTCTGGCCGCGCGAGCGGCAAGGCTCATGGAAGAAGACAGCAGCAGCGGAACCAGTATAGAGATGATAGCTAAAAAACTGGGTTGTACAGACAGACACCTGCGGAGGGTATTTACAGAGACCTTTCACATACCGCCGGTGCAGTACCTGCAGACATGCAGGCTGCTGCTTGCCAAGTCTTTGCTGACCGATACGGATCTGCCCATTATCGATGTGGCAATGGCTGCGGGATTTGGCAGTTTGCGCCAGTTTAATCATGTATTTCAGTTACATTACAAAATGTCGCCTACAGCACTTCGAAAAGAGGCTGGAAAAAAGAAGCGTTCCGGCCCGCATATCTCAGTTCTCTTGGGATATCACGCGCCATACCGGTTTGATGATCTGCTCCGTTTTTTTCAGCTTCGGGCGATTCCCGGTGTGGAATCGGTAAAAGAAAATACATATCAACGGACCGTTCGGCTTTATAATACAAAGGGAGCTGCCGTAACAGGATGGATTCAAGTATCCCACCAGCCCGACAAAAAAGCGCTGCGCGTTGCAGTCAGTGATTCTCTGGTACCAGTACTGTCTCAGGTTCTTAGCCGCGTCCGTCAGTTGTTTGATCTGTACTGCCAGCCGGAGATAATAAGGCCGGTCCTGCAGGATATGAACGCGTATAAACCGGAGCTCTATCAGCATGGAGTCAGGCTCCCAGGCTGTTTTGAACCTTTTGAAATGGCCGTTCGCGCAGTACTGGGGCAGCAGATTTCAGTTAAAGCCGCGTGTACGCTGGCGGGACGAATTGCTGAGGCCTATGGAGCAAAAATTGAGACAGGAATTCCCGGATTAGATCGTGTATTTCCATCGCCAGAGGAACTTCTGTCGCGTCTGGAAACGATGGGGGATAAACTGGGGAAACTGGGAGTTATCGCATCCCGCTCCCAGACCATTGAGTCTCTGGCAAAGGCCTTTATAAAGGAAGAAATTATATTTGATATAAACGCGGATCCTGAAACAGAAATGAAAAAGCTGCTTGAAATCAAAGGCATCGGAAGCTGGACCGCGCAATATATTGCCATGCGAACCATGGCCTGGACGGACGCGTTTCCTGAATCCGATCTTGGGATCAGAAAGGCAATGCCGGGTACTTCTAAAGAACGGATGGCAATGGCACAGAGGTGGCGGCCGTGGAGGAGCTATGCCACAGTCTGCCTGTGGAACGCTATGGAGCATGAAAGTGACGCACGCGAAGGGAGATGTTAAAATGCAGTATATTCAATATTATGAATCGCCGCTGGGAAAGATTTTACTGGGAGCGGATGATCAGGGGCTGACTGGCCTGTGGCTTGAGGGGCAAAAGTATTTTGCCAATTATCTTGATCCGGAGCACGAAGAAAAAGAATGCGAGGCGTTTGAAAAAACAAGGACCTGGCTGGACCTTTATTTCCGCGGAGAAAAACCGGGCTTTCTGCCTCCCATCCATATGATCGGGACTGCGTTTCAGAAACGGGTGTGGGAAATCCTACTGGACATTCCTTATGGAGAAATTACAACCTATGGAAAGATAGCCAGTCAGATTGCGGAGAAAATGGGTCTTGCGCATATGTCGCCTCAGGCAGTCGGCGGCGCTGTGGGGCATAATGAAATATCCATTATCATTCCGTGCCACAGAGTTGTAGGGTCCAGTGGGAGCCTGACAGGATATGCCGGCGGAATCGATAAGAAAATATATCTGCTGACACTGGAAGGCGTAGATATGAGTGGGCTGTTCAGACCTACCAAGGGTACGGCCCTGTAAAAGAACGCGGGATTTGAACAGACCTTTCCATAATCGAAGAATTTGAAGACAATGAAAACTGAGATCAAAATTTTAAGGGAAATATATTGATTTTTTAAAGTTATAGTAATATAATCAGTAATTGTGCAAGTTTAAGAAAACTTCATACAAAACAAAGATAGAGGCGCGGTTTTCAACGAGTAAGCAGAGAGCATCCTCCAGACAGGGGACTGCCGAAAAGTGAGACTGCCGAAGGGCTGTGCAGGTGTCTGACGCATGGATCCTGGGATGTTGCAGAATATGTAGCATACTGTCACTTATTTAGTGGAGTGCTATCTGATAACCGAAAAAAGCCGTAAATTTAAAAAGAAAAGCTTTTCTATATCAGTAACAATACACTAAGCAACAGACAATTCGCTACAAAGCAACCATTTCGCTTTGTAGCTTTTTATTATGTAGGAAATATCGTTTTCGATATTTCCGAAATATCAACAAAGTCTACCGCTGAACATAAATCGGCGAAGCCGACTTTGTTCTTTGCCGATATGGGAGGGAAACATGTTAAACGAAAGAATTACAAGAATGAGGGAAAAGTATTTTGATACGATCCCGCAAATTACAGCGGAGCGACTGGTTCTGGCGACAGAGGCGTATCAGAAGTTTGCTGGCGAAGCCGTTCCCATTTTCAGAGCGAAAGTCGTAAATCATATTATGGAGAACATGACAACGCTTATCATGGATGATGAGCTTATCGTAGGAACCGCCACAAACGCTTACAGGGGCGCCAATCTGCATCCGGAATTTCAGTCCAGCTCCTGGTATATCAGCGATATTGACGAATTCGGGTCAAGAAGCAAGGACCCGTATTACATTTCGCCGCAGGACAAGGAAACCATTCTGGAAACGCTCAAATACTGGGAAGGCAAATCCATGGAGGATCTGTCAGAAACGGCAATGCCCGCTAAAATCAAGGAGCTTGAAAAAGATGACATCATCTGCGTCGGCCTTGAGAACGGCGTTTCCGGAGAAACTACATGCGATCATGAAAAGATTCTTTCCATCGGGATCAGAGGATACATGGAAGAGTGCCAGAGAAATATAGATAATCTCATTCCTCAGACTATGGAGGAACAGGCAAAAGTAGATTTCTGGAAGGCGTGTATCATTCAGTGCCAGGGCCTGATCACTTATGCCCACAGAATGGCGGACGAGGCCCGGCGGCAGGCCGCGGAATGTACGGACGAAAAAAGAAAGCAGGAGCTGCTTACCATAGCGGAAAACTGCGATGTTGTTCCTGAGAACCCGCCGAGGACCTTTCAGCAGGCGCTTCAGGCGGTATGGTTCGTACACGTCTACTTTTATATTGAAGTCTGCACCACAGCCTGCGGCTTCGGAAGATTTGACCAGTACATGTGGCCGTTCTATAGAAAAGATGTCATTGATGAAAAGAATATCACAAGAGAAGAAGCGCTGGAAATGCTGGAATGCCTCTACCTCAAGACCTGCGAAGTCTATGAAGTAAGAGACGGCTGGTACGCTACCGCTTTTGCGGGCTATCCGATGTGGCAGATTCTGGTGGTAGGCGGACAGACGCCGGACGGCCGGGACGCTACCAATGACCTGTCCTATCTTTGCCTGGAAGCTGCTGACGCGCTGCAGGTAAAGCAGCCGGTTATTGCGGTAAGAGTGTGGGAGAAAACACCGGAAGACCTGATTCGGTTCGGCTGCAAAATGATCCAGGAAGGGCAGGCAAACCCGGGATTCTTCAGTGATGAGGCCGCCATCAAGATCTGTCTTGGAAAGGGCAGAGGCAGCACCATAGAAGAAGCGAGAGACTGGACGATTGTAGGCTGTACACAGCCTGCTCCCGGCGGAGGAACAACTGACGGATCTCCTGACGCCGGATATGTAAACATGGGGAAAATGATCGAATTCGTCCTGCACAACGGGGTCGACCCCGCCACAGGCAAGCTTATGGGGCTGGAAACGGGCGACCCGAGAGAGTTCAAAAATATTGAGGAATTTAAAGACGCGCTCAAAAAACAGATCATCCACCATTACAGCCTGATCCGGACCGGCTACAACCTGATGCAGAGCATTCACATGAATCGCTATCCGGTTATTTTCGCTTCCATGGTAACCAAGGGCTGCGTGGAAAGCGGAAAATCCGTACAGCACGGCGGCGCCAAGTATTCCACCTGTGGGCTGTATATTACGGGAGCGGCCAATCTGGCAGACTCCATTGCGGCCGTAGAAAAATGTGTATTCCAAGATAAGGATCTGACCATGGACCAGCTGATTCAGGCCTGCGATACCAACTTTGAGGGACAGGAACGGCTTCGCCAGCTTCTTTTAAACAAGCCGGAAAAATACGGAAACAACTCGGCCCATGTGGACGGCATCTATAAAGAGATGACTCATTATATCGCGGAGACTGTTCAGCAGTGGCATGACGCCAGAGGCGGATACTACGCCTTTGGAATCGATTCCCAGACCATGAACATCCCTCACGGGCAGGTTACGGGAGCCCTTCCTGACGGAAGACTTGCGGGAGAGCCCTTCTGCGACGCGTCCTCCCCAATGATGGGCAGAGACGTAAACGGGCCTACCGCTACTGTGAAATCCGTTGCCAGCATGACGCCGGCGGACCTTCATGAAGGCGCGCTTTACAATCTGCGCTTCGACCCGAAGGGCGTACAGGGAGAAAGAGGCAGGGACATCATCGAAGGCGTAATCAAAACCTACTTTGAAGATGGCGGACAGCATATACAGATTAATGTGGTGGACAACGAAACCCTCAAAAAGGCGCAGGAAACGCCGGAGCACTACAAGGGTCTCATGGTCCGGGTGGCAGGCTATATGGCATACTTTACTGAGCTTGATAAAAGCGCGCAGGATGTCATAATCGACAGAACGCCGCACTTAAAATAAAATTCGTATGACAGGGGAAACGGGAGAGAATACAAAAAATCAATTTAAGAAAGAGGAATTTTTATGGAAGGTACGAACTTAGGGATTATTACCCTGATCCCGGCACTGAGTTTTCTGGTGTTCGCGCTGGTAACAAAGAAGTGTATCCTCAGCATTATACTATCCGGTATGCTGGGCTACATCTTCTACTACAAGGCAGCCTTTTTTATGCCGATGATGGATGCGCTGCTGGAATCCGCCTGTGATTCGGACAACAACTACATCGTAATTATCTGCCTGCTGTTCGGATGCTTTGTGCAGCTGCTCCGGCAGTCCAAGGGCGCGGTGGCAGTCGGCGATCTTGCCAGAAAGTATATCAAGTCGGAAAAGCAGGTGCTGCTTTTGACCTGGCTGTGCGGGATCGTAATCTTTATTGATGACTATCTCAGTATCCTGGTTACCGCGAACTGTGTGCTCAATCTTTCGGATGAACACAAAACGCCGAGAGAAATGCTCTGCTATATCATCAATACAACATCGGCTCCGGTCTGTCTGATCATACCGATTTCCGCGTGGGTTGTCTTCTTCTCCGGAATCTTTGAACAACAGAAGGAAGCTGCCGTTGTGGGCGACAGCGCCATGAGCATCTATTATCACATCATGCCGTACTTCTTTTATCCGTTTCTGTGCGTAATCTTTGTGCTGCTGGTCATCCTGGGCGTTGTTCCTAAGATGGGCGGCATCAAGAAAGCGTATCAGCGGGTTGCGGAAACAGGACAGCTCTGGCCGGCATCCAGCAACATGCAGAATCAGGGCGATGAGCTGGGTGAAGTAATGGGAGCCATTACAGATGAAACGGATAAGGATGAAAAAGAAATAAAGCCGCATCTTTGGGCTTTTGTTGTGCCAATGCTGGTAGTTATAGCTGTCACCTTATGGCTGGACGATATTCTCTACGGCGTAGCCTGCGGTATTTTCTCCTGCTTTGTTCTGTTCGTTCCAACGAGGATCATGAGTCTGGGGAAATTCTGTGACGCCTGCTATAAAGGCCTTGAGGATATGCTGTTTATTGCCGTTGTGCTGGTGGTATCCCTGTTCTACCGAGAGTCCATCAACCTGATTGGCCTGCCTGATTATCTGATCGATGTCGCGGGACCGTATATGAGTGCGCATTGGCTTCCGGCAATCGCCTTTATTCTGATCGGCCTTGTATGCTTTGCCACAGGAAACATCTGGAGCGTGCCTGCGGTATGTACTCCCATCATCCTGCCGCTGGCCGTTTCAAGCGGCGCGAGCATTCCGCTTACGCTGGGCGCCATCATTTCCGCTGCCTGCTTTGGCGCGCAGGCCTGTTTCTATTCCGATGTAACGCTGCTGTCCGCTTCCGCCTGTAGAATTAATAACGTAGACTACGCGGTCGCTCAGCTGCCGTATATCGGGATTGTTACGGCCATTACCTTCGTCGGATATATTGTCGCCGGATTTGCAATGGCGTAGCGGACGCGTTTCCCTGAAGTAAATCCTGAAATCTGTAATGGAAAACCCCTGATTCCAAAGCCGTGGAATCAGGGGTTTTCCTATACTTTTAAATAATATCATCGGTAAAAACTTCCAGATGCTCCAGCAGTTTTTCCGATCCTGAGTAAGATACCGTTTCAATTTTTGTTCCAACCCTCAGGCATAAGTGCTGGTATCCATCATCTTCTTCCCAGTATCCGGCATAATCAAGGCCGGTGGTTTCCGCGGGCCGGAATTTTTTCAGATCGCATATGGTATTTCCCTGTTTCACATAATAGGAAAGATTTTCTTTCACAAACTGCGCGGCAATTTTTTCGTGACGGGCTTCATAATAATCAGAGCGGAAAATCGTATCATCTGCATCGGTACAGATATTGACAATCTTTTTAAATAACGCGTCAGAATATTCATCGGCGCTGTAATCGACCGATTCGCTCCAAGCTTCCGAGTCGATGCAGCGCTGTACCTTTTTCCAGCTTTCCGGGTCAATCTCTTTCAGCATGACAGGGCGGCCGCTGCGGAAAGCCAGGGTTTTATCGGCGCTTATCACTGTATAGGGCAAATTATGACTTACCAGGATCCCGGCGACAAGACCCGCGGCAAGGATCAGGATAGAGAAAAGCTCCAGCCTGTTGCGCAGCGCAGTATTTTTATAGGGCATGTTGTGACGGAGTTCTTTTCCGCGGGCGCTTCTGTAAATGATGAAAATGGTCTTGAAAAAATAGCGTAACACAGACACAAGGGCCGCGATAATCAGAAGTATAAAAAAAGTCGCGGCCAGCGCCCCGGTTTCAATGAGAAACGTAACAGGCCCATTGATCACGTCTTGCAGAGACATAATTCCCTGGACAATTTTAAAGGTCCAAAATAGTATCACCGCAAGCAGCAGAAGCGACAGCCAGACATACCGCTTCAGGTGGGATTTGAAGGTGCTGCTGTCTGTAAAGATCTCAGGAGCGGTTTTGTTATCCGTATAAAAAATATTCACATCGCCTTTGGCGCAGACATAATGCCAGCCGGAAGCGGCATAAATCTCTTTTTCTTCTGTGCCCGCAGAGCCGAAAGCCTTCGGAATAACCCGGTATTTTCTGTCGCGGGGAGAACCTTTCTCAAATGTACCCCAGAGCCAGAAAGCGGACTCCAGAAAGAAACCCCGCGAGGCCATGTGGCAGAGCCAGCTTTCCATCTGTTCAAATTCATGTATAAGAAAAGGAATAAACCGAGTAACGGTGGTTTTCATAATTGGGCCTCACTTTCTGCGTCAGCCAGGCATTGCTTTAGCCGGGCAACTTCATTTTCATAGACTGTGCGGCCTTTGTTTGTAATAGTGTAAGTGATCTTTCTGCCCTGGGAGCTTGTCTTTTCAACAAGGCCCTCCTTTTGAAAATTGGAGAGAATCGTGTAAAGGGTTCCCGGCCCCATGCGGACCCGTCCGCGGGTGAGAGCGTTTACATAGCTGGCAATTTCAGTGCCGCACATATCTCGTCTGTTAAAGGACATAAGGACGTAAAACATGGTTTCCGTCAATGTTTCAAAAGCTTTTTTAGACATAGGATCTCCTTATATCGAATATCGATATTTTTCTTTATTATAATATCGAGTGTCGATATTGTCAAGCGGTTCATCAATAACCTGCCGCAAAAAATAAATATTTTTCTGTAAAATTAAAAAAAGAACAGCCAAAAAACACAAAATGTATTCACTGGAGAATGGCACATTCGAAGATGAATACACTCTGCGAGCGCCGAAAAACCGCTGGATGTAAATGATTATTCGGACTTCTTCATTCACAGGTGAATACGGGAGCGGGTCGAAGACAATCGAAAATCGTTGAAAAATAGCGGATTTAAGGTTGGCACGCTTCTTGCGATTATAAAAAAGTGAAATAGTTAATTTTTAATGATTCACATTATGGAGGTAATCTATGGAAAGATTAGGAGACAAGGCTGGTCGCAAAGCGGCGATCGATAAACCTATATCGATCGTATGCATTGTACTGATCTTCGCGTTTGTAATCGTGCTCATCGCGAAGCCCGATGCGACGCTGAATGTAGTAAGTACAGTATTCGACTATGCCACAGCAATCTTCGGTGTACCGATCCTCTGGTTTGTATTTATCGGACTGTTTATCTGCCTTTATCTGGCATTCAGTAAGTACGGTAATATCAAGCTGGGCGAAGGAGAACCGGAGTACTCAATGTTCAGTTACATTGCGATGATGATGTGCGCGGCGCTGGCCGCTACGGCTGTTTACTATTCCTTTGTAGAATGGTCGTTCTACCTGGCGGATCCGGCATTCAGCATCGAGCCTTATTCACAGGAAGCGGCGGAATACTCGCTGGCATACGCTTTCTTCCACTGGGGATTCGCCGTTCAGGTAGTCTTCGTGCTCATTGCCATCTGCATGGCTTACGGCTTCTATGTTAAGAAGGTGCCGCATTTGAGAGTTAGCGCGATCTGCGAAGCAATGATGGGCGACTTCAAGTATAAGAAGATACTGGGCAGAATCATCGACGCTTTGACAGTACTGAGTGTAATCGGCGGTGTTGGCGTTGTATCTATGGGCGTTGGCGTTCCAATTATCAGCGCGGCGATTTCCAAAATCTTTGGCGTAGAAGCAAACTTTACAGTAAACGTAATCGTGCTTCTCATCGTTGCGGTAGTATTCTCAATTACATCCTTTGTTGGTGTAAACAAGGGAATGAAGCGGCTCAGCGACATGACGATGTATCTGGCTATTATCCTGATGGCGTTTATCTTCATCTTTGGGCCGACTAAGTTCATCGTAAAGAACTTCACATACAGCTGCGGAAAGATGCTGAGCAACTATGTTGACATGAGCCTGTTTACTGACCCAATCGGCAACAGCGGCTTCCCTGAAATCAACACAATTTTCCTCTTTACACTGGCATTCAACTACGCGGCTCTTATGGGTATCTTTATTACAAAGATTTCAAAGGGAAGAACCATTCGTCAGGTAATCCTCAGCTGCCTGGGCGGTATCAGTGTTGGAACATGGATCATGTTCGGAATCAATGGAGGATTTGGTCTTAATGCGGAGCTTACCGGACAGTTTGAACTTTCCAAGGCGGAAAATATGCAGTCGGGTCTGATGGATCTTCTGGGAACACTTCCTCTGGGACAGATCATTCTGCCGCTGGTATTTGGACTGGTTACTTTGGGCTTCCTGGCAACATCCCTGGACTCCGCGTCACTGGCAATCGCTACATCCGCAAGTAAGTCCCTTGATGAAAACGGAAATCCGAGCACCAAGTTCAGACTTATGTGGTGTATCGTGCTGGCGCTGATCCCGATGGCTCTGATGTTTACAGGAGCGGAATTCTCCGCGATCAAGACACTTTGCATCATTCTGTCCATCCCATTCCTGTTTGTTATTATCGGAATGCTGGTAGGGCTGTTCAAATGGTTCAAGCAGGACGTGAAATAACGTTTAAAATTAATCGTTTAAAGCAATCAGGCTCTGATTGTTAAAAGTTAATACACCAATTTAATCTTACATTATTAGGAGGGTACAATAATGGAAAAGGAATATAAAGTACAGGAACATTTACATTACGCGGGGATTCCAAGCTGGAACCACTGCGAAATCACACAGGACGTAGAAGGCGCGGATATCGTTGTATTAGGCGTACCGTTTGACAGCGCTGTAACTTTCAGACCGGGCGCGAGATTCGCTCCGAGAGCTGTAAGAGAACAGTCTCTCATCGCTTGCTGCTTCAAATATCCATGGGACTACTATCTTGGAGATGAAGCGAAAGTTATCGACTACGGTGATGTAGGCTACTGGGTAGGCGCGTACGCGACTGACTTCATGGTAAAGGACACTTATGAAACTGTTAAAAAGGTTCTGGACGCGGGCGCTTCTCCAATGACCATCGGCGGAGACCACACGATTCCTTACGGTCCGGTTAGAGCGTGCGCGGAAAAATTCGGCAAACTGTCCCTGATCCACTTCGACTCTCACCAGGACAGCTCCCCAAGCCAGTGCACACCAGAAGGAAAGAAGAACCTTTCCCACGCTAACTTTGCTTATGACCTGCAGGAAGAAGGCTGCATCGACCCTTCCAAGTCCGTACAGTTATACTGCAGAACTGAGTTCACAGAATGCGGATACAACATCATCAAGTCCATGGAAGCTCTGGAATACACTCCGGCAGAGCTGGCCGCAAAGGTTAAGGAAATCGTAGGAGACAACCCAGTTTACCTGACCTTCGACATCGACGCTCTGGATCCATCCGCTGCTCCTGGAACAGGAACTCCGGTAATCGGCGGACCTTCCACTGACACAGTAAGAAAGGTACTGCAGGGCCTGAAGGGAATCAACGTTGTTGGAGCGGATATGGTAGAAGTACTGCCGGACAAGGATCCGAGCAACATTACTTCCATTGCCGGAGCCGCTATCACTCAGGACATCATGTATCTGATCAACGAAGCAAGAAAAGCCAGAAAATAAATTATAGAGTATCAACCTTACACAAATCTGACAAAGAGCGGCAGAAAAATCTGCCGCTTGTTTTTAAAAGAGGCGAAAGCCGTAATTCAAAACTGATGAAGGCAATATGGATAATGGCATAATTATTATAACTGTCTGTTATTAGGGCAGGAAGTTTTCCCTGCAAAGAAAGGGGGCTGTAAAGTGAATATAAATGACACTTTAAAAGAACATTTTGATGAAATAATCGATGCGGTATCGGATGATTTGCTAATATCGGATGGCCACGGCACGGTCCTGAGGGTAAGCCCCAGTTTTGAAGAAGTGTATGGGATCAATAATGAAGATGCCTTGGGCAAAACTGTATTTGAATTAGAAAAAGAGGGGTATTTTAAACCTTCCATAATTGCTGAAGTTCTGAGACAGAAAGTCAAGCTGACTATGGCGCAGAAGACAAAGACTGGAAGGGATATCGTTGTAACGGCAACGCCCGTTTATGATAAAGAGGGAGAAATCCGATTTGTAGTCAGTTTTTCCAGAGATATTACGGAGGTTGTCACTCTGCAAAAACGCTATTCCAGACTGGAACACAAGATCGAACGGTATAAAGGAGAAATCAGCAAGCTGAGAAGAGACAGCAGCACAAGTGATTTTGTCAGCAATTCGGCTTCCATGGAAAAAATCATGTCCATCGTCAGCCAGGTGGCCGATTATGATATCAATGTACTGCTTCTTGGAGATTCCGGCGTAGGAAAAACAAGCCTTGCCCGTAAAATTCATAAAATGAGTGAGCGGGCCGGAAACGCTTTTGTTGATATAAATTGCGCGGCGATTCCGGAAAACCTGCTTGAAGCGGAGCTCTTTGGATATGAGAAGGGTTCCTTTACCGGAGCGGATTCAAAGGGGAAAATCGGTCTGATCGAAATGGCGCATAAGGGAACCCTGTTTCTCGATGAGATATCCGAGCTGCCTTTGCGGCTGCAGGCGAAGACGCTCAAGGCAATACAGGATAAAGTGATTACGAGAGTTGGCGGCATAAACGCAATCAAGGTTGATTTCAGACTGATTGCGGCGTCCAACCGGGATTTGGATGAATATGTGAATCAGGGACTGTTCAGAAAGGATCTTTATTACCGTCTTAACGCGATCAAGATTCGCATTCCGTCACTGGCAGAACGAAGAGATGATATTATTCCACTGATCAATTATTTTCTGGATCATTTTAATGAAAAATACGGAAGAGATAAGAGTATTTCTCCGCAGGCAATGGAACTGTTATGCGCGTATGACTGGCCGGGGAATGTCCGGGAGATATCCAATGTAATAGAACGGGTTTATATTACAAGCAGCAACGGCATGATCCTTGACCGGGAGCTTCCCGAAGAGCTGACGCGCCAGAAAGACAGTGAACAGGCTCCGTTTGAGTTTAGGGGCGGCTTAAATGAGGCCATCTGCCAGCTGGAAAAGCAGATGGTCACAGAAGCCTTTGAAAAGTATGGAACAACGACTGGCGTTGCCCGGTGCTTGAATATCAGTCAGCCGACAGCGTCAAGAAAAGTAATGAAATATATTAAAAACAAAAAGGAGGATGTTTAATTATATGAATCATATTACTGCGCCGCTGCCATCCTGGGGGATGATAGCCATTATAGTTGGTATAGGCTGTGTGCTTATGGGACTTGTATGGACTGTCGGAAGAAAAAGAGGATCGACAGCGGAGGATTTTCTTACCGGAGGAAGAGGTATCGGTCACGGTATGACCAACGCTTCCATTGTTGCTACCTGGATATGGGCGGCTACGCTGATGACAAGCAGCTGGACCGGATATTCTTACGGGTTTATCGGTCCCTGGTGGTATGGACTTGGAGCGGTGCTTCCGCTGCCGATTATCGGATTTCTGGGTATGCGGCTGAGAAAGGTCATGCCCCATGTGCGGTCCTATCCTGAGTTCATCAGCTTCCGCCTGGATAAGAAGAACCACATCCTGCTTACGATCATCTCCGTAGTCGTAAGTGTAACGGTAGCCATTATGATCGTGTCAGGCGCGTCTGTAATGGCGGTATCTTTCGCGGATGTGCCTTACTGGCTGGTGGCGCTGCTGCTGCTGGCTATCTTTGTGTCCTATACATCCATCGCCGGTCTTTGGGCCAGCGTCTTCAGCGATACTATTATGGTGCTGTTTATGTACGCTGCGATGGCCGTGCTGGTATTCGGAATTTTATTCAAGGTCGGGCCGTCCGCCATCTATGACGGACTGGTAGATGTAATCAAGACAAAGCCGGTCCTTCAGCCGGAGGCGACAGCGGCTTCGCAGTCTTACCAGTATGACCCGCTGAACATAGCAAATGTCGGAGGCATCTGCTTCCTGATCGTTAATATTATCGGAAACCTGGGCGCCGTAATCTGCAATCAGACCTACTGGGCCAGATCCATTGCCGCGAAGGACGCGAAGACTATCGGCAAGAGCTTTGGCTCAGCCGCTTTCTGCTGGACGCCGGTTCCCATCGCGGTAGCGACAGCCCTTGGCCTGTACGCGCTTTCCAGCAAGCTGACGGTTGGAGAAATCTATCAGAACGGCGGATTATCCATGCTGTTTTCAGAGGCGGACTCGGTAGCGCCTCTCAGCGCCTTCCTTTCTATGGGAATCCTTGGCCTGCTCTGCTTCCTCATTGCCACAATGGGAGCGTCTGTAAGCACCGGCGCGGGAGAAATTATGTCCGTAACCACCTGTGTGGTCAACGATATTTACAAAGGGCACATAAATAAGAACGCGACGGATAAGCAGATCCTGGTGCTCAGCAGAGTGATGCTGGCTGTAGTGGCGGCGTTTGTTTATGGAATCGTTATGTTCCTGCGGCACATAGAATTTCCATTCTCCGCAATGTATCAGGCTATGGGTATCGCTTTTTCATCGGCTGTAATTCCTGTAATCCTGGCCCTTGTCTGGAAGAAGACAAACCGAAACGGTGTATTCGCCGCAATTATCATCGGAGCCCTCTGCGGGATCGCTTACTGGGTACACGCCGGATTCGATATGAACTGGGGCGTTGTTTTCAGCAACATCATCGTAATGGGAATATCTGTGATCATCGTTATCGCGTGGTCGCTTATCAAGCCGGAAAACTTTGATTTCAAGAAGCTCAAGAATTCCGGGATTAATATGGCGCAGTCTTCAGGCGAAAAGCCTGAGGCGGTATAGGAGGTGTGATTATGCTAAGTCAGACAGCTTTTTATGTGATTTATGGAATCGGCGTAGTATGGTTCGCGGCGGCAGCTATATACTCCTATCAGGCAGCCATTAAAGACTTTATAAACCTGGCCAGAGAAGGAAAAAAGAATAAGCAAAAATAACTTGAATTGTAATAAGGAGCCGGGCAGCCGGCTCCTCTTTGCTTTTTTGGCTTCCCTTCCCCAAGGCCCTTGCGGGTTTTGATTAAAGGGATTTAATAACAGGAAAGACCGATTCAACAAAATCATAATCGTTCATTTTTCTTTCCACATACTGATTGAAAGCGTCCTTATTTATTTTACTGTTCTTTACGATTGTTTCGTATTTTGGATAATGCTTCTCAATGGCGGCTCTGGTTACTTTATAGGCGCTTCCGCTGAAATTATATTGGATATAGTCCGCGTTCTTAATTAAGGCGAAGATGGAAACGGAGTTATAAAGCAGACTTTTCTCCACATATAGATCATCATTGTCGTACCAGTCTGTCATATGGTAATCGATCACAAGGCCATTCTTTTGTCCGTCCGATTTAATTTCAAATACATAGCCGTATTCGGAGAGCGGCAGGGAGCTGATCAGCCCTCCGGCATTGCTGCTGTTGCCGATAAAATCGTTTTCATAGTTTATAATGCTGTCTATGCCGCTTTTCTTTCTGTTAAAAGGAGAAAGCGGAACGGTTTCCTCCGTATACTTCTTTTCTCTGTCCACGATATAGTATTCATTTTTTGTATCGGCATTGATCCGGTATACCGTATAAAAGGGATTGTGATATAGGATTATTTTGGACGATCCAATTGATCCGGTTTCCGTCATATAACGATAGACAGGCGGGCGGTCGCTTACTGTCACGCCAATGTAGTCTATGAAAGCAAAGCCGGACAATATCAGAATAAAGGCCGCAAAGGACGCAATCAGTCTTTTCCACAGGGCCTTTGTCTTCAGCTCGCGAAACAGTCCTATCACAAACAGGAGGATACCCAGGATGGAATAAAAGGAACTCCAGCTGCTTTCCGCCTCAAATATTGTAAGAGCGCAAAAGCTCAGGAAGATCCCCGATGCCATGAGCAGGAGGGATATCCCCCGGTGGGTGTTTCTTATTTTCCGCGCCGAATAGTCGATGGTTCCAATCAGATTTTTCTCCGCGTTTTCAGCGATTGCGCTTTCCTCCAGCGTTTCTCCCGCCAACAGCTCATTTAATGTAATCCCCAGTTCCTTGCTGAGGGGCTCCAGCAGGGAAAGATCCGGCATGTAATTGCCATTCTCCCAGCGGGATACCGTCTTATTGGTAACACCCAGCTTTTCGCCAAGCTGTTCCTGGGTCAATCCTTTCTCCCTGCGTCTGCAGGCAATAAAGCTGCCGATTTTTTTTGTGTCCATATTGTTTCACTCCTGTCATGATGATTTTTTTGCCGCGATATCTGAAAGTGAATCAGACTCACATCCTTTTTCGTAAAAACTATACCATGTTACAGGCTGGCGTGAACACCCCACAAATGGCGAATTAGAGATTTTTACATGTTTAAATTTGTCCAAGAGTATCATATAGCGCTTGCGCAAGTATGGATTTTAGTAAAAAATAAAAAAGCAGAGACCAAAAGGCTCCTCAGGCATCTAATTTATAGAAAGACAAGCTGGCCAGCGGAAAGGATCAGGAATGATATGACAAAAGAACAACTGGGAAATCTAGTAATAGACTTGCAGGAGAGCCTGTACCGCATTGCGAAAACAGTGCTTTATAATGACGCGGATTGCATGGACGCCATGCAGGAGGCGATTGTAAAAGCATTCTCCGGATTGCGCGCGTTAAAACACGACAGCTACGCAAAGACTTGGCTGGTGCGGATTTTACTCAATGAATGCTATATGATTATGAGAAAAGAGAAAAAACTGGTGCCATTGGAGGCCGCTTCCGAACAGATGGTATATGAGCAAAAGGATTATCAGGACCTGTATACAGCGGTATTAAACCTTCCTGAAGCCATGCGGACCGCTATTGTGCTGTATTACGCGGAAGGGTTTAGCGTAAAGGAAATCGCGCGGATACAGGAAACTACGGAAAGCGCTGTTAAAAACCGATTGTTCAGAGCAAGATCAAAGCTCAGAGTTTTATTAGATGACGGGGAGGGTGAAGCGAAATGAGACTGGAAGATTTAAAAGAGCAATATCCGAAAGTGCCTGAGGATATTCGCGTTATGGTGGAAGATACAGTAAAGCAGCAGCTGAAGAAAGGAGCTGGGAAAACAGAAAAGCGGGGAAAGAAACGGGGAGTTTCGTTAATACGTATCATAGCGGCTGCGCTGATTGCAGTAATGGCCCTTGGGGCAACTGGTTTTGCAAGTGTGAAATTGTATCAATGGCATATAGAAAAATCCGGAGATTATGGAATTCGGGCAGGCATTACCATAGATTCGAAAAAAATTCCGGAAGAAATTCCTGTTTTATCCATAAAACCTGGCTATCTTCCAGAAGGTATGCTTGCCGCTCAGGACGGGTCCTTTTCGTATTACTACGCTAAAACTCCTGATGAAGGAGGGCTGTCCATATCGACAGTGGCCATGGACGCGGACTTTTCCCCGGAAAGGCTTCCAGTAAGCGACAAATATGTACGCAGCTCGGAAATACTGGATATTGGCGGAAAGGAAGCTATATTCATAAAAACGCAGACAGACGAAGACGGGAAACTTCATATGGATAAAATGTATATTGCCTATCCGGAGTACTGGCAGATTCTTGAGATCTATATCGGTCAGGATGTAACAAAAGCGCAAGCGGTTAAAGTGGCGGAAAACCTTGAAATTCGGGATACAGGAAAAAAGAAACCGCTTTTGCGGGTCTGGACATGGAGCAAGGCGCTGGCTTCCCGAAACGGCAGATATGAAAAAATAAAAACAACCGCTTCTGAAAAAGAAATGAAAAACATCCATAAGATTGGAGAACGCTTTACAGTGCCAACGATCGCTTCTGCGGCAGAAGGGGAGGACTTACCTGTAAATTCTATACAGGCAAAGGTGACTGGCGTCAGGATTACAGAAGACGCTGGTCTGCTGAACAGTAAGCTTATGAGTAAAAAACTGAAAGCTGCTCTGGATGAAGATGGACGGCTGCGGAACAATCAGATCGATTATATAAAATCCGGGAATGGAACCGAGTCACTAGATCAGACGGTCGGTAAAGAAAAGGTTCGGCAGAAGCTGGTATACGTCACCGTAGAATTTACCAATACAGGCAAAGAGGATTTAAAAAATGTACTTTATATGGGAAACTTTGAAGGAATTGTAAAAACGCAGACAGGCTATGCCATTTATGATAGAGCGGTATGGAAAGGAGCCGACGGAGCGGATCGTATAATTACCAGCAGTCTTGGGATGTTTGGAGAAATGGATTACTATGACAGCCATGGCGGGAGCAGGAACAATAATTATATTAAAAGCTTGAACGCCGGTGAGTCTGTAACAGTTCATATGGGAAAAATCATTAATGCGGACGAGCTGGATAAAATGTATCTGTCTTTTGATACAGCCGGTGGAGCGCAGGAGTTTACAAAAAGCAGGCTCGAAATGGGATATGTTGATATCCGTCAGTAGCGGCACTGACAAAACCCCGATTCTTTTTGAAAATCGGGGTTTTTGAATGCGGCGCGGCAGGAAAGGTGTCAGGTATGTGAACGCGCGGAAGCTTTTAATTTAATCAGGATTTTGGTAACATATTCATCTTCCTGTTTTGTAGCGGTTTCGGCAATCAGGTATTCTTCATAGGCGTCGCCAGCAGGCGTATATCCCAGGGCCGCTATTTGGGAGAGCATACGCTGATACGCGAATTTCACACTGCTGTAGGCTCCTTTATGATAGTAGAGAGCGTACTTCCCGCCCTTTCTAATGGTCCCTGCTAAGTCACCGCTTTCCACAAAGAGGCAATCAACCCGGTCAAAGTTTCCATTTTCAAGATCGGACTTTGCGATAACCGACCCCACATTTGCGGTGCCTTTTAGCCCGGAGGTTAAAAGAAACTCATCCTGGATTTCAGACCACTGCTGTTCGGTGGTTTCAAGAGAACTGTCGATATGCCTGCTATAGAGAAAGCGCTTTGCTGGTATTTTTACAATTTGCGCAGTCCCAAAGTCGGCTTCCTCAGCTTCCTTTAGGGCGCTTGTGATCTGAGTCAGATGGGCTTTAACGCGCCTCAGCTTCTCCATTTCTGTTTCAACTCTGAGAAGCTGCTCGGCGGATATTGCGGACAGCTTTTCAGGGGATGGGTCCTGAAAATATTCCTGCAGTATTTTCAGAGGAACATTCAGCTCTTTAAGGGAAAGCAGCGTCCGGAAAGGCTCCAGCTGGGACGCGGTATAATAACGGTATCCGTTGCCTTTGATCCCTGCGGGGCAAAACAGCCCGATTTTATCATAGTAGAAAAGCGTGTCTTTTTTTATGCCAAAGTGTGCCGCAAACGCGCCGGTTGTGTAGGTGATTGGTTTATCGTGTTTCATTTTTAATTCACCTCTTGACTATGGAGTTACTCAATAGTATATGCTTATTTTAAATAAACCGCGGGAAAAAAGCAAAGGAGAATTTATTATGTTAGAAAATTCAAGGTTACTGAATGATTCCTGGCTGCGCTGGTCAGCAGCCTCAAAAGAAGATGCGAAGCTCTGTATTATGGGTGTTCCATTTGATAATGCGGTAAGCCTTAACAAAGGCGCTTCCAAAGGACCGGAGACAATCCGAAACCTGTCCATCGACATGTCTGATGTTACAGAGGACTGGATTGCGATAAAGGATGGAATCTTGTATGACATCGGTGATATACCAGTAGAACTGCAATGGGACCGGTATTTTGAAAGAGTGAAAAATGAGGCGTACGCGTTGATGAAATCCGGTAAATTCTGTCTGTTCATAGGCGGCGACCACTCTGTAACGATTCCGCTTCATAAAGCCTTCGGAAAATATCAGAAAGAGCTGACCCCTGGCCGGAAAATAGGCGTCATCCATTTTGACGCGCATTTTGACCTGTGCCGCGAGTACGACGGGCACAAATGGTCGCACGCGTGTACAGAAGCGCGGAGTCTGGAGGATGTTATTTCAGGAGAAGATCTGCTTTTTACCGGAGTAAGAGTCGCGGAGCTTGATGAGCTGAAAATGCTGGAGCGGAATCCGGGAATCACCATAATACGAGCGGCTGATGTTCACAATGAAGGCCCGGAGACAGCCTTCCAAAAAATAAAAGCCGCCTTCCGCGATTATGACGCGATTTATCTGACTATTGATATCGATGTCTTAGATCCCGCTTTTGCGCCGGGGACCGGTACGCCGGCGTCGGGAGGCCTGACAAGCGTTCAGTTGATCTATCTTTTTAAGAAGATGCTGGAGGAGCTTCCCATCAAAGCGATGGACATTGTAGAAGTGGCGCCGGATCTGGATGTGAATAACATCACATCATGGGCTGCCCTACGGATCATTCAGGAGCTGTTTGGATATTTCAGCAAATTCTAATTACAAAAAATAGAGAATAATGGTATAATAATCGTATCGATATTTTTCTAAATGATAAAAGGAGAAGAATTATGCCAACAAAATACATGGTAACAAGCGGATTCCTGGGAGCGGGAAAAACAACTTCAATGATTGCTTTTGCAAACAGCGTCAATAAACGAGAAAAAGGGCACGCGGCGATTCTGGCGAATGACCTTGGCGCAAGCAATATTGTCGACGCGGAGTTTACCGCCACCACGGGAATTACAACGCTTCCGATTTCAGGGAATTGCATCTGTTATCAGCATGAAAATCTGGTTGATAAGCTGCATCAGCTGGAAGCGGCCGGTGCGGATGTTATTTTTTCCGATATTCCAGGCTGCGGCATTGGGGCGCTGGACCATGTTTATCTGGAACTTAACGAGAAAGAAAAAGGCCAGTTTGACCTGATGCCTTTTATGTGCGTTGTGGACCCGGAAAGGATTCGTATGGTTATGCCGGAAAACGCGGATATCAATCTTCCGGACGAAATGAAATTCCTGTTTGACGCGCAGATGGCGGAGGCGGATGTGATTGTTCTCAACAAGATCGATACCATCAGTAAAACAGAAACCGAAGCGAGAGTGGAATATATTAAGAGCGTTTATCCACAGACTCCGGTCCTGACTATGTCTGCCCTGACGGGGGAAGGTGTGGACGCTGTAGTGGATTATATCCTTGAGCACAAGGCGGCTGCCGCGCATAAAGAAATCGGTTACGGCTCAGACGCTTTCATGGCGGCGGAAAATAAGCTCAGCTGGTTTAATACAAGAGTGTTCATGGAACAGAGGGAAGATAAGAACCTGGACTTTAACGAAGTGATTACAGAAATTTTTGAAGGCATCCGGCAGGGGCTCAAGAAAAATAAGGGAAATGTACCGCATCTCAAAATGTTTGCGGCAGACAGCCAGGAGGAATTGTCTGATTTCTTCAAAGCGAGCCTCATTGGCGTTGATTACGATATTGAGTATTCACAAAAGCTTGAAAAAAAATACAGTGCGCTGTCGCTGATTATCAACGCAAGGTCAGCGGCCGATTCTCAGATTATGGCGGAAATCGTAAACGACGCGATGGACGCGGTTTCCCTCAAATATAATCTGAAAGTCAGGACATTTTTTATGGAAACCTTTGGCATGATGGAAGAAGGAAAGGGCAATGTAGGAAGAGCTTCCAGATATGAAGACCATGACAATTGATTCTTTCTGTTAAATGGTGATATAATATTTTACAGAAAACAGGAAGAAAAAAGTTTGGAGGTCAGAAATGAATTCAGAATATATTAGAGTGTTTAAAGCCTTCTCTGACAGTAAGAGAGTCAGGATCCTGGAGCTTTTGTGCAATGCCGAGGAGGAATGCGCCTGTGTGCTGCTGGATGATCTTCAGATTTCGCAGGCAACTTTGTCGCACCATATGAAGATTCTATGCGAGTCGGGCCTTGTAAAATGCCGCAAGGAATGGAAATGGAACTATTATTCCATTAATGAGGACGGATGCGAATACGCCAGCAAACTATTGCGGAACATGAAGGAGAAGCGCATGGATGAGGTCATAAAAATTATGACAGGATTTTATCATAAGCTTCACTGGCTGAACATTTTCAGAGGGTCAAAAGCTTCGGAAAGTGAGGGCGCCTGTGCTTGCTCCTGTACCTGCAAAAAATAGAAATAACGCCACACTAGCCCCTGGAATATGAAAGGGGCTTTTTTCTGTGGCAAACCAGGCAGTTTTTTGAGTTCTGTGGTATAATTCGTGATAATAAACAAAGTGGGAGGAAACATGAAAAGCAGAAATAAAAAAGCGGCTTTCTCGATTTTCGGGTGCTGTCTGGCCGTTTTCTGGTCAGGATATCTGGCCTTCGGCTATCCGGGGATCATGGGGACTTACTGGCAGGAAATCTATCATGTAGGCGCGGCGGAGACAGGAACTGTGGTGACATTTATGCTCTTTGCCCTTGCGGTGAGCATGTTTTTCAGCGGAAGGGCACACATGAAGCTGGGGATGCGAAAATGTATCCTGATCGGGACAGCGTTTAACATCCTCGCCATGTTGATTCTGATGAACGGAACGAGTATTTACGCCGCGTATGCTTGGGGCTTCGTCACAAATCTGGGATGCAGCTTTATATATGGCCCGGGACTGACTACAGCCCAGCAATGGCTTCCTCACCGCAGAGGTGCGGCCAGCGGCATCGTAAATTTTGTATTCGGCATATCCGCGGCAGTTATGGCGCCAGTGGGCAGTCACCTGCTGGAAGCTGTTGGATATAGCAAAATGAATCTGATCATTCTTCTATGCGCGGCAGCGACCAATCTGGTGGGAATGACCTTTGCCGAAACGCCGGACAAAACGAAGCTGACTCAGGAAGAAAGGGAAGCACATGAAGCGCTTCTGGCCGCGTCCGCAAAAACGGGAAAGGCGCGGACAAACGGCGCAAATGCGGATTTTACGGTAAGTCAGGCTTTAAAAACAAAAGAGTTCTGGCTCATATGGGTCATCTGGATCTTCATGGGCGCAGCCGGGATATCCATGGTTTCTCTGTCCAAGAGCTATGCCATTTCCCTGGGCGTGTCCAGCATTGCGGTTTTGACTGCTTTCAATGTGGTAAACGGAGGCGGGCGTATTATTGCCGGAATGCTGAGCGATCTTATAGGCGGAGCGTGGACCGGTGTCATCGCCTTTGTAATTACCGCCGCTGGATACGCGGCGCTTCCTTATATCCATGGCTTGGCGGGAGTAGCGGCTGTTTCCGCCTGTGTCGGTTTTGGGTTCGGGACCTTGTTTACTGTTACAGGCCCTATTGCCAGTGGACTTTTTGGCCTTAAATATTTTGGCTTGATCTACGGCCTGATTTTTACCGCTTACGGATTCATCGCGGGGATACTCGGCCCTGCGCTTTCCGGAGTGGTTTTGGATAAGACAGGTGGAAACTATGCGGTTGTATTTGGATATCTGGCTGCGTTCGCTTTGATTGGGGCCGGGCTGACGGCTGTTTTGGCAAAGGGCGCAAGCGGTAAAAAGAGAAATATTTCAATATAAAAAAATTTAAACCAACAAATAAACGCGCGCTATGTATATTTTGCATATGCGCGTGTTTTTTATTATGTAGGAAATATCGTTTTCGATATTTCCGGAATATCAACAAAGTCTACCGCTGAACATAAATCGGCGAAGCGACTTTGTTTTTTGCTTGACAGTAGAAAGTAAATATATTACAATAATGTAAAATAAATCAAAGCGAGGGGCGTTGCGCCGGGAAATGAAAAGAGATATAATGAGGAGGAACTAAGATTGAACACGATGAAAGAACTAAAAGATTTAAATTTGCTGGACCGTTTTTTGTTCGCGGAGGCCGCGGAGGACCCCGTCTTTATGGAACAGCTGCTTCAGATTATTCTGGACAGACCTATTGAACTGAAGGAACTGCCGCAGGCGGAAAAGGAAACGAGAAAAACCACTTGGAGCAAGCAGATCCGCCTGGATGTCTGGTCCATAGATCAGGAGGGAGCCGTATATGACACAGAGGTACAGAAGAAAAACACGAAAAACCTGCCGAAACGGAGCAGGCTGTACCACGGCGTCATAGACAGTAAGCTGCTGGAGCCGGGAGTCGTAGACTACAGCCAGCTGCCGGATTCCTATGTGATTATGATCATGCCGTTTGATATGGGAGGAAAAGGCTTATACCGCTATACCTTTAAAATGCAATGCAGAGAGATTCCGGACCTGTGGCTTGAAGACGGAGCGACCAGGATTTTTCTTAACACCCGGGGGACGGTGCGGGGAGACGCCAGCCAGGAGCTGATAGACCTTCTGAAGTATATGGAGGAAACCACCTCGGAGCGGGCCGAACTGTCCGAAAGCGATAAGATCCGCGGCATGCATGAGATCGTAGAACGGATCCGGGCCAGCGAAGAGATTGGAGTGAAGTATATGCAGGAATGGGAAGAAAGAATTTTGGACCGGCAGGAGGCTTATAAAGACGGCGTTGACGCCGGAAGAAAAGCCGGCCTTGAAGACGGCGCCGCCGCAGAGAAAAAAACAATTGCCGCCAAGCTGAAGGAAAAAGGCTTTCCGCCAGAGGATATCGCTGAAATCACAGGACTTTCTCTTAAAGACCTGGAAGAGCTTTAAGCCATATAGAGATCGCCGCGTAATTTTTTCGGGAATTTTGCGGGATCGGAAGGCTCCGACCTGCTGGCGGCTTACAAAACAAAGATTTTAAATTTTCAAAAAATACCAAAGCTAAATTGACAATCAAAAAGCAATATGATATATTTAGAATAACTTAATAGTCGGAAGAAGGACCCGGGAGAGACTGTGATAAACACAGCGCCGAAGGTGAATAGAGCGAAAAACTCTCAGGTAAAAGGACCGGATCTGGACGACACTCTGGAAAGCAGAAAATGCACCGAAGAAGATAAATCTTTCAGGTAAAAAGGACAGAGCGCGCAAATATAGTAGTTATTATGTTTGTGCGTTTTTTTTATTGTTCCAAAAAGAGGAGGAAGAAAAATGGCGGAATTAAAACGGACGCAATTATATGCCGCGCATATCAAAGCAGGCGCTAAAATGGTGGATTTTGGAGGATGGGAAATGCCCATCCAGTATCCGGATGGCATCATTGCTGAGCATCTGTATACCCGGCATGCCTGCAGCATTTTCGATGTATCCCATATGGGCAGGCTCATTGTCAGAGGCCCCGAGAGAGTTGAATTTCTGCAGCACGTACTGACGAGCAACGTGCAGGCGCTGGAATTGAATAAAGCGCAGTATTCTATCGTACCTAATGAAGAAGGCGGCGCCATTGACGACGCGTACGTCTATCGTTTTGAAGAAGACTACTTTTCAGTCGTTGTTAACGCTGCCAACACCGACATCGTCTGGGATCATTTTTCTCAGCAGATCAAGGCCTTTGACGCCAGCATGGAAAATGTTTCGGACCAGTGGGCCGCTATCGCGGTTCAGGGACCGGAATCCAAAAATATCTTACAGAAGATCGCGGGTAATGTACAGCTGACAGAGCCTGTGAGAAATGAACTGAATACGCTGACCATACCTTCCATGGGTAATATGATCATGAAGGTAGCCAAAACCGGATACACAGGAGAGCCGATTGGCTACGAAATCTACATCAAAAGCGAAGACGCGGAGAGCGTATGGAATCGGCTCATAGAAGAAGGCGCAAGACCAGCAGGCCTAGGAGCGCGGGATACGACCCGTCTGGAAGCGGGAATGCCGCTTCATGGGCACGAGCTGGGAAAAGACGAGGATGGAAAGGAGATCCCGATCTTCGCCATTCCACTGGCAAAATTCGCAGTCAGCTTTGCCCCTCAAAAAGGAGATTATATCGGACGGAGCAGTCTGGAAAAACAACAGAAAGCTTTCATCCGTATCAACAACCGCGATTTTACAGACTGCGGCGCTCTGCCGCGCAGAATGATGCCGATTACCCTGCTGGGAAGAGGTGTTATGCGCGCGGGCTGTCCGGTAATGAAAGATGGCAAAAAAATCGGATACGTTACCAGCGGAACAATGGTGCCATACTATGTTTCAGAAGGAAAGGGTCTCAGCACCAGAATCACAGATGAAGTAGCGAGACGAAGCATTGGTTTTTGCTATATTGACAGCAATGTGCTGACGGATGAAAAGGTTCAGGTAGATATCAGAGGCAAGCTGGTGGAAGCGGTTATTCCGCAGTTCCATATGAAAAACGACGCGCCGCCGTATACAAGGGTTATTCTGTATCGTCAGGAAGAAGAGAAGACAGATGAACAGCTGACCCACGGAGAAAAAGCCGCGCGGAAGCTTATCCGCGACGCGCTGGAAAACCACACCTGGAGACAGGAAGAATGTATCAATCTGATTCCGTCAGAAATGTCGCCGTCAAAAGCTGTGCGGCTGCTGCAGATTGCGGACCCTTCCTTCCGATACGCGGAGCATAGAAAAGTAGCGTCCTTCTATGACGAAGAGGTTTTCTACTATCAGGGAACGGAATTCATTGGAAGGGTAGAGGAACTGCTGATGGAAGAAATGGCTCAGTACCTGGGCTGCAGAGAAGTGGAAACAAGAGTCCTCAGCGGGCAAATGTCCAACACCTGTGTTTTCTCAGCTCTGGTAGATTTTAAAAACCGTCTGAATAGGAAGAGAGAACCGCGGCGTCTGGGTTATGTTATGAACAACCACATCATCAAGGGAGGACACCTTTCAGCACAGCCAATGGGAGCGCTGAAGGATTACATAGCGGTCGATCCTGTTACAGAGAAAAAAGCTATTGTAAACTTCCCGGTGCGCAAAGATGACCCATACCACATCGATGTGGAAGAAACGAAAAAAGCCATTGATGAATACCGTCCGGAACTGATTATCTTCGGAAAGAGCATGGTGCTCTACCCGGAACCAGTGAAGGAAATCAGCCAGTTCATCCGGGATATGGGATATAATACCAACATCATGTATGATATGGCTCACGTTTTGGGCCTCATTGGGGATCACTTCCAGAAACCGTTTGAAGACGGAGCGGACCTGGTAACAGGGTCTACGCACAAAACCTTCTTTGGCCCTCAGAGAGGCGTTATTGGAGGAAACTGGGAAAAATCAGATCTCAAATATGAACTGTGGGAAACCATTCAGTCCAGAGCTTTCCCGGGAAGCACCAGCAACCATCATCTGGGAACCCAGCTGGCTCTTCTCATGGCGGCGTACGAAATGAATACATATAAGGATGAATACCAGAAACAGGTTATTTCCAACGCAAAAAGCTTTGCCAGGAGTCTGCGCGACGCGGGACTTCAGGTGGAAGGCGATCCGGCAGAAGGCTTTACAAAGACCCATCAGGTTATCGTAAGCGTAGGTTACGGAGCAGGCCCGGAAATCGCGCAGAGACTGGAAGATAATAATCTGATCTGCAACTATCAGGCAACACCGTATGAAGAGGGATTTACCGCGTCAGGAGCGCTGAGACTGGGTTCGGCGGAAATGACCCGGTTTGGCTTTAAAGAAAAGGATTTCGAGGAACTGGCAGGCCTGATGGCAGAATGTATTCTCAATAAAAAAGACGTAAAGGAAGACGTTAAAAAGCTTCGCGGCCGCTTTACCACCATGCGGTACTGCTTTGACGATTCCGACATGGATCGCCTGCTGGACAATTTTGCGGCTCGCTTAGGTGTATAAAGGATATCGATCCTGAAATTTATAGATGAATGATAATGTTTTATTTATGGAGGTAGAATTATGAATTTTCCTAAAGAATTAAAGTATTCCAAGACACACGAATGGGTAAAGATGGTGGATGATACTACAGCGCTGATCGGCCTGACCGACTATGCGCAGAGCGAACTGGGCGACCTGGTTTTTATTAATCTTCCGGAAGAAGATGACGAGCTCAGCGTCGAAGAAAGCTTTGCGGACGTAGAATCGGTAAAAGCCGTATCCGATGTAGTGGCTCCTTTAGCGGGTACTGTTTCAGAAATCAACGAAGAGCTTATGGATGAACCGCAGAGGATCAATACAGATCCATACGACGCGTGGCTGGTAAAAGTAAGCGATGTCTCCCAGCTGGGAGAGCTGATGGACGCTGACGGCTACGCGGCCTTTGTAGAATCCCTGCAGGAGGAAAAGCTTTTTTAACAAACAGACCGACAGAAACAAAGGAGGTGTCTGAAATGGGATCCTATGTTCCAAATACAGAAAAGCAGCAGCGGGAAATGCTGCGGGAAACAGGCCTGGAAAGCTTTGATCAGCTCTTTGCCGGACTTCCGCGGGAAACCATGGTCTCAGGCGGGCTCAACCTTCCGCCGGGAATGAGCGAACTGGAAGTAGCGCGCAAAATGAAAGAGCTTTCCAGAAAAAACAAAGTGTACCGCATCTGCCTGCGGGGAGCGGGCGCTTACCGCCGTTATATCCCTTCCATCGTGGGCAGCGTTGTGGAAAAGGAAGAATTCAAAACAGCCTATACGCCGTACCAGGCAGAGCTGAGTCAGGGAATCCTTCAGTCTATCTTTGAATATCAGACGATGATCTGCGAGCTGACAGGAATGGATGTGTCCAACGCTTCGGTATATGACGGAGGGGTAGCTGCCGCGGAAGCGGTTATGATGTGTCGGGATAAGCGGCATGAAACGGTCTTTGTAGCAGCGACGGCGCGTCCCAATGTGCTGGAAGTCATTCGGACTTACTGCGGGGCGGCGGGAGTCAGAATCGTCCTTGTACCGGAAACGGAAAACCATCTTATTGATGAAGTGAAGCTGCGGGAACTGCTTGAAAAAGAAGAAAAGCCCGCATGTTTGTATATGGAGCAGCCCAACTACTATGGGCTTCTTGAAAGGCCTGAGATCATGGCGGATTTAGCGCACCAGGCAAAAGCAAAGCTTATCATGGGCTGTGAACCGATTTCTCTGGGAATCTTAAAGACTCCGGGCGAATACGGAGCGGATATTGCTGTAGGAGAAGGCCAGTCTCTTGGCCTGCCGCTTTCCTTCGGCGGCCCATATCTGGGATTTATGGCGGCGAAAAAAGATATGATGCGCAAGCTCCCTGGAAGAATCGTGGGAGAAACCGTTGACGAAGATGGAAACCGGGCTTTCGTTCTGACGCTTCAGGCCAGGGAGCAGCATATCAGAAGAGATAAAGCAAGCTCTAATATCTGTTCCAATCAGGCCCTGTGCGCGCTGACCGCGTCGGTTTATATGGCGGCAATGGGACCCGGCGGCATTGCGGAGGCTGCCCGCCAGTCCGCGGCAAAAGCCCATTATCTGGCGGAAAAGCTTTGCGAGGCAGGATTTGCTATGGATAAGGGAACTCCGTTCTTCAATGAATTTGTTGCCTCTGTGCCGGAAGGCTCTGGCGTTTCAAATGAAGAGATTCTCAAAGCCCTGGAAGACCGGGGAATTCTGGGAGGACTTCCTGTCGCTGACGGAAAACTCCTCTGGTGCGCGACAGAGCTGAATACAAAAGAAGAGATAGAGGAAGCGGCAAAAATTGCGGCGTCTGTTTTGAAAAAAGAACGCGGCGGGAAGGAGGCGTAATATGGATCTGATTTTTGAAAAAAGTATTCCGGGAAAGAAGCTTTCCCTTCTTCCTGAATGTGATGTGCCGGAAGTCAGCTTTTCGCCTGATGTAACAAGATCGGAGCAGCCAAAGCTTCCACAGGTATCTGAAACAGAAATAAGCAGACATTATACCCAGCTGGCGCGGCAGGCTTATGGCGTAAATGACGGCTTTTACCCGCTAGGTTCCTGCACGATGAAATACAATCCGAAGATTAACGAAACGGTCGCGGCAGACCAGCGGCTGACCGATATCCATCCGCTCCAGCCGGTTTCCTCGCTTCAGGGATGGCTGGAAATCTATCACCTTGCGGAGACTTATTTGTCTGAGATCACAGGGATGGACGCTGTAAACTTTCAGCCGGCAGCGGGAGCCCACGGAGAATATACAGGGCTTCAGCTAATAAAGGCTTACCATACGGCAAACAATGATACCAAGAGAGACAAGATCATTGTGCCGGATTCCTCCCATGGAACGAATCCGGCCAGCGGAGCTATGTGCGGATATAAGGTTGTCAGTGTTCCTTCCAATGAAGAGGGAGGTCTGGATCTTGAAAAGCTGGCGGAGGCAGCATCAGACGATACGGCGGGACTTATGCTGACAAACCCTAATACTCTGGGGATCTTTGACAAAGACATCCTGAAAATCACACAGATTATCCATGAAGCCGGCGGCCTGTGCTATTATGACGGAGCAAACCTTAATGCCATTATGGGCATTGTCCGCCCTGGAGATATGGGATTTGATGTAATGCACATGAATCTGCATAAAACCTTCTCTACCCCGCACGGCGGCGGCGGTCCGGGAAGCGGCCCGGTGGCCTGCAAAGAGTTCCTTGCCAAATTCCTTCCAGGCCGGCACGCGGAAAAGAGCGAAACGGGAAGCTATGATTTTGTTTCCTATCCAAACTCACTGGGATCTGTAGGTATGTTCTATGGCAACGCGCTTGTAGTAGTCAAAGCGCTGGCGTATCTGCTGACTCTGGGACGCGAAGGTGTGCCATATACAGCGCGGAACGCGGTACTGAACGCAAATTACATGAAGGCAAAGCTGGAAGATATTTATTCCATTCCTTACGCAAAGAACTGCATGCATGAATTTGTTATAAGCGCGGAAGGGCTGAAGCGTGAAACCGGAGTTACGGCAATGGATATCGCGAAATCTCTTATTGATTACAAGATCCATCCGCCGACTGTATATTTCCCTCTCATCGTCCACGAAGCTCTTATGCTGGAGCCGACAGAAACAGAGACAAAGGAAACCCTGGACAGAGCGGTTTCTGTTCTGCGTAAGATTTATGAAGAGGCGAAAAAAGATCCGGAAAAGCTCCATGGCGCTCCTCATGACGCGGCAATTAAACGGCCTGATGAGGTAAATGCCGCAAGACATCCGGTTGTTCGCTATGAGTTTGGTAAAGAGGAATAGATCATGGAAAACAAGTATGATTTGATCATTATCGGAGCGGGACCCGGCGGAGCGGATGCCGCGGAGGAAGCCGCAAAATACGGTCTCAAAACAGCCATTATTGAAAAAAGCCATATAGGCGGAACCTGCCTGAACCGGGGATGTATTCCTACAAAAACCATCCTTCATACTGCTGGGATTTATCGAGAAGCAAAAGCGGGAAAGGAGCTTGGCATTTCCGGTCAGAGTCAGTTGTGTATTGACGCCGCGGCCCTGCAGGATCATAAAAATCAGATTCTGGAAAATCTTCAGGCGGGCCTGACCTTTACGCTGGAGCGCGCGGGAGTGGAAATTATTAAAGGCGCTGCGGTGATTATTGACCGGCACCATGTGAAGGTGGACAGCGCTGTGCTGGAAACCGAGAATATTCTCATTGCGTCCGGCTCAGTTCCATCTGTCCTGCCTATCGAAGGGAGCCAGCTGCCAGGAGTTGTTACAAGCGATGAAATGCTGTCGCTGACCCATGTTCCTGAAAGTCTGGTTATTATCGGAGGCGGCGTCATCGGCATGGAATTTGCGGCTATATACGAAAGCTTTGGCTGTCATGTCACAGTTATTGAATCTCTTAAAAGAGTTCTTTGTAACTTTGATAAAGAAATCAGCAGGAACCTTTCTATGATTCTTGGAAAGCGGGGCGTGGATATTCACACAAATGCCAAAGTAACCGGAATCAGCCAGGCAGGAAATGTGCTGCGGTGCGCGTATGAAGAAGAAGGCCAGAGCTGTCAGGCGGAAGGAGAGCTGATCCTGATGGCAACCGGCCGCAGGCCGTGTACAGAAGGTCTTTTCACTGATGAAACAGACCCGGAGGTTAGAGCTATGAACCTGGCAAAGGGGCGTATCATAACAGACAGCCGGCAGGAAACCAGTGTTCCCGGCATCTATGCTATAGGGGATGTGACAGATGGAATCCAGCTGGCCCACGCCGCAAGCGCGGAAGGAAAAAACGCCGCGGCTGCGATTGCTGGAAAAAAACCTGTCATCAGCATGGACTATGTGCCTTTCTGCGTATATACGGATCCGGAAATCGCCAGCGTAGGAATGACATCTGATTCAGCAAAGGAAGCGGGAAAGAAAGTCATAACGAGAAAATATCCAATGAGCGGCAACGGAAAATCTGTGCTGACCATGCAGGACCGGGGCTTCATTAAAATCATCGCTGATCCGCAAACAGAGAAGATCTTAGGAGCCCAGCTGATGTGCGCGAGAGCGACCGACATGATAACCCAGTTCTCCCAGGCTATCGAAGCGGGGCTGTGTCTTTGTGACATCGCAAAGATTATATATCCGCACCCGACCTTCTGTGAAGGAATCGGAAAGGCTGCGGGGAAATAACAGGTCCAGCGGAAAACAACAGATAAAAAAGCGTTCTTTCATGAGGTGATTTTCAAAAGCCAGGCTTTGGGAATCGCCTCATATTTGTATTCCGCAGGTTTGACAGAATCTATCAGGAGATAAAGTTATAATTATATTGATTGAAATATTAATATTGTTTGGGTCTTATGCCCGAGGAGAAGCGACTGCGGATAGTGACTTGGATTTTTTAGTATTTGGCGGGGATTCCTTTAAAATTTGTCAGCTGTCCGGGTTTCCCTTCGTACTGAATGCGATTACACTGGCAATAATAATAATTCCGCCGATAAAAGTCCCCATATCCGGCACTTCTCGCAGCATGAGAAAGCCGATAATTGCAGCGATAAGAGGATTGATAAACAGATAATTCGTCACTTCGCTGGTCCTTTCCGCAAGAACAATGGCTTTACTCCAGAAATAATAAGCTACGGCGCTGGGCATAACGCCCAAATATAGGGCCGCCAGCAGACTTGAAGCGTCAGCGGCAGACGCGTCGCCGATTGTCTGAGGCAGAAACAGCAGCATAGGAATTGCGCCCAGGACAGCACTGTAAGTAACCACCTCCATAGCCGTATAGCCCATTTCAGAGAACTTTCGGTTCAGCACATTGTAGCCCGCGAAGACCAGGGCCGCTCCAAACATCCAGATAATGCCGATATTTATGGAAAGGATGCCATTCCATAAAAGCAGAATCGCGACTCCCGCGAAAGCGCAGAAAATAGAGATCCACCCAATAGCATTGATCTTTTCGCCATACAGCTTAAATACAGCAATAGATGTAAGAATCGGCGATGCCGCGGTAATAATGCTCCCTGTTGCGGAAGTCAGCGTCGCAAGACCCATATTGAAAAAGATGAAATACACAGAAAACCCCAGCAGCCCGGAAAGAAAGAACCAGGCTGCGTCTTTTTTGCGGAAAGGCTTTCGTATATGGCACGCTTTTCCGATGATCAGCAGAATCACCGCGGCCAGAACGCAACGGATGAGCCCCAGAGAATAAAAAGACAGCTGATCACCGATGACCCTGGTAAAAGGAAAGCCGGAGCCCCACAGAAGGACTGTAATAAAAGCGTAAAGATTGACTTTCAGTTTGTTGCTCAAGGCGCTTCCTCCTTTCCTGCGGCGGCATAATAAGTCAGTTTTTTCAGATAATTTATTTTAACATATTTGCCGGAGAAATGGGGAGAATATTCCAGAATAAAAGCTGTTACAGCGCTAGGTCTTGCAGGAACTGCTGGATCAGCAGGCGAAGATGCCTGTTGTTGCGGCTTTCCTCCGGCAGGGAAAGATCCATTTGTTCCAGGTAATCGTAGATTTCATTTGTAAACAGCGGGTTTGTAAAAAAGAGGTGGTTCTCCCGGTGCCGAAAGACCTCCGAACAGATATATGTGCATAGATCTCCCACAGAATAAACGAGGATGTTTCCGGGAAGATTGTGATATACATTGGAGGTTACGGAAATGGGAAAGGAAAAATCTGAATCCTGGGGGCTAGAAAGATATTCTAAGATCTCCTCCAAATAAATGGAATAATATTGCTTTGGCAGAACAAGCTCCTGCTCCGACAGCAGTTTTGGAAACAGGATGTGGGTCGGTTTTTCCAATACTTCTGAGAGCGTATTTATGTTAAAAAGAAAATGGCACTCGCTGTTGTTCTGTTTCATCAGAGGCTTATAGATAAAATTTTCATATTGCTCTAGCGCCTTTTGCAGCGCTTCCTCAGACAGCGAGTTGTATTCCAGGATTTTCCGAAATTCGGCGGGCCGGATGGGGAACGCAAACGGCGAGGTCGTATAGATATAGATTTTATGCGTGCTGTACTGGAGCCCATTTAATATAGGAGCAATCTGCTCAATTTTTTTCTCATGGTGGTCAAAAGGGCACTCACAGTGAAGCAATACACTTTCGCATTGATTCTGCATCTGTTTAACGATCTCCGGGTGCGCGAAGGAGCACAAAATATTTTTCCTGTTATCAGAAGCCGTAGAAAAACTGGTCAAAGCAAAAACATTCTCCAGAACATATAGATCGAAATATGGGATGGAGTTTTTGCGGACATAAAATACATGGTAGTTGGAAAACTGCAGCAGATATAAAAAATTGTCCAGATTGATGATGTTGGAGTAAAACGTGCTGCTGTTATAAATATAGTATACTTCATGTCCCATCTCGACTACTTCCCGAAGCCGTTGAATCCACAGCTCATAAAAAGACCGCTGTTCCAGCAGACTGTCAGTACTGTCATCAAACAGGAGATACAACTTCTTTTTGCTGGGAAGATTTAAAGCGGAATCTAACAGATAAAGCAGAGAGTCCTTTTTCTGTTTTGTTCCCTTAATGATTCCTACATCAGCGACAGCAAGATTACTCAGGTCTGTTAGTGGAGCGGAAACAACCGGTTCATGATAATTTCCCAGCATCCAGAGATCCAGGGCTTGATAAGCGCTGTCTCTGTCGTGAATTTTGATATCCGGTATATGATCCATCAAAAGCAGAGCAATATTTTGATATTGCAGGCGGGTGTCCTTTTCCAAAATATAGTTAAGCACATTTTCATAGTGGACAGAAGAACTGTTAAACGGCCGCTGCTTGCTGCGCCAGCGGCTGATGAGAGATGGATCCACATGGATTGCGCAAGCCAGTTCTACAGAAGTAATGTGGAGATGGTTCATAATCAGGGATAAAGGGGATGACGCAGAGTTTTTTCGGGACATAGGATACCTCCATACAATGGTTTTACATAATTATATCTTAGCGTCATCTTTTTGTCAATTTTACGTGACTGACAAATGACGCAAACTTATTGTATTTTTTAAACAAACTGATATGATAAAACTACATAAAGTAATGTTTGAAAATTATGAACTTTAGGAGAAAGAAATGGTTGAGAAAAGACTCGTCAAATCGCTCAATGTTGTAAAAAAATCTTCCAAATTAATTGGAAAGCAGTATGAGAATACGATTCTTATCAAAACAACACCCCAGACTATCTTTGAAAAGGATCTGCCAGAGGCAGTAAAGAAAAAGCTGTTTGTTTTGAGACCTGAGATCGTATCAGCGGAGCTTTGTTATGTACCCTGCTGGAGAGTTGTTTTGAAATTTTCTGTTTCCTACTTGAAAAAGAGCAGATCAGAGGAAGGGCAGATTGAGTTTATTGTAGACCCCATCAAAGGCTGCGGTGCCAACGAAGAAAAATTTAATCTTAAGCTGACCAAAAAATCAATCCCGGAAGAAATGGTTTCAGAAAAGAACTTCTCCAAAGAAGACGCAGAGCGAAAAGCAACCACAGATGCGCGATGGAAGGTACTCCTGAATCGCTACAAGCAGCCGGCTAAGCTGGAGACGGCGCGGGTAGATCCGTTTTACCGGCCCTATTATAAGACAGAAGTCCTATGGGGCAGTAAATCAGAAATTCAATATGTAGCCGCTGATGATTTTGCCAACTATTTCGTTTACAGTTCATAAGAAAGGGAGGCGCAAATGGAAAAACACTTAATAGCGGAAATGACCCTGGAGGAATTCGGCCGGTTCATCAAAGAATCCGATGTCGCAATTTTTCCAGTAGGTGCCACAGAGGCCTATGGGCATCATCTTCCTATGGGGGCTGACTGGATGGTGACCTATGAAGTGGCAAAACGGGTAGCGGAAAAAGTCAACTGTTTTGTCGCGCCACCTGTTACCTATGGATTTTCAGAGGATCTGATGTGCTATACCGGAACCCTTTCCGTATCGACAGGCTCGATTATAGCTATCTACCGGGATGTTGTAGAAAGTCTTCATAGGCAGGGGATTAAAAAAGTTCTGTTTTTATGCGGACATGTAGGAAACCTAGGAGCCATTGATCAGGTGGCGTGTGACGCTGTAAGAGACTGGGGAATGGAATGCGCGCATATAGACTGGTGGCGTTTTATATACGACATCAATCAAGAGCTTATGGAAAGCAAATTTCCAGTAGGCCACGCGGCGGAAGTGGGAACGTCCATCCTGCAGTATTTATTCCCTCACCTGGTTGTTGAAGACAAGATGATCCTTAACGAAAAGGAGGACAAAGAGGAAATTCCGGATTTATACGTCTATGAATACTTTGACCAGGAAACCCCTACATCTGTGCTGGGAGACCCTTTTGCGGGAAGCTATGAAAAGGGAGAACAGATGATTGCGAAGGCGCTGGAAACAATCAGCAGGTTCATAACGGAATGGTAATTAGTAAAAGCGTTAACTGAAGGAGGAAACTATGTTACATGTAAATGTGCCTTGGTCCGCTCCCGATACTGTTATCTTGATAGGATATTTTTTCCTGATGATATGGATCGGACTGCGATTTCGCGGCAAAGCGAGAAAAAGCATGGGAAGTTATTTTTTATCGGGGAGATCTCTGGCGTTGCCGCTGGTAATCGGCACCATGATGACATCCTGGTATGACGGATATTCTGTTGTCGGCGTTGCTGAATACGGCGCTACAATTGGTATTGCGGGTATGATCGTATATGTTATTCCATGTACCTTATCCAGAGTACCTTTTGCCCTGTGGATCGCGCCTATTGTCCGGGGAAAGATACCGGAATACGTTCTGACTGTGCCGGATCTTTTAGAATATCTTTATGACAGAAAGGCCAAGCTGCTAGGAACCATCGCTGTACTGGCGGGCGTACTGTATAATGGCGCCAATTTCCTGGTTATCTCTCAACTGTTAGAGATGATGTTCAACTTCCCGAGTGTAGTTGCAATCATTATTTCCGGGTGCATCACAGGCGTTTATGTACTGGCGTCCGGAATGTGGTCAGTAACTATGACCGATGTATTCCAGTTTGGTTTCATCAGTATTTCTTTGGGAATTGCCGTAATTTCAGTTATGAACATGACGGGAGGCTGGGAAGTGATTTACAGTACCCTTCATGTGGAAGCCCCGACACTCTTTGAGCCTACCGGGGGCATGAACAGCATGACAGCCTTGTCGTGGGCACTGATCGGATTGAGCATTTATACAGAGCCTATGATGTACCAGCGTTTTTCCGCGTCCAATAACGCCAAAACAGCAAAACGCTCGTTCATGTTCTGCATCCCGATGTGGCTGGTATTCAGTACAGCGGTTATCATGATTGGTTTCTGCGCAAGAACCCTTCATCCGGATCTTCAGTTCTACGAAGCGTTCTGGGAAACGGTACTTGCGGCGCTTCCTGCAGGCTGTAGAGGTCTGTTCGTCGCGGGACTGGTGGCAGCGGTAATGTCTACTCAGAGCAGTTACGTTTTGGTACAGTCCGCCGCGTGCACGAAAGATTTATATACTGGAATTACCGGAAAGGTGATCCCGGACGATAAGATGATTAAGTGGAATAATATTGCTACAGTAGCCATTATCATCTTCTCTATGCTCAGCACACAGGCCTGGCTGGAAAGCATCATCAACGCCATGTACTTTGTAACAGGATTCCAGATTGCGGGTCTGTTTATACCACTGGTTGTTGGTCTGTTCTACAAGAAAAAGACTGCGACGGCAGGCTGGATTACGACTGCGTTCGGATATGCGTTCTGGCTGTTCTGGAATTATGTGCTGGCGGATTCTACCGGGATACCGGCAAACAATATTACCTGGGTAGCAGCATTTTTCGTATTCATGATCATCTGCAAGATGACCTACAAAAAAGAAGCTGCGGCTGCGTAAAGAATAGGAGGTTGGATCAATGAACGAAAAGGAAATCAAGACTTTTGATGAGGGAAGAGATCCAGTTGTTACTGCCATATCGTTGATCGTTATAGTTCTGCAGTCCTTGCTTATTATCTTTGGATATCTATACAGATGGGACTGGCTGGCATATGAATGCGCGATCATTCTCTTTGGGTCATCAGTCTGGGTCGTAGGATACGGGGTCAAAGCTATTATACAGGCAAACCAGCTGATGGAAGAAGAAAAGAACGAAGAGCGGAAAGTAAGGGAAGACAATGGACAAAATCAGAATTAATCCGAGAAAAGATATAAATGTAAAAGCGATTCGGGAAAAGCTGCAGGCAGCGGATATCGCCGCTATTGGACACTACACGGAATTTGGCTTTATGGATCCGCGGATTCGATGCGTGTTTCCTGATACAGAAAAAATATTTGGACCTGCTGTGACAGTCCGGATTCCTTCACAGGAATCAAAAGCGCTGCATATAGCAGTCAGTATGGCACAGGAAGGTGACGTGATCGTTATTGACCGATGCGGAGACGCGAATCATGCCTGTGTGGGAGAAATGATAGCGTTATGCTCGCACGCAAGAAAACTGGCAGGAATCGTTGTGGACGGCCCAATAACGGATTATGAGGAAATTGCGGATATCGGGATTCCGGTCTTTGCGACAGGTGTCAGCGCCTTGACAACAAAATTCATAGAAGACTGCGGAGAAATCAATTACAGCATTTCCTGCGGAGGTGTTCCGGTAGAGCCAGGTGATATGATCATGGCGGACAAAAATGGTGTGCTGGTCTTACGGGAATTCGAACTGAAAGAGCTGCTTGATACAGCTCTGGGAGATCAGGAAGCGGAATCCCGTGAAAAAGAAGAAGTGCTGCGGGGGAAGACATTACAGCAGTTATATGTTCCGGAATATCCGGTGTAAGGAAAGTCAGAATGTACTGGGTGACAGGGGAGTTTTCCTCCCCTGCGTCACGAAATGGAAATATGGAGGAGAGATGAAAGATAAACTGAGCTTTGTAGGAATTCAGACTATGGTGACAAAAGATATCCAAAAGAACTTTAGAACGGCCCTTGATATAACCGATGAAGCGTTGCGTTTGCATAAGAAGGTTGACATGCTGGTACTTCCGGAATATTTTTATTGGGCGCCCGATCTGGTTGATACGCCGCTGATCGGACCGTATCCGGAAGAAATCATTCATGAATTTTCTATCAGGGCCAAGTTATATAATACATATATCATTGCCGGAACCGTTGCGAATCGGAGGGAAGACGGCAACATTTATAATACCGCCCTATTGTTTGACCGAAATGGGGATGTAGTGGGCAAATATGACAAAGTTCATCTGTTTGACGCTTTAAACGCTATGGGTGGCGAACGGGAATCAGACCAGATTACAAGGGGGAGCGATCTTTTTTCCTATGATGCGGACTTTGGAAAAATAGGGATTAGTATCTGTTACGATGTTCGCTTTCCGGAAGTCGCAAGAACCCTCGCTTTACGAGGTGTAAAATATCTGTTTACACCTGCGGCTTTCTATACGCCGCGTCAGGATCACTGGGAAAAGCTTTTGATTTCCACAGCGCTCCACAATTCTATGTATGTGACTGGTCTGAACCTTTACGGCAAACTGGATGAACATAATACCTTCTGTGGGAGAAGTCTGATTGCGGATCCATGGGGTGTGCCGGTTGCTATGGCATCAGATAAGCAGGGCTTCATACAGGCGTATGTGGATCCGGACTATACAGATGAGATTAAAGACGCGGTTGGAACATTTCATAATAGAGTGCCTGATGTGTATGACATCAAATGAGAAGCCAGAACAGGTACATTGCTGTACTTGAAATAGAATCCTTTAAACAAGAGGGCTGTCTCAGAAATGTGGCGGCCCTTTTGTATCTGTAAATGAAAGGAAGGTCTGAAATGAAAACAGGGGAAAAGGAAACGGGCGTCAAAGAAGTTATACTCCAGGGAAATGAAGCCTGTACCCAGGGAGCGCTTTATGCGGGCTGCCGTTTTTTTGCGGGGTACCCAATTACTCCATCAACAGAGATTATAGAAATGATGTCCTCTGAAATGCCAAAAAGGGGAGGGGCTTTTATTCAGATGGAAGATGAAATCGGCTCGGCCTGCGCTATTATCGGTGCCCGCTGGGGTGGAAAAAAAGCCATGACAGCTACCTCAGGGCCGGGATATACACTGATGCAGGAAGCGATTGGATTTGCGGCGGTGACAGAAACACCCATCGTTATTGTAAATGTGCAGAGAGGTGGACCATCTACAGGTCAGCCCACATTATCCTCTCAGCAGGATATTTATCAGGCCAGATATGGAAGCCACGGCGACTATGAAATTATTGTTCTCTGCCCTTCCTCCGTGCAGGAAATGTACGATTTTACAATCAGGGCCTTTGAACTGGCGGAGCAGTTTCGGACTCCGGTGATCCTCCTTGCGGATGAAGTTATCGGACATATGAGAGAAAAAATTATCATCAAAAGTGGTTCTAAGAATATCAGGAGCGCAAAGCAGAAATATGTCGTATCACCTCAGGCTGACTTTTTTAAAGGAGAAAGCACCTTGGTAGAGGGGCAGCTGCATGACAGTATGGGAAGACGGATCGGGCATATTGCTGAGAAAAGCGGTGAATTTATCAATAATATCAATAAAAAGATCCGAGATCATGTAAACCTTATTGCGGATATCGATACCTGCTTTATGGAGGATGCGGACATCGCCATTGTTGCCTATGGATCTGTTGTGAGACCTGCCATGGATGCGGTAAAGATGGCAAGAAAAGTAGAAGACGACAGAGTCATAAAAAAACTAAGGTTTGTGAGAGATATATTTAAAAGAGGCGTACAGGAAACCATACAGACAGATTACAGCCACCTGAAGGTAGGCATGATAAAAATTAATACTGTATGGCCCTTCCCGCAAGAGCTTCTTAAAGAAGCGGTTAAAGACGCGAGGATCGTTCTTGTGCCGGAGATGAATGTAGGCAAATACTATAGAGAAGTCGAAAGGGTTTTAAAGAATAAAAAAGTTATTTCAATGGCTAAGTGTGGAGGCGATATCCATACTCCCCGGGAAATTCTGGATGAGATCTTAAAGGAGGTAGGCATCGATGAACAAGCTTTATGAGAAGTACATCAAGACCGATTCCCTGCCAACGCTGTTTTGCGCGGGGTGCGGTAACGGTATTATCCAGGTGGCGGCTATGAACGCTATGGAGGAGCTGGATATTAAGGAGGATATAGCCTGTGTCAGCGGGATCGGCTGTTCCTCCTGGATCCCATGCTATTATGATCTGGATGTAATGCATACCATGCACGGCAGAGCGTTAGCTTTTGCGGAAGGATTGAAGCTGGCAAGACCTGATAAGAAAATTCTGGTCTTTACCGGAGATGGGGATTGCCTTGCAATAGGAGGAAACCATCTGATTCATGCCGCTTCCCGAAATATAGATTTGACCGTTATTATGGCAAATAATTATATTTACGGTATGACGGGCGGGCAGAAATCTCCGTCAACACCAAGAGGGTCTGTAACAAAAACATCCCCCTTTGGAAGCATTGATGAACCCATTGATGGATGCAGGCTGGTATTGTCCCTGGGAGCAGGCTATGTAGCAAGATGGACTACAGCGCATCCAGTGCAATTAGCGGCATCCATTCGAGAGGGAATTTCTCATAAGGGATTTTCTTTCATTGAAGTTCTGAGCCAATGTCCGGTACAGGCGGGAAAGAATGTATATGGAGAGAAAAATCCAGGAGCTATTCTGAAACGGTATAAAGAAAATACATATCTTTATAAGCCGGGAAACCAGGAAAAGGGAAAAATTTCTATCGGTGTATTCAGAAATGATCCGGAAATTGAAGAGTACATAGAGAAAGTAGAAGCTAAGCTAAAAGAAAAGGGGATCGAAAGAGGGTAGAAGTATGGCAAATATTACAATAGACAGGACCTGCTGCAAGGGCTGTAATATATGTCTTACAGCGTGTCCCAAAAAGATATTCGTCAAATCCAGGGCAAGAAATGACTACGGAACTGCAATGCCGGGATTGAACAAGCAGGAGAATTGCGTTATCTGTGGAATGTGTGAACGATTGTGCCCGGATGGCGCAATCAATGTGGAAGGAGAATAGAGTAAAATGAGGCTTAATGTGAGAATTGCGGGCGCAGGCGGCCAGGGCGTTATATTAGCGTCAGTGCTACTGGCCAAAGGATATGGAATCGGTGAGGACTATAATATTGCGCAGACACAAAGCTATGGTCCGGAAGCGAGAGGTGGAGCATGTAAAGCGGAAGTAGTCGTCTCTGATGAGAAAATCGATTACATGAAGGTGGAAAAGGCAGACGTGTTTGTCGCGTTGAATCAGGCGGGCTATGATAAATATATAGACACGGTAAAAGAGGGAGCCATTGTTCTGGTAAACAGCACCTTAGTTGAGACGCGGGAGCCTTCTTATTATAAAATCGAAGCGACTAAAATCGCCGAAGATATGGGAAAGCCATATGTAGTAAATATCATAGCGCTTGGGGCGCTGACTAAGCTGCTGCCAAAAGTCCATTTCTCCGCAGTGGAGGAAGAAATAAAAAAGAACTTCAGTGAAACTATTGCGGAAATCAATTATGACGCCTTCGAACGGGGATACGAAGAAATTGCAAAGCAGCTTGCGTAATACATCGTCCGGGGGCGCCTCCATCAGGAGGCGCCCCCGGACAATTATGCGGATAAAAATTTTACTTCCAATGGGTCTGATGCTTTTCGCCATTTCTTCGGGATTTACTGTCAGCCAGCAGGCACATCATCTCAAATGCCAGACCGGAGGCCAGGCAGGCGGATTTTCCTGTAGGGTCATAGTCAGGGCTCAGCTCCATCAGATCGGCGCCTACAAGATTCATACCGTACATGCCGCGGATAATATCGCGAACTTCCCTGCCAAAGAGGCCAAATGGTTCAGGCAGTGTGGTTCCCGGCATTTCTCCGCAGTCGATGCAGTCCGTATCGATAGTCAGATAACATGGATGATCGCCGATTACCCGTTTGATCTCACTTACTACATAAGGCATCCCTTTCTCCTGGGCCTCGTCCGCGAAAATTCTTCGCATGCCGCTGTTTGTGGAAAAGTCACAGCGGATGATGCCTCTTCCGCGCTGGCCTACCTGAACCATCTTTTCCGGATCAATGTAGCCGCCTACCGCCGCGTTTTGGAACAGAGAAGCGTCACTGACTACGCTTCCGGCAAAGCCTACACTGGTGTCACCGTGAGCGTCGATATGCACGACCGCAAGGGGATCGTCTTTGCCTAATCCCTTTAACATGGCGTATGTGCAGGTGTGCTCGCCTCCGATAGTAAGTGGTACAATATCCTGATCTTTGAATTGGGCGTAGAGCCGAGCGATCTCTTCCAGATTGGAATTCAGATTGTACGGATCATCGACAAACTCTACATCGCCGTAATCGACGATATTGCAGATATCAAATGGGCACAGGTTGTTGAAATAGCTGACCATGTTCCGATCCAGTCCCCAGAACCGTACTGCCTTGGGAGCGTTTCTCGTTCCGGGACGAGGGTTTGGCACGCCGATATCCATAGGGAGCCCTACGATGGCAAGATCCACACCGTTAAGATCCTGACTGTAAGGAGCCCGGAACAGTCCAAGATGGGGAACATTGTTACTTACCAGCTCTACCCCTTCCTCTTGAGCTCTCTCATAGAATGCCCGCACATCAGGATGGTCTACTTCCCACAGGCCTTTATCCGCCATTTTCTTGTACATTTCGATTTTTTCCTGCTTGTTCATGTTCATACCTTGCATAGGAAACTGATAGGGCAGTTCACTATACATTTTCCTTTCTTTAAGTGTTGAGTTTTCCGCTTAGTCCTTTATGATGGGACGCGGATGCTATAGATTCATATTCATTCCGGCGGCGGCTTCCCTATAAGCCGGCTGTTTCCTTATTTTGGAGCCGGATTAGTTGTTATCCTGTTTGAACCATTTGAAGAGGCCGATCAACATGCCGATGATGATAAAAAGAAATGGCACAGACAGCACGATACAAATGGTCTTTATGGCTGTAAACGGCGCTCCCGCAAACATAATAGAAAGTGGAACCAGGGTAAGGACGACGCACCACATGAGCCTGAATTTTGAATTGGGGTTGCCTTCCGCGTCCAGTTTTTTCGTTGCGGAAGCTGCCAGTGTGAAGGAAGCGGAATCCAGGGATGTAGTCAGAAGTCCGATGGTTACAAGTGTGAATATGATCGGAAGGATCATACTTCCACCAGGAAGCAGTTCTAAAAGCTCAAACAGTCCCGCGTTAGTATCGGCCGCTTTTGTAAGCTCGTACTGGCCGGTCAGCTCCGCGTTGAGGCCAAATCCTCCATTTACGCTGAACATGATCCAGATCCCTGTAGTAATTCCCACAAGACAGGTGATGACCATCTGCCGTATGGTGCGACCCTTGGAAATTTTCGTAATAAAGATGCCCATAAGAGCTGCGTAGTTGAGCGCCAGAGTAAACAGGAAGATAGTGTTCAGCTCAGGGAATCCCGTATTGGCAACCGGGTCCGTGTAGGTGCTCATGGCCAGATAATTCTGGAACATGCTGCCCAGACTGTAGGTGAATTCCTTCCAGATAAACTGTGTCGGACCCGCAATAAAGATAAAGGCCACAAAGAGGATAGAGATATACATGGTAAGGTCGCTGAGGCGCTTCATCCCTTTTTTGATTCCTACGATGGAAGTAACGGAAAAAATGATGGCAATAATGATCAGAACGATGATATTTGTGGTAAAATTCGCTTCCATACCGAAGATCTTGCCAAGCCCCGCGGTTACAAGAGGAACCCCAACGCCCAGGGAAACGCCCATGCCGCCTACGATACTTAAAATGGTCAGAGCGTCAATGACCCGCGCAAGAGGCTTTTTATACTTAAAATCTCCCAGCATTTCCTCGCAGACCGCTCCGATACGCAGGACCGGAACTTTTCTTACATAGAAGGCATAGGCCAGCGATACGGCCGTTAGTACAAAGATGACCTGGCAGCTGAATCCCCAGTGAAAGAAGGTATAAGCCATAGACATCTCAGCTGCTTTCTGTGAGTAAGGCTCAATGGAAAAGGCCGGATCCACATAGTAATACGACCATTCAACAAAAGAATAGAAAATTGCGGTAGCCGCCAGCGACGCGCACATCATCATGCCGATATAACTGAAAGTAGAATATTCCGGTTTTCCTTCTCCCAATTTGACTTTCCCATGCTTACTGAAAGCAAGGTAAAGACAGAGAAACAGTCCGACAAAGACGAACCACAGGATCGGCGGGCCCATTACGGCTGTTACCTTATCAAAAATTGCGTTGACGATATTCAGCGTCTGATCCGGCTTTGCGCACATGAACGCGACAAAGATAGCGACCAGAATAATACATATGACCGAGATGGGCTTGTCTGATATGGCTTTTGTTTTATTGTTCAGATTTTGTTCCATAACACCCTCCATTGTGTTTTGTTCTGTGTGTTGTTTATTTTTCGGCCCGTCTGTTTTCCTCCTTTCTCCAGAGCCAATCTGTTTTGCGTAAGCCGCCGGAGCCTGCCGCGTCCGGCCTGAAACGCTTTGTGCTTTTATATAACGCAATCCTTGTGCCAAGATTGAAAACCCGCTGTTTTTCAAGGGTTGAGGCCATGAAGGACGTGGAAAATTAAAAAAAGCAAAACAAAAAAAGGTCTGATTTGACCTTTTTTCGAAGTTTTTCGTATTTCAATATTCAATAAGGTGCGGATCCGGAGGGAAGGGTCGGACACAGCAATTTAGTTCAATTCTGACCCAAAGGTTCAGTTTTGACATTATTCATGCGGATCTCTCGGGCGCAGACTGTATTTTTTCAGCTTCCGCTTCAGCGTACTTTCGGAAACACCAATAGCTTCCGCAGTTTCCTTCAAAGTGCCGCTTTCCCGCATGATATGCTGAAAATATTCTTTTTCAAAACGGGCGATCGCGTCTTCGTAGGAACGGTTTGCCGCAAGAATATCCTTCAATTTGAGACCATCGTAATCGGGAATCGCCTGGAGAACATCGTCACTTTCAATGAGCGCCTTTGGGGTAACGACAACAAGGCGTTCCATGATATTGGAAAGCTCCCGTACATTGCCCGGCCAGGAATAACTGCACAGAGCGTTGACTGCTGTGGTGGAAACCTTTTTACGGTATCCATGCTTTTCGTTATATACTTTTAAAAAGTGCTGAATAAAATTAAAGAGATCCTCTTTTCTCTCCCTGAGGGGCGGAAGCTTCAGAGGAATTACATTGAGCCTGTAGTAAAGATCCTGGCGAAAGCTTTTTTCTTTTACCATTTCTTTCAGATCCTTGTTGGTTGCGGCAATGATGCGGATATCCACATGCTTCGCTTCGGTTCCGCCGACTGGGATAAAGGCCTTTTCCTGAACCAGGCGCAGCAGCTTTGTCTGCAGGTTCAGTGGCAGCTCTCCAATTTCGTCTAAGAAGAGAGTCCCTCCGTCAGCCTCCTCAGCCAGTCCCTTTTTACCGTGTTTGCGGGCACCGGTGAAAGCGCCTTCTTCGTAGCCGAACAGCTCTGATTCCAGGAGATTTTCCGAGAGAGCGCCGCAGTCGATTTTGATATATGGTTTGGAAGCCCGCATACTGTTATTGTGAATCCAACGGGCATGGACGTCCTTTCCTACACCGGATTCGCCCTCAATAAGAATGGAAGTTTCCGTAGGCGCGAGGCGTTTCATCAGCTCCATATTCTGCTTCATCTTTGGGCTGTTTGTGACGATGATCATTTCCTTATTCTCGTTGTTTTGAATCCTTTGCAGCTCGGCTTTATACTGAGCCAGCTGCATCCGGGCGTTTTTTTCATCCTGCTTGATCTGGTTCAGCTCTGTCACGTCTCGTTCGTTGATGTACACCCATTTGATCGATGTGCCGTCAAAAATAGGAATCCCTGTAATCACCAGCTGCCGGCCACCTTTATACTGCATGACCGTTTCCTTTCGTTTTGTCTGGAAAACCTTTACTGTAACAGAGACCTGATAGATTCCTTCTTCCAGAAGCTCCTTTGCGTAGCGTCCCAGAATGGATTCTTTCTCCACCTCTTCCATCCGTTCCGCGGCCGGATTCATATAGACGATCCGCCCCTGACTGTCCGCGACAAGGATCCCATCGTGGGACACCTCGAAAAAGTTTCGCCAGTCTTCATTGAAAATTTTTGGTAAACTTACCATACTGATACCTACCCGTTCTTACTAAAAAATTTATTATACGATAACGGATTTTGTGGAAAAAAGCAAGTTGATTTAATAGCGGCAAAAGTTGCATTTTCAGAAAACCTGTGCTACGGTAATAAAAGATTAATTCGTGAAAGGAGAGCCGCCGCATGAATCCTTACAGTCTATTATCATCCTTCTTCATCATAGCGGGAGCCTTTGTCCTGCTGCTTCTGCTGATCCTGACCACCTTGCTGGTAAAGCACAAAAGCGTTGGAAAATCAGTTACGCTCAGCAGTCTGAGGGATTTTACGCTCTGTTTTTTCGGTATTATCCTGCTTTATTATTTCACATCCTATCAAGGGATCCATACAGGCGTCTTTCAGCGGGGCACGCTGGGGCGAGTCGCGGATTTCGCATTGTTTATCCTTCTGGATTACTTTTGGTTTGTGTTTATCAGAGCCCATCTTGAAGAATTGGGGAAGCGGAGGAAAAACTTTGATAAAGCCGCCAACGGGATTCTGGCAGTTTTTTTGATCCTTTCTGTCTTTAACAGTATTGCGTTTATCGATATCAATTATTATGTGGCGGATCCGGCCGAGAGGCTCTTTGTCATTTCTGTTGAAATCCTTTGCTGCGTTGCGGGAAGTGTTTTGAACATGATTTACATGGCGCAGGCAATAAAAGCCGGCGTAGAAAAGCAGACTGGTATATTTATTGTGATTGTTTCTCTGCTGACCTTTAGCGTAGGCATCCTCAGCGGAATCGCCACTGTGCGGCTTGCGAAAGGAAATATGGCGTATGCGGTGGAATCCTTTTACTACGACCCCACTTCCCTGATCATGATCCTGACCGCCCTGTGCGTGCTGGTCTATCTGTTCCGCCATGACTTCAGTCCTATTTACTTTATGGAACCGGCCGCTTCCGAACTGCCCGATGAAGTAATTCTGGATCTGCTCGCTCAGGAGTACGGCCTCAGCAAACGAGAGCGGGAAATCTCCTCGCTGATCTTTAATGGCGACAGCTATGAAGCCATTGCCAAGCAGCTTTATATTTCAAAACTGACTGTAAAAAAACACGTTCATAACCTGTATGAAAAGCTGGATGTTTCAAGCAGAATGGACCTGATCAACCTGGTCAGATCCCGTAAATTACAGGAAAAAGAGAAATAGACCGCAGGGTGTATTGTGCGAATTGCTGAAATATTATAAAAAATGGATAGAACATAATTACTATTACTTAATTTATTTCAGGAGGAAACGCACATGAAGAAAAAATTATCAAAGGTTCTGACAGGAATGCTGCTCCTGGCGCTGGCTGTCCCGGTCATGTCGGGATGCGGCGGCAGCGACGCGGACATCGTAATGAAGGGTTCGATTTATACAGCGGATAAAGACGGAACCATCGTACAGGCAGTCGCGGTAAAAGACGGAAAAATTACTTACGCGGGAGACGCCGCAGGTGTAGAAGAAATGACCGGCAGCGACACGGAAGTCATTGATCTGGGCGAGGGCCTTGCGGTACCAGGTTTCGTGGAAGCTCATGCGCATGGACATGAAGGTGGTGTCGCCGCTCTTTACGAAGTGGATCTTTACGCAGACACCACAGTAAAAGGATATCAGAAGACCATAAAAACCTTTATTAAAGAGCATCCGGACCGGGAATTCATTCTGGGGACAGGCTGGCTCAACGGGTATCTGCCATCTGATGGCGATTACGCGGCAATGCTGGATGAAGTCAGTAAGGACTTGCCGATCGTCCTGGTTTCTCAGGACCATCATTCTTACTGGACCAACAGCAAGGCGATGGAACTCATGAAGGTGGACAAAAATACAAAAGATATTGCGGGCGGCGTTATTACCCGGGATAAAGATGGAAACCCTACCGGCCTGTTTCGTGAAAATGCCAAAAGCCTGGCAGAGGCCATCGTACCGGATTACACGGTAGATGAGTTTAAAGAAGGTATCCTGGCTTATCAGAAGGAAGTTGCTTCCTACGGGATTACGGCTTACTGGGAGCCGATGGTAAACACAAAGACAAATCTGCTGGAGGCTTATTCCCAGCTGGATGAAGAGGGAAAGCTGCTGCTGAAAACTTATGCGGGATACTGTGTCAATGAAACGGACAATGACGGAGACCCAGTAGGAATGCTGGAGGAAGTGGAACAAGCCATCAAAGATAATGAAGGCGGCGATTTCGAGATCAATGGAATCAAGCTGTTCGCGGATGGCGTGGTAGAAGGTCACACCACCTATCTTCTGGAAGATTACGCCGATGAACCGGGTGAAACCGGCGAAGGGCTCTGGACCGAAGACGGAATGAAAGCCTTTGTTACAGCGGCAGACGCAAAAGGTATTACTGTACATACACATGCCATCGGCGACGCGGCAGTAAAACTGACATTGGACGCTTATGAAGCCGCAAAAGAGGCAAATCCGGACAGTGAAGCGCGCCATGCTATCACACACCTGCAGCTGGTAGACGACAAGGATATCCAGAGAATGGCAGATCTGAATGTAATTGCGGTAACGAATCCATATTGGTTCTGCAAGGAGCCCGGCTATTATGAAGAACTGGAAGTGCCTTATCTAGGAGAGGCCCGGGCCAGCAGCGAATATCCGATGAAAGATTTCTTTGACGCGGGCATCGTTGTAACGGTAGCCAGCGACTATCCGGTGACAGTTCCGTCCATGCCGCTGGAAGCCATCCAGACCGGCGTGACAAGATGCGACCGGGCAGGCGACAAGGACACCCTTCTGGGCGCGGACCAGAGAGTGACCGTACAGCAGATGCTGCAGGCCGCCACCTATAACGGGGCGTACCAGAATTACGCTGAAGAAACAAAGGGAAGCATCGAGGTAGGCAAGGACGCGGATATTGTCGTGCTGGATCAGAATATTCTCCAATGCGATTCGTTTAAAATCAATCAGACTAACGTTTTGAAGACGTTCCGAAATGGCGAGCTGATTTATGAAGCGAAATAGCGCTGAAAAAACTAGCAGGGTATGGTCTCCCATACCCTGCGTTTACCGTTTCTTATTTCTCAAAACAGGATTTCTCATCCCTGTCTTTCACACATCGTTTAGGATTTTCTGGAAACCAGCCTTTTTTTACCCGCCGGGCCTGTTCTTTCAGTTCCAGAATGCTCCAGTACATGGTAAAGCCTAGTACAGCCAGAATCGTAGAAAGGATCAAGTTGCTTAGCGTTATAGAGCAAAAACAGCATATGGTACCGCCGACTAAAAACAGGGGCCATATTTTCTGTCCAAAATGATACTCACATTTTATTATGATCGGGTGGAACAATCCGATCAGCAAAAATGAGATTATCCCGATTATAATTCCTGTAAAATTCACGTTACCACCTCCACCTGGAGTTAGTATATAATGAAATTGGCTCTCAGGTAAGTACCAATTTAAACTTTTCGAAACGGACCAATTAACCTCCTTACCATTTGCGGGTTTTGTTTTGCGGCTATCTGCCGAATCAAGACGGATTCATTGACTTTCCAGTAGATTTGTGATACTTTAATTTAAGTTGGGCGTAGCGGCCTCAGGCATATGAAAAGACCCACTGGTATATTTTTTCAGGAAAAAAGCCAAAAAAAATATACTGTTGCAGTGCTTTTAGGCGGCGATTTCTTCGAGAAACCGCAAATTTACCAGGATCAACTGTTTTGAATTGACGCAGCCCGCATTTTTGTATATTTTTTTGCCGAAATTACAGATTTTGATATACTATTTGTATTGCCTTCTTTTTTGAGGGAATAGACAGTACAGTAAATCACAAAAATATTTTAGAATTGAGAGGATGTAAAAACCATGCCGGTAACAGATTTACTAGAGAGGAACCACAAGCTTTACGGGAACGAAACCGCCCTGATCGAATTGAATCCCACCATGAAAGATACCAGGAAGAAGACCTGGAAGGAGTACGATCTGGTGCAGCAGACTTCCAATGAACCATATAGAAGAGAAATTACATGGAGCATCTTTGACGAAAAGGCCAACCGAGTGGCCAACATGCTGCTGAGCCGGGGGATCCAAAAGGGCGACCGGGTTGCGATTCTTATGTTCAACTGTCTGGAATGGCTGCCTATCTACTTTGGTATTCTAAAGACCGGAGCCATTGCGGTGCCATTTAATTTCCGATTTGCCGCTGATGAGATCCAGTACTGTGCGGATCTGGCGGAAGTGCATATGATCTTTTTCGGACCGGAATTCATCGGAAGAATCGAGTCCATTGAAGAGGAATTGAGTAAAGGCAGACTGCTGATTTATGTAGGCGACGGATGCCCGACTTTTGCGGAAAGCTATCGGGAGCTGGTTGCGGACTGCTCCAGCCAGCCGCCTCTGATTCGTCTGGAAGAAGAGGATGACGCGGCAATTTATTTTTCATCAGGAACCACAGGCTTTCCAAAAGCCATTTTACATAACCACGAAAGTCTGACGCAGGCGGCTCAGATGGAGCAGAAGCACCATCTTACCGACCGGAATGACGTATTTCTGTGTATTCCTCCCCTTTACCACACAGGCGCTAAATTCCACTGGATGGGAAGCCTCTGTGCCGGAAGCAAAGCGGTACTGCTGAAGGGAACTACTCCGGAAATCATTCTGGACGCTATTTCCAAAGAACACTGCACATTGGTATGGCTCCTGGTTCCATGGGCGCAGGACATTTTAGACGCGCTTGACCGGGGCGATCTGAAGCTGGAAGATTATGAACTGGATCAGTGGAGACTGATGCACATCGGCGCGCAGCCGGTGCCTCCGTCACTGATTACACACTGGAAAGAATATTTCCCGAACCATTTGTACGATACCAACTATGGCCTGTCTGAATCTACCGGACCGGGGTGCGTTCATCTGGGTGTGGAAAATATTCATAAAGTGGGCGCTATCGGAATTCCGGGCTACCGCTGGGCCTGCAGAATCGTTGATGAAAATGATAAAGAAGTGGAGCAGGGAAGCGTAGGAGAACTGTGCGTAAAAGGCCCTGGTGTTATGACCTGCTACTACAATGACCCGGAAGCCACAGCCAACACTCTGAAAGATGGATGGCTGTACACTGGAGATATGGCGATGCAGGACGAAGACGGCTTTATTTTCCTGGTTGACCGGAAAAAGGACGTTATCGTCAGCGGCGGGGAGAATATCTATCCTGTTCAGATCGAAAATTTCCTCAGTGCCTATGAGAAGGTCAAAGACGTTGCCGTTATCGGTCTTCCGGACAAGCGTCTGGGCGAGATCACCGGCGCGATTATTTCCATCAAAGACGGAATGGAATGTACCGAGGACGAAATCAACTATTATTGCAGGGAGCTTCCTAGGTATAAACGGCCAAAACGTATTATCTTCGCGGAAGTCCCGAGAAACGCTACCGGAAAGATTGAAAAGCCAGCGCTCCGTAAAAAGTACGGTGCGGACCAGCTGGTAGCGCAGCAGAACCGGGCATAACGCAGACAACTTAATAAAGCGTAAGTCAGTATAAAGGGCGCTTTCCTTTTGGGAGGCGTCTTTTTTTCATCCCGCCAGATTTACCCCAGACGGGACTTTAGGCACAGCTCAATAAACAGCTTCATGAGAGGACTGACCCACTTATTTTTATGGTGGGCGCAAACCGCGGTGATGGTCCGATCCCGAAGATCTGTATCAATACCGCAAAGGCGGCCATCCATCAGTTCCTGCTCTACGGTAAAGGCGGGAAGATAGGAAATCCCCATGTCGTTTTCTACCAGATGCTTGATGGTAGGGATACTCCAAAGCTCGATGGTATGGCCCAAAGTGATTTTGCGCTCTTTCAGATATTCCTCAAAGATCTGGCGGAAAATGCAGTTCGGCTCATCAATAAGAAACGGGACCTCCAGATGACGGCCCGGTGTCAGAAAATCGGGAAAAGCCTTTTTGGTCGAGGGAGAGGCCACGAGGGTCAGCGGGCAGTCTTCAATTTCATAGCAAGTGAGGGAATCCTGTGTGCCTCCCACATCTTCATAAAAAACACCCAGATCGATGCTTCCGCTGATCAGTGCGTCGCGGGCCTCATAGCAGTTCATGGAGCGGAGAATCAGCTTTGCCTTCGGAGCCTTTTCACGAAATTTTTTCAGGACCCGGGGCAGACGATAGCACAGCTGCGTTTCCGCCATAGCCAGAGTCAAAGTCCCTTCCAGCTGAGAAAGACTGGTATTGAGGCTTTTCATTTTTTCGACAGATAGCAAGACTTCCTTTGCGTATGGAATCAGCTTTTCCCCGGCGGGAGATAATACCATCTGCCTTCCAACCTTCTCAAACAGCTTCATAGAAAGCTCCTGTTCCAGCTGTCGCATCTGGAACGTAATGGCAGACTGCGTATAGCCCAGCATCCCGGCAGCCTTAGAAAAACTTCCCTCCTGAACAACGGCCATAAACGTATTGAGATATTTAAATTCCATAATACCTCCCGATAATTAAAAATAATTTAATTATTAATAAAAATGTTTCGATTTGATTTAATAAAAGGATAATGTTAGTATAGCAGACAAAGGAGGGCGACACAAATGTATCTGAGTATTTTATTATCCTATTTCCCCTATGCCGCTGTAACGGCTTACACGCCGGGACCCAATAATATCCTTGCCATTAATACAGTCAGCAATTATGGATGGAAACAGGGAAGGTCTGTTCTGGCAGGGATCTTTACAGGGTTTTACTGCGTCATGACCATCTGCGCGGTACTGTGCCTTCAGCTGGCCCGGCATTTAGAGGGCTTTATCGGCGTTATGAAATATCTGGGCGCAGCGTATATCTTCTGGCTGGCGTTTCATATTGCCCGGAGCGGGCCGTCCGGAGAAGAGGACGGCGGCAGGCGGGGATTTGCGAGAGCTTTCCTGCTGCAGTTTGCCAATGTAAAGATCATCTTATACTGCGTTACAGTATATACCGCCTATGTAATTCCCTATAACGATTCCCTGCGGATGCTGCTGTTATCAGCTTTCTTCAATACCTGTGTCGGTTTTTCAGGAAGCCTTTTATGGGCTGCGGCCGGAGGCCTGCTGCAAAAGTACATCGGACGCTTTTACCGGCCCTTTAATATCGTTATGGCCCTGATTCTGATGGAAAGCGGAGTACGGATTCTGATTTCTTCATGATTTACTTAGCTTCCATATCCCAGACCTTCCTGAGCGCTTCCATAATGGAGGCAAAGGCTGTTTCCGGCACGGTAGGAAAGCCAAGCAGCAGCTGGCTATTGGGACAGCGTGTTTCATCCATGTACAGCGCCCGCGTTGAATAAAGCCGGATCCCTTCAGACGCAGCCCGCTGAATCAGCTCTTCCTGGGAAAGAGGGGTTTTTACATCCAGCAGGAGATGAATACCGGCGCCGCCGCCGGAAACCGTGATCTGATCACCAAAGCTCTGCCAGACCGCGTCAAGGAGAATCTCCTGTTTTTTCCGGTAGGCAGTCCGCAGGCGGTTGATATGACGTTCATAATTTCCAGCCGCGATAAAGTCCGCAAGAGTCAGCTGATGCAGAGGGGCCACCTGAGAATTGTAGCGGTGATAATAGTCCATGTATCGCTTCATGAGCGACTTTGGAAATACAATGTAAGCCAGCCGCATAGAGGGCGCCAGAGATTTGGAAAAGGTCCCTGTATAAATGGTCCGTTCATGGACGTCCAATGACTGCATGGCCGGAATCGGGTTGGTATAATATCGAAGCTCGCTGTCATAATCATCTTCAATCAGGTAAGTGTCCCGCTCCTGCGCCCATTGCAGCAGCAGCTTGCGCTTGGCCACGGGCAGGACGGCGCCTGTGGGGAACTGATGGGACGGTGTGACATAAAGGAGCGTCGTATCCAGCTGGCGCAGTGCGTCAAGGCAGATCCCGTCTTCCTCCACCGGCACAGGGTGCAGGCGAAAACCCCGGTTGGAAAAGACCGTCCGGATACCGTCATATCCCGGATCCTCCATAGCAAAGTCCTTTTCCGGTCCTTCGAACATATTGGCGATAATCTCCATAGAGTGCTGCTGGCCGCAGGTGATAACCATCTGAGACGGATCGCAGACAACCCCGCGGGACCGCCGCAGATACCGGGCGATTTCACTGCGAAGACGGAGTTCGCCAGTCCTGCATGGATAGGGGATAACCTCTGAAAGCTCCAGCCCCGCCAGCACATTGTTCAGGCTCTTTCGCCACTGCCCGTAAGGAAACATGGAGTTGTCCATAGATCCGTAGGCAAAATCATAGCGAGGCCGCGGCTCAGCCTTTTCCGGAGGCTCCCCTGAAGTCTCGGGAAAGGGGTTTTGCGGGAAAAGCTCCAATGGAAGCTGGTTCACAATAAAACCGCTGCCTGTCCGGGACCGGACATAGCCCTCTGCCGCAAGCTGCTGATAAGCCTTGTCTGCCGTATTGCGGCCGATGGATAATTCCTCCGCCAGCTTTCGGGTAGCGGGAAGACGGTCTCCGGCAGCCAGGGAGCCGGAAAGGATCTCCTGGACCAGAGCGGCGTATAGCTGTTCGTAAATAGGCGTTTTACTGTTTCGATCGATATATAACATAATTGGCTCCTGTTAAAACATGATAATTGGCGCTTATATAAAAACCAATTCTATTGTATGCTTGGACTATAGAAAAATCAAGAAAAAACGGGAGGTACAAAATGAATAAGGAAATGAGAAGAAAAGAAAAAGCAATGACCGAGGCTGAATCCATGGAAGTTCTGGAAAAGGCGGAATACGGGGTTCTGTCTACAATCAGCGCGGATAATACGCCATATGGAGTACCGATGAACTTCGCGTACGCGGACGGAGCTATTTATTTCCACTGCGCGCCGGTAGGCCACAGAATGGAAAATATCGCGGCAAACAGCAGTGCCTGCCTTAATGTTGTAGACTCTGTAGTGCTGATGCCGGAAAAATTTAATACACAGTACCGTTCCGTTACTATTTTCGGGACAGTCAGCCCGGTAGCGGACCCGGAAGAAAAGAAGAAGGGCCTGATTGCCATTTCAGACAAACTAAGTCCGGCACACCATGACGCGGGCATGAAATATATTAAATCGGCATTTGACGATGTGACTGTTTTAAAGCTGGAAATCGAAAAGATGACTGGCAAAGCGACAAGAGGCTAGGCTGCCGGCAAGGCGGCGGAAAACAAAAACCTCCGCGCGGCTCAAAATCTGCCGCGTGGAGGTTTTTTTAAGGAAAGCTAGAACTTCAGCTCGGTTCTCTCAATAAGATCCTTTTGCAGAGCGTCTCCAAGTTCAACGAAGTACGCGCTGTAGCCGGCAACCCGAACCAGCATGTCCCGATAATTGTCTGGATCTTTCTGCGCGGCCTTCATTGTTTCAGAGCTCATAATGTTGAACTGTATGTGCATAGGATCGTTAGCAAGGTACGCGTCAATATAGCTGACCAGGTTATCCCTTCCATCTAAACCGGTTACTGCGTTTTCAGGGAACTTGACGTTGAGCAGCGTTCCGTTGGGAGCCAGACTGTGGTCAACCTTGCCTACCGAATTCGCGAGAGCTGTCGGACCGCTTGTATCGTGTGATCCCAGTTCCGTGTGAACAGGCCCCATGTTGTCGGATATGGCTTCGCCTTTCTTTCTTCCATCCAACGTAGCGTTGGTTCCAAGACCCATGGAAACGTTGCCGCTTACGGAATATACGCCAGGATTAAACTGACCGCCCCGGATTGTCGGTCTGCCGATGAGTGTATTGCAGTAACATTCAAATATGAATTTGAAAAGATCATCCGCGTAGTCATCGTCATTGCCGTAATGGTGAACCTTGGAGCTGTTAATGAGGTGGTGCAGCACTTCATGTCCGTCCCAGTTGTCCTTTAACGCCTGCAGGAGTTCCGCTCCTGTGTATCTCTTTTCGTCAAATACCAACTGCTTAATAGTAACCAGGGAATCTGAGCATGTCGCGACTCCGAGAGCCTGAGGTCCGATTCCATTGTACTTTGCGCCTCCGGCAGAAAGATCAACCCCGTTATCGAGGCAATCTACGAAGAACGCGGATACATAAGGAAGCGGCTTTCTTTCTCTGTGGGCTCTGTCGATTACGTTAAGGGACGCGCACATCTGATCGAGCCAGTAGGCGAATTGCTTTCGCACACTCTCAAGCAGCTCGTCCATATTTTTGTAATCCGCCAGGTTTCCGGTGTCAGGACCGAGGCGTCCTCCTAATGCCCCGCACTTTTCCCATCTTGGGCAATGATCGCCGCAGTCAAGGCATCTTCCGCCGTTGAGCACCATTTCCATAAACTTGGCAGTGTTGATATAAGCGGCGTCATGCCATCCGTATTCTTTACCCGGAATGGTCGGCTCTACACATCCTACGATTGCGTAGTCCGCCGCCTCGTCCCGGGAAACACCCTTTCTTTCAAAGGCTTTAATCGCTGGAGCATCGTTGAAAATCTTAGGATGTCCATATCCCGCCCGGATGCATTCCACTGTTTTTACCTTCAGCTCATATGGAGTTTTCTCATGCATTCTTACAAGAAGCCAAGGGCACATCATTCTCGTATGTACAGACGCGTCAAGCATCATCATGGTCAGATCGTTTGTCAGGTCATTTCCGTCCTTATCGGAACCGCCGATGGTGAGGCATTCTCCGCCAAAGCCTCTGCCCTGACGTACTCTGGCCGTTCCGCCGTCTCTTACCTTACATGGACCGTTCATCTTGACAAAGGTTACTTCCAAAAGCTCCTGCGCGAACTCTCTTGTTATATTCCCCTGGGCAATGTCTTTTTCATAATAAGGATAAAGCCACTGATCCATTCTGCCGTATGAAATAGAATGGCCATTGCTTTCAACCTGTGTCAGGGTAGTCGCGAAATTAAACAGCTGGAGCGCCTGCCAAAAGCTCTTGGCGGGTCCGCCCGCAATCTGCCCGCAGTTATCCGCCATAGCCAGCAGCTCAGCTTTTCTGTCAGGGCTGCTTTCTGATTCCGCCATCTGACGGGCCAGCTTTTCATATCTTCCGATGTAGTTCTTGGCCGCGGTGTGACAGATGATTACGGCTTCGTAGAATTCTCTCTTAACCGCAAACTCAGGATCTTTTTTCGACAGTTTGGCAAGACCGTCTTCGGCTCTTTTTATCATGCCGTCAAAGCCTTCCCTCATAAGCCTTGCGTAGTCCATTACCAGATGGCCGACTCCGCCGTAGTGATAAAGGTTTGTCTGGAAAATCTTTTTGCCTACTTCGGAACCTTTGAGCATGTCCTCATCCATGTATTCATTTGCGAGATCCTCAACGGTTTTGCCTTTCCAATACTCGCAGAGCCGGATAAACTCCTGCCTGTCCTCCTCGCTTGCGAAATAGTGCTGGTCATGGGCCCGCTCTTCAAAAGGCTCGTTATGTACTTCGTGAATCATCCAGTCAATTGAAAACTCAGGATACTGCGGGGATGACTTTGGAGGGGCGCATATTTCTCCAAGAATCAAATCTTCATCGTAAATTCTGAGAGTAGCGTTCATTAAGACTTTCTCAAAACCCTTAGCGCATTTGATTTTGGTAGGCTTCCTTTCGTTTTCTTTGTAAGCCTCGGTAATATTTCTGAAACGTTCTATGTCAATCAGATATTCCCGATCCAGAAAAGCCTTTCTCAGATGGTTTACCCTGGGATATGGGGACCAGTCCTTGTGATCTACTTCGTATCCGATGCTGTATGTCTGATCAAAAGGATCAAGGCCGCAAGATGTGCAATGTAAGTTATTCATGTTCGTCTTCTCCTTTCAAATTATAATATTTAAACTATTGTTTTTCTTTTGTGCCTACTACACAGTGTATGCCTCGGCTGTTAAAGTAATCCGCAATGTTCTCAACCTTCTTTTGGAATTCTTCTCTGTCGAATTCCAGATTTTTCATTTCATAAGTCCTTCCAAGGGAGCCGCACTTTTCTTCCCCCATTCTCATAAAACTCAAGAGCTGCAAGGTTCTAAGTCTTTCTCCAATGTTATCCTTTATGTACCCGGCCGTTTTTTCTATATTTTCCATGTCGTCATTTATACCCGGAATAACAGGAATCCGCAGAATCATATCGTGCCCTTCACCGGCTAATCGTTTAAGATTTTCCAGTATTTTTTCACAGCCAACGCCTGTATATTTTTTGTGAACCCGGCTGTCCATATGCTTGATGTCAGAAATAATCAAATCCGCGTACTGGACGGTATCCGCGATGGTTTCCCAATCCGCGTAAAAGGTCGATTCCAGACAGGTATGGATCCCTGCGTCCCGGCAGGCCTTCAGAAGACTTTTGGTGAAATCCTTCTGAACGAGCGGCTCGCCGCCGGATATGGTCACTCCGCCGCCGGATCGTTCGTAGTACGATCTGTCCTTCTCGATAAGGGCCATAACATCGCCAAGAAGCATATCCTGTCCCCAACCTTTAATGGCCTCCGCGGGACACGCGTCGACACATTTCAGACAGCCGACGCATTTACTTCTGTCTATTTGGGAAATTTTTTCCGGTCCGAAAAGAAGCGCCTGCTGCCTGCAGGCTTTTACGCAGAGCCCGCACTTTTCCTCTGAAATGCACTTGGAAGGATACACTCCCGGCTCTTTGGAAAGCCTGTGGCTTTCGGGGTTGCTGCACCATTTGCATTTCAGAGGACAGCCTTTCATAAAAATTTCTGTTCGAATTCCAGGTCCGTCATTGATGGTAAATCGCTGTATATTAAAAATGATTCCTTTTTCCATAAACAACCTCGTTCCTATCTGCATCATAATATATTGTACTTTTTTATAAAAAAAGAACAATAGGGAGGTCTCCCTATTGTTGCCTGACGCTTCTTCCTATCTTTCCCGCAAACTATTTTTTTAAAACATGATACAATTCATATCGATTGTGCACGTTGCATTTGGAAAAGATATTCTGTATATGGTTTTTCGCGGTATGGTAGCTGATGCATAATTCATCCGCGATCTGCTGATAAGTAAACCCGTCGCATAGAAGATCTCCCACTTTTCTTTCAGCCGGGGTTAAAGCTATTTTTTCAATGCCTTTTTGGCCTGCGGAATCCTCTTGAGAAATGGTGATCCAGTGATAACGATCCACAATACCGTGACTGTACCTCTGATCATAAGAATAGATCCGAAAGACGCAATTCTTGATCTTCTTGATTACGACCCGATCTCCTCCAGCGGAGGTTTCCTGTTCATCTAAAAGAAACGGAAGCCATAAGCATACTTCCCTATTCTCGATCTGATCCGCTACGGACTGGCCTAAAAGCTGAACCAGAAGCCTTAATGCCTCCTTGTTATAGCCGATAACATGCATGAAATTATCTGTAACCAAATATGCCTGCTCTCCCAGGCAGATAATCTCATCCTGAATATGGGATATGATCTTCGCCTGTTCATGCTTTTTAAAGCCGGCGTAGGATGTGGCGATATGGTAATAAATATCTTCCAGTTTTTTTATGTCCGCGTCAGAATAATCTCCTTCCTCTAAGCTTCTGAAAAAAGAGATTTGAATATAGGCGTTAATTCCAAAAGGAAGTGAAGCCGAATAATGGGCTCCAAAGCGTTTCTCAATACAGGAAACAAAACGAGAGTTATCATACTGCTTCTTTGCGTAATAGTCAGAAGCCCTGTAAACCCGCGGAGTTTGATTAAAGTAAGTCAGATCGTCCCGAACGGCCTCCTGATGGATTACCTGCCGCATATGATCGAAAGGTAAAACTTTTAAATACGGGTGGTCCGGACCGGCGGCTTCCACGCCGTCTTTTGTGATCCAGGAAAGAAATTCTCCGTCTGTATCAAAAATAAAAATTACAGCTTTTTCTAATCCGAAATGCTGTTGTAATGCTTCCAGCAGCTCTACACTAAAAAATTCGCGCGCTGAGATTTGTCTTTCGGATAGTTCCGCTGCAAAATGGGATGCTGATTTATCAGAATAAGCCATTTCAACTTCCCTCCTTCTAATTTACGCAGTCTTACGCTCTTATTTTACTCTTTCGCTAATTTAAAATCAACCGGTGATTCTGTCCCGCCGCCGCAGGGGCTTCTCTGGACAAGGCGGGGCCTGCGGTTTATAATAAACACATCTTACAGAAAGCAGGTAAACGCATGTATATAGCAGACCTTCATATCCATTCCAGATATTCCAGAGCAACCAGCCGGGAGTGCGTACCGGAGCACCTGGACCTTTGGGCCGGCCGCAAGGGAATCCAGCTGTTGGGAACCGGCGATTTTACCTATCCCGCGTGGAGGCAGGAGCTAAAGGAAAAACTGGCGCCCGCGGAGGAGGGGCTTTATACGCTAAAGGAAGAATTCAGGCTCCGGGACAACCCCGCGGCGGCTGCGGAAAATCTGCCCCGGTTTGTAATCTCAGGAGAGATCAGCTCCATTTACAAGAAAAACGGGAAGACGAGGAAAGTCCACAACCTGATTCTCCTTCCGGGGCTTGCGGAAGCGGAGGCGTTATCCCGCAGACTGGAGGCCATCGGCAATATCCATTCTGACGGCAGACCCATCCTGGGGCTGGACAGCCGGGACCTTTTGGAAATCACTCTGGAGACCTGCCCGGAAGCCATCTTTATACCGGCCCACATCTGGACGCCGCACTTCTCTCTTTTCGGAGCGTTTTCAGGTTTTGACACCATAGAAGAATGTTTTGAGGATCTGACCGGCGAGATTCACGCTCTGGAAACCGGCCTGTCTTCTGATCCGCCTATGAACTGGCGGCTTTCAGCTCTGGACGGCTATAACCTGGTTTCCAATTCTGACGCTCATTCGCCAGCAAAGCTGGGGCGGGAAGCCAATCTGCTGGATACAGAACTTTCCTACAAGGGCCTGCGGCAAGCGATTCAGACCGGAAAGGGACTTGCCGGAACCATCGAGTTCTTCCCGGAGGAAGGCAAGTATCATCTGGACGGCCACAGAAAATGCGGATTGTGTCTTGCGCCCGCCCAGACGAAGGACTACGGCGGCAAGTGTCCGGTGTGCGGACGAAAGCTTACCATCGGGGTACTGCACCGGGTAGAAGAGCTGGCAGACCGGCCGGAAGGGTATGAAAAGGACGGTGCGCCTCGATTCGAAAGTCTTGCGCCTCTTTTGGAGGTCATCGCCGCTTCCACAGGAAAATCAGCGGCTAGTGTAAAAGTCCAGCGCCAGTACGAAGCCATGCTGAAGGAGCTTGGAACAGAATTTTCCATTCTGCGGGAAATCCCGGAGGAAGCCATCAAAAGCTGTGCCGGTCCATGCGTCGCGGAGGGAATCCGCCGCCTGAGGGAAGGAAAAGTAGAGCGGGTCGCCGGGTTTGACGGCGAATATGGAAAGGTGAAAATCATCGATCCGCGGGAGATCGAAGAACTGTGCGGGCAGGTAAGCCTGTTCGAAAGCGTCGCTCTTCCCAGGGCAGCCGCGCCGAAAAAGAAGAAAGCGCTGAAAAAGGCGGCGCCCCTTGCTGCGCAAGCCCGGGATGGAAAAGAGACCAGCGAAAATCTGAGGCAGCAGGAGGCGATCGCGTCACAGGATAGGGTCATTGCGGTAATTGCCGGGCCAGGTACAGGAAAGACCTACACCCTGACCCGGAGGATCGCCTTCCTGATTCAGCGCCAGCATGTAAAGCCGGAGGATATAACAGCCGTTACCTTTACCAATAAGGCCGCCGGGGAGCTGAGAGAGCGGCTCTCCCATCTCCTGGGAAAAGCGGACGCGGAAAGGGTGCGAGTCGGCACCTTCCATTCTATCTGTCTCAAGCTGCTGGAGTCCTGGCAGGGGCCGGTTGCCCTGGCCGATGACGCTGTAAAACACCAGCTGGCTAAGACCGCTTTAAAAGCAAGTGACTGCAGAATGACCACGGCAAAATTTCTGCGCCGGATTTCGCTTATGAAGACAGGCCTTGCTGAGCCAGCGGAAACCGCGGGGTTTTCTGCCGCCGCGGAGAACTATCAGGATGAAATAAAGGGGCGGGGACTGAAGGATTTTGATGATCTGCTGCTGGACGCTTTAAGCCGCGTGGAGCAGGATCCATCGAAAAATCCCTTCGATGAAAATCAGATCCTGCTGGTAGATGAGTTCCAGGATATCGATCCGATCCAGTACCGACTGATTATCCAGTGGAGCAGCCGCGGCAGGGGACTCTTTGTCATCGGCGATCCGGACCAGTCTATCTATGGCTTTCGGGGCTCTGACCCGGAAGGTTTTTTGCGGCTGCGGAAAGACTTCCCTAAAACGCGGGTTATTCGCCTTGAGAAGAATTACCGGTCCACTCCGGAGATCCTGAGCTGCGCCCTGCCGGTGATCAACCAAAATCCGGGAGCCTTGCGGACACTGGAGCCAGTTTGCGGCAAAGGGGAAAAGGTCCGTCTCATAACAGCGGAAAGCGACCTTTCCGAAGCCATTTTTATTGCCGGGGAAATAAACCGGATGACCGGCGGTATGGACATGATGGACGCCCAGCGGCATGGCGTAAAACGGGATGAATACAGGGAATTCGGCGATATTGCGATTCTTTACAGGACCCACCATCAGGCGGAGCTTTTAGAGCGGTGCCTGCGAAAGGAGAGCATCCCCTATACCGTTACAGGAAAGCAGGACTTCCTTCAGGATGACCTGGTCCGAGGGACCCTTTCGTTCTTTCAGGCAATGCTGCGGGGGAAAACCTGCCCGCCGGAAGCGGCTGAGCTGCTTTTTAAAACAAACCCGCTGGAAACAGCGGCGTATCTTTCGGATCAGCTGCAAGATACGCTCTGGTCCGCCAAACCGGCGGAGCTTTTGCAAAGCTGGCGTGAAAAGACAGGCCTTACTGCCAGCCGCTCCTTAAAACGGCTGGGCGAAATGGCTCTGTTTTATGATGATATGAAAGCCTTTTCCGAAAACCTGCTGCTAGGAGAGGAACAGGATCTGAAAAGGAGCGCTTCCGGAAAGCTGTATAACGCGGGGACAGTTTCTCTCATGACCATTCACGCTTCCAAAGGGCTGGAATTTCCGGTGGTATTCCTCTGCGGCCTGAACCAGGACTGTCTGCCGATGAAGGACGCGGACGAAGAAGAGGAACGAAGGCTCTTTTTCGTGGGAATGACCCGGGCAAGGGAAGAGCTGATTCTTCTTTCAGGGCAGCGCCCGTCCCCGTTTCTTGCGGAATTGCCAGATAGCGTGAAGCGGCAGGAGGCCTATAAGAAAAAAGAACAACGGAAGTTCCAGCAGATGAGCTTTCTCGATTTCTGATGGAAAATCCCGCAAAGGAAAAAGTTATAAAACTTTCAGGGCCTATTGACGGCAGGGGGTCCCTGTGGAGTATGATAGAAATATGGAAAAACTAACCTTTAAAAATAAAATTGGATATGCTTCAGCCGCCTTCGGGGACGCGGCTTCTTATTCTTTTGTCAACTCGTTTTTGCTGTTTTTTCTGACGACAGTAGCCGGAATTGAACCGGCGGCAGCGGGAACCATTACCATTGTGGGTGCCATCTGGAATACGCTTATCAACCCGATTGTAGGATATCTTAGCGATAACGCCGCGACAAAATGGGGAAGGCGCAGGCCCTTTATGTTTGCTATGTCTCTACCTCTGGCGGCGTCTATCTACCTGCTCTTTACCGCGGTTGAGCTGATTCCCCAGATCAGAGCCTTTTACTACGGCGCGGTGGTGATCATATTCTGGTCTGCCTATACGGGATTTTTCGTGCCTTACCTGGCTTTGGGAGCGGAGTACACCCAGGACTATAATGAGAGGACCGAGCTGCGGTCCTATGCTTCGATTTTCAATATGCTGGGAAACCTGGTGGGGCTGGCCCTTCCCGCCGCCTTCGCGGATTTTCTGTGCGGTCAGGGTATGAGTACCGCGGGAGCGTGGTCCGTTACCGGCGGAGCGGTGGGACTCTCATCTATGCTTTCTATTTTTATTACAGCAAAAGCGGCAGGTCCCCGGGATAAGAGCTGCTGTGAAAAGGGAAAAAAGCCCCTTCCAAGGGTTGCTTTGCGGGAGATTTTCGGAGAATACGGACAGGTCCTAAAGCTGGAGCCGGTAAAGTATCTGCTATTTACCAGCTTATTTGCTTTGATCTGCAACACCATGATCATGTCCGATCTGGTCTATTATTTTACCTATAACCACGGACTGTCGGCAAACCAGATTTCGGGCATGTTCTTTTACAGGATCTGCGTCTGCATTCTGCTGATTCTGGTCATGAAAAAAATCAGCGCGGCCACGGATAAACGGACAGCGCTTCTTGCGGTATTCGCGGCAGGGGCCATAGCCATAGCCGCCGCCAAGTTCACTGGAGTAGAGGGAGCTTTGCAGCTTTATGTTTTCGTTTTCTTTGTAGCCGTAGCTACATCCATCTACTGGCAGCTGATGCCCGCGATTATTTATGATGTCTGCGAGTATGATGAGCTGGAAACCGGAAAAAAACGGCAGGGGGCAATCGTTTCCCTGCAGGGTCTGGTGGAAGCTCTGGCTTCCGGTATCGGAGCGCAGCTGCTGGGAATTATTCTGCAGCTGGGCGGATTTGACGGAGAAGCGGCGGCCCAGACCCGGCAGGCTCTGGTATGGGTAGAAAATTCCGCCACTGTGATACCGGCTGTATTTTTAGGACTGGCCTTTGTCGCTTTATATAAATACCCCATTACGAAAAAGCGGTTTGAAGAGATCCAGCGGCAGCTGGAAGAGCGAAAAAGGGTGGGCTGAGCCTGCGAGTTATCCGCGGGAAAGTCCGAAGACCTCCCGCAGCAGCTGATCCTCTCTTTCTTTTGACGGAATGGTTTCGATGGGTTCCTCCACACCGCCATGCTCCAGCAGATACTGGCCCTGCCGTATCGCGTGGAACTGACCGTCAATATACAGGGAAACCTTCAGCGCTTTGTTGATTCTGGAATCCGGATGATACTGAGCAAAAAAGGTAGGCGGAACAAAATCCAGGTCGATCTGCGGCTCTTCTGTGAAACCCAGCTTTTTCCTCCAGCCTTCCTTTGGCCGGTACTGCCACATGAGCCAGCCGAAAAAAGCGTCCCGCTCTAATCGGTATCCGCACTCCCCGTCATCCTGAACGAAACCTTCTTTCAGCAGGAGCGGGATCCGGTGATGTTCAAAATTATAACCCACATCGGTCAGATATGTATCTTTCCCAAACCTGACACCTATGATCCGGTGGCTTCGGCTTTGAATGGGAGCGGCGGCGCCTGTAACGCGGGAGTTATAGCTGACAACATCAAACCCCAGAGATTCCAAAAGCCAGTTATATAGCGTATTCAGCTCGGAACAAACGCCTCCCCGCTTTCGGATTACGATCTTTTCATAAAGGGATTCCCGGTCTAAAGACAAGGCTTTTCCATCCATAATATCCAGATTTTCAAAAGGCACCCGGGACATATGAGCCGCCTGCAGACGGGACAAATAAGCAAGATCCAGCGTTTCAGGCTCTTTTTCGCCAATCCGCTTTAGGTACTTTTTTATCTGCTCCTGTGACATGGGCGCGCCGTTGATTTTTTTGTATCGTTCCATTTCAATTGACATACAGGGCCTCCTTATATCTATGGTTACTATAGCACAGGAACCAAAAGGCTTCAAGACTTCAGCCGAGGCGCCGCGTCAGAAAAAGGGATTTGTTTCTGTTTTTTGATTTTACTGCCCTGTCTTGTCTGCGGGAACGCTTTATCGTATAATAAGGAAAAAATCAGAAGGAGAAGCAGAGATGAAACTCGTATCATGGAATGTAAATGGGATCAGAGCCTGTCTTGGCAAGGGCTTTGCGGATGTTATGAAGGAGCTTGACGCGGATATTTTCTGTGTTCAGGAAACGAAGATGCAGGAAGGTCAGGCGGAGATCCCTGCGGAAGGCTATTATCAGTTCTGGTGCTCTGCGGAAAAGAAGGGCTATTCCGGGACAGCCGTTTTCAGCCGAAAAGAGCCGATTTCCGCAGCTTATGGTCTGGGGATCGAAAAGCACGACAGCGAAGGCAGGGTCATTACCCTTGAATACGACCACTTTTATCTGGTAAATGTTTATGTTCCCAATTCTCAGAATGAGTTAAAGCGGCTTTCCTACCGCATGGAATGGGAAGAGGATTTCCGGGACTATGTAAAGGCGTTGGATGAAAAAAAGCCTGTGATCATCTGCGGTGATATGAATGTGGCCCATAAAGAGATCGATTTAAAAAATCCCAAGACCAATATGAAAAACGCAGGCTTTACACCAGAGGAAAGAGAAAAAATGACAGCTTTGCAGGAAGCCGGATTCATCGACAGCTACCGCTATTTCTATCCGGATATAACGGGAGTTTACTCCTGGTGGAGTTACCGGTTTAACGCCCGCAAGAACAATGCCGGATGGCGTATCGACTATTTTCTCGTGTCCGAGAAGCTGAAAGACCGGATGCGGGACGCGGGGATTTTGACCGAGATTATGGGAAGCGACCACTGCCCCGTAGTACTGGAGCTGGAAACGGAGGCCTGAAAGTGAAAAAAAGCCGGCTGCCCCTTGCAAAAAAGGAGCTGTTCCTATATGGAAAGCTCCTTCTTTTTATCTGAAATCTACCATAGCGCGTCCTCATCGATGCCAATATCCGCGATCAGGGTTTCGCCGCAGTATTTTTTAGCAAAGGCCTGCAGGTGGACTGGTTTTTTATTGTGGAAAGTTACCGTGCAATGGGCTTTTACCGCGTTTGTGTCGATCTGTGATTCCTTCAGAGCGTCGCCGCCCAGGCCGGAAGGTATGTCCAGCGCAAAGATCAGAGCATTTTCTCCCATATGGTTGATAAAAGCCGCTGCCTTCAGTGCGTTGGGCCGAAGCTGCCCGTGAAAGCCGGTACCGTAAATGGCGTCTACAATGATGTCCAGATCGTCCAGTCCCATAAACGGGGAATCCTCTTCCTTCATATCGAGAACAGGAAGGTTGTCCTGTATCAGACCGAAGTTTGTGACGGCGTCCTCTGTAACAGGAGGGCCGTCCACCAGAATCACCAGCACCTCTGCGCCGGCTTCCGCCAGCTTTCGGGCTGCTACGAAACCGTCACCGCCGTTATTTCCTTTCCCGCAGAAAACCGCGATCTTTGCTTCGGCAATTGCGGCGGGGTATCGGCCCATAAGAAGCTCTGCCGCTTTCGTTCCGGCATTCTCCATCATCTGATAATAGGAAAGGCCGGACTCGTCGGCCCGCTTTTCCAGTATTTTCATTTGTCCGCAGGTGACAAAAGGTAACATAAGATCACTCCCTAAATACGATCCAGAGCGGACAGCTCCAGATCCTCATAAGACGAAAGAAACGCTTTCATTTTATCCCGTATTTTCCCGCATCCGCCATCCCGGACCGATTCGATATTCAAAGGGAGAATCGGATCGTGGAGAGATTTTCTCAAAAGACACCATCCATCCTCAAAGGCGACGCGGACCCCTTCATAGTTGGGCGACACTACGGTCATTTCCGGCTGTTTTTCCGCAAAGGCTTTAAGATCGGACAAAATCTGATCCCCATAGCCGCCGAAGTCAGCCGCTTTGATTGGAATACGAGCCTCTACCGCCTGCGCGGGATGCTCCAGATCTTCGATCAGGCTGTCCAGTGTTTTTCCCTCCATATGCAGCAAAGCGGTTTTAATGACAATTTTTGTGGCGAGATACGCTCCGTCATCGAGGAAATAATTTTCTTTTAAAGCCGCGTGGCCGGAAGTCTCAATGGCTAACTGACAGTCCACGCCTCCCGCGTTTAACTCCAGCGCTTTATTGATCACATTTTTATATCCCCGCTTGTAACGAAGATGCTTTAATCCAAGCTTTTCTTCCAGAAATACAGTTAGCTGGTCGCTGGTAATGCTGTCCGTAACAACGGTGCTTCCCGGATGCTCATCAGCAACCAAAGCGGCGGCCAGTGCGACGATTCCGTTCCTTGCGATTTCCCGGCCCCGGTGGTCTACTGCCGCGGAGCGGTCCACATCCGTATCAAAGATCAGACCCAGGTCAGCCCCCGTACTGAGTGTCTGCAGCGCGACAGACTGCATGGCTTCCCGATCCTCTGGGTTCGGGGCGTGGTTTGGAAAATAGCCGTCTGGCGCAAGGAACTGACTGCTGCTGATATCCGCGCCGAGAGGCCCCAGCACCTTCCGGGCGTAAAAGCCGCCGCTTCCGTTCCCCGCGTCTACAACGATTTTCAGGCCGGTAAGCGGTTTTTCGTAGTTGTCGGGGTGGTTTACACCCTTCTGGATCAGCTGGCGCAGGTGGGCGCAGTAGGTTCCCATCAGATCAATTTCCTGGGAAGGATAGCTTTTCTTGCCAAGGATCAGGATCTGCCGGTCCGTAAAGGCGGGAGCGCCGAATTCCGCCAGCTTTTCGTCTGACTCGGCCAGGGCAATGATCTGAGCGATATCGCTTTTGTTAAGGCCTCCTTCTTTGTCGAAGAACTTAAAGCCGCTGCGATTGTAGGGCAGGTGGCTTGCCGTAATCATAACCGCTCCATCGCAGTTATACTCCGGAAAGACCGTAGACATGAACATGGCTGGAGTGGAAGCGAGTCCGCAGTCAAAAAGCTTCGCCCCATAAGGTCCCATTCCCATGAAAAGCCCGTTTTTCAGGTTCCTTCCGGAAAGTCGGGGGTCGTATCCTACGGAAACTGTCAGGGTCTCCGGTGCCTTTCCGGTTTTACGGCTGAGCCAGACGATGTAGCCCATTCCAAGCCGCTGGGCCTCGGTTTCAGTAAGATTGGGAAGCTCTCCGGGAACGCCGGTAATGGCGATGCCGCGGATGTCGCTTCCGTTTTGCAGTTTTTTAAAATCAAAATTTGACATAAATTTACTCCTTATAATGAGAATACTTGGTTATGTAGATCGGACAAATAAATCAACGCGTGGATCCGGCTGGGTCCATGTAGTAATTATAAAAGAAAAGCGGGCGTTATTAAAGAGGATTTTTGGGCGTTTATGGAAATTTTCCCCTGTCCAAAATGTAATTGTATAAATAGACAAATTTTGATATAATAATCATGCCTGACTCTTCAATGGGGAAGAGGTCATGCAGTAATATGTATTATTTGTACTTTGTTTTTAGGAGGAATTTATGTTTGACGTAATTCATTCGGGAATCCTGGCGGTCAGCAATATTCTGTACCAGCCATGGTTTGTACCGCTTTTTCTGGTGGTCGGCGGTTTGTATTTTACCTTCCGCTGCAAATTCATACAGGTTCGCCTGTTCAAAGAATCCTTCAAGGTCATTTCGGAAAAGCCTTCTGATGAAAACGGGATTTCATCCTTCGGTGCGCTGATGGTTTCCACAGCGTCCCGGGTCGGCACCGGTAATATCATCGGTGTAGCGACAGCTATTTGTCTGGGAGGCGCCGGAGCTATCTTCTGGATGTGGATCACAGCCATTGTAGGAGGCGCCACAGCTTTCATCGAGTCTACGCTGGCCCAGATTTATAAGAAACGGGACAAGGACGGCTCCAGCTATGGCGGTCCCGCGTTCTATATGCAGAACGCGCTGAAGCAGAGATGGCTGGGAGTTATTTTCTCAGTACTGGTCATTCTGGTTTACGCGGTAGGCTACAATATGCTGGCGGCGTACAACCTGCAGTCCACCTTTGAAGTATTCAGCTTTTACGATGAAGGTGTGACTCCGAAGCTGATCGGCGTCATTTTAGCCATTCTGTTCGGTATTATCGTAATCGGCGGAGCAAAGAGACTGATCAAGGTTACTGGCGTAATGGTGCCGGTTATGGGTGTTATTTATGTAGCGGTTTCTCTGATCGTCCTGGTTTTGAATATCACCAATATTCCGGCTATGATCGTGTGGATCTTTAAGAGCGCGTTTGACTTCCACGCCATTTTCGGCGGCTTTGCCGGATCCTGCATTATGTGGGGTATCAAGAGAGGCCTGTATTCCAATGAAGCTGGTATGGGTTCCGCTCCTAACGCGGCGGCAAAGGCGGATGTTTCCCACCCGGCAAAGCAGGGTCTGGTTCAGATGCTTTCCGTATTCCTGGATACACTGCTGATCTGTACAGCAACAGCGTTTATGTGTCTGAGCACTATGACGGATCCGGCGCAGTTCGTAAAAGATGGAGCTGCTGACGCCGCTGGATATGTTCAGACCTCTATGGCGGCTACACTGGGCGGCTTCGGACCGGTCTTCCTGACTGTGGCAATGTGTCTGTTTGCGTTCACAACTCTGATCGGGAACTATTCCTACTGCGAAGGCTGCCTGGAATTTATTATTAAGAGAGCGCCAAGCAGAGGCGAACTGCTGATTTTCAGACTGCTGGCAACGGTTCTGGTATTTGTCGGAGCGATTGCGAGCGCGGGCTTTGTATGGGATATGGCGGATATGCTGCAGGGCCTGATGGTTGTGGTAAACGTTCCTTCTATCGTGATTCTGGGCGGTACCGCGGTCAAGTGTCTCAACGACTACACGAAACAGCGCAAAGAGGGAAAAGACCCTCACTTTATCGCAAAGGATATCGGACTTAAACAGGACACCGATTTCTGGAAATAATTTTTTAAGGCTGAGAGTGGTGGATCCTGCCGCACAGTCCCTTGGAAACAAGTGACAGGCCAAGACAGAGAAAAAACCAGATGGCGGTAAACAGCGGACAAACCTGCCCCAGGAGATTTCCGGGCAGCAGAGAATAGTCCCATACATGCCATCCGTACCACAGATTTACAATCAGTCCTACAGCAAATTCATATATGGTGATGATAATGGCTCCTCCCGCGGCTTTCAGCAGCAGAGGAGCCTTATTAAATTGCTGATCCAGATAATATAAGGTCAGCAGGCAGGCTCCTCCGGTCAGCATCATGGTCCAGTGGGTATATCCCCGAAACAGGATTTCAAGTCCGCCGTAGCCGAGAGCGCCGATTGCGAAAATAAAAATGCTCATACAAATAGTATCTGTGACAGGCCGATTTTAAATCGTGGTAAAATTCAGTAAGACACAAAGCTGAAATTTTTTTTAAAATTTTTTCGCTTTTTTTGTTACATTTTGCGTTTTTTTGCGTCTTATTATATAGAGGGCAATTTAAAGTAGAGAATATCCGGAGCTGGTATGCCCAGTCGCGTAAGACAGTTAAGACAATAACCGGCGGTTGCCCGTGTGTTGTGTATTGTATAGAGAAAGGAGCCGAAAGGCTCCTTTTTATTCCAATTATTTTCAGGATCTGACTTGACAAAAGGAAAAATAAGAGGTATCCTTGTAACAGTGTTATATAACATTGTTACAAGGAGCGGTTAAATGAATACACCAGAATCAAATACTTTAGAGCGTATCCACAAGGCGGCATTGGAAGAGTTTCTCGCAAAAGGCTTTCAGGCGGCGTCTTTGCGAAACATTGTAAAAAACGCGGGGGTTACGACAGGTGCTTTCTACGGGTATTACAAGAGCAAGGAAGCGCTTTTTGACGCGCTGGCGGGAGGTCCGGCGGACTACTTTACGGCGGAATTCAAAAAAGTGCAGTATGCTTTTAAAGAACTGTCTCCCAAGGAGCAGCGAGACGGAGTCGGAGAAATTTCCGGCCAGTGGATGCTGCGGATTACAGATTACATTTATGACCATTTTGACGCGTTCAAACTGGTAATCCAATGTTCCAAAGGAACCCGGTTTGAAAACTTCATCCATGAGCTGGTAGAAGTCGAGACAGAGGCCACCCACGACTTTATTTCTGTTATGGAGAAGGCCGGAAAAGCCATTCGTTCCGTGGATCCGTGGCTGGAACATATCCTGATCAGCGGTATGTTTGCGGCTTTCTTTGAAATGGTCATACACGACATGCCGAGAGAGCAGGCAAAAGAATATGTCAAAGATTTAAAAGATTTTCAGACGGCGGGCTGGATGAAAATCATGGGGCTTTAACGCCCCGTCCTTTTTGCCCGTTGGTTAGCAAAAACTAACCAAAGCGGGGCCGCAATGCCCGGCTATAAGTGTGAATTAAAGGAGGTATCAATTTGAAAAAGAAATCTAACTTGTCCAGGCTCATGGAATATGCCGGAACTTACCGGTATCTGACCTATTCCTCCTGGATCCTTTCCGCGTTAAGCGCGTTGATTGCGCTGGTGCCATTCTGGTATTTGTGGAAAATTGTAAAAGAAGTTTTAGAGGTCATGCCGGACTTTTCCCAGGCGCGGGACCTTACCCATAACGGATGGATGGCCGTACTGTTTGCTGTTTTGTCTATGCTGATTTACATCGGAGGTCTCATGTGCTCGCATCTGGCCGCTTTCCGGGTCCAGGCAAATCTGCGAAAAGAAATGACCCATCATATCGTAAGTCTTCCTCTGGGCTTCGCAGAGGATTTTGGAAGCGGAAAGCTGCGGAAAATCATCAATGAATCCAGCGCTGCTACAGAGACCTTCCTTGCCCACCAGCTGCCGGACCGGTATGCGGCCATCGCGACGCCTGTCGGCCTTCTGGTGCTGCTGCTGGCCTTTGACTGGCGGCTGGGGCTCCTCAGTCTGGTTCCTGTAGCACTTGGCTTTCTCATCATGATGAGCATGACCGGGGCCAAAATGCGCCAGAAGATGAAAGAGTATCAGGACGCTCTGGATGATATGTCCAACGAGGCGGTGGAGTATGTACGGGGAATCCCGGTAGTTAAGACCTTTGGTCAGACCGTCTTTTCCTTCAAACGGTTTAAGGACTCCATCGACCGTTACAGTACCTGGGCCATCGCTTACACAAAGGACCTGCGCCTGCCTATGATGTTTTATACCACAGCCATAAACAGTGTGTTCGCGTTTCTTATCGCCGCTGCCCTAATTGTTACAGCGGACGGCGTAACCCAGGAGTTTCTGCTGAACCTGATTTTCTACATCATTATCACTCCGGTCATCTCCCTTACTCTGACCAAGATTATGATGCAGAGCGAAAATATTATGATTGTAGATGACGCCATGGCCCGTATGGACAGCGTGCTGCGGCTGCGCCCGCTGCCTCAGGGAAGGACGCTGAAAAAACCTGAGGACAGCTCCATTACCATTGAAAACGTTACCTACAGCTATGACGGTGAAAAGAACGCGCTGGAAGATATTTCTCTGGAGATAAAAGCGGGACAGACTGTCGCCTTTGTAGGACCGTCAGGCGGCGGAAAGACAACCCTTGCCAACATTATTTCCAGATTCTTTGACCCGCAGAAGGGGCGGGTACGGATCGGCGGCGTAGATGTAAAAGACATCCACCGGCATCAGCTGATGGAGACGGTATCCTTTGTATTCCAAAACAGCAGGCTTATTAAAGCCTCCGTCCTGGAAAATGTCAGGCTGGGAAAGCCGGGCGCGAGCCGGGAAGAAGTTATGGAAGCTCTGAAGCAGGCCCAGTGCGGGGATATTATTGAAAAACTGCCCCATGGCATCGACACCGTGATCGGAACGAAGGGGATCTATCTGTCCGGCGGGGAGCAGCAGCGTATCGCCATCGCCCGGGTCCTGTTGAAAGACGCGCCGATCCTGATTTTAGACGAAGCTACAGCCTTCGCTGATCCCGATAATGAGGCGCGGGTGCAGCAGGCGTTTTCACAGGCCTCCCGGGGAAAGACCGTAATCATGATTGCGCACCGGCTTTCCACCGTCACGAACGCGGACTGTATTTATGTACTGGAAGAAGGCAGGCTGGCAGAGCAGGGAACCAGCGGAGAGCTGATTGAAAAGAACGGTCTCTTCTCACGGATGTGGAAGGATTATCAGGCTTCTGTGCAGTGGAAAGTGGCAAAGGAGGTACAATCATGATAAAAAAACTGCAGCGCAAGTTCGCTCTGTCCGAGCAGGGTGCGAAAGATCTAGTAAAAGGAGTTCTGGCCTGCACTCTGCAGAATATAGCCTTTATGTTCCCCGTGGGACTTCTGTATTTTCTCGTAGGGGACCTGATGGCCGGCGGGCTGGCTCCGGGCAGACCGGCCTTTTACATCATCGGAGGCATCGTGTGTATTGCTTTAATTTTTGTTATAACCCGGTTCCAGTATAACGCTACTTACCTGGCTACTTATGTGGAAACGGGTGTGCGGCGGATCACCCTTGCGGAAAAGCTTCGTAAGATCCCGCTTTCCTTTTTCGGAAAAAAGGACCTTGCTGACCTGACCAGCACCATCATGGCAGACTGCACTTTCCTGGAAACAGCGTTTTCCCACTTTATTCCGGGGCTGTTCGGCTCAATTATCTCCACGGTGCTTATTTCAATCAGTCTGTTTTTCTTTGACTGGCGTATGGCGGCAGCGGCGCTGTGGGTGGTGCCGGCGGCATTTATCATCATCGTTCTTTCCGCAAAGGTTCAGGAACGGATGAATCAGAAATCCATGGACGCCAAAATGGCCTGTGCCGATGGGATACAGGAGTGCATCGAAACTACTCAGGATATCAAATCCAACAATGCGGAGAAAACGTATCTGGGCGGTCTGGATAAGAAAATCGACGCGGTGGAAAAGCGCGCGGTCATCGGCGAATTTACAACGGCTGTTTTCGTAGTATCCGCTATGCTGATTTTAAAGCTGGGAATCGCTACCGTCGCGTTGGCCGGCTCCGTGCTGCTGGTCCGGGGAAGCCTGGACGCGCTGACCTTCTTCATGTTCCTGCTGGTGGTGTCCCGGCTGTATGACCCTCTGCAGGAATCTCTGCAGAATCTGGCCGCGGTCATTTCCACCCGTACCAATGTTGCCAGAATGAACGAGATCCTCGACCATCCTATCCAGGAAGGCGCGGATAAGCTGACCAATCAGGGGCATGACATTGTATTCGATCATGTGGGCTTTTCCTATAATACAGGAGAAACCGTTCTGAAGGATGTTTCCTTCACCGCGAAGCAGGGAGAGGTGACCGCTCTGGTAGGTCCGTCAGGCGGCGGAAAGACTACGGTTTCCCGGCTTGCCGCCCGGTTCTGGGACCCGGATAAAGGAACGATTGCCGTAGGCGGCATGGATATCCGCCAGGCGGAGCCGGAAACCCTTATGTCCCTTTATTCCATCGTATTTCAGAATGTGACCCTGTTTAACAATACCATTATGGAAAATATCCGCATCGGAAGAAAAGACGCTTCCGATGAAGAGGTGCTGGAGGCGGCCCGGCTTGCCAACTGTCATGAGTTTGCGGAAAAGCTTCCAAATGGATACCATACGGATATTGGAGAAAACGGCTGCGCCCTGTCCGGCGGCGAACGGCAGCGGATCTCCATCGCGAGGGCATTCCTGAAAAACGCCCCGATCATTCTGCTGGATGAAGCCACCGCTTCTTTGGATGTAGAAAACGAGACGCTGATCCAGACGGCTCTTTCCAGGCTTATTAAGGACAAGACTGTTCTGGTTATCGCGCACAGAATGCGGACTGTGGCGGGAGCGGATAAAATTATCGTTCTGTCAGAGGGGCATGCGAAAGAGCAGGGAACTCCGGATGAACTGCTGCAAAAAGACGGTATCTACAGCCATATGGTAAAGCTTCAGACCGAAAGTCAGAGCTGGACGCTGTCCTGATCCTTACGGAGCCTTTAAGAAAATAAATCTGGCCCATTGCGTAAACCAGGCTTCGCAATGGGCCAGATGCCTATATCGGATTATTTGGACGCCTTTTCCTGCTGCTTGATCTGCTCCCACAGCTTCAATCCGTCTTCGACACTTTCCACTTTAGCGTCGCCAAAGACGTGCGGGTGGCGGCGGATCATCTTTTCGTTGACACCACGAACCACATCTTCTATGGTAAAGCGGCCTTCCTCCTCCGCGATCCGCGCGTGCATTACAACCTGCAAAAGCAGGTCTCCCAGCTCTTCGCAAAGGTTTTCGTCATCCTTTTTATCGATGGCCTCAATGACCTCGCCGCTTTCCTCAAGAAGACATTCCTTCAGGCTTTCGTGTGTCTGCCGGATATCCCAGGGACATCCGTTTTCGCCCCGGAGCGCGGCAATGGTTTCTACAAATTCATCAAAAACGTTCATATAACTACCCCCATTATTTTTTTATTTCCTCATTCAGACTTCCCATGCGATAGCCCGAGAGATCCAGCGCGGCGTAGAGAAACCCCGCGTCTTTTATTAACTGGTCCACCCGGTCCATAAAGCCCAGGTCAAAGAATTCTTCCCGATCCTCCGGCAGCACCTCGATTCGCGCGACTGCCCCGTGGTGACGCACCCGTACCTGGGAAAAACCAAGCTCGCAAAGCGCCTGCTCCGCCTTATAAATGGCCTTCAGCTTTTCTGTGGTAATGCTCTCTCCATAAGGAATCCGGGAAGCGAGACAGGCAAACGCCGGTTTGTTCCAGATATCCGCGCCCAGCTCCCGAAGGCCCCGGCGGACTTCCGCCTTTGTCAGACCGGCTTCCTTGAGAGGACTGAAAATTTCCAGTTCCTCCAGCGCTTTGCGGCCGGGGCGGTAATCCTTCATATCGTCCAGATTTGTTCCGTCCGCCAAAACGGCGTCAGGATAACGGGCCGCCACCAGAGCTTTTAACTGATTGAAAATGGCCTTCTTGCAGATATAGCAGCGGTCCGGCGGATTGTGGCAAAAGGAGGCCAGAATCTCCGGCCCCAGCTCCGCAATGATATGAGGGATCCCCTCGCGGCGGCAAAGCTCCCGGGCGTACTGGATTTCATCCGGGGCGAAATTGGGAGCCTCAGCCGTAATGGCGAGAATCCTGTCCTTCATTACCTTTTTCCCAAAGAGCAGCAGAAAGGCGCTGTCAACGCCGCCCGAAAAGGCCACCGCTATCCGGCCGCGGGCCTTTATGATTTTTTCCAGCTGATTCAGCTTTTCTTCATAATTCACAGCAAAGCACTCACTTTCTAGGATTTATCCATCAGCCGCTCTTCCTTTGAAGGCAGCTGAGCAATAATGATGGCCGCAAACATAATGACGCAGCCCATCAGCTCCCGGGCCGCAATGTGTTCATGGAGAAGGATCACTCCGGAAATCACGGCAAAGACCGATTCCAGACTCAGCAGCAGAGAAGCTACAGTCGGGTCCGTGTCCTTTTGCGCTACGATCTGCAGAGTATAGGCTACGCCGCAGGATAAGACCCCCGCGTACAGGATCGGCAGCCAGCAGTCCAGAATCTGAGACCACACCGGCGTTTCAAAGACGAGCATGGGCACAAGAGAAATGATCCCGCACACAAAGAACTGAATGCAGGACAGCTTTACTCCATTTGTCTTCGGCGAAAAATAGTCGATGACCAGAATATGTACCGCAAAGGCCAGAGCGCACAGCAGCACTAAAAGATCTCCCTTGCTGAGAGAAAACCCGCCTTTCATACACAGCAGGTACAGACCGGCCACAGAAAGAGCGACGCACAGCCATATAACAGGCCGGATCTTTTTTCCGATAAAAATACCCAGAATCGGAACCAGTACAATATAGAGGGCTGTAATAAACCCGGCTTTCCCGGCAGTCGTATAGACTACGCCGATCTGCTGCAGGGAGCTGGCGATAAAAAGAACAATGCCGCAGGACAGTCCGCCCAGTAAAAGCGTTTTCCTTTCCGCCTGTTTTTCCTCATCGCTGAGCTCTCTTTCATTCTTTCCGCCTTTCTGGTCCATCCTTGCAAGTAAAAGGATGACGGGAATCAGTACAATGCCTCCGATCAAAGAACGGATGCCGTTGAATGTAAAGGGCCCGATATATTCCATTCCGGCCCGCTGAGCCACAAAGGATATTCCCCAGATCAGAGCGGTTAAAAGAAGAAGCAGATTGCCTCGCAGTTTTTTACTCATAAAAATCCACCTTTTCATCTTATTTGTCTGGCGGCAGACGCCAGACGCGCTTACTGTATCCCCATTCTACCGATTTTACGGAAAACTTGCAAGCTTTTTCCGGCCGGCGGCCCTGTACTTACTTCTCTGGCTGTGTTAAAATTATTGCGTATGAAAGGAAGGGTATTTCAAATGACACGTCAGGAGCTGCAAAGCATTATTTCAACCATCAAAGATCTGGACCAGGAAGCGATGAAAGCCGCGAGAGAGCGGCAGGCGTCCCTGGCAAAACCGCCGGGAAGCCTGGGCCTTTTAGAGGATATTTCGATACAAATGGCAGGCGTTACCGGCAAGGTAAAAAACACCATCGAAAAGCACTGCGTAGTGGTCATGTGCGCGGATAACGGCGTTGTAGAGGAAGGCGTCGCGTCCACGCCTCAGAGTGTGACCCTGTCTCAGACCATCAATTTTACCCGGAGACTGACCGGAGTAGGAGCGCTGGCAGAGAGCTTTGGAAGTGATCTTTTGATCGTGGATGTGGGAATCAAAGACCGGGCGCCCCGGGAGCTTTATACCGATATCCCTTTTTCGGACACCCATAAAATCGTAGACCGGAGGATTGCCGCGGGAACCCGGAATCTGGCAAAAGAACCGGCTATGACAGAAGAGCAGGCCCTGCGGGCCATCGGGATCGGCCTGGAAATGGCTCAGGCTGTTAAAAAAGAAGGCTACAGCATATTCGGCATCGGAGAAATGGGCATCGGCAATACGACCACCAGCGCGGCGCTCCTTTCGGCTATGACCGGACAACCGGCGGCTAAGACTGTAGGAAAGGGAAGCGGACTTCTGTCAGACGCCTTTCTTCACAAGCAGAGAATTGTAGACCGGGCAGCGGAAGGCTGTCAGGGAAAGGATATGATTGGGATCCTTGCCAAAGCGGGCGGGTTCGATATTGCCGCGATGGCAGGGGCCTTTATCGGAGCGGCGGTTTATCAGCTGCCTGTTGTTATCGACGGGTACATATCGGTTGTGGCCGCTCTGGCGGCGGCAAGACTGGCTCCGGCCTGCGCTCAGTATATGTTCGCTTCTCATAAATCCCATGAGCAGGGCTACAACCTGGCGATTGAGGCCCTGGGAATGAAGCCTTATCTGCATATGGGGATGCGGCTTGGAGAAGGGAGCGGCTGCCCGCTGGCCTTTAAACTGATCGAGGGCGCCTGCGGCGTTATGAACAGGATGGCTACCTTTGAAGAGGCCCGGATCAGCGACGATTATCTGGAGGAACTGCGAAAGGAAGACTGCTTCTGATGAATATTCTGATCAGCGGCGGCTGTAAAAACGGAAAATCCTTTTTTGCCCAGGAGGAAGCCAAAAGACAGGCGGATGAAAAAGGGCTGCCCCTCTATTACCTGGCTACCATGATCCCATCGGATGAGGAAGACCGGGCCAGGATCCGCCGCCATGTCCGCGAGCGGGCAGGGTGGGGCTTTACCACCATCGAGCAGGGCATAAACGTCTGCGGCGCTCTGGAAAAGGCTGATCCTGAGGGCGTGTTCCTGCTGGACAGTGTCACAGCGCTTCTTTCCAACGAAATGTTCGCCTCTGGCGGCGAGGTGGATTTGCAGGCTCCAAAGCGGGTGAGCCGGCAGCTGGCGGAGTTTGCGGAGCGGACAGGAAACACGGTATTTGTATCGGATTTTATTTATTCCGACGCAGCGGGATACGAAGCTTTGACGGAGGAATACCGAAAGGGCCTGGCCCTTTGCGACAGGACCCTTGCGAAGCTGTGCGGACAGGTCATTGAGGTCTGCTATGGGAATCGGTATTACTTTAAATAGATGGAGATAAAAAGAGACTGAGGTGGAAATGAAAACAGTAACGGGATTTTTTATGGCATGGGGAAACTTCTGTGCGATTCCCTGTCCCTGCAAACGATGGGATGAAAACGCCCGGCAGCATATGCTGGCTGCGATTCCTGCCGTCGGGCTTGTAATAGGCGTCCTGTGGTGGGGGCTTTTCTGGGCAATTCGGCTGCTGGAAATCCCGCTGGCAGTGGGCGCGGGGCTTATGACGGCCTATCCCTTTCTTGTCAGCGGGTTCATCCATCTGGACGGCTTTATGGACTGCAACGACGCTATTTTATCCCGGCGGCCGCTGAAGGAGCGGCAGAGAATCCTGAAGGATTCCCATGTGGGGGCCTTTGCGGTGATTACAACGATCCTGCTGTTTATGGTATTCTTTGCTTCTATGTGGTCCCTTCTGGAAGCGGGAGAATCCTGGATCGGCTGGTGCCTGATGGCCGCCCCCGTTCTGGCAAGGTGCGTTCCGTCCAGAGATGTTCTGACCAAAAAGCCCTTGTCTACCAGTCAGTACGACAAGACCTTTGATCCCGGGGCAAACCGCAGGTTCAAGCGGCTGCTGGAGCTTGCGTGGGTTTTTGCGGCTCTGCTCCTCGCGGCGGGAGCGGCGTGGGTCAGGGAAAACGGATTTTTTAAGGCTGCCCTGATTATGGCGGCGGCCCAGCTGGTGGCTTCTGCTCTTTCAGGAAGCTACGGAAGAAAACAATTAGGAGGAATGAGCGGCGATATCGCGGGATTCGCAATCGTGTGGGGCGAATTGGCAGCCGTGCTTTCGCTGGCGGTAATACAAGGATGGATCTGATTATAGGAGGCGCGTACCAGGGAAAGCTGGAGTACGCCAAAGAACACTTTCACATGAAAGACGTATTTGTCTGCAAACCGGATCTGCCGGAGCTGGACTTTTCAAAACAGGCTATATACGGGCTGCAGCGCTTTGTCCTGGCTTGCCTGCGGCAGGGGATCGAAGCCAGGGAATATCTGCGGCAGCATCAGGAGCAGCTGGCGGATAAAATCATTATCTGCGACGATATATCCCAGGGAGTTGTCCCTGTGGAAGCGGAGGCGCGGGCTATGCGGGAAATGAATGGAAGAACCCTGATCTGGCTTGCGGCGGAAGCGGATTCTGTTACCAGGGTTTTCTGCGGCCTTGGACAAAAAATAAAGTAGGGGAGAATTTATGAGATCACAGATACATTTGATCCGTCATGGGATCACAGAGGGAAATCAGAAAAGGTATTACTATGGGGCGGCAGATATCCCCCTTGCTCCGGAAGGTGTGGAACAGCTGAAGGAGCTGGTGCGGCAGGACGTTTATCCAAGGGCGGAAGGCGCCGATTTTTATACTACCGGAAAAAAGCGGACCGAGCAGACCCTGCGTCTGATTTACGGAGAGCGGGACCATGAGCGGCTGCCGGAGCTGACAGAAATGGACTTCGGCCAATTTGAAATGAAAAGCTATGAGCAGCTGAAAGAGCTTCCGGAATATCAGAAGTGGATCAGCGATAAAACCGGGCAGGCCGAGCCGCCGGGCGGCGAAAGCATTCTCGGATTTCAAAAGCGGATTCAGGCGGGCCTGAAGCTTTTAGTGGGAAAGCACCGTCTGAAGGAGCTATCTGTGCGCCACTGCGGGGATGACGCGGTATCGATTCTTGTCTGCCACGGCGGGACCATTGGAGCCATTATGGAAAGCTCCTTTCCAAATCAGCAGGAACATTTTTTCAAATGGGTGCCTGATCCGGGCCACGGATATACACTGATCCTGGAGCAGGGAGAAATCGCGGGATACAAAAGGCTTATTTAACATTCCGGATGTTGTTTTGTGATTTCCCGTGGTTTTTCTATTGACTTTCGGCTATGCTCGAATCTCTTTAAATAACAGCTCCAGAATTTCATCTGCTTCCTCGTCTGTATAAGGCTCTTCCAGCTTTGTACCGCACTGAGGGCAGACGGATTCTTCGGTTTCAAATTCTGTGTAACAGTTTGAACAGTATTTTAACATTTGTAATCACTCCTTCCTTATTTCAGTAATCCCAGCTCCTGTTTCCACCGCAGGATGCGGATGACAGAATCTGTAATTTGCTCTTCTGACAGCTCCCCGCTTTTTACGGCGTCTATGACCGCGGGGATCTGGGTCTGATACTGGCTGGCGCAAAGCAGGTCATTGCCTGCCTGAATCGCGGCAACCGCCATATCTTCATCATCAATGTAGTCCTGAACGCCGTCCATGGACAGATCATCTGTCAGGATCACCCCTTCAAAGCCAAGCGTTTCCCGAAGGATGCGGTGGACCTCTGAAGACAGGGAAGCGGGAACCTCCGCGTCCATGCAGGTCACGATGTTATGACTTACCATGACGCAGGGAGCGCCAGCCTCGATTCCGGCCTGAAAAGGCAGAAAGTCATGGGAGAGGAACTGGTCATAGTCCCGGGTATCCGTCGCGATGCCTGTATGCGTATCGGCATTTCCTCCATAGCCTGGAAAATGTTTTAGGGCGGAGCCGATTCCGGATTCTTTCATAGACTTGACTACAGCGGCTGTATACTCTGCGGTCGTTTCTGCGTCCTGGCCCAGAGTCCGCGCGTAAATAAAGGAATCCTTATCTTCCGTCATATCACAGACCGGAGCCAGATTTACGTTGACGCCAAGAGACAGCAGCAGACTGCTTTTTTCTTCCGTATCCTCAAGGACCGCTGCCAGGCCGCCTGAGCGATAGAGCTCCATAGGCGAGGCAAAGGGCTGCCCGCGGTAAGCTGGAAAACGGCTGACCCGCGTTACGGTCCCGCCTTCTTCGTCCACTGCCATCAGCATAGGAATTTTCGCGGCGTCCTGAAACGCCGCAATGCGGTCAGCGGCTTCTTTTGTGCTTCGGGACTCAAAAAAGTCGGCAAAGAATAAATAGCCTCCCGGGCGCCAGGTGGAAATATCCTCAGGATCCGCCCCGCTGTCTGAGACGCACGCCAGAAACATTTGACCCACCTTTTCCTCAAGAGTCATAGATTCTGCCAGCGCTTCCGCCTGGGTTTTCTCCTGCGTTGGAGAAGCCGGAGCTGCCAGCCGCGGCAGCGCGAAAAGCCCCAGGAGGATGATAACCAGCCCTGATATTACGCCTATTTTTCTCTTCACAAAAATACCCACCTTTCTCAGATGGGTATATTCTATCACAATTTTTCAGTTAAGAACAGGCTGCAGCTTTTTTATCAGAAAGCTGCCCACAATTATTTTTACAGCGTCTCCCGGAAGGAACGGAATGACGCAGGACACCAGAGACGGGACCAGTGCTGTGCCGCTGGAAATCATGAACCAGGCGGTTCCAAGCAAATAGCAGGATGCGAGTCCGATGATCATGGCAATGATTATGATTGGCAGGGAATTCCCGTTCTTTGCCCGGCAGATAAGAAATCCGGTCAGAAAGGCCATGGTAAGATAGCCGATCAGATATCCTCCGGTAGGACCGGTCAGGATTCCCAGGCCTCCGGTAAAGTTGTGGAATACCGGAACTCCGACGGCGCCTAAGAGCAGATAGACAGCCTGACTGATAATCCCGTATTTGGGGCCGAGAAGAGCGCCCGATAGGGTGGCTGCCAGAGTAGCCAGTGTAATCGGCACCGGGGTAAAGGGCAGCGGAATGGAAATATAGGCGCATATGGCGGTCAGCGCTGTAAAGAGCGCGGCCAGCATGAGCCTGGTTGTTTTAGAATAACGAGTCATATATTACCTCCTTAGATCCGAATTGAAATTTCACCGGTAGAGAGGGTTTCCCGCTCTCCGCTGGAGTAGAGGACCACAAGGCCGCCGTTTTGGTCGATATCGAGGACGCGGGCCGCCCGTCCCTGCGCGGTCTCGGAATAACCGCCTTTGTATACGGTTATATTTTTCCCCAGAACCATAGAGTAACGCCTGTAATCCTGGATAAAAGTCCGTTCTTCCAGATGATCCATAAGAGGCATCAGCTGATTCAGGACTTCAGCCGCCAGCTGGTTTTTGGAAAAATCTCCTTCCAGCGCCCCAGCGACTTCCAGCAGCTCCTGAGGAAATCCTTCCACACTGCAGTTGATTCCGATCCCCAGGATCAGATGCTGGATCTGCCCTGACTCAAAGTCGGTCATAGCTTCTGTAAGGATACCGCAGACTTTTTTCCCCTTTACATAGATGTCATTGACCCATTTGATGGAAGGGGACGCTCCGCAGACTTTTTCAATGGCCCGGGCAACAGCGACCGAAGCCGCAGTTGTAATGAGTACAGACTGGCTCATATCCATAGATGGCGTCAGAAGAACGCTCATATAGATCCCTGTATTGGCCGGAGAAATAAACGTCCTTCCCAGCCGGCCTTTCCCCTGGCTTTGATGAAAGGCCAGCACAGTTGTACCGTGAGGAGCTCCCTCCAGCGCCAGATTTTTGGCTGCGTTATTGGTAGAATCTATGGTTTTATATACATGAAAGGGCAGCGATTTGAGCGATTCCGTCAAATGGGCGCTGATCCCCTGGGCGGAAAGCAGATCGCTTTCCAAAGCCAGACGGTAGCCCTTATTGGTACCTGCCTCAATCAGATATCCTTCTTCTCGCAGAGACTTGATGGCTTTGTGGATCGCGGCGCGGGATACGCCGAATTCCTCCGCCATGGCTTCTCCGGAAAGAGCGGTTCCTTTGTTTTCTTCAAGTGCTTTTAAAACCTGATTTTTTACAGACATAAGACATATCCTCCTGTTTTCTAGGGACAGTTTAAAGGATAAAAAGTCAATTGTCAACCTGGAAGAGTTGACAAACGTGGGGCAAGATGCTAGAATACTGCCAGAATTGTAAACTTAAAAAATAAAAAAGTTTACAATAGGAGGAGAAAACAATATGACAAAAGAGACCATTCGTTTAAAGGACCTGACCGTCATGGCCATGCTTGCCGCTGTTCTCGCACTGCTGGGCACCTTTAAGCTTCCGAGTATTATTCCCGGCGCTGAGTTTCAGCTTTCAGCGCCTTTTGCCATCTGTATTGCCGCCTGTTTCGGCTTTCGCCGATATTTTGCCATCGGCATTCTGGCAAGCCTGATCAATCTGCTGCTGGGTACGCATACTATTATTAATGTAGTCATTGCGATGGTGTTTCGCGTTGTGGCGGGAGGGATCATCGCTATCTTTGGGACAAAGCCATGGATCCTCATAATCAGCGGGCCGTTGGGAACCGCAGTGGGCCGCGTTGTACTGGGTCTTGTTATTATGCGGGTCAGTCCGCTTCCGCTTCTTGCGGGGGCTGTTCCGGGGATGATTTTCACGGCGGTTCTTTCCCCGATTATGTATCCGGCCATGAAAAAGGTTACGCGGTTTGCGGCCGCCGGAGAGAGGGGATAGACGCATGGAACGGTACAGTATCAAGATGCGGGCTTCCAGCCAGGAACGGCACATATCGGGGGCGGAAAAAATTGTGGCCCGGGAAGAGCTGGAAAGCTACTGCGCCCGCCTGCTGCGGCGGGCTATGGATCACAGCAAGGGAAAGCCGGATAAGATCAATCTGAAAATCGAAGCGGTTTCTGAGGATGAGATCACCTTCCTGCGGGCGCTTCCCGTTACTACAATTAAAACCGCTGATCCGGAGGAAGGCAGGGCGGCGATCCGGGAATATCTGCGGCAGATGGGCCTTTCGGACCGGGCGGATGACATCCTTTCCATTTGGGAAAAAAGCTATGCCATGCGGGGCGCTATGCTGCTGGACGCGGACACTCTGCAGCGGCTGGAGCCGGACCGGGAACGGGGCGTGCGCGCGACTTATATGGATATGGATACGCGGGATCAGCAGCGGCAGCAGGCCTGCTCGGGGAAAAACCACTTTAATGAAGCCCTGGTGCTGGCCACCAAGGTGGTAAATCATCCTAATATTCTGGCGGAACTGTGCGTTTCGGATGATCCCGACTATGTGACCGGCTACATCGCTTCCAGAAAGCTGGGCTATGTGCGTATCACGACCTTAAAGGAAATGGGCAGTCCCAATGGCGGGAGAGTATTCCTGTTTCGGGGAAATCACGACGAAGAGCTGGCAGACTGTATCGATTACCTGCAGCGCCGTAAGGTGCTGGTTCAGATGGAGGACAAGCTATGAATAAATGGGGTTTTATGGAGAAGGCCCTGGAAGACCTGAAAAAAAGCAGCCTTTACCGGACGGTAATTCCGCTAGAAGGCCCCCAGAGCGCGTATGTGACATATGAAGGGCGAAAGCTTTTGATGCTGGCTTCCAATGCCTATCTTGATCTTTGCGACGATCCCAGGATCAAGGAATACACCATAGAGGTTATAAAGCGGTACGGAACCGGTTCTGGCGGCTCCCGGCTGACCACTGGGACCACAGAGCTTCATGTCCGGCTGGAAAAAGCGCTGGCCCGGTTCAAGGGGAGAGAGGCTGCGCTGGTGTTCAATACAGGCTTTGCGGCCAATACAGGGATCCTGCCCGCCGTCTGTCAGGAAGGCGGCGTGATTTTCAGCGATGAGATGAACCACGCGAGTATCATTGACGGCTGTCACCTGGCCAAGGCGAAAACGGTAGTGTATCGGCATAACGATATGGCCGATCTTGAGCGGAAGACGCTGCGGGAATGGCGGGAAAGCGGCCGGAAGGGGGAAGACTTTTTTGGGCTGGTGGTCAGCGATGGCGTTTTCAGCATGGACGGCGACATCGTTAATCTTCCTGAATTGATCCGGGTGACGGAAAAATACGGCCTTCTTTCTATGATCGATGAGGCCCATTCTGTAGGCGTCCTGGGAAAACATGGACGAGGCGTGGAAGAGCATTTTCATATGGAAGGGAGCGTTGACATCCTTATGGGGACTTTAAGTAAAGCTTTCGGGTCCGAAGGCGGGTATGTCTGCGGCTCTGATACGCTGATCTCCTACCTGAGAAACAAAGCCCGCAGCTTTATTTTTTCCACCTCCTTATCTCCCGCAACCATTGCCGCCGCGCTTCGGGCGGTGGAGCTGCTGGAAGCCGAGCCTCAGAGGACGGCGCGGCTCCAGGAAAACGTGCGATGGTTCTGCCAATGCCTGAAAGAGCAGGGAATGGATGTTTGGTCGGAGACTGCTGTGATCCCCATCCGGATCGGGGATGAAGGGAAAGCGGCGCAGGTATCCCGGCGGCTTTTGGAGCAGGGATACTATATTTCCGCAATTCGCTACCCGACTGTAAAGAAGGGACAGGCTATCCTGCGGGCCGCGCTGATGTCCGCCCATACAAAGGAGGATCTGCGGCGGGCCGCAAAGGCTATTGCGGAAGCTGTGCGGATGGAGTAGCGGAAAATTTATAACAGCCAGTGTTTTTTGTTTATAAATCGCAGGTAAAATTTCCTGCGATTTTGATTGCGGCGGGCGATGCTGCAGCCAGAGGTAAAAGAAAAAACAATACTTAGGACTGCCAAAGCCCATAGCTTGTGGTATAATAAATCCATATGTTAAAGCCGCCGCGGCAGATTAAGACTCTGCCGCGGTGAAAACGATACAGAAAACCAAAAGGAGGGGACAATGAACAGCTTATTTAAGGAAACAAAGATAAAAAACATGGGATTGAAAAACCGCGTCGTTATGCCGCCTATGTGCATGTACTGCGCGGGGGAAGACGGCGTCGTGACGGACTGGCATATCCTGCACTACGCTTCCAGAGCGGTAGGCGGAACGGCGCTGCTGATTGTAGAGGCTACCGGTATCTGCCCGGAAGGACGGATCTCATCAAATGATCTGGGGCTGTGGCAGGATGATCAGATTGCGGGAATGAAAAAGCTGACCGACGCGGTTCACGCGAATGGCGCTAAAATTGCGGTTCAGCTAAATCACGCCGGAAGAAAATGTACGGCGGAGGGAATGGACGTGGAAGCGCCAAGCGCGATTCCTTTTGATGGGGAAAGTGTAACGCCGAGAGCAATGACAAAGGCGGATATTGAAGAAACCATCCAGCAGTTTAGGCAGGCAGCGGAAAGAGCGGAGAAAGCAGGCTTCGATATGGTGGAGATCCATGGGGCTCACGGGTATCTTCTCAGTGAATTCCTGTCGCCGCTTACCAACCAAAGAACGGACGAGTATGGCGGAAGCCGGGAAAATCGGGTGCGGCTTTTGGGCCAGGTGATCGACGCGGTAAAGGAAGTGTGGCCTGAGGAGAAGCCGCTGTGCGTACGGGTTTCCGCGGAGGACTACCAGGAAGGCGGAAATATGGCGGAAGACCTGGCGGAGATGCTGAATCTGGTAAAGGATAAAGGCATTGATCTTGTAGACGTCAGCACCGGCGGCGTAGTACCGGCTGTACCCAACGCGGTAAAGGGCTACCAGATCCCCCATGGAGAAAAAATCAAAAAGCTGACCGGACTTCCTGTTATTGCGGGCGGCCTTGTGACAGACCCGCAGGAAGCGGAAGAGATCATCTTCAGCGGAAGAGCGGATTTCGTATATATCGGAAGAGAGCTTTTGAGAAATCCGTACTGGCCCCTTCAGGCGGCAAACGAGCTGGGCGTGGATATGGCCTGGCCGAAGCAGTATGAACGGGCAAAGCCGCGGCATAAATAGCGGAGAAAAGAGGAGGAATTCTTATTGGAACAGCGGCATAAATACAGAAAAGCCTTTCGGGCCGCCTTCCCCTATACGATCCCTATTTTTGCGGGCTTCTGGTTTTTAGGGCTGGCTTACGGAATCTACATGAACGTATCCGGCTTCAGCTTTTGGTATCCTATGCTGATGAGTCTGACTATTTTTGCGGGTTCCATCGAATTTGTGACGGTCAATTTGCTTTTAGGCGCGTTCAACCCGCTGCAGGCGCTGGTCATGACGCTGATGATCAATGCCAGGCACTTGTTTTACGGGATATCTATGCTGGATAAATTCAAAGGGCTGGGATGGAAAAAAATTTACCTGATTTTTGGCATGTGTGATGAGACGTTTTCCATAAACTATACGGCAGACATCCCGGAAGGCGTGGACCGGGGCTGGTTCATGTTTTTCGTTACGCTGCTGAACCATTTTTACTGGTTTTCAGGGGCCACTCTGGGCGGGATCTTTGGCTCGCTGATCCATTTCAATACAGAGGGGATTGAATTTGTTATGACCGCTATGTTTGTGGTGATTTTCATGGAACAGTGGCTAAAAGACAAAAAACATACCAGCGGGATTTTAGGCCTGGGGCTTTCGCTCCTGTGCCTGCTGGCCTTTGGGCCGGAGGATTTTATCCTCCCGTCTATGGCAGCCATCCTTATTGGGCTGACGGTTTTAAGGAAGCCCCTGGAGAAGGGCGGTGACGCTGAGTGACGATGACTTTGACGCAGCAGATTATCATAGTGCTGGTGGTTATTGCCGGAACTATGCTGACCCGTTTTCTGCCTTTCGTACTGTTTCCAGCGGGAAAGCCCACCCCAAAATATGTGCAGTATTTAGGAAGAGCGCTTCCGGCGGCAGTCTTTGGCATGCTGGTGATCTACTGCCTGAGACATGTCAGTATTACAGGCGGAAGCCATGGACTTCCGGAACTGATTTCCATTACCGTTGTTGTTCTGCTGCATAAGTGGAAGCGCCAGATGCTGCTTTCCATAGCGGGCGGGACAATCTGTTATATGCTGCTGGTGCAGCTTATTTTCTGACGTGGATATATCCTGGCCGAAGCAGTATGAACGAGCAAAGCTGCGGCATAAATAGCGGTTCTCATATTTCGGCGCAGTTGACAAGGGCAAAAAGCAGTACAAAATGATGAAAAATATCCGTGAAACATTGGCGGGAAGAATTGGGATTTTAGAATTATACAGCCTTTCCAAAGCTGAAGTGGATGGGGAGAGTTTTTCAAATAAGCTGGATTTCTCCTTGCCCTGCCTTTTGGAACGACAGGAGGCCGCAAAAAAGAATGACATCTTAGATGTGTATGAGCACATATGGCGCGGAGGTATGCCGGCCGCGTTACAGGCAGATGCCGAGCAGCGGCAGGAATATTTTAATTCCTATATTGAAACCTACCTGATGCGCGATGTAGCGGAGGAAGGCGGCATTACTGATTCGGTGCGATTTCGGAAATTTCTCAATGCCTGCGCCGCGCTGACAGCAGAACAGGTGAATTATAAGACTTTGGCGGAAGCCGCTGAAATTTCGCAGCCAATCGCAAAGGAATGGCTGCGGATTCTGCAAGGTCTGGGGATTATCTATCTTCTTCCACCATTTGCCAATAATGAATTGAAAAGACTGACTAAGACGCCAAAGCTGTATTTCTGTGATACCGGCCTGTGCGCCTGCTTATCAATGTGGCTTACCAGAGATACGCTGATGAATGGAGCGGCAAGCGGACATTATTTTGAAAACTATGTTGTGATCGAACTGCTGAAAAGCTTTTCCTATTCTCAGGACAAGGTAAACCTGACTTACTATCGGGATTCCAACGCCAAAGAAATTGATGTGATTGTAGAAGAAAATGGGATTGTACATCCATTAGAAATCAAAAAATCCGCGAATCCAGACCGCAGAGAGATTAAGAAATACGCATTGTTTGATAAAACAAAGCTGGATTGCGGCTGTGGAGGCATTCTCTGCATGTGCCAGGAAGTGATACCCATCGATAAGAAAAACTGCTTTATTCCATGTAATCTGATATAAAGTAGATAATAAAGTGGTCAGCCTTTTACCGACTGACCACTTTTATTATTAAGGCAAAACTTTATGAGCGGAGGTACGCTTCCAGCAGGCGAACCACTTACAAAGCTGGATCACTGGAAGATTGGCAAAGCCCAGGCCGTAAACCGTAAACAGCTGGGCCAGTGTCAGAGTCTGGACCTTGAACACCTCATGCAGTCCCGGAACCATCAGCACCAGCGTGATGAGAACAAGACCGATGAAGAAGGCCCCCAGAAGATATGCGTTGTTGAACACCTTTGAGGTAAACACCACAGGCTTTGCTGATTTGCAGTTAAAGCCGTGGAACAGACGGGCTGTACATAAAGTTCCAAAAGCCATGGTGCTGCCTAGAAGGGCGCTTCCCTGCCCAGCCGCGGTGAATACGCCGCAATAGCCTATGAGAAAGGACGCCATTGTTGTAGCGCCGATACAAAGGCCGCCGACCCCGATTTTTCCGAGAAAGCTCCTGGTAAGGATGGACTCATTTGCGGGCCGGGGCTTTTCATTCATCAGATCCGGACTGTGCGGTTCCAATCCCAGCGCAATAGCAGGGAGACTGTCGGTCAGCAGATTGATGAACAGCAGATGCACCGGGGCAAAAGGCACCGGAAGCGCTGTAACGGAAGCGTAGAGTACAGCCAGGATCGCGCCGAAGTTGCCGGACAAAAGGAACTGAATGGAATTCTTGATGTTCTGGTAAATGTTCCTGCCATTTTCCACGGCCTTTACAATGGTCGCAAAATTATCATCTGTCAGAACCATAGACGCCGCGTCCTTGGAAACTTCGCTTCCGGTAATACCCATGGCGACCCCTACGTCCGCCTGCTTTAGAGCGGGCGCGTCGTTGACCCCGTCTCCGGTCATGGCTACAATGTTTCCCTTTTCCTGCCATGCCCGTACAATACGGATCTTATGCTCCGGAGAAACTCTGGCATAGACTGAGATCCCCTCTACAAAATCCCGCAGCTGATCATCAGACATGGAATCGATAGCAGCGCCTTCGCAGGCTTCCGATTCTTCCTTTAAAATGCCGATCCGTTTCGCAATGGCGGCGGCGGTAATCTTGTGGTCGCCGGTGATCATGACGGGCTTGATTCCGGCACGGACGCATTCCGCTACCGCGGCAGCCGATTCTTCCCGGGGAGGATCCATCATAGCGATTAGTCCCAGGAAGGTAAGCTCCTTCTCATGAGAAAGCTCCGGAATGAAACCTGAGGAAACTTCTTTATAGGCAAAAGCAAGTACCCGCAGGCCGCCTAGTGAGAACTGTGTATTCTGATTTTCGATAGCTTTCCGGTCAGCCTCTGTAACCTTGCGGACCTGACCGTTTTCCTGGATAGAAGTGATCCGGTCCAGCAGTACATCGACCGCTCCTTTGGTAATCATAACAGCCCGGCCATCTATCTTGTGGCAGGTGGACATCAGCTTTCGGTCGCTGTCGAAGGGCAGTTCGGCGAACCGGGGATAGGCTTTTCGCAGGGCTTCCTGATCCTGGCCCAGACGAAGCCCCAGATAGGCGAGGGCTGTTTCCGTCGGATCACCGATTTCCTTCCCTTCTGAGACAGAAGCGTCGTTGCACAAAATGCTGTCCCGCAGCAGCTGTCTCTGGGCGGGCTGATCTAGGTCAACGCGGGAAGCCGGAATGCGCAGCCCATTCACATAATAGTCTTCTACCGTCATTTTGTTTTGCGTCAGGGTGCCTGTTTTATCAGAGCAGATGACCGAAACGCTTCCTAGTCCTTCCACAGCCTGCAGCTTTCGGATGATCGCGTGTTCCCGGGCCATCTTCTGCGTCCCGAAGGAGAGAACGATAGTAACAATGGAACTGAGGGCTTCCGGAATAGCGGCCACTGCCAGCGCTACCGCAAAGAGAAACGCGTTTCCAACAGATTCTCCGCGGTAAACACTGATCCCAAAGAGAACGCCGCAGAAAAGCAGAATCAGGAGCGAAAGCTTTTTCCCGAATTTATCCAGGTTCACCTGCAGCGGCGTTTTCTTTTCTGAGGTGGTTTTGAGAAGGGTCGCAATCTTGCCTACCTCCGTTTCCATGCCGATGGAAGTAACGAGAAACGAGCCTCGCCCGTAGGTGACAAAGCTTCCGGAATAGACCATATTCAGCCGGTCTCCCAGAGCGGCCGTGCCTTCAATAGGAGAGAGCGCCTTCTCCACTCCCAGACTTTCGCCGGTCAGGGCGCTTTCATCGATTTTCAGCCCGGCGTTTTCCAGCAGCCGTCCATCAGCAGGAACCGAGTCTCCCGCCTCCAGAAAAACTTCATCGCCTACTGTTATTTCCCTTGACGGAATTTTTACGACGCGCCCTTCCCGCAGCACCTTTGCTTCTGGGGCCGACATCGCCTTCAGACTGCTGAGGGACTGCTCCGCTTTGACCGTCTGGACAGTACCTAAAAGAGCGTTGATGGTAATGACCACCAGGATAACCACCGCGCTTTCCAGATCGTCGAGAAAGCCGGATATAACTGCGGCCGCAATGAGAATGATAACCAGAAAATCTTTGAACTGTTCAAAGAAGATCCGGATCACGGATTTTTTCTTTCCCTCCGCCAGCTCATTCGGTCCGAATTTTTCCTGATTTTTTTTGATCCGCTCTGGAGAAAGCGGCTCCGCACCGCCGTTTACGGCCTGGCGTACCTGCTGGCCGGTCATCTGATAATATTCTTGCATAACGATTCCTTTCTTGCCTTTATTTTGTAAAGCTTTTTCGGTTAATATGCAAATAAAAAAGACTTTTACCGCATATCAACAATGCAATAAAAGTCTGGCTGTTTCATTACGATCCGGGTAAAGCTGCGCTTTTACCGGGATTGACGGTATCGTAAACGCCCGCTGGCGCCGCTACTCCCTTTTATTATTATCTATAATATGGAACTGGCGGCGATTTGTCAAGGAAAATCTGAGCGGGCGTGGTAAAAAAAGGAAAATTGTGAAAAAGAAGAAACACGCTTCCTTTTTCTCCTGTTTGTTTCAAAAAGTATCCGGCTTTGCGGGCTGGTTTTTTCCAAAAAGACTTTTTTGACTCCGTATAAGCCCAAACCCGGCCGATTCATAGGGCCAGAACCGCTAAAAAGCAGAAACAACCGACTGAAAACAGGGCGATGTTTCTGCTTTTTCATCTGACATCTGACATTTGACTGCTCTGTCCCCCCTGCTCAAAGCTGCTGTATAAAGCTGAAAGCCAGCTTGAGCCCATAGAAAAGGATAACAATGCCGCAGATCAAATTGATGATTCGAAGCGCCTTTGGTGTGATTCGGGCTTTGAAGAAGGAGATCACAGTAGAAAGCCCAAAAAACCAGCAGCAGGAAGCACAGGCGACGCCGCTTATGAACCGAAGAGACTGGCCGGGCGGAAGGGAAGCGCGAAAAGCGCCCAGCATCATACTGCAGTCGATGATCGCCTGAGGATTGAACCAGGTAACAACGCAGGCTGTAGTAATGACCTTCAGAACGGGAACGCTTACTTCATTTCCTCTTTCCATAGAGCCTTTGTCGCGGATCAGACTGATCCCTATGTAGAGGACGACCAAGCTGCCAATCAAAAGGACAGCCATAGAGATCCATTGAGAACGCTCCATGATAGCGCTGACTCCAAAGAAACAGGCGGAGGCCAGGGATATGTCGAAAAAGGTAACCACCAGAGCGGTAAAATATATCCGGCGGCGGCTCTGAGAAAGCGCGGTGTTGATTACAAAAAGATTTTGAAGTCCTATGGGCGCCAGAGAGGCCAGCCCGATGGTAATGCCCTGAATAAAAGAAAGCATAAAGTTCACCCCTTATCGTTTATTTTGTCAGGCTTATTATATGGGACCCGTCAGCCGCTGTCACCCTCCAATGGTTGTCTTTTTTCCCAACCAAACATATAATAGAATAAAAGCCTTTTGCAAACGGAGGGAAGAGCAGTTATGCGCAAGGAAGCAGGGAAAAAGTATGTCACCATTGACTGGAAACCGGATCGAATGGCAAAGGAGCCGCTTTACCGGCAGATTGTAGAATATATTATGGGAAAAGTGGGGAAGGGACATTGGACGGCCGGAAGCCGGATCCCTTCCCAGAGAGAGCTTGCGGGACTTTTCCAAGTAAACCGCAGTACCGTAGTGACTGCCATGGAAGAGCTTTACGCTTTCGGAATACTGGAAAGTGATTTTGGAGGCGGCACCAGAGTCGCCGCGGGAACTTGGCCTATGCTGATGGCAAAAGCGCCGGACTGGAACAAGTACATCCGGTCCGGAAATTTTCGTGAAAACCAGCCCGCTATCCAGACCATCAACAAACTGGAAATGGATTCCCGCTACATACGGCTGGGAACGGGCGAGCTGGCGCCGGAGCTGTTTCCCCGGGAATTCGCGGAAGAAATTATGCTGCGGCTTCCCGGGCAGATTCCCTCACTGAATTATATCGGTCCTTTGGGCCTTCTGCGGCTTCGGGAAGCCCTCAGTGATTATTTGAGCAAAAAAGGAATTTTTGTAAAGCCCTCCGAGCTGCTGATCACTTCCGGGTCCCTTCAGGCTCTGCAGCTGATCTCAGTGTCTGTACTGCAGCCGGGCTCGGTTGTTTTTACGGAAGCGCCAACCTATCTCAAGTCGCTTTACGTCTTTCAGTCAGCAGGGATGAAGCTATCCGGCGTTTCCATGGACCGGGAGGGTCTGGAATACTGGAAAATCAGGCAGGACGGAGGCGCTCTTCTTTATACGATTCCTACCTATCAGAATCCAACCGGTACAGTCATGAGCAGTCAGAGGCGGAAGGAGCTACTGGACTTCTGTGAACGGAACCAGCTGCCTATCATCGAGGATGACGCTTACGGCGAACTATGGTTTGAAGATGCGCCGCCTCGCAGCTTGAAAGCGCTGGACAAGGGCGGCACGGTTCTGTATTTGGGTACCATTTCTAAAACCTTTGCGCCGGGGCTGCGCATCGGATGGGTCGCTGGGCCGGAAGCTGTGGTAGAGCGAATGGGAGATATTAAAATGCAGGTGGATTACGGAGCCAGCTCCGTATCCCAGTGGATGCTGGCGGAAATTCTGAGAAGCCCTGAATATTCGGCCTACCTTACAAAACTGCGGCGCCAGCTGAAGGAGCGTCGGGACAATATGCTTCGGGCTTTGGAGCTTTATTTTCGGGAGCTGGCAGTATGGAATGTTCCTTCCGGCGGCTTTTATATCTGGTGCAGGCTGAAAAAGCCGGTAAACATGGAACGAATCTTCCAGAAAGCAAAGAAAGAATTTCTGCTGCTGAATCCGGGAAATATTTACGATTTTAAAGAAAACTACGCCCTGCGGCTGTCTTACGCCTATGCGAAACCGGAGCAAGTGGAGGAAGGAATCCGGACTCTGGCCAGGATCATAAGGGAAGAACTGGGGTAATCCCCCGTCTTTCAGAAACACAAAAAAGTAAAACACCTTGGGGGGACCAAGGTGTTTTACAAGTGTGTATTGTGTGTATTCAATAAAAGAAGGAAAGTTCGCATAGAAACGATGTTTCTATGTCCCTATCTACAGTTTATATTATAGGCATCTTTTGTGAAGATTTTATGAAGAAATTAAAAAAAGTTTAATTTTTTTTGAACTATTGGGCGGTGTACTTCCACGTAATAGCGTCTCCATCCTTCACCTTGTATTCAGCAGCGCCCTTTGTGATATTGTTATCCTCTCCAACTTCATAGACCCAGCTGGAAGAACCGTCTGCCTTCACCCCGTTAATGGAGGTTACATAAGGAGTTCCGGAAGTATCTACTTCCACTTGAATTCCTTCCTGATCAGAATAGGACTCCAGAATCTGCATGACAGTAGCGTCCTCCTCTACCTGCATCGGGTAGCTTTCTACGTCCATAAGCTTTTTATCTTTATCCAGTTGGTCCTGAGGGTAAAGGATCGACAAGGTAACGTTGACTGTGTTCACATCACTTCCGTCTTCAGCAGGATCGGCGCTGCAGGCAGCGGCGGAAAAGACTAAAAGCGCGGACAGCAGGACTGCGGCACACCGTTTAAAAACAGTTGATTTCATAGGGTTCTCCTTTTACGTGTAATTATAAAAGCCTAAATTATTGGCGTCAAAAAGCCGCACCATTTTTTCATGGCTTTCCTGGGAAAAATACGGATGCAGAAGGGCATACAGCCGCTGAATGATGCTGTCACAGGCTTCCTTTGAAGATGCCTCGGAATCCAGCATATTGACATAAGTCATACCGGTCTGCGACAGAGTCCAGCAGTTTTGCACCAGCAGATCCCGGGCGACAGGGGACAAATCCGGCTTCATGATTCCGGTTTCGCTCCACTCCTGAAAAATTCCATCGATCTGACGCATCATAGCAATGGACCATTCTTTATAAATCGTCTTCATTGCAGGATCATTATTAAGGACCGCGGGCAGCTCCAGATAGAAGAACTTGTAATCGTAAGTATACTGGGAAAGCTTCAGGAAAAATTCCATCAGGCCTTCTTCCGATTCCCTGTGCTTCTTCTCGGAGAAAAGCGAATCCAGCTTTGGCAGCAGCATTTCCTGCCAGATATTCCGGATCAGGTGTTCCTTGTTGTCAAAGTAGTAGTATAGATTCCCCGGGCTGATATGCAGTTCATTGGAGAGCTGTACGGTACTTACATTGGTAACTCCCTTCCTGTTAAAAAGATCAATTGCTGTAACCATTATTTTTTCTCTAGTATCCCGACCCATTTAATATACCTCCGTTCTTTATTTTATATACACTTTTGGGAGTCTCTGACCAAAAGCGCAAACGATTTCATAGTTGATCGTTCCGGTAGCGTCCCCTATATCATCTGCCAGAATCGTGTTTTTTCCATCAGAACCCATGATGATCACTTCATCACCGATCTTTACGTCAGGAACATCGGTCACATCTACCATGCACTGGTCCATACAGATATTGCCCGCGATGGGCGCAAAGGTTCCGTTTACAATAACCTTGCCTACCTGAGAATATGGTCTCGGATAACCGTCCGCGTAGCCCAGGGCCAAAGTGGCAATCAGGCTTTCGCGGGGAGCGGTATATTTTCTTCCGTAGCTGACCGTCGCGCCTTTCGGAATTTTTTTCAGATGTACAATATTTGCCTTGACCGACATAACCGGCTTTAAGGCAAGCTGCTTTTTATCTACTTCACTGCTTGGGTAACAGCCGTAAAGGATGATTCCCGGACGGACCGCGTCAAAGTAAACCGAAGGAATCTCCATAATAGCCGCGCTGTTGGCGAAGGTTTTCATAGGAATGTTTATCCCTGCGGCCGCCAGCTTTTCATAAAATGCGTTATATTTCCGCTCCTGTTCCTTCGCGTAAGTTTTATCCGCCGCGTCGGCAGTAGCGAAGTGGGAAAAGATTCCTTTGATCCGAAAGCCGGAAAGGGATTCCATTTTCTTTATATCGGAAACCGCTTCCGCGTCGTCCGGCAAATAACCGATTCTTCCCATGCCTGTATCAACAGCAACCAGACCGGAAACGATTTTTCCCGCTTTTTCAGCAGCCGTTGCTATAGCCGCCGCGTTGGAAGAACTGCAAACTACGGGGGTAATGCCGTACTGGACGATGGTGTCCGCGTAAAGGTCCGGGGTGAGTCCCAGCATAATGATCTCTTCCTGGGCGCCATGTTCCCGCAGTTTTATGGCTTCGGAAAGGGCCGCTACCGCAAAGGTACGGACTCCGTTTTCCCGCAGGACCTGGGCTACTTCCACACTCCCATGTCCGTAACCATCGGCCTTGATTACTCCGATGATGTCAACATCGCTTCCTACTTTAGCGATGATGTTTTTTATGTTATGATCCAGATTGGACAGATTGATTTCTGCCCATGCTGGCCGGATCGCTTCTTTATACATTTTTTAAATCTCCTAAAATCATTTTCATTTATACAATCTGCTTACAGCTTCGGTGTTCGTTTTATGATATCGTCCCGTCCCGGTCCATTGGAGACATAGGTGATGGGAACACCCAGCTCTTTTTCGATTTCATTGATATAATTCTGGCATTCCGGCGGAAGCTGATCGAACTCACGGATGCCCCGGATATCCGACTTCCAGCCCGGAAGCTTCTTCAGCACCGGCTTTGCCCGGTAAAGGTCTGTCGTATGCGGAAAGTCTGTTATGGTTTCTCCATCCAGCTCATATCCAACACAGATTGGAATTTCATCCAGATAGCCAAGAGGATCCAGTACGGTCAAAGCAACCTCCGTAGCCCCCTGGACGCGGCAGCCGTATCTGGTGGCCACAGCGTCAAACCAGCCGACTCTTCTCGGACGGCCTGTTGTCGCCCCGTACTCGCCGCCGTCCCCGCCGCGCTTTCTCAGCTCTTCCGCTTCCTCGCCAAAGAGCTCGCTGACGAAGGCTCCGGCTCCTACAGCGCTGGAGTAAGCCTTGACTACAGTCATGACCTCTTTAATTTCATAAGGCGGGATACCCGCGCCGATGGCTCCGTATCCGGCCAGAGTAGAGGAAGAGGTGACCATGGGATAAATGCCGTGGTCTGTGTCCTTTAACGCCCCCAGTTGTCCTTCCAGCAGGATTTTTTTCCCGTCCTGGATGGCCTGGTACAGGTATGCCGAAACGTTGCAGACGTAAGGCTTTACCATTTCACGGTATTCCAGCAGAGTGCGGAAGAGCTCTTCCGGATCCAGAGTCGGCTTGTGATACAGGTGCTCCAGAATCACGTTCTTCTGCTGGCATACGCCTTGAATTTTTTCTTTCAGAGCCGCTTCCTCCATGAACAGCTCATGTACCTGGAATCCAATTTTGGAATATTTGTCCGCGTAGCACGGCGCAATCCCGGATTTTGTGGATCCGAAGGATTTCCCCCCGAGCCGCTCCTCCTCATACTGGTCGAAGAGGATATGATATGGCATCAGGATCTGCGCCCGGTCGGAAACCAGCACCTTCGGCGCGGGAACGCCTTTATCTACAATATCTTTGATCTCATTGAAAAGGTAAGGGATATTCAATGCGACGCCGTTTCCCAGAATACAAGTCGTATGCTGGTAGAAAACGCCGGAAGGAAGCATATGGAGCGCGAATTTACCATAATCGTTTACGATAGTGTGACCCGCGTTGCTTCCTCCCTGGAACCGGATGATGATGTCCGATTCTTTGGAAAGCATGTCTGTAATTTTCCCTTTTCCTTCATCGCCCCAGTTGGCGCCAACGATTGCTTTTACCATTCGATTTCTCCTTCTTATCTATACATTGATCTCAGCGGTTATGCCGAGGTCTTCTCTGTTTGCTTCAAGAACAGGGGCAACGATCTGCTGAAGGAATTCTTCTGTCTGAGCCGGCGCGCAGCCTACGAAATTCTCCGGTTTCATGAGGGCAGTCAGCTGTTCCTTTGTCATGTTGAACGCGGGGTCCGCGGCGATCCGGTCCAGAAGGTCGTTGTCCAGGCCTTCCTCTTTTACCCGTTTGCCCGCGGCCATGGAGTGCGTGCGGATCCGCTCGTGCAGCTCCTGCCGGTCCCCGCCGGCCTTTACCGCATCCATCAGAATGTTTTCTGTCGCCATAAAAGGCAGCTCGCTCATGAGACGAGCTTGGATAACCTTGGGATAAACCACCAGTCCGGAAGCTATGTTGAGATAAAGCTCCAGGATGCCATCAACGGCCAGGAAGCCTTCAGACATGCTGATGCGCTTGTTAGCCGAGTCGTCCAAAGTCCGTTCGAACCATTGGGTCGCGGCAGTCAGAGCCGGATTCATAGCGTCGGACATCACATAATTTGCTAGAGCTGCGATTCGTTCGCTTCTCATAGGATTGCGTTTATAGGCCATAGCCGAGGAACCGATCTGATTTTTTTCGAAAGGCTCTTCTACTTCCTTCAGATGCTGCAGCAGGCGGATATCATTGGAAAATTTGTGCGCGCTCTGGGCAATGCCGGACAGAACATTCAGGACCCGGCTGTCTACTTTTCTGGAATAGGTCTGGCCCGATACCGGATAGCAGCCGCTGTATCCCATTTTTTCCGCAATGCGCTGATCCAGCTTCTTTACCTTTTCCCGGTCTCCGTCAAAGAGCTCAAGAAAGCTGGCCTGTGTGCCGGTGGTCCCCTTGGATCCCAGCAGCTTCATAGTGCCTAGCAGATGATCCACATCCTCCAGATCCATAATCAGATCGTGGAGCCACAGGGTGGCCCGCTTTCCCACCGTAGTAGGCTGCGCGGGCTGGAAGTGAGTAAAGCCCAGCGTAGGCAGGCTCTTGTTCTGATCTGCGAAATCGGAAAGCTTTGCGATTACATTGATCAGCTTTTTGCGGATCAGCTTGAGACCTTCGGTCATAATGATCAGGTCTGTGTTGTCGCCCACATAGCAGGAGGTGGCCCCCAGGTGGATGATCCCCTTTGCTTTTGGGCACTGAACGCCGTAAGCGTAAACGTGAGACATGACGTCGTGTCTTACGATGGCTTCCCGCTGTTTGGCAACGTCATAATTGATGTTGTCCGCGTTAGCCTTTAACTCATCTATTTGTTCCTGTGTAATGTCAAGCCCCAGCTCTTTCTCTGTTTCAGCAAGGGCAATCCAGAGTTTCCTCCAGGTTTTGAACTTCATCTCCGGAGAGAACAGGTATTTCATTTCCTTACTTGGATATCGTTCTGATAAAGGACTGTTATAATTCTTCATGTAAATTGAAAACTCCTTCCATTTATATATTCCATTATATTTTAATTATTTTTTTCCATAAAACACCGAATACAGTATAGCATTTTTAGCAAAGAAACACAAGAAAATACGGGAAAGCTTGTCCGCTCAAAACGAAACTGCCGCATTCCCTTATGAAATGCGGCTGATTCTGTATTATGATGATAAAGCTATTTTTCTTACGGCTTATGGCAAACGTCCCCGCGGCCTGAAGCTGAAGGCTACAGCTGCTCCATGGAGGCGGCGTTTTCCGTCTCTCCCAGAGAATGTTTTACCCGGTCCCGCTCCTCCGCGGTCTTAGCGTCGTTCCAGTGATCCATGGTTCCTACCAGATAACCGGTGATTCTGCGGATCCGTTCAAAAGGAACGTGAGAAAATTTATAGTTCAGATCGGCATAGTCGCCGTCCAGCTGGATGTCCAGACTTTCCAGCTTTCTTCCGTATTTTTCTTCCAGATAATTTACATAAGCCTGCGCTTCCTGCTGGCTGGCGTTTCCTGTGATTGCGATATTCATATGTAACTCCTCCTCCAAATCCATGCTTTGGTAATATAAATTATATATTCCCGTATTTTCCCGTTTTAAACAAAAAATATTATACACCCGCAACTATATTTTGTATATAGGTTTTTAAAAATTAGTATATCTTGTGGGTGAGGCGGCCGGCGAACCTTGATCTGACCCAAAAGACGGCAATGCGGAAGGGAAAAAGAAAACACAAAAAATAATTTTTCCGATTGCAAAACAGGAACAGGACAGGTATTATATAAATTGCCGGAGTGCTATAAATTTCCTTGCTTTTGACTGATAAACAAGGGCGTTTATAGCACTTCTTTCATCATAGAAAAATGGAGGTAGTAGGAAAGGATGCTTGTCTGGCCTATATTGAGTTCTCTGATTATGATCTTTCTTCTGATCATTCCGGGAATTTTCTTTAAAAAACGAACCATTATTACAGATAATCAGAACGGCGCGGTTTCCAGTATTGTTGTGAATCTGACCTGGCCCTGCCTGGTTATTGACGCTATGCAGATGGAATTCAGCATACAGACTCTGAAGGATACGGGCTATATGCTGGCGGTAGCCTGTGTGGTCTTTGCCATTCTTATGGCCATCAGCTTTCCGCTGTCAAAGGCGCTGCGCATGACGAAGACAAAGCAGTATCTGGCTGTTTTCATGCTGATCTTTGGCAATACGGGATTCCTGGGGATCCCGGTCATTAAGGCTCTTTACGGAACAGAAGCTGTATTTTACGCGGCTATTTTAGAGATGGTCAATGACATTCTCATGTTTACCGTAGGCATCGTGCTGATTCAGCTTTCCGCCGGCGCGGATCTGAAGATCAGTCCAAAGCAGTTTCTGAATCCGGGGCTGATCGGGGTGATCATCGGGCTATTGCTGTTCCTGCTTAATATACAGCTGCCGGAAATGCTGGCCGGTTCCATACAAATGATCGGAGCGGCCACTACTCCGCTGACTATGTTTGTCATTGGTTTTCAGCTGGGCGGCCTGAAGCTGCGGGAAATCGTGGGAGACTGGCAGGTCTATGTGATCTCCTTCGCGAAGCTTCTGCTGGTTCCGGTTATTACGCTGCTGGTTGTAAAGCTGTGGGCCGGAGAATTTTCTCTTCTTGAAAAGGTACTTATCATCAGCTTTGCTATGCCGGTAGCTTCCGCGACAACGATTTTCAGCCAGCAGTACAAGGGAGAGACTGCCTTTGCGACTAAGACTGTGCTGCTTTCCACGGTGCTGTCTATTATTACAATCCCAATTTTCGCCATTATTATAGAGTTGTAGCCTTTGCGGCTCCAAAAGAAGAAAGAGTCGAATTCTGGGAGAAAAAGGAAGACGTTTTTGTTTGAAATTCCTCCTGTATAAAATACTATATAAGTAGAGATGTAGTAACGATGCCGCGAACATTCCAGTACGAGTTGTCGAACCGGAGCGTTTGCGGCATTTTTAGTAAGGAGGTAAGAAACATGATCTGGCCTATTTTAAGCTCTCTGCTAATGGTATTTATTCTTATTATTCCCGGCTTTATTTTCGGAAGAAAGCAGGTCATTACCACGGACCAGAATGACGCGCTTTCCAGCCTGGTTCTTAATTTGACGCTGCCCTGTCTGGTTATTGACGCTATGCAGATGGAATTCAGCGTGCAGACCTTGAAGGATTGCGAGTACATATTGGCGGTGGCTCTGATCATTTACGCGGTGATGCTGCTCGTCAGCGTGCCGGTGGTAAAGCTTATGAAGCTGCCGGTATCGAGAAAATATCTGTTTATGTTCATGTTGATTTTCGGAAATGTAGGATTCGTAGGAATACCGGTGGTACAGGCTCTTTATGGAAACGAAGCCGTTTTCTTTGCGGCTATTCTGGAAATGATCAATGATGTTCTCATGTTTACAGTAGGTATGGCCCTGATTCAGAAGTCCGCCGGAGCGGAGCTGAAGGTGGGCGTGAAACAGGTTTTAAGTCCCGGCCTGATCGGGGTGCTGCTGGGGCTGGTACTGTTCCTTTTGAATATCCGTCTTCCGGAGCTTTTGGGCGGCGCTGTGGGAATGATCGGAGCGGCGACTACTCCGCTGATTATGTTCGCCATCGGTTATCAGCTGTCCGGATTGAAAGTGAAGGAAGTAGCAGGGGATTGGAAAGCCTACGCTGCCTGCGTCGGAAAAGTCATAGCAGTTCCGCTGCTGGCGCTGATTTTGCTGAAGCTGTGGGCCGGGGACTTTCGGATTCTGGAAAAAGTGCTGGTTCTGTGCTTTGGAATGCCTATCGCTTCCGTGGCCACAATTTTCAGCCAGAAGTATAAGGGAGAATCCTGCTTTGCCACCAAAGCGGTCCTTCTTTCCACGGTGATTTCCATTATTATTATCCCGCTCTTTGCGATTATTGTGGAGCTGTAAGGCGTAAGGGAGCGGCTTTCACACAAGCCCATTCATTGGGCTCATCGCTCATCGGAGCTATTGGCCGATTTCTGAAACACCTCCCGCGTTTTAGTGGAATGTTACTGTATTTTCAACGTTTTCCAATGCGCTTTTCGGTCCTGAAGAGGGAAATTTCCCTTCTTAGGACTGAAAAGCAAAATAAAGGGGCCGTGAACCGCGTATTTATAGAAACATTACGCTGAATAAAAGAGGTTGTTACAGTTTCGGCCAATAACCCGGCCAGGTATTTTCCTGTTGAAATCCACAGCGGAGTTGTGGTATGATAAAAAAGCAATTGAAAAGCGTGCCCCCGTAGCTCAGGGGATAGAGCGTCGGTTTCCTAAACCGTGCGTCGGATGTTCGAATCATCTCGGGGGTGCCATTGAAAAACCGCCAAATCGCTTGATTTTAGGAGTTTGGCGGTTTTTGCTCGCTTTTAACTATTATCTATTACAGGCACGGCATAGGCCCCTGTACAGCTGTGCGGGGCTTTTGTTTATTGACTTTTTCAGTAATTCCGCGTATAATGTACTTAACAAGACAGCCGGTAAGGTGCACGCACCACCCGTCCCGGCAAGAATAGGTTAAATAACCGTCAGCTTTTCCAGGGCAGGACGGTTATTTTTTATGGAGACAAAGAACTAATGTTGCAACAGCACAAAGCATAATCACAAACTGGAATAATCCGTCATATGTAACCATAACACCACCCCCTCCCGATAGGCTCGGAGCGAGTGGCAACACGTCCTCCCGGCTGCCTTGGTAAATATATTCAGTTTAATAGGCTCAACAGGTCTAATTTGGCCCCGTTACTGACAGCAAAATTACAGTCAGCGCTATTTGGGGTCTTTTTTGGTGTATTTTTTATTTATTTCATTTTAATTATTGTGCAATGAAATCTAAAAATCAATCAATTCAAATAAAAAATTTGAATTGAGGTGAAAAAATAAAGCTGAATCGAATCCCAAGCAAAAAACAACCAGATTAGCTGATTGCGCCCAAAGCCCTTCCTGCATTATAATAGCAGTGGAAAAGTGTAAAAAATCTGTAAGGGAGCAACGAGAAATTATGGTACTGAAATTCAACAGAAACATAAAAAGTAAAAAGCCAAAGCGCCATTGGCTCATTGACAGTGAAAATACAGCGGATCGCTGGGTCTGCGATATGCTGTTCAGTAAAGAGATGAAAAGGGACAAGGTAACCGTTTTTTATACCAAAAACACCTGCAATATGAAATATGAAACGGTAAAGCTGCTGCGGGAGACAAGAAAGCCAAAGATCGAATGGATCGAGTGCTTTACAGGAAGCAATGCCCTGGACTTTCAGCTGGTTTCGCAGCTGGGGGTTTACATAGCGGCGCGTCCAAATTATGAATATATTATTTTGAGCAATGATACCGGCTATGACGCGGTTGTAAAATACTGGAGGAAGCAGGGGCGGCGGATCATCCGGCTCAATACGGCGGCCGTCCGGTCACGGACAAAGGGCGAAGACAGCGGCAAGAACCCGAAAAAAGACAGAAAAGAAAATGGAAGTCAGCCAGGGCGCGGCGGCTTGAAATCGGAACGAGGATCTCTTTTACCAAAGAACCGCCGGAAGGAAGATGGAAAAAAACAGATTAAAAGTCAGCCGCCGGTCCAGCCTGCGAAAACGGAGCAGGGCCAGGCGACAGAAGCTTCTCAGGAGGATACTTTGCGGATTTCCGCAGTCACCCAGCGGCAGCGGCTTCTGGAGGAAAAACTGCTGGAAGCGTGCGGCCAGGACAAGCAAGTCCCTGAACGTGTAATGGAACTGGCAAAATCCATTTCTATAAAAAATAAAAGTATGCTTAATACAGCCTGCTGCGCCATGTTTGGACAGGAAACAGGCGGCGGCGTATATCGCTGTATAAAGGAAAATGAGGAGTTTCATGACCTTTTGAAGGCCCAGCACCTGAGCAGCAGAAAGGAAAGAGCCAGCGCTTACATGACCTTGATGCTGGAGCTTTCAGGATATAAAGATGAGGAGATAGAAAGACTTGCGGAGATCGGTTATAAAGCGCCGAAAAACAATCTGTCCAATCTGAACCGCTTTCTGGTCAAAGCGCTGGGACAGGATGAAGGCATGGTGTTCTATCATATTATAAAGCCCCATCTGGCCGTGTTGCGAAAATTATAAAATACAGATCGGGGCATCAGCTGGCAGAACGCCCGTGGAGCTGCTAAATCGAGAAAAGGCACATAAAAGACTTGAACTTCTATTACCGTATATTTTTCCCTCAGTTCTGATGAAAAAATATACGGTTTTTTATTATGTAGGAAATATCGTTTTCGATATTTCCGGAATATCAACAAAGTCTACCGCTGAACATAAATCGGCGAAGCCGACTTTGTTCTTTGCTTCCGTCTTTGGCGCTCCTCCCAGTCCCCTTTTCTCCTTCGACCGCATAGACCATAATCTCATTCAAATCAGAAAAAGGAAGAATTTCCATAATAAATGGTTGACAATTCAACGGTACTATTATAGAATTCATCTATAGAATAATGCAAATGTGAGATTATACAATGCAAAAATAAAATTAATTTAAAGAAGGAGACCAAAATGCAGAGAACTTACGATGATAGAATGTTTATCGAAACCTTTGAATCCCAGTACACCTGGCTCAACGGATTTATGCGCAACGTGCGCCGTTACGGGGACAAGGCGGCTCTCATCGATCCGGCACAGGACCGGACCTGGAGCTATGAGGAACTGAACAAAGAGGCCAACCGTCTGGCCCATGCCCTGAGAAAAGACGGAACCGGTAAAAACGATGTCGTTATGGCAGTCCTGATGAACTGTCCGGAATTCTGCTTTAGCTATGTTGGGCCGAGAAAAATCGGAGCTATCCTGAGCCTGGCTAATTTCAATCTGTCCGCGGGAGAAGTGGCGCTGCTGATCGATCATAACCACCCTAAGGTTGTAATTTATTCCGCCGATGTAAAAGACACCATTGCGAAAGCTGCGGAAATGGCGGAATATCAGCCGGCAAACCTGGTTATGGCGGATAACCTGAAAGGCGCTGAGCTTCCGGAAGGACATATTTCCTACGAAGATTATGTGAAGGGACAGCCGGAGGACGACCCGGAAATGGACTTCGTTCCGCACATTTATGATGAAGTAGTTCGCATGTGTACCAGCGGGACAACTTCTCTTCCAAAGAACGTGCCGCTGAACGACATCAATGAAGTCCTGTCCGCCCACGACGCCATCATGCACTATCCTCTCAACTGCAAGGACGTGTGCCTCAACATGACCCCGCTGTTCCATCGGGGCGGCAGCCATTCCGGCGGAACCTGTCCTACCTTTTATGTAGGCGCGACACTGATGGTAGTCCGCTCCTTCACGCCGAGAACTACGCTGCAGTATGTAGAAAAATACGGAGTCACCTTCCTGACCGGATCTCCGGCCACACTGGAAATGCTGGCAAGGATCCAGGAAAAAACTCCATTCGACCTGTCCTCGCTGAAGGGACTTGTAACTATGGGAGCGCCGTTTGAAAAGGCTGCCTGCATGCGCTATCTGGAAGTAATGACTCCGAATATCCTTAACGGATACGGAACAACGGAGACTTTCTGGAACTCGTTCCTGCGTCCTTACGACCTGCCGGAATACGCGGGAAGCGTAGGCGGAAGCTGTATTGATGACGAAGTAAGAGTCGTAAAAGTCTATGAGGACCGGAAAGCCGAGCCGGATGATCTGGTAGAAAAGGACAACGCGACCGTAGGTGAGATTATCATTAACTGCCCTGGAAAGACATCCTACAGCTATTACAAGAATCCGGAAGAGCAGGAAAAGAAATTCTATAAAGGCTGGATGTACACTGCGGATCTGGGATACTGGGACAAGAATTCCTATGTAACAGTAAACGGAAGAAAGGACGATATGATCGTCTGCTCCGCGGAAAATATCTATCCGACACAGATTGAAGAAGTACTCAACAGCTTTGACAAGATCGCCGATTCCATGGTAACATCGGTACCTGACAAAGTGAGAGGCGAAGTAGTAGTTGCTTATGTGGTGCCTGAGGATCCATCTTTGACGATAGAAGAAGTCGCTGAATTCTGCAACGAAAGCCCGATGCTGTCCAAGTACAAACGGCCGCGCTGGTATCGTATTATCGACAAGCTGCCGCTGACCGCTACCGGCAAGAAAATGCATTATGTAATGAAGCAGCAGGCTGCGGAGGATCTGGAAAAAGGCCTGTTAAAGAGAAAGTAATGAGGTAGCTATGAGTTGGGAATATTCGCGCCGCGTGCGTTATTATGAAACAGACCGTATGGGCGTTGTCCACCATTCTAATTATCTGAGGCTTCTGGAAGACGCCCGGATGGACTGGATCAGAGACCATATTATGAACTATAATGATATCGAGAAAATGGGGATTATCATTCCCGCTGTCTCCGCTTCCGGGAATTTTAAGTCCTTTCTCCGATATGACGACGCTTTTTCCGTAAAAATGAAGCTGGACAAATTTACCGGAGTAAGGATGCACTTTACTTATGAAGTGCGTAACAAGGAAACCGGAGAATTGTGCTACGATGGAGAAAGTGTGCATTACTTCGCCATTGGAGAGGATTATAAGCCCTTCTCTATAAAGAGGAAGTTTCCGGAGCTGTATCAGAAGTTTAAGGACATGGTGGAAGAATAACAGGCTCTGAGAACAACTGACCCAATGGGGAAAAGAGAAAACAAAACCCCGCCGCGGTAGGGATCCCATCAGACCCTTTTGCGGCGGGATTTCTTTGTATAGAAAGCTTTAAAAAAACAGTTACAGCGGAGGAAGCTTTGCTTCCTGCTGCCGGATCACTTCCAGAAAAAGGGTGGCCGCGGGGTTAAGCAGCGATTTTTTCCAGGCGGCAACACAGGTGATGGAGGCGTCCAGATCGTCCAGCGGCAGCACCTCCAGAGAGGCGGGAAGCGTCTCGCCTGGAATGGTCGTAGGAAGGATCGAGATGCCCAATCCGGCGCTTACGGAAAGGATAACCGACTTTGCGTCCCGGAACTGGTTGACTACATTTGGGAAAAAACGATGGGTCCTACAGTAATTCATTGCCTGCATATAGAGGATCGGGTTTTCTTCCTCAGAGATGAGAATGAACCGTTCCTTTTGCAGCTCAGACGCGTCCGGACAGCGGCCGGACAGGCGGTGTCCCTTTGGAACCACCAGGCCCAGATTATCCGTGTGTGTGACAATGGAATCAAACTCATCACTGTCAGGAAGCATATCCTCATAAAGGAAATGGAAATCATAAAGATTTTCTCCTTCATCCAGCAGAGCGTCCCCGCAGGAAATATATGTGATATCCACAACGATATCAGGATAACGCTGGCCAAAGCTCCGCAGACATTCTGTCAGGAAAGCGGAGGTTGTTACTGTAGCAATGGTCAGACGGCCTTTTGCGCCGTCGTGAAGCTGCTTTACCGCATAGGCGCCTTTTTGAGCGGCGTCCAGGATCTCCTGCGCGTAGGGCAGGAAGGTGCGGCCTTCTTCCGTAAGGCGTACATCCCGCTTTGTCCGATAAAACAGTTTTACCTCCAGCTGCTGCTCCAGATCGTTGATCTGCCGGCTGATGGTAGACTGAGGCACCCCGTTTTGTTTTGCGGCGTTTGTAAAATTCAGCGTTTGGCTGACTGACAGAAAGCTTTTTATTTGGTTAAGATTCATATTTGTACCCCATTTGTTGACAGTTGTGCAGATGAATGGTATCATCAACACAGAATATTCAATCATTCAAATTATTCTGGTTTATCTAATACTTATCCGATTTTGCTATTATACAATAGGATGACGGACATGTAAAGAGGCATACGGAGGAATTTATGGACAGAAAAATTGTAATCACCGGAATGGGTGCTGTGACGCCGATCGGATGCGGTGTAAAAGAATATTGGACCAATCTTATAAAAGGACAGTGCGGTATAGATCGGATCACGCAGTTTGACGCCCGGAACCTGGCGGTACAAATCGCGGCAGAGATAAAAAGCTTTGATATCGGAACCTACATGCCGAAAAAACTCATCCACGAAACGGACGCTTTTACCCAGTATGCTTATGTAGCCGCCAAGGAAGCTTTGGGAGAAACACTTCCCGCGGAGCCGGATCGGGTAGGAATTGTTATGGGAACGGCTATGGCAGGCGTGGCTACTACGGCCGCTACGCAGGAAGTTCTGACCAATGCGGTTCATAAGAACGTAGGACCCCGCTTTGTTCCCAAAATACTGGGAAACATCGCAGCCGCGCAGATCGCTATTACACACGGAATCTGCGGCCCCAGTCTGACCTTGTCCACCGCCTGCGCTTCTGGAGGCGACGCCGTTTCCACCAGCGCTATGCTGCTGCTGGCAGGAGAGGCGGACGCTGTTTTAGCGGTAGGAGCCGAGAGCATCCTCTGCCCGCTGGTGATTTATTCTCTGGCTAACGCCCATACCCTTTCCCGGACCAATGATGATCCTCTCCACGCCTGCAGGCCTTTTGACGCAAACCGCAATGGATTTGTTATAGGAGAAGGGGGAGGCGCGCTGGTTCTGGAGACGGAGGAGCACGCCAGAAAACGGGGCGCCCGGATCTACGCGGAGCTGGCGGGATGGGCCAATAACAACGACGCTTATCATGTAATCAATCCGATTCCGGACGGTAGCGCTTCCGGGGCCTGTATGGAGAAAGCTCTCAGCAGGCAAAACATTCAGCCAGGGGAAGTGGATTATATCAACGCCCATGGCACCGGGACCAAGACCGGGGACCGGGCGGAGCTTGCCGCCATTAAAACCGTTTTTTCCAGGGTTCGTCCCGCGGTCAGCTCTACCAAAGGCGCTACGGGTCACATGATGGGCGGAGGCGGCATTACAGAAGCCATCGCCTGCATTCAGGCCATTCAGACCGGAGTCATTCCGCCTACCTTGAATTTGGAGCAGCCGGAAGCGGATCTGGATTTTGTGGCCCGCGAAAGCCGAAAGCAGGATGTTTCTGTGGCTATGACCAATGCCTTTGGGTTCGGAGGACAGAATTCCAGCTTGGTATTCCGAAAGATGAAATAAAAAGGAAAGGGAGGAAAGCCGCGGTTTCCCTCCTTTTTTCCTGTGAAGCAAAAGCGCTGACGCTTTATAAGATCGGTTTTTTGATTTCCTGAGCGATCAGCTTGATCCTTTTTCCAGTCATAGCTTCGATCTGTTTTTCCATTTCCGAGACCATATGCTCAATTACCAGATCAGGATGCGCACGGTTGTCATTTTTGAATCTGCTTTTATCCATAATGATGGTTTCACCCCCCCTGAAAATTAGCTTTCCCTGAAAACGTAAAAAGCGAAAAAAATATGTGCATAAATATTCCTTTTTTTCGACAAATATGGTATATTGATATCTGTTTAACAAAAGGGGGTGGACTTGATATGAACGTAGTGCATCTTAGGTACGCGGTAGAGGTGGAGAAGACAGGCTCTATCAGTCAGGCGGCGGAAAATCTTTATATGGCGCAGCCCAACCTGAGCAAAGCCATCAAAGAGCTGGAAAACAATCTGGGGATCATAATTTTCAAACGGACCTCCAAAGGCGTGGCGGCGACTAAAAAGGGGAAAGAGTTTCTGTCCTACGCCAGGGGGCTTTTAGATCAGCTGGATCAGATTGAAGAGATGTATCAAAAGGAGAAAAAGGATAAAATCTCTTTTGGGATCTGTACGCCCCGGGCCAGCTACATTACCCACGCGTTTACCCAATTTATCAGTAATATCGATGAAGAGCGGGGCATCGATATCGACTTTAAAGAAACCGGAACCATCGACGCTATCAACAATGTAATCGATGGGGAGGAAGAGGTGGCTATCATTCGTTATCCCATTATTCATGAGGATTATTTCAGCGGACTGATTCAGAATAAAGGGATTGAATGTGAAAGCATTTTTGAATTTGAATACATGGTGCTTATGTCTCAGCAGCATCCTATGGCCCAAAAGAGCGTGCTGAGCCTGAATGATTTATCCGATTATATTGAAATCATTCACGGTGACACAACGATGCCGTATCTGTCCGTAAAAGAGAATCTGCGGGAAAACGGTTCCCTTGAGGAAGGCCGGCGGGAGATCTATGTTTATGAACGGGGCAGCCAGTTTGACATTCTGTGCAATGTGACCACCAGCTACATGTGGGCTTCTCCGGTACCCCAAAATCTGCTGGAGCGCAACCGGCTGGTGCAGAAGGGCTGCAAGGAGGCAGACCGAAAATACAGGGACGCGGTGATTTACCACAAAAATATGAAGGACAGCCGCTTGCTGAAGGCGTTTCTGGCGGAGGTACAGAATACCATTCGGGAAATGCAGGGCAAATAGCGAAAGAAATACAGGCATATCGACATTTACATATCGATATGCTTTTTTTATATTTCCCCCAAAAGAAACAGAGTGTTATATTATTAACGAGGAAAAAAAGAGAGGGATGATGGTGATGACAGTTGAAGCAAAAGAAATAATCGGTGGAATTAAAATGATGGAAACCCCGGAATATGTATATATTCCTATGGCGCAGAACTACGGACACCATTGTATGCCGTTTGTCTCGGTGGGGGAAACAGTCAAGGTGGGACAGCCCATCGCCTATTCGGAAGGAAATATAGGCGCGCCGATTCACTCCAGCGTATCCGGTGAAATCGTGAAAATTGTGGAAGATGATGATCTGAATGGTGTAGATGACCAGGTCATCGTCATTCGGACAGACGGAAAGCAGGAAATGTGGGAAGGCATCAGAAAACCGGAAATGAATACTCGGGAAGACTTTTTGAAAGCGCTGCGGGAAAGCGGTATGATCGGACTGGAAGGGGAGTGTCTGGCTACCCACGCAAGGATGGATGAAGAGAGTATTAAAAATGATACTACGCTGATCGTCAACGGGGCGGAGTGGAGCAAATACGCGGACTTCGAGTGGGCCATGATGAAGAAAGACGCGGAGCACATTATAGATGGAGCGCGTCTGACCATGAAGTTTATGGAACTGCGGGAATGCTATATTGCGGTAGAGAAGACAGCAAAGCAGGCGATCCGGATACTGGAAGCGGAAATCCGGGAAAAAGGGGTTGAAGATAAAATAAAAGTCGCGGGCCTGCCGCAAAGCTGTCCTCCAGGCTCAGACCGGGTTGTGATCTTTGAGACTACCGGTCAGATTCTGGCGGCCAACAATCTTCCGGAAGATTTCGGTATGGTGGTCGCGAATCTTTATTCCATCGCGTTCCTCGGGTTCTACGCAAAGACCGGAATGCCGCTGGTAAGAAAAGTGATTTCTGTAGAAGGCTCCGCGGTAAAAGAACCGAAGGACATTATGGTGCCTCTCGGCGCGACGGTTGCTGATATTGTAGCGTATTGCGGCGGATATAAGAAGGAGCCTAAGAAAATTGTGCTGGGCGGCCCGGCTGTCACAAGACCCATCAAAAATCAGAATGTACCTATTTCAAAGGATAATAACGCGATCATTGCTTTCGAGGAAGAGGATATTCCAGTAAGAGAAGAAATTTCATGCCAGCTTTGCGACAGCTGCAAGAAGGTATGTCCGATCCATCTGGAACCGGATCTTCTGTATGAAGCCTTTGAAGCGGATGATACCTATCAGCTGAAGGCTCTTGGACTTGAGCGCTGTACGGAGTGCGGACGATGCGCCTTTGTATGTCCGGCGGCAAAACCGCTGTCCTACATGATCGAACAGGCCAAGATCCTGATTCATTAGAGTTCTTCTGACATTAAATAAATAAAACAGGAAAAAGTCTCCAAAGGCGTCAGCCAGGAGGCTTTTTCTTTGCCTTAAACGCAAGGAGCGATTCGGCTACAGCGGAAGAAACAGGGAAAATCTGCTGCCTTCTTTCTGGGGAACCAGCTTAATATAGCCGCCCTGGCGGGAGATAATGCTGCGGGAAAGATAAAGGCCAATGCCAAGGCCATCCTGCTCCCTGCTGGCGGTGCCCCGGTAAAAGCGCTGAAAGATTTTTTCTTCTTCCTGGGGCGGAATTCCGGGTCCGGTATCTGAAATATCAATCCGGCAGAACATTTCATAGCTTTGGATCCGGATGCGGATGCTGCCGCCCTCCGGGGTGTATTTTACTGCGTTGTCCAGCACGTTAAAGATGGCCTCACAGGTCCAGCGGGGGTCAAGAAGGGCTGTCCGCTGCTCCGCCTCCTGTAGCGTGACTTCCAGATTCTTTTCTTTCGCGGCCCCGGCGCACTGGCGCAGGGCCTCCAGCACCGTTTGGCCCACAGGAGTAGGCTCCGGCTTCAGCTGGATGATCCGGCTTTCCAGGCGGGACAGTTTGATGAGGGAATCCATGAGAAACTCCAGCTTTTCCAGAGACACCATCAGCGTTTCCAGATACTCCTGCCGCTCCTTCGCTGAGATGGTTTGGTCCGAAAGCAGCTCGCCATACATTTTCAGGGCGGCTACCGGTGTTTTCAGCTGATGAGAAATATCGGAAACCAGTGTTTTGATTTCGCGCTCTTTTTTCCGCGCGTCCTGCTGCTGCGCCCGGAGAATTCCGGTAAGCCGCAGAGTCTGGGTCTGGAGCCTGGAAAGAAGCGTATCCTCCGCGTCGGGAAATACGGGCTCCTGCTTGAGCTGAGTGATAGCCGCCAGCAGATCGGAAAGCCGGATTACCACCTGCCGGATGTAATGCTCGCTGTTTTTGACCGCCAAAAGACAGAGGGTCAGCGTCAGGGCGGAAAATCCGGCGCACAGCCAGGTCAGGGTTCCATCCGCGTACAGAAAACCCGCTGCCGTAGGAAAAGCGATACAGGCGGCGGTGAGACAGAATAAAAGAAGGTATTTTAAAGGCAGGTAATATTTCATAAGCTTATTCTCCAAACGTATAGCCGATGCCGAAAATGGTAATGATGTATTCCGGATTGGACGGGTCCTTTTCCAGCTTTCTGCGAAGCCGGCGGACGTGGACGCTGAGGGTGTTTTCATCGATAAAATTTCCGTCTACGTCCCATACCTGCTGCAGGAGCATGGTCCGAGTCAGAACCCTGCCCCGGTTTTTCGCCATATACTCCAGGAGCCGGTATTCCGTGGCAGTCAGCCCACAGTCTATTCCGTTCTTTCGAACCGTCATCCGATCCGGATCGATGGTCAGCTCTCGGTACCGGATGAGCCGGTCCTCTGTTTCCTTTTTCGGCGCTTCCCCGGCCCGCTTGAGCAGAGCCCGGATTTTTTCCCGCAAGACCTGAAGAGAAAAGGGCTTTGGAATGTAATCGTCACACCCTGCCCGAAAGCCTTCCAGCATCTCTTCCTCCGTGTCTTTGGCCGTGAGAAACAGGATGGGCCGGTCAGAGCTTTCCCGCAGCTTACGGCAGAAGTCCAGGCCGTTTCCATCCGGCAGACCGATATCTAAGAGATACAGGTCAAACTGATGCTTTGCGCAGGCCGCGGCTCCGTCAAAGAAACTGGCGGCGGAAATTATCTGATGCCCGCTTTTTTCCAGGGCAATCCTGATGCCCCGGGACAGAATCGTATCGTCTTCTAACAGAAGAATCGTAGCCATGATGGTACCTCCCTGGATCCGTTGTTTTTCATTAGCTGTCCGTCTGACGCAGCCGCTGTGTCACGCTCTCTTTTTCTGTACAGCGGAAAACAATCCGGGGTACGGTCAGACAGATGACAAAGAGGCACAGCAGCAAAAGCCCTGTCAGAAGGACCGGATAGTGGAACACCGCGTAGTCCGCGATCTGATCTACTGACCTGGCCATGAGGCTCAGCAGTCCGTTCCCAAAAGTTAAAATCAAAAGCGAGGTGATAATGGCATAAAACCCGCCTTCCCAGGAGAGCATGGTTTTGATCTGCTTTTTCGTCATACCGATGCTTTCCATGACTGCCAGCTCCTGCCGCCTCGCGTAGACGCTGGTCAGCATTACATTGATAAAATTCAGTATTCCGATGACCAGCAGCAGGAGGGAGAGCCCGTCGCCCAGCACATAGAGCGCCCTCATGTTGGAAATGAATTCCTCCTTTGCGTCTGACCTGGCGTAAAACGTAAAGGAAGTGCTGGTCAGCGTATTGTTAAGTCGGGTAATCTGCTGTTTTACATAAGGCTCTTTGTCTTCCTGACAGTTTAGACTGATTTCTGTGACAATGGGATCATCGGACAGTTTTTCCATGAAAGCGTCGCTGACAAAAATGACGTTCATAAGTCCCATAATGGTACTGCCGTCACCGTCTATACCGCAGTCCTGTGTATCGAAGATACCGCCGATCTTTACGGAAGCCTTCTTTTCCCCCGCGGTCAGCGTTATGGTTCGTCCCAACATTTCTTTGTAAGCCGTGCCGTCATCATAGCCCAGGATGGCGGTTTCACCCCTCTGGAAAGCGTCCGCGTCAATGGTTTTCTTATGCTTTTTATTATATTCCTTTACATAGCGTTCGTCTATCCCCGATACCCAGACAGTAAGTTTTCCCTGATCCGCCAGGGATTTCAGAACCCGCGTCATGTCTTCATAGGAGCCGTCTGCTGCCTGGCCGTACCGCTGGTAGTTTGCCCGCAGCACGGGCTCAAGCGTATTTTCATCAAAGACCAGCCCGCAGGAAAGCGCGGAAGCGGTTTCTATCGAGGTAACGCCGTCGATGCGGGAAAGCTCCTGAAGATAGTCTTTATCGAATTTCTGGATAATAGGAGGTGTGCTGGCAATGCGAAAATCGTTGGGCACATAGGCCGCCAGATAATTGTCCGCCTGCATACTTCCTACAAAACCGGCAACACCCAGGAAGGTAATGGTTCCCATGAACAGGGACGCAAAGACCAGAATACTGCGTTTTTTCTCCCGGAAGATATTATAAAAGGCCATGCGCCAGAGCTTCCCGGCCTTCTTTCCCCGCCGGTCCCTATGCTTTTTAGCGGAAACGCCAGTGTATTTGACCGCTTCTACTGGAGAGACACGAGCGGCGATTTTCGCCGGCTTTCTGCAGCTGATGATGACTGTCAGGAAAGCGAAAAACGCGGAGGCGAGAAAGATCCATGGGTGAAAGGAAACCGTGCCTGGCATGGCAGAGTTGTCCTGATAGCTGTCAAAAAAGGTCAGAGCGTAAGGTACCAGCGCAAAGGAGGCTGCGGCGGCCAGAGCCAGACCTATTGGGATTCCCAGCAGGGACAAGCGGAAAATCTGGCTGCGTACCAGTTTTTTCAGCTGCCTAGGAGAAGCGCCGATGGTTTTCAGCATTCCGTAAAAACGGATGTCCCGGGTGACGGAAATGTAAATTACATTGTAGATCAGCAGGTAGCCGCTGAGGATGATGAACAGAGCCATGGTAAGCAGCGTGCCGCCGATGGAAATCAGATCCTCCGGATTTTGCTGCTGAGGATCGAAGGTAAAATCAAAGGTCTGACCCTTTGCCAGAGGCACAGCTTCTTCCAGCTGAGCCAGACACTGACTGCTGCGGCCCGCCTTACAGGAGATGGAAAGCCGTCCGTCCTTTTCCATGGTATAGCCTTCCGCCTTGCGGAAGTCCTGAGAAAACAGAGCAATGCCAAGGCCCTCCGTTATATAGTCGGTGTACCAGCCGGAGAGTCGGAAGGTTTTGGTTCTCGTTTCCAGTGAAGCTATTGACCGGGCTTTGTCCGCGCGGCGCGTTTCCTTTTGGAGCGTCAGCCGGAGCTTTTGACCCTGCTGCGGATTCCGGATGCCCAGCTGTTTCAGGGCGTTTTTGGAAAGCATGATCTCGTCTTCCTTCTGCGGGTAAACGCCATGAATTTGAGAAATGGCCGGCGCGGTGTGCTGTTCCCACTCGGTTTTGTCATAACAGAGGGCCGCGATCTGCAGGTCTTTTCCCGCGGCGGTTTTACCGGACAGGGAGCCCAGCTGGATCTGGCAGCCCGCGGCCTGGACCTGATCCTGGGCTTTGATGGTTTCGATCTGGCTCTTTGTAGGCGATTTAAGGAAGATGCTGGATGTAGTACCCGCTGTACGGATATTCCAGATCTCAATGTTTTTTAAAAGGCTTACGCCGATGCTGAAAACCGAGGCCAGCATAAAGGTAGTCAGGATAATGGCGCAGACCGCAAAGATATTGCGGGTCCGTCCGGAACGCAAAGACCTCTTTGCAATGCGTTTTACAGCAGGAGTATTGTTGTTTCTCATGGGTTCCATTACTGCCCCACCACCTTTCCGTCCTCAACGCGGATGATCCGGTCCGCTGTCTGCGCGATTTCTTCATTGTGGGTAATCATGACGATGGTTTGATGGAAGGTCTTGCTGGTAGCCTGCAGGAGCAGCATGACCTCCTGGGTCGTTTTGCTGTCCAGATTCCCAGTAGGCTCGTCGGCCAGAATAATGGCCGGTTTTGCGGAAAGCGCCCTTGCGATAGCCACCCGCTGCTGCTGGCCGCCGGACAGATTGCCTGGCATGCTTTTCAGCTTTTCCGAAAGCTTTAAGGTCTCAATAATGCTTCCAATGTAGCTTTCATCCGGCTTAATTCCGTCCAGCTCCACAGGAAGCACGATATTTTCATAGACGTTCAGCACCGGAACCAGATTGTAATTCTGAAAAACAAAGCCGATGTTGCGCCTGCGGAAAACCGTCAGAGCTTCATCCTTCATTTTAAAAAGCTGCTTTCCTCTTACCGTCACAGTGCCGGAGGTTGGCCGGTCCAGACCGCCCAGCATATTGAGAAGAGTGGATTTTCCGCTGCCGGAGGTGCCGACTACCGCGGCGAATTCTCCCTCTTTGATCTGGAGCGAGACGCCGTCCAGCGCCCGGACTTCATTTTCTCCTTTTCCATAAATTTTATACAGATCGTTTGCTGTTAGAATACTCATATCTCTTTCCTTTCTTTTATCCTGTTTAAAAGGTACGGCAGGGGCCCGTCCGCCGCGGATTGCTTTTAGTATAACAGCGGCTTCTTACCATTTGGTGACGAAGGAGGAAGCTTTTTTGCGGGTATAACCAAAAAAAGAGGTTCATAGTTTTGAATCACAAGAAAAAATATTTTTTTTTGTGATAAATAAATAAAAAATGTTGACATGAGGAAAAGGATGCGTTAGAATACTCAAAGATAATTCAATAGACAAAGACTGTGACGAAGAGAGTAGGCGCCTTTCAATGGAAAGCGAATCGGGGACGGTGCGAGCCCGAGACAGGAGAAGGCATACCGAAAATCACTTCCGAGTCGCGGAGCCGAACCTGGCGGAGATGATCAGTTTCTTTGCGGGCAGTAAGCTCTGACGGGTATTCCTCCGTAATCAGGAACGCGTATGATAGTATGTTGTATTGGGTGGTATAGCGAGAACTTTCAGGTTTTCGTCCTTATACAAGGGCGAAGGCCTTTTTTTATGCGGGGAAGCGGACCTTATCCGGACGGGAGCTTCCCAACGCGAAGATTGAGAGAAAATCGCCGCCGGCGATACAGAGTAGAAAGGAATGGTTGTTTGAAATGGCAAAAGGAAATGAGGCTGTGGAAATCAGATGGCATGGAAGAGGCGGGCAGGGCGCGAAGACCGCGTGTCTGCTTCTCGCGGATGTAGCGTTTAATTCAGGAAAGCACGTTCAGGGCTTCCCGGAATACGGCCCGGAGCGTATGGGAGCGCCTATCACGGCGTATAACCGGATCACCGATCAGCCGTGCAAGGTTCACTCCAATATTTATCATCCCGACTATGTGGTGGTAGTAGATGAAACCCTGCTGGGAACGGTAGATGTGACAAAGGGAATCAAAGACGGCGGGGCGCTGATTATCAACAGCAAAAAGGAACCGGAAGAAATCAGAGATCAGCTTCCGGAATATAAAGGAAAGATCTGCGTTGTAGACGCGGAGAAAATATCAATGGAAACACTGGGAAAAAATTATCCCAACACGCCGATGCTGGCGGCGGCCGTTAAGGTCAGCGGCGTTATTGAGCAGGAGCAGTTCATTCGGGATATGGAAGAATCCTTCCGCCACAAATTCTCCCACAAGCCGGAGGTTGTGGAAGGAAATATGAAGGCGCTGAAAAAATCAATGGAAGAGGTAAAGGTAAGCTAATGAAAAAAAGAGCACAGGATATCAACGAACAGTCCACATGGCAGGATCTGACCATCGGGGCTGAGATATACGAACCGGCTACATCCAAGCTGGTCAACACGGGCGAATGGCGGATCATGCGCCCGGTCTTTAAAGAAGACAAATGTAAGCACTGTATGCTGTGTATTCCGTACTGTCCGGATAGTTCCATTCCAGTAAAGGACGGAAAGCGGCTGGATTTTGACTATATGCACTGTAAGGGCTGCGGCATCTGTGTTAAGGTGTGCCCTTTTGACGCGATTGATTTTGTGAAGGAGGTAAAATAATGGCAATCAGAGACAGAATGTCCGGAAACGAAGCCGTCGCAATGGCCATGAAGCAGATTAATCCGGATGTAATGGGTGCGTTCCCGATTACTCCTTCCACAGAGATCCCGCAGTATTTTTCCGAGTACATTGCTAACGGGCTGGTGGATACCGAGTTTATTGCTGTAGAATCGGAGCACAGCGCTATGTCTACCTGTATGGGAGCTTCGGCCGCTGGAGCGAGAGCGGTTACAGCAACTTCCTCCGCGGGGCTTGCGCTTATGTGGGAGCTGCTGTATGTAGCGGCTTCCTCCAGACTGCCTATTACCATGGCGGTTGTAAACAGAGCCCTGACCGGACCGATCAATATTAACAATGACCACTCCGACTCCATGGGAGCCAGAGATTCAGGGTGGCTTCAGATGTACGCGGAGACCAATCAGGAGGTATACGACAATTTCATCCAGGGCGTGCTGATTTCCGAAGCCTGCAGGCTTCCTATCATGATCTGCCAGGATGGATTTATTACCAGCCACGGCGTTTCCAACATCGAGCTGATCGAGGATGAAAAGGTAAAAGAGTTCGTTGGAACCTACGAGCCGGAAAACTATCTGCTAAAGCGTGAGAATCCGCTGGCAGTAGGCCCTTACGGAGTTTCCCCGTATTACATGGAAATCAAGAGAAAGCAGGCGCAGGCCATGAAGGACGCTATGCCGGTGATCCGGGATGTGGCGGAAAAGTTCGAGGAGATGACAGGAAGACGCTACGGCTTCTTTGAAGAATACAGGATGGACGACGCAGAAGTTGCGGTAGTAGTGATCGGTTCCAGTGCCGGAACCGGTAAGGAAGCGGTAGACCGTCTGCGGGCGGAAGGCAAGAAGGTCGGTCTCATCAAGCTGCGTGTGTTCCGGCCGTTCCCGCGCATTCCTCTTGCTGAGGCTATGTGCAAGGTAAAGGCTGTGGCCATCATGGACAAGGCAGAGAGCTTTTCCAACAGCGGCGGCCCTCTGTTTAATGAAGCGAGAAACTCACTGTACGATCTGGATAACAAGCCTTACGCCATTAACTACATTTACGGTCTGGGCGGAAGAGATATTACAGTAGAAGACTTTTATGATATTTATCAGGATCTGTTCGTTATCTATGATAACAATGATCCGGGAGACGTTTACCGCTACATAGGAGTAAGAGATTCGAGGTTTATATAATGGCATATAATTTAAAGAAAGAAGTAGAAAAGAAAGAAAGGCTGGCAGGCGGCCACCGGCTCTGCGCGGGCTGCGGAGCGGGAGTCGCTGTGCGGGGCGTCCTGCGGGCGCTGGAACCGGAAGACAAGGCAGTAGTAGCAAACGCCACCAGCTGCCTGGAGGTTTCCACCTTTATGTATCCATACACCGCTTATGAAGACAGCTATATTCATACCGCTTTTGAAAACGCGGCGGCCACCCTGTCTGGCGTAGAAGCGGCATACAAGGCCCTGCAAAAGAGGGGTAAGGTGAAGGAAAATTTTAAATTTATCGCCTTCGGCGGCGACGGCGGTACTTATGACATCGGGCTTCAGTCCCTGTCCGGCGCTATGGAGCGAGGCCACGATATGGTTTATGTGTGCTACGATAATGAAGCGTACATGAATACTGGTATACAAAGATCTTCCTCCACACCCCGGTTCGCGGATGCCACAACGTCTCCGGTGGGGACCGTCAGCCCGGGAAAGATCCAGAATAAAAAGAACCTGACGGAGATCATCGCGGCGCATAATATCCCTTACGCGGCTCAAACCACCTTTATTGGAAACTTTAAAGATCTGCACGAAAAGGCCTACAAGGCCATCTATACAAAAGGCGCATGCTTCCTCAACGTGCTGGCGCCGTGTCCGCGCGGATGGCGCTATGAGGCGGAAGATCTGGCGGAAATCTGTCAGCTGGCGGTGGATACCTGCGTATGGCCGCTTTATGAGATCGAGGACGGCAGGTGGAAGCTGACCTATGAGCCAAAGCGCAAGCTGCCAGTAGAAGCGTTCCTGGAAAAGCAGGGCCGGTTCAAGCATATGTTCCGTCCAGGCAATGAATGGATGATTGAGAATACGCAGGAATATGTGGATAAAGAATGGGAAAAGCTTTTGAAAAAATGTAAATAACAGTAGGAATGTAGAACAGGACCGCGCTCCGCGAGGTCCTGTTCTGTCAGGCTATGGGCCTTGCTATCAAAAAAGCGGAGCGGCCTGGGGAAAGAAGACGATGGCTCCTTTCCCCAGGCCGCTGTTTTTCTTTTCGGATTTGCCCGGTTTAATTATTGGGACTGCAGCTGATTTATTTGCTCTATAGAAAGTCCAGTGATTTCTGCAATTTCCTCAATTCCGAACTCCTTGAGTAAAAGATTTTGGGCAATGATTTTTTGGCCTTCCTCAATACCGGATTTCCGGCCTTCCTCGATTCCAGCTTTCTTGCCTTCCTCAATTCCAGACTTCCGGCCTTCCTCACGGGCCTCCTGGCGGG
>JAJCKG010000010.1 GCA_020558355.1 bacterium 210820-DFI.6.37 | reverse complement strand
AGATAGGCCCTTATAGGGCCTGTTCAGACCACCGGTTCAACCGGTGGTTTTGATTATTTTGTGTATCTTTTTACAATAATGCTGGAATTCTGTCCGCCAAAGCCAAGCGCGTTGGACATGGCCGCGTTAATTTCCGCTTTTCTCGCTTCATTTGGGATGTAATCCAGATCGCACTGCGGATCTGGCGTCTGATAGCCTAACGTTGGCGGAAGGATGCCGGCGCGGATGGCCTGAATGCACGCGATGGTCTCCGTAATGCCTCCCGCTCCCATAAGATGACCGGTAGCGCCTTTTGTGGAGCTTACAGGAGGGATTGTATCCCCGAAAACCTCTTTGATGGCCCGGGTCTCAATGGGATCCCCCACAGGGGTAGATGTGCCATGCGCGTTGATATACCCGATCTGATCGGGGGTCATCTCCGCCATATCCAGAGCCAGCCTCATACAGGAAACCGCTTTCTTAGCGGAAGGGTCCGGAGAGGTTACGTGATAGCCATCGGAAGTGTTCGCGTATCCCGCCAGCTCCGCAATGATGTCAGCGCCTCGTTTCAGCGCGTGCTCCAGATCTTCCAGAATCAGCGCTCCGCCGCCTTCTCCCATAATGAAGCCGTCCCGGTCTGCGTCAAAGGGACGGCAGGCCTCTTTCGGGTGATCGTTGTTCTTAGAAAGAGCCTTTGCCTGTGCCAGACTTCCGATTACCAGGGGACAGAGAATGCTTTCGCCTCCCATGACAACCATGGCGTCCGCCTGCCCGCTGGATATAATGGTTGCTGCCATTGCCAGCGCGTCTCCGCCCGAAGAGCAGGCTGTATTCAGGGTGTAGCTGGGACCGTGGATCCCTTTTGCGATGGAAAACTGAGCCGGAGCCAGATTCCCAAGAATTTTTGGTACAAAGCGGGGACTTACCTTCTTTGTCCTTCCTGTAGAAAGCTCAGCCTGAGTACCCGCAATGGTCGCGACCCCATTCATGGCTGTCCCCATAACGATCCCCAGCCGGTCTGTGTTTTCTTCCGCCTGCAGACCGCTCTGGCTCAAAGCCTCGTCAGCAGCAGCAAAAGCGTACTGCTGGAACAGGTCCATTTCCCGAACCAGCTTTGTGGACATATATTCCTTGGGATCAAAATCTTTTATTTCCGCCGCGATCTGAACTGGCAGATCTGAAGTATCAAAGCGGGTGATACGGTCGATTCCGCAAACACCGCTGATTAAATTATTCCAATAGGTGTCAACACCGATACCGATAGGAGTGATCGCTCCCATGCCGGTTATGACCAGTCTTTTTTTCATCTGTATTCCTCCAGTCAATTGCTTACAATTCATTTTATTTTATCATATTTTAAAAGAAAGTCCACTTCTGGTTGACAAAAAAAGCCGAATTTTATATACTAAGTCCGCCGAATGGTTGAATAACAGCCGATTCGAAGGATAAATCGAATTATTTAAGGAAGTGGATTATATGATAGGAAAGGAAAAAATCGACCGGATCAATCAGCTTGCGAAAAAACATAAGGAAGAGGGTTTGACAGAGGAAGAGCTGAAAGAGCGGGATATGCTGCGGAAGGAATATCTCGCGAAATTCCGTGAAAATTTCCGGGGACATCTGGATCGGATCAAATTTGTAGAAGACCTGACAGAAGAAGAACGGAAAGAATACGACAAAAAGCAAAAAAAGAACATGTAATAAGACGGCGGAAAGGAGCAGAATTCCCGCTGTCTTTCCATTATAATATCTGCTATAGCACAAAAGACGAGGTGGTACATATGAAACGCGGATATTATAATTTACTGGCAGCTGCGGCTCTTGTCGTGATGGTATTCTGCTTTTTCAGTGGGTTTTCCGCAAAGGACCCGCGGGAGGCCGCAAAAGCGCTGGTAGTCCAGCGGGCAAAAATACTGCGGAGCGCGTCCTCCGGAGCCATACCGGATACGGAGGCTGAAAAACAGCTGCGCCAGATCGAAGGGGAAGGGCTGCTATCAAAGGATCTTAAGGAACTTCGGAGCGGATTGCCCCCGGAGCGTTCCTGTTCGGTTAAGGTCCGAGAGATCGAGCAAAAAAAGAAGCTGTTTTGTTATACAACCTACCAGGCCGAGATCTTATGGGACAGCGGAAATACGGTTTCAGGCGGAATTTATAATCTGGTCATAAAGGAAAATGACGGAGAGTATATTCTGACTATTTTGGAAATGGCAAAACTTTAAAAAAAATTTGCCAAAAAGTGTTTAAAAACGGCTGAATGCTGGTATAATAATATATTGTATTGATAGGAATTGATGGAAAAGGAGTAAATCATGCGACAGGTATATTTAGACTATTCAGCAACCACGCCAGTAAAAAAGGAAGTTTTAGATGAGATGCTTCCATATTTTACTGAGAATTTTGGAAACCCTTCCAGTTTGTACAGCATAGCGGCTGAACCAAAGGAAGCCCTTGCAAAGGCAAGACATCAGGTCGCACAGCTGATCGGCGCGCAGGATAAAGAAATCACCTTTACCTCCTGCGGTACAGAGGCGGATAACTGGGCTGTTATGGGTACTGCTGACGCTCTGAAAAACAAGGGGAATCACATTATAACGACAAAAATTGAACATCACGCATTGCTTCACACCTGCGAATTCCTGGAAAAAAGGGGATATGAGGTAACTTATCTGGATGTAGACAGTGAGGGCAGAGTAGATCCTGCGGATCTGGAAGCCGCTATTACGGATAAAACCATTCTTGTCAGCATCATGTTCGTCAATAACGAAGTGGGAACCATTGAGCCCATTAAAGAACTGGCTGCTGTCGCGAAAAAACACGGAGTCCTCTTTCATACAGACGCGGTTCAGGCAGTAGGCAATGTTGCGATCGATGTAAAAGAACTGGGCGTAGATATGCTTTCTATGTCCGCGCATAAAATATACGGGCCAAAGGGAGTCGGCGCTTTATACACCCATAAAGGCGTTCGTATTTCCAACTATCTGCACGGCGGCGCTCAGGAAAGTAAAAAGAGAGCCGGGACCGAAAACACGGCGGGCATCGTCGGGTTCGGAAAAGCGGCGGAACTGGCGCGTACAGGCCTTGAAGAACATATCAGACATTCCTCTCAAATGAGAGACTATCTGATTGAAGAAATACAGAAAAACCTTGAGAATGTCTATGTAAACGGCTCTATGGAGCACAGACATCCGGGAAACGCGAATCTTACCTTTGAATACATCGAAGGGGAAGCGATGCTGCTGTACCTGGATATGAACGGCATTGCGGTTTCCACAGGATCCGCCTGCTCATCGGCGTCTCTGACACCATCGCACGTGCTGTCAGCGCTGGGCATTCCGGTAGAACGAATCCACGGTACTTTGCGTATGACAGTGGGAGATATGACGACGAAGGAAGATATCGACTATGTTGTTTCAACCCTGACAAAAGTGGTAAATAAATTAAGAGAAATTTCATCAGTATCAAGCAAGAAAGGATGGTAATAACATGGCAAACATGTATAACGATAAAGTAATGGATCACTTCATGAATCCACATAATGTTGGAGAAATCGAAAACGCTGACGGCGTTGGTACTTATGGAAGCCCGGTATGCGGCGATATGATGCAGATCTCCATTACTGTGGAAGATGATAAGATTACAGACGCGAAGTTCAAAACCTTTGGATGCGGTTCCGCAATCGCTTCTTCCAGTGTCGCTACCGATATGATAATCGGTATGACCATCGACGAAGCGCTGGAACTGACCAACAAGCAGATTATTGACGAACTGGGCGGACTTCCCGCTATTAAGGTTCACTGTTCTGTTCTGGCTGATCACGCTATCAAATCTGCCATTTATGACTACGCGCAGAAGAACGGAAAGACCTATAAGGGACTGGAAGGTTTTGATCCAAACGAAGAGGAAGAGGATCATCACGACATTCCAGAGGAAGAATAAAATGGAGCGTTCACTGGATAAAAAGAAAGTGATATTAGGATTAAGCGGCGGAGTAGACAGTACTACCGCTGCTTTGTTGTTGCGGGAAAACGGCTATCAGGTGACCGGACTTTATTTCGATATTTCAGAAGGAAATCAGGAGGGAAAAGACGCTGCGGAACGCGTCGCTTCACAAATAGGAATTCCGTTCGTTTACCGGAATACGCATCAGATCTTTGAGGAAACTGTCATCGACAATTTCTGCCGGGAATATCTGTCTGGCAGAACGCCTAATCCATGTATCCTCTGCAATCCGGCGGTAAAGTTCAACGTACTGATTCAGGAAGCGGACCGGCTGGGCGCCTTTCACATTGCCACTGGCCATTACGCGCGGACTGGCTTTGATCCGGCGCTGGGGTGGACCATCAGGCAGGCGGCAAGTCAGAAGAAAGACCAGTCTTATATGCTGTATCGTCTTTCGTCTTCTGTTATCCAGCGGCTTTTGCTGCCTCTTTCCGAAATGGCGGATAAGGAAGCGGCCAGAGAAATCGCCCGCCGCGGGCATATGTCCAACGCTGAGGCAAAAGACAGCCAGGAGATCTGTTTTCTTCCGCGAGACCTGGACTATATTCAATACATAAAGGAGAAAGGCTTTGACCTGAAAGAAGGAAACTTTATCAATAAGGAGGGGGAGATCCTTGGAAGACATAAGGGACTTGCCTGCTATACCATCGGACAGAGAAAGGGCCTTGGCGTCACATTCGGAAAGCCGGTTTTTGTTACAAAGCTGGATCCGAAAACAGGAAATATAACACTGGGGGATCATGAAGAGCTTTTTTCCCGGGAAGTAATTTGCGCAGACTGTTTTTTTCCTTCCTCAGATGGAAGCCAAATGCCGGATTTTCTGGAAGGGAAAAGGGTTCTGGCAAAGATACGCTACGCCGCGAAGCCGTCTCCCGCGGTAATAGAAAAACTGCCCGGAGGACGAGTAAAAGCTGTTTTTGAAGAAAAGCAGCGGGCGGCCACCCCGGGACAGTCGATTGTATTTTATATCGATGGATGTGTTGTGGGAGGCGGATTCATCGATTAGCTTCCATAAAATTATTATGTAAACTAGAACAAGATGATCGCCCGGACTGGACAGACCGGAGCGCAGTAGCCGCAGGTAAGGCAGACGCTGTGATCCACCTGAGCCAGTCCGTTTTCATTTCGAAAAATCGCCCGGTTCGGGCAACGCTGGATACAGGCGCCGCAGCCTTCACAGTCTCCCTGATCGATATGGATTTTCTTCTTTGAAATATCCGGAACATAATCCTCCGCAAGACGGCCTTCCGCGTATTCTACAATTCGGTCGATTTCTTCTTTTTTTCCAAACCCAATCATGATAGAAACCACGCCTTCAAGATTTTTGACATAATCTAAGGCTTCTACATAAGAGCCGGTCAGATTTCCGCCGCCGAAGGCTTTCATGGCAAAGACGCCCTTTCCCGCCATGGCGTTTGCCTTGATGGCTTCGGCCATTTCCTCCTTTGTCCCCGGACCGTCGCCTTTGCGTATTCCAAGGCTCTTGAAATTAATAAGCGGGAAGAGAACATCGGCTTCCGGAACAGAGGCTATTCGCATGGCAACATCTACATGATGGGTAGAAACTCCAATGGCTTTTACAAGACCTGCCGCTTTCGCGTCTTGAAGGCATCTCCATGCGCCTGCCCGGTCATCCCAGTCAGAACCGCTTCTTACTTCATGGAGCAGAAAAATATCGATGGTCTCCAGCTCCATCTCCCGCAGGGCTTCCTGGATGGCGTATTCCATCTGACTGTAGGTCAGATCCAGGGATTTTGAACAGATAACAGGGTGAAAATCCGTACCCTTCAGCGCTTCCCGGATATACGGGTAGGTTTCGTAATATTGGGCTGTGTCTAAAAAATTAATTCCCTTTTCCAGTCCGTAGCGAAGCACCTCCGCGCCTTCCGCAAGAGGAAGATCCAGCTGCGTGTTTCCCACAGTAAGGACGCCAAAGCCGACAGGCGTCACCTCAAGCCCTGTATTTCCTAACAATTTTTTTTCCATAATTAACCTCAAAGCTTTAAAAAAATTCGTTTCTTTTGGTATAACACAGGAAGAATAAGGATGCAAGAACTTTCGTATCGAAAAGCCATTGCCAGCATAAAGCTCCGGCCTGCTCAGGGATGCTAACCGCTTAATTTTTCTAAAATATTTTTCGAAAAAATTTGAAACTTTTTATGTCATTTTGCGTCTAACATATATAAAGGGGCATTTGTTATGTTATAATCTGTCTTATAAGAAAACTGTTTTAGGTGTCGTCAATAAGATGATTTTGATGGTACTTGGTTGGAATTGACAATTGAGGGGGCGCAATTGGCAGTTGTGATTTTCATAGGTAAGATGATTTATGATAAAATCTAAAAACTATAGTATTGTAACAGAAAGGAGATTTACCATGGCTAACATTCCAATCAATTTTATTATCACAGTACTTATAATAGTCGCCTTTTTTTATATTATAATTCGTCTGATAAGAAAGCTATTTAAGTAGTAGAAATTTTGCGTTTCAATATCATTGCCAGCATAAAGCTCCGGTCCGCGCGGGAATACTAAATTTATATTATAGAAAAGGAGGACCAGACAATGGGTAAATTTTGCAGCAGCGCGGTTGGCATGGGAATTGCCGGAGCGGCAGTTTTTATGTCCGTGTATATGTTAATGCCTGACCGGGATCAGCGCCATATTCAAAGAAGTATGCGGGATACGGTGGACGATTTAAAAGATGTCGCGGACAAATTGACGGAGGTGATGTAAATGAAGCTTTCCAATGAACTGGATAAAGACAGGCTGTGGGAGAGAATGCGGGATTATGAAATACTGGGCATGACCAGAAAAGACCTGGACCATGACGACGGAATCCTGGAGCAGCTGAAGAAAGAATCCTTTTAAACATTGAAAACAAAGGCCGCGGAAAAAACGCGGCTTTTTGTTTGCGCTGACCGTCTTGTAAGTATATAATAAGCTCAGAGTAAGTACAGGAGGATACTATGAACGTAACAGAAGCGATCCGGAAAAGAAGAAGTATACGGAAATATAAAGAGGGAATCCTAATTCCTGATGATCATATCCAATTAATGCTGGAAGCCGCCATGATGGCGCCCAGTGCCGGAAATACGCGTCCCTGGGAATTTGTCGTTATTCAAAATCGCGAGATTATGGAGGAGATCACACAGATCAGCCCTTACGCACGGATGATGCGGACAGCTTCCGCGGCCATTGCTGTCTGCGCTCTGCCGGATACACAGACGGGGGTCTGCAGCGGCTTTTGGCCTCAGGACTGCGGAGCGGCAGCGGAAAATATTCTTCTGCAGGCGCAGGATCTGGGATATGGAACCTGCTGGTGCGGAATGTACCCGATCCAGCAGCGGGTTGAAAAAGCGCAGGAGCTGCTGAAGGTAACGAGCGTTCCTTACGCGGTTATCGCGGTAGGCGTTCCGGCACAGGAGCCAGAAGCCAGAGGATATTATGACCCGGGCCGGGTAAAATACATAAAATAACCCAGGGCACCTTGCAAATACAAAGTTTATATTGTAAAATAAAGGGTAATTGTTTAATAAAATCAGGAGGAAAAAGTATAGTATGGAAAAGCTTGGACTTAACCAAATCAGAGAGGCCTTCCAGAACTTTTACGAATCAAAAGGCCATTATAAAAGAAAGAGTTTTTCTCTTATACCGGAAAAGGATAAGAGCTTACTTCTTATAAATTCAGGTATGGCCCCGCTGAAGCCTTATTTCGCGGGACTGGAAACTCCGCCTTCCAAACGGATGACTACTTGTCAGAAATGCCTGAGAACAGGAGATATCGAAAATGTGGGATATACCTCCAGACACGGTACTTTTTTTGAAATGCTGGGAAGCTTTTCCTTCGGCGATTATTTCAAAAAAGAGTCCATTACCTGGGGCTGGGAATTTATTACACAGGTTTTGGACCTTCCTAAGGACAGGCTGTGGGTTACAGTATACGAAGAGGATGATGAAGCCTATAACATCTGGAAGGATGTAGCTGGTTTTCCGGAAGAGAAAATCGTCCGTCTGGGAAAAGATGATAATTTCTGGGAGATCGGCACCGGTCCATGCGGTCCATGCTCTGAGATCTACTTTGATCGGGGCGAAGAATACGGATGCGGCAAACCGGACTGTAAGCCGGGCTGCGACTGTGACCGCTATATCGAGTTCTGGAATCATGTATTTACACAGTTCTCAAAGGATGACGACGGGAATTACAGCGATCTGGCCCATCCTAACATTGATACGGGTATGGGACTGGAGCGTCTTGCTACAATTATGCAGGGCGTCGATTCCATCTTTGATATTGATACCGTCCGCTATGTTCTGGACGGTGTAGCGCAAAAGGCCGGCGTAGAATATCAGAACGGAAAAGCGCCGACGGATGTTTCCATTCGGATCATTACAGACCACCTCCGCGCCGTTACCTTTATGATCGCTGACATGATCATTCCGGGTAATGAAGGAAGAGGTTATGTCCTGAGAAGACTTCTGAGAAGAGCCGCGCGGCACGGGAAGCTGCTGGGAATCCAGGGAGCGTTCCTTTCTGAGCTCTGCGGAAGAGTAATTGAAATTTCCGGAAAAGCATACCCTGAGCTGGAGGAAAAGCGGGAATATATCAAAAAGGTTATTAAGATCGAGGAAGAAAAATTCAGCGCTACCATCGATCAGGGAATGAATATTATTGAAGAATATGTCTCTGAAATGAAGCAAAACGGCGAAACGGTACTGGACGGCGAAAAAGCCTTCAAGCTTCACGATACCTATGGCTTCCCGCTGGAGCTGACTCAGGAGATTCTGGAAGAACAGGGATGCTCCGCGGATGTGGAAAGCTTTAATAGCCATATGCAGGAGCAGAAGAGAAAGGCGAGAGAAGCCCAGAAGTCCAATGAAGATGCGGGCTGGGAAGAAGCGGCCGCGGATGTTATGTTTGAGGGAAAAACCCAGTTTACAGGATATGAAACGGTGGTTGATACCGGCATCGTACAGGCCATGTTCTGGGACAAACAGCCTCTCAGCGGCCTGAAGGAAGGGGATACCGGAAGGATCACTCTGGACAAAACTCCGTTTTACGCGGAAAGCGGAGGACAGGCCTGTGACGTTGGTATGATTTATAATGACAGCTTTGCTGCGGAAGTGCTGGAAGTAACCAAATTCCAGAATGTTTTCGCACATAAAATAAAAGTGGAAAAGGGAGAACTCCATTCAGGGGACCAGGTTACCTGTCTGGTAGCGGCGCCAAACAGAAACAGCACTGCGAGAAACCACACGGCTACCCATTTGCTTCACAGGGCTTTGCGGGAGGTTCTGGGGGAACACGTTCAGCAGGCGGGCTCCAGTGTTACCGCGGACGCGCTTCGCTTTGACTTTAACCACTTTGAGGCCATGACCGCAGAAGAACTGGAAAAGGTAGAAGCGATAGTAAACGATAAAATCAGCCATTTTATTGATGTTTCCACCAGGGAAATGGCCATCGGGGAAGCGGAAAAAGAGGGCGCTATCGGTCTGTTCAGCGAAAAATACGGTGACGTTGTCCGCGTTGTATCCATTGGCGACTACAGTAAGGAGCTGTGCGGAGGAACCCATGTGGCAAACAGCGGCCAGATCGGAGCGTTCAAGATTCTTTCTGAATCCGGCGTCGCCGCGGGAGTGCGCAGAATCGAAGCCATTACAGGAGCGGGGATCCTGAAACAGGCAAACAAAGCCGAAGCTACCCTTGCGGAAGCCGCTAAGGCGCTGAAAACCAACCAGAGCGGACTGCTGAACAAAGTAGCTTCTCTTACAGATGAAGTGAAAACCCTCAAAAAGGAGCTGGAAGAATTCAAAAAGAACGCTATGGGAAGCGCCCTGAACCAGATGCTGGAAGAAGCGAAAGAAATCAACGGGGTTAAACTGGTGACGAAATCCTTTAAGGACTACAGCATCAATGATCTTCGGGCACTTTCAGACGATATCAAGAAGGATAATAAAAATGTAGCTATGGTATTTGCCGCTCAAAACGGCGAAAAGGTTACTTTCCTCGTGTCTCTTACAGATGATCTTCTGGATAAGGGCTATCACGCGGGGAAGATGATCAAAACCATTGCGGCGGCAGCCGGCGGTGGCGGCGGCGGTAAAGCGGACATGGCCCAGGCCGGCGCCAAGGACGCTTCCAAGATCGATGAAGCTTTCCGTGTTGCCGAAAGCCTACTATAAAAGTTTTATGTATACTAACATGTAAAATGTTTGTTAAGTCTTTGTGAAGTTGACCAAAAGCTCTTGTACTTCACTGTATAAAAGTGTATAATCAAAATGAGAGACGGTAAGGAGGTACATACCATGGACAGACAAACTAGAATGTACGACAATTTTGATAAGATCGAGCAGCGAACGATAGAAGAAATTTTGAATATTGTGTACGACGCTTTAGAAGAAAGAGGCTATAACGCGATCGACCAAATGGTAGGATATATCCTGTCAGGAGACCCTTCCTATATTACCAGCCATAATAATGCCAGAAACATTATTGGTCACATTGAGCGTGATGATCTGGTAGAGGAACTGATCAAGGCATATCTCGGTAAATAAACCATAATAAGAAAAATAGAATTAAGCGGGCCGTGTATTTTTCAGGTCCGCTATTTTTCTGCGATAGCCCGGCTAAAAAGGGAGAAAACAGGAGGCACAGCTTTATGAAAAAAATGGCGCTTGATGTAGGTGATAAAACCATCGGCGTAGCGGTCAGCGACCCTCTGCTTATTACCGCGCAGGGAATCACAACAATTCAGCGAGTTGGAATCCGAAAGGACACAGGAAAGATCCTGGATTTGATTCGGGAGCATGATTGTGATACAGTCGTCATTGGACTTCCCAAAAAGCTGGATGGTACAGACAGCATCCAGACCGAAAAAGTATATGAATTTAAGACCATGCTGGAAAACAAGCTGAGAAGCTCCGCAATGGGGAATGTCAAACTGGTCTATCAGGATGAACGCTTCACTACGGTTATGGCTGAAAAAGTCCTGATCGAAGCTGACGTGCGCAGAAGCAAACGAAAAAAAGTAATCGACAAACAGGCTGCGGTGCTGATCCTGCAAAGCTATCTGGATTCACTGTAAGCCTTGCAATAGCTGCAGAAATGTAAAAAATAAGGAGGAAAAAAAGAAATGAACATTAGAAATCAAATCGTTATGAGTCAGGTAATGCTGCCGCATCAGGCTAATGTAGCCGGAAATGTACATGGCGGTGAAATTATGAAATTTATGGATACAGCCGCGGGAGCCGTTGCCATGAAATATGCCAAGGCAAACTGCGTAACCGCCCGGGTAGACGAGCTGGAATTTCATCTTCCAATTTTTGTAGGAGCTTTAGTAACCTGCACAGCATCCATCGTCTATGTAGGACGTTCTTCTATGGAAGTCTTTGTAAATGTAGAATCCGAAGACCTGGAAGCCAACAGTAAGCCGGAAAAAGCCCTGTCCGCTTATTTTACAATGGTTTGCATGGGAAAGAATGGACGGCCGCAAAGCGTACCGGAATACACGCCGGAAACAGAAGATGAGGTCAAGCTTTATCAGGAAGCAAAGGCTAAAAGGGAGAAAAAAGGAAAATAGTAAAAGCGTATGTATCATAAACTGAGATCAAAAAGGATCGTTATTATTCCGGCTCTGATTTTATGCTTTCTTTTTACGTCCTGCGGCAGTGGACAAGAAAAAGGAGGAAATGGCGCTATTGCCGGCACCTGGGAAATGACCCGGATTGCGGCCGGAAATGAAGAGATCAGCGCGGCGGATTATATGAAATCGGCGGATGTAAAACAAGTCCCGGTTTTGTGTTTTGAAAGCGATGGGAAAGTGACCCTGGATGTAGAGGGCGTCTCCGGATTAGGAACCTGGCTGGAGCAAAACGGACAGTATACCATCACTTATACCTCCGGTGGAAAAGATGTGACAAAACAGATATCCTTCGATAATGATACTCTGGTCATGGAGCAGAATGGATATACCTTGACTTATGAAAGAAAATAATTAAAAAAAAACGCGTCTTGCAAAAAATCATCAAGACGCGTTTTTTTATTATGTAGGAAATATCGTTTTCGATATTTCCGGAATATCAACAAAGTCTACCGCTGAACATAAATCGGCAAAGCCGACTTTGTTCTTTTATGGGCTTTATATTGATGATCCATAGCTGCAAACCGCCAAATGATCCTGCGGTGGAAGGGCCTCTTCGCCATAGACATAACTATTCCTAAAATCATAATTTTCGGAATAGTTATAAAATCAAAACCGAATAAGACGTTGTATGGCGCTCCTAAGCGCTGCTTTCTAGCTGCCACATGTGTTCCTTGAATCTTTTGACCCATTATGAAAAAAGTCCGGACAATTGGCAATCCGGAATCTTTTTTCAAATAAGTCATATAAATATTGGTTTAGGGAATTTCTTTTTTAAACAACCATACTAAATTGTGAGCCTCTCTTTTCCGTTTTAAGCCATTTTATATCAACAGCTGGACCTGTATATCCTCAGGCTTTGGAGATTTAACAACTTTTTACCAATACAATCCACCTCAACTGCTGTTCCGAGCAGTCTGTAAGCTCTGAGACCGATCTTATTGAATCTGAGGCCGATCTTATTGAACCGGAATGTCCAGAATCTGTCCCGGATAAAGCTGAGACGCGTGAACATCGTTCGCAGAGCTTATTATATGAACCGATTCGCGGCGATCCATATCTTCAGGCATATATTCATCCGCGATAGACCATAACGTATCACCGGATTTTACCTGGACCTGTATATATTCCTGTTCTGTTAATCCGTCCGCGTCAGAAAATCCAAGAACCGCATTGGCCGCGGTAATGGTCATCAGCAGTAAAACCATGATAAATATAGTAAATCTTACTCTGGATTTGATTCTGTATTTTTTCTTTTTTCTTGTGTTTGTCATGGCTCTTACCACCCTTTCTGAACGTTTGTTCTTTTTTGTATTTTTATAATACACGAACATATATTCTTTGTCAAGAGCTTTTTCAAACATTTGTTCTCTCTTGAGGGCTTTTTTAACAAAAGAAAAAGACATGTCTTTTCCTGTACACATGTCTTTGCGCTTTATTCTGCTATTCTTAACGCCGCTAGCCTTTTATAATCATCCAGATCAGCATGGCCAGCAGGCAGGCGATGATAATCACATCCTGAAAAACGGACGTTCCAGGTACATCCTCCGCCCTCTTCTTTTTTATAATAGAGCAAATTTTCCCAAGCACGAGAAGCAGCACCCCGCAGGACAGCAGGATTGTTTCCGCGGGCTGTCCTACAGCCTTTCCCGTCTGCTCCAGAGCAATGGGAATCAGTATAATGATCAAAGCGACACCATATAAAATATAATTGAGATTTTGCTTCATATTCTGTTCTCCCTATTTGTAAAGCTTATCATAGGCTTTGTCCAGCCAGCCGGTCAGCCGCTTTCGCATGATAATTCCTATGATACATAAAAGTACCGCGATTACAGCGATAACAACCGCTCCCGTATATTGTCCCGCCTCGATCTGGCGTCCGATTAAAAGGCTTCCCATCATGCCGGGGCTTCGTCCGACAAGCGAAACCACAAGGAACGGCTTTAATTTCATTTCTGAGATACCTGCCGCGTAATTGCAGAGATCCTTAGGGACACCCGGTATCAGAAAGATAAGAAAAACGACAACGATTGCCTTTTTGCTGTTGAGCTTTCGAATAAAGGAATTGATTTTTTCCTCTCCGAAAATAAGATGCATAGCGTCATGCCCCAGCAGCTTTGCCAGATAATATGTGACAATAGAACCGATTGCCGCGCCAATGAGCGAAAAGAGAAAGCCCAGCCAAAAACCGTACATATAGCCGGCGGCAAGCTGCAGCCATTGTCCGGGTATGACACAGATAACAATCTGCATAATCTGGGCGCCAATGTACACAAATATGCTTTGTGCCCGGTATTGGCGGAAAAACGCGTTTACATTTTCCAGACTGGACATATTATCGATCAGCTCAGGCTGACAAAAATAAATATACAGCGGTAAGCCGACTATAATAAAAATAAGCAGCGCAAATTTAAGGATCGTGCTGATCATCTTTACTTTTTTATGCAGTTTCTCTTTTCTTCGTTTGTTCATATACATCCTACAGTTTTTTACACAGAACTGGTATTTTTATATTGTAACCAGCTTTTTTTCATATAGCGTCTGCAGCGCTTTGATGACTCCGAACTTGGAATGTTCGTAAGTAAGTCCTCCCTGGAAATATACGATATATGGAGGGCGAATCGGAGCGTCAGCGCTCAGCTCAATGGAAGAGCCCTGAACAAAAGCGCCCGCGGCCATGACAACCTGATCCTCATAACCCGGCATATCCCATGGAATCGGCTTTACATAGGCGTCGATCGGCGCCGCGGCTTGGATTCCTTCACAAAAAGCGACCACCGCTTCCGGGCTTCCCAGCTTTACAGCCTCAATAATATCGCTGCGCTTTTCAAAAGCCTTTGGACACACATCATATCCCAGCTTTTCAAAAACCTTCGCGCAGAGCGCCGCTCCTTTAACCGCTCCATTTACGGTCTTAGGAGCAATGAAAAGCCCCTGAAACATGGTTCTGGTCTGGCCAAAGGTAAGGCCGCATTCCCCGCCGATTCCCGGAGAGGTCATGCGGTAGGAAATATTGTCGATCAGGTCTTTTCTTCCGGCAATATACCCTCCAGTAAGAGCTAAGCCGCCGCCAGGATTTTTAATCAGGGAGCCCGCCAGTACATCAGCTCCAACCTGGGTCGGCTCTTTTGTATCAAGAAATTCTCCATAGCAGTTATCCACCATACAGATAATATCCGGATTAACACTATGTACAAAATCAGCCCACTTTCCAATCTGATCGATTGTGATCGCTTTTCTCCAGCCATACCCGGTAGCGCGCTGTACCGTAACCATCCGGGTCTTGGGAGAAATCGCGTTTTTCAGGGCTGTCAGATCGATATCGCCGTCTTCTGTCAGTTCCACCTGTTTATAGCTGACACCGAATTCCGCCAGAGAGCCCTTCCCCTGCCCTCTTATGCCGATTACCTCTTCCAATGTATCATAAGGCGCTCCGGTACAGTAAATCAATTCATCGCCGGGACGCAGAATCCCTGTAAGGGTCAGTGTCAGCGCGTGAGTTCCGTTTACAATGATGGGACGCACCAGCGCCGCCTCGGTTTTAAAAATATCCGCGTAGACCCGTTCCAGAGCTTCTCTGCCCGCGTCGTCATAGCCATAACCTGTATTCCAGGCGAAATGCGTATCACTGATGCGATTTTCCTGAAAAGCGGTTAAAACTTTATATTGGTTGTAAGCCATAATATCATCCAATATTTCGAACTCTTCCCGGATTTCATCTTCTGCCTGAGAAACCAGGTCCAGTACTTTTGGATCGATCTGTAATTCCTTTGTCAGTAATTGATATGTGTTCTGCCGCATATTATTCTCCTTTTTCCTGCCGCGCTTCTATATTAGACAATATGTTTTCAAAGAACAGCTGAGGATTTGCCAGCTGTATGATGGATTCGCCGCGGTTCACTCCGTAAGGGTATTTATCCAAAAACGCTTTGAATTCCTTTTTATAATTGATCTTCATTTCACCCAGCAGATCGGATTTGTCTACAGTCGTATCCTCCTGCCAGTCCAGTATCGGATAGCCGTTGTTGACGCCGTGCATACCATCCGTATCAGGACGGAACGCGGTTCCAAGCAGAGAGGCCATATTGGTGCTCCGCATATCCCCTTCTGATTTTGCCGCGGCCGTTTCCGAATAGCTGCGGCGCCCTGTATCTTCTTTTTCTTTTCCTACGGCTTTATCAGAAGTGCTTTCCAGGTAGTAGTTATTGCTTACATAGCTTTCCAGCTTTGAATAAAAATCTGCCGTATAATTTCCCAGAACGCCTCCGGTGTATTTCCCATTTTTTACAACGCCAGCGTTATAGGAATTTTGAAGCTTGACACCGTTTTCTCCAATGCTGCCGACAATACCTCCGACATACCCATAAGGAGACGCGGCATTTTCCGGACCGGAAATGATCCCTGTGTTATAGCAGCTGATTACGGTGGAGCCCTCCGCATTGGTATATCCTACGATTCCGCCGGCACACTCGTTGGAGGAAACCACATTTCCCTTATTATAGCATTCCTTTATCAGAGCGTCCTTCGCGACAGATCTGCCGGCTACGCCTCCGGTTCCATAAGTCCCGACGCCTTTGCCCTCGGACGTTACCGTACCCTCATTGGAGCACTGCTGGATCTGCCCGTTCCAGTTTTCGCCTACCACTCCGCCAACCTTTACATTTCCTTTTACGTTTCCGCTGTGGCCGCATCCGTATACAAGCGCGGAGGTGCTCTCACCCGCGATTCCGCCTACTTTATCGTGTCCGGTCACATTGATCCGAGCGGTACAGTTTTCTATCACCGCTCCCGGGATCAGAGTTCCCGCAATTCCCCCCGCGTTGCTGCCAGTGGTTTCGATAGAGCCGGAAAGGTTAAGGTTGCGGACTTTTCCGCTGACATATCCAAAAAAGCCCTGATTATCGTCCGTCGATCCTTTTATTTTAATGCCTGAAACCGTATGTCCGTTTCCATCGAAAGTTCCTTCGAATGGATAGGCCTCGGAAGAGCCAATGGGCGTCCAGGCCCGGGTAAGCTTGATATCGTCGGTCAGCTTGATGGTAATATCCTTAAACGTATAGACCTCATTTGTCTGCCAGTCCAGCTTTCTTGTCCCTACCAGCTTCGCGAAGCCAAAAAGCTCCTGTTCGGTACTGATTTCATATTCCTGCTTTTTATCCTCCGGATCGAACCAGCTGGTATCCGGCTTTCCTTTCGCGATTTCTTTTTCTTCCTGCAGCTCCTGCTGGAATTCCTGATCATACTGCAGAGATTCTACTTTCTGGATAAAGGAATAATCCACCGCGGATACAGGGGACGCGGTCGCGAAATTACCAATTAATAATGAAGCTGCTGCACAGGCGCAGATAAATTCCTTTTTTTTCATTTCCCTCTCAATTCCTTTCTAGAAATCATACACTCAAATTTTGTCATTATCATAAACGGTTTCTTACTTTTTTCTTAAATCCTATTTTTTCTTTCCGGTTCGTTCCAGTTCCCACTCCATATCTTTTACCAGATCCCGTTTTACATTCATTTTATGAGAAGCGTACAGCTGTGTAGTGGTGACCTGCTCATGGTCTAAAAGCGCCTGCACATCGTAGATCGAGTTTCCGCGCCCAATCAGGCTGGTAGCGGCTGTGGCCCGCAGCTTGTGAGGGCTGTAGCCGGCGCTTCTGGAGGTGGAAAGGCCGATGGAGGTGTATTTTTTTACAAGCTCCCGTATCTGCCGCTCGGTCATTCGTTTTCCCTGGAGAGACAGAAACAGAGCGTCGCGGTGCTCTTCGGCCAGCGTTTCGTCAGCGGCCCTTTCTCCCTCTATGTAATCGGAAAGCACCTGGGTCACAGAAAGGTTTAAAGGCATTTTAGATTCCTTCCCCCTCTTTCGGTAGATAGTGAATTCTCCCCTTGAAAAATTAAAGGAGGAAACATTCAGCTGCTGCAGCTCGGAAAGCCGCAGCCCGTAGGTAAGAAATAAAATCAGTATGGCCTTATCCCGCTTTTTTGTTTTTTCCCAGAACTGGCGTTCCTTCTTTGTCAGATGACTTCCGGTGGAAACAGCGTCCAGCATGACCATAACCTCATCATCCTGAAGGGCCTTGATCTCCCGCTCCGAAGACTTTGGCACCCGGATGGGGTCAAACCCGTCTGTAATATTTTTTGTTACGATCTCGTCGCGGTAAAGCTGCTTGAACATAACAGAGACGGAAGATTTCTTCCGGGCCAGGGTTTTATTGTTGTTTTCATGAATAATAACCGCGTGATCCGTTTCCACCTCATATCTTCTGCAATAGTCGATAAAAGCATTGACGTCTACCGCCCGGATGGCGTTAAATTCGGAAGCCGTGATCTCCCCCATGGCTTTTGCGCGGGTCAGGCTGGTTTCCCGAACCAGATAACCGCAGAAAAAACGGATATCCTGCAGATACGCAAGTCTGGTCATGGGCAGTACATTTCCCCTGAGATAGGCGAAAAAGCCCTTTAAAAATCCGGGAAGCTCTCCTTCAATCTCCTGACACTGCCGAATGACCTCCTGCTCCTTCATGACGACATTATCCGGTCTGCTGCTTTTATTGTGAAGCTTTATCTGTTTTTTCTCAGCCATTCTATCATATCCTTCAACGCTTTTTCACTGGTTTCATACTGTGATAAATTGAACCATTCTATTTTATCATATCTGCGGAACCAAGTTAATTGTCTTTTTGCGTAATGCCGTGTATTTTGCTGTATTTTTGCAACAGCCTCCTCCAATCCGTATTCTCCCTTGAGATACGCGATCAATTCCTTGTAGCCGATCCCCTTCATAGAGATGTGCTCCTCTGTAAGCCCCATGTCCAAAAGTCCCTGCACTTCTTCCAGAAGGCCCTGCTCCATCAGCAGCTCTACCCGTCTGTTGATCCGGTCATAAAGCTGGCTTCGCTGCCTTGTAAGTCCTATGAGAAAGGGTCTATAATCAGCGGCCGGCTTCGCCGCCTGTGAAAAAGGCCGTATTCCCTCCCCGGTGGACTCCACAGCTTCCAGCGCCCGGATCACCTTTTTTATATTGTTGGGATGGATACGCTCCGCGGCCCGCGGATCCTTTTGGGCAAGCCGCTGATGAAGCGCTTCGCTGCCCTGGGTCTCCGCCAGCCTTTCCAGCTCCTTCCGATAGCCGTCCTGCCGGGGCGGGGCGCTGAAATCCATCTCATAGAGGATCGAATTGAGATATAAGCCGGTACCTCCTGAAACAATCGGAAGCTTTCCTCTTTTACAAATATCCGCAATGGCCGCTCGCGCCAGCCGCTGATACTGTGCCACGGAAAAATCCTGACGCGGATCGATCTCATCCACCAGATGGTGAGGCGCCATGGCCCGCTCCTCTTCGGTGGGCTTGGCGCTTCCAATATTCATAAATTTGTAAAGCTGCATGGAATCGCATGAGACGATCTCTCCGTCCAGCTGACGGGCCAGCTGGATGGCGTATTCCGTTTTTCCAACGGCCGTAGGGCCGACTACTGCTATAATATCCTTTATCATACTCTCTTAAACATTTTTTCTATTTCATATTGTGTCATTTTTATAAAGGTAGGCCTGCCGTGAGGACAGGAAAAAGGATTTTCGCACTTTTTCAGATCCTCCATCAGCTGCCGGATCTCACTGTCCTTCAGATAATCACGCGCCTTTACAGCGCTTTTGCAGGAACGCATTGTAAGCTTTTCCACAGCGGGAATATTATCCAGATGGACGCCTTCCGCGGCCTTGTCCGTAAAATCCTTAAGAAACTGTTCCGCTTCCTCCAGTCCCATAAACACAGGGATCTCTTTTACGATACAGGTCTTTGGACCGAATTCTTCTACCAGAAATCCCATCCGTGCGAGGGCGTTGCTCCAGTCCTCCTGTTCCTGAGCCGCAGGGTAGGAAATATCCAGCATAATCGGTATCATAATAGGCTGTCTATGCTTTTCGCTGGCGCGGTATTGCGCCATGAGCCGCTCAAAGAAAATCCGCTCATGGGCCGCGTGCTGATCGATCAGGTAAAAGTTATCGTCATCAATGGCTGTAATATAAGTTCCGAAGATAGAGCCGGTAATGGTCAGATCATCAAAATCAAAGGGCGGAGGGGTTTTCCTGGTCTGTTCCGGCGTTGGCTCCGGCGTCTTCACCGCCGCGGAGGAAAGCTGGCCGGGCGCTTCCCCATCCGTTTTGTAAGAAAGCGTCTCCTCCTTTAAGACAGGCGCTCTCTTTTCTTCTTCCTGCCTTAAACTTGACAATAATTTTTTTATATCAACCTGTTCTTCCTTTTCCGCCCTTTGCCGCATGACCGCTTCGGAAGCCGCTGTCTCCGCAAAGCGCTGGCATGGTACGTCTTTTTTTTCAGCAAGAGGCGTTTTAAAAATATCCTTTTGCTTTACTTCCGGAATCGATTCCTTTGAAAGGAGCGCCTGCCGAAGCGCCGCCCGGACGAATTCTGTGACAGCGCCCTCATCATGAAACCGGACCTGACGCTTGTTGGGGTGAATATTCACATCCAGAGTATCCGGTCTGGAATGGAGGAAAAGAAACGCCACAGGAAACCGCCCTTCAAAGAGTTTGTCGGAATAAGCCTGGCTGATGCCTTTTCCTATCACCTTGCTGTCCACAATGCGGCCATTGACAAAGAAAATCTGATGTTTCCTGGTGGCCCGGCTCTGACCGGGACCGGAAATATAGCCTTCCAGTCTCAAATGGCCATCTTCGGCCTGTACCGGGATCAGATCATCTCCAATGCCGCGGCTGAAAACGGTCAGGATATTTTTATACCGGTCGCCTTTTCCCGGAGTGGAAAAAAGCAGATTTCCGTTATTGATCATGCGGATCTTAAGCTTTGGATACGCCAGCGCGATCTGCGATACAAACTCAATAACCGCTCCGCTTTCCGCCGCGTCGGATTTCATGAATTTTTTTCTCGCCGGCGTATTATAAAACAAATCCCGAACGACCAGGGTAGTCCCCTCCGGGCATCCGGTCATTTCCCGCTCAGCGGGAACGCTTCCTTCAATAACCAGCCGAATACCGGTCTTAGACTGCCCGGTTCTGGTAATGATCTCTGTTCTGGAAACAGCGGCAATACTGGCAAGGGCCTCACCGCGAAAGCCCAGGGTTTCAATGCGTTCCAGGTCCTTTGCCTGAAGAATCTTGCTGGTAGCGTGGCGCAGGAATGCCCGCTCCACCTGGTCTTCTTCAATTCCGCATCCATCATCTGTGACCCGGATGTAGGTTTTCCCGCCCTTTTTTATTTCCACCGCGATGGATGAAGCGCCCGCGTCGATGGAGTTTTCCACCAGTTCCTTTACGATGGAAAGGGGCCGGTCGACAACTTCTCCCGCCGCAATCTTATCCGCTACATCTTTTTCTAAAATATGAATCATAAATAAGCTACCTTTCTGCCGCTTCTTTTAATTCTTCCAGGATCTGAAAAGCGCTGGATGGCGTCAGGCTCATCAGATCCAGTTTTTTGAGCCGTTCCACTACGGGATTTGGAGCAAAGCTGAAAAAGGAAAGCTGCTGTTCCTCCCGCGGGGCCTGCTCCTGAGGTCTTGGGGGAGCGGAGGAAAAGGAATCCGATCCTCCGCCGCTTTCCAGCTCCTTCAGCTTTTCTGCCGCCCGCCGCAGCAGGACAGAAGGAACGCCTGCCAGCTTGGCTACATGAATTCCGTAGCTGCGGCTGGCGCTTCCCTCTACAATTTTATGGAGGAAGACTACATTTCCATTTTCCTCCGCCACATCTACATTGAGATTTTTCAGTCCCTTCATATGACCTTCCAGCGCGGTCATTTCGTGATAATGGGTGGCAAAAAGGGTTCGTACCTGTTTTTTCGTTTCACACAGATATTCAGCGGCGGCCCACGCGATGGAAAGTCCGTCATAGGTACTGGTTCCCCGCCCGATCTCATCCAGAATGATCAGGCTTTTTTCTGTAGCGGAATTGAGGATATAGGCGAGCTCGCTCATTTCTACAAAAAATGTACTCTGTCCCTGAGACAGGTTATCCGCGGCTCCGATTCTGGTGAAGATCCGGTCCACCGCGCCGATATGGGCGTATTCCGCGGGAACAAAGCAGCCAGCCTGGGCCATGAGAACCATCAGGGCCGCCTGGCGCATATATGTGGATTTTCCCGCCATATTCGGTCCGGTGATCAACAGGAGACTGTCTTTGTCCCGATCCAGATAAAGGTCATTGCTGACAAAGATTCCGTCGCGAATGGTCTGCTCAATGACTGGATGGCGTCCCTTCTGTATTTTAATCGGATCGCCGCCGTCCACAATAGGCTTTGTATAATCATTTTGCTGGCTGACCTGAGCAAAGGCGGTCAGTACATCCAGCGCGGAAACAGCGGCGGAGGTCTGCTGAATTTCCCGGATCCATTCCTGAATGCGGCTGCGGATTTCGGTAAACAAATCATATTCCATCTGGTTAATCTTTACCTCCGCGTTGAGCACCAGATTTTCCATTTCCTTCAGTTCCGGGGTGATGAACCGCTCGCAGTTGGTCAGGGTCTGCTTTCTCACATAATTATCCGGAATCTGATCGTAATAGGATTTTGTAATTTCCAGGAAATATCCGAACACCTTGTTAAAACCCACCTTCAGATTTTTGATTCCGGTCCGTTCCCGTTCCTTTCCTTCCAGCTGAGCAATCCAGGTCTGAGCGTCCTTTATGGAGTCCTTCAGATCATCCAGCTCTTTGGAATAGCCCTCCCGGATAATACCGCCTTCCTTAATGGTAAAGGGAGGCTCTTCTACGATAGCCCGGTTGATGAGATCATAGACTATTCCAAGATCCTGGATATCCGCCCGCAGCTGCTCTAAAAGAACGCTTCCGCTTCCCGAAAGATCGGATCGGATCTCCGGAAGAACAGAGCAGGAATTCCGAAGAGCGATCAGATCCTTGCCGTTGGCGCTGCCGCAGGCGATCCGGCCGGAGAGCCGCTCAAAATCATAGATCTGTTTCAGGTTTTCACGGATATTATTACGCGTCAGCAGATCGTCATATAAAACCTCCACCGCGTCCAGACGGCTGTTGATTTCCTCCGGGTTATTGAGCGGCGCCTTGAGCCACTGCTTCAGCTTCCGGCTCCCCATGGCAGTGCAGGTCTTGTCCAGCACGCCAAGAAGGGACCCTTGTATCTTCTTTTCAAAAAGGGTCTCTGTCAGCTCCAGATTTTTAATTGTAGCTTTATCCAGCGCCATGTGACTTCCCATCTCATAAAGATGGAGCCAGGTAATATGCTCTAAGCTGTTTTTCTGGGTTTCATGGAGATAAAGAAGCAGAGCCCCCAGCGCGTAAAGCGAGGGGCTGTCCTCCGAAAGCCCCAGCCCCAAAATGGCTTTTACCTTGAACTGGCGCAGTACCGCGTCATTGACAGCCCGTTCATTATAATAGCCAGGGTCCAGCGGGTTAAAAAACGCCTCTGTCACTAGCTTGATTTCCTCCAGATCCAGCGGAGCGTCTTCATTGATCAAAATCTCGCTGGCATGGATCTTTACCAGCTCATTAAGCAGTGTTTCAAAGCTGTCCTCTGCCGGAAGCTCCGCGGCGTAGATCTCTCCCGTAGAAACATCGCAATAGGAAAACCCGATTTTTCCATCCGCCGCAAAAGCCGAGGCGATATAATTATTTTCTGTCTCCTTCAGCATATTCTGGCTGATAACGGTGCCCGGCGTAATGATCCGGATTACTTCTCTTTTTACAATCCCCTTTGCCTGGGAAGGATCCTCTGTCTGTTCACAGATGGCCACTTTATATCCTTTTTCAACAAGACGGGCAATATAGGCGTCAGCGGAATGATAGGGCACGCCGCACATGGGCGCCCGTTCCTCCAAGCCGCAGTTTTTCCCCGTCAGGGTCAATTCCAGTTCCCTCGACACGTTCTTTGCGTCTTCAAAGAACATTTCATAAAAGTCCCCCAGACGGAAAAAGAGAATACAGTCCTGGTATTCTTCTTTGATCTTCATATATTGCCGCATCATTGGTGATAGTGCCATTCTTTTACCTGGTCCTTTCCTGTTTTATTATAGAAAGCGCCCTGAGAAGCTTTCTTTGCCTCTCAGGACACGATTCATCCATTCTTTATCGTCTGTTGTAAGCCTCGATTCCGAGACGGATCAGCTCCACCCCTCTTGCCATATCCTGCCGGTTCAGAACATACGCAATACGCATTTCTTCCCTTCCAAGCCCCGGCGTAGCGTAAAAGCCTTCCGCGGGCGCAAACATAACGGTTTCCCCGTTATCCTCAAACTCGGTCAGCAGGAACATGAGAAAATCTTCAACGTTGTCTACCGGAAGCTTCGCTGTAAGATAAAAGGCTCCGCCCGGCTTTTGACATACAACGCCCGGAATCTTAATCAATTCCTCGTAAGCTGCGTCTCTTCTTCCCTCATATTCAGCCCGTACTTCGTCATAATAAGAAGCGGGAAGCTGATATAAAGCGGCCGCGCCGATCTGATCCATTGTCGGGGAGCAGAGCCGGCCTTGCGCGATTTTCATCAGATTATCAAGAAGCTCTCTGTTCTTTGTAACGATACAGCCGATTCTCGCGCCGCACGCGGAGAACCGCTTAGAAACAGAATCTACAAGAATAACCCGGTCTTCCAGCTCTTTCAGCATACCAAAGGAAGTGACCTGCCGGTTGTCATAAGCAAATTCTCTGTAAACCTCATCAGCGATGATCCAGAGATCGTGTTTTCTGGCAATCTCCCCGATCAGCTTCATTTCATCCAGAGTAAGTACCCGTCCGGTAGGATTTCCAGGACTGATACAGCAGATGGCCTTTGTTTTCGGCGTGATGGACGCTTCGATTTTATCCGCGTCCGCGTACTGATAGCCTTCCTCCGGAGATGTGGTGATAGGCACTACAACACCGTCCGCCATGGTAACAAAGGTGTGATAATTGGTGTAAAATGGTTCTGGGATTAAAACCTCATCCTTTGGATTCAGCAGAGAAATAAAAATCATACTGAGGGCTTCGGATCCGCCGTTGGTTATGATCATATTGTCTCTTCCATAATCCATTCCATACTGATGGAAATAACCAGAAATAGCATCCTGCAGAACGGTGATTCCGCCGGATTCCGCATAGGCCACCACCTTCTGATCAAAGGACCGGATGGCGTCCATAAAGCACGGCGGCGTTTCAATATCCGGCTGTCCGATATTCAAATGATATACTTTTTTCCCCGCGTCCTTTGCCTTTTGCGCGACAGGGTTGAATTTTCGGATAGGCGAATGCTGCATTGCCAGCACTTTGTCTGATAATTTCATTCTTGGATTCTCCTTTTCACTCTAAAATCATTTTTTTCTTATTCTAACTCCTGATGGGAGGAGCAGACAACATCATCAACAGGAACCGCTTCCAAAGCCGGCTCCTTTTTTAAATACAAAAGGTATTCAATATTTCCCTTCGCTCCGGTTACGGGCGAATAGGTAAGTCCCCACGGGTAAAGCCCGTTTTCCTGTCCATATCCGATAACGTTTTCAATGACTTCCCGGTGAACATTCCGGTCGCGGACAATTCCTTTTTTTCCAACCTGTTCTCTTCCCGCTTCAAACTGAGGCTTTACAAGGCAGACAAGGCTTCCTTCCGGTCCCAGCAGCTGAGCCGCTACAGGGAAAACCAGCTTGAGCGAAATAAAAGAAACGTCGATGCTGATAAAATCCAGATCCCCATCGACAGTATCAGGATCGAGATAACGGATATTGGTTTTTTCCATGTTGATCACTCTGGAATCATTGCGCAGCTTCCAGTCCAGCTGTCCATATCCAACATCAACAGCAAATACTTTTTTCGCGCCCTTCCGCAGCATACAGTCGGTAAAGCCTCCGGTGGAAGCGCCAATATCCATGCATACCGCCTGACGCAGATTAAAGCCAAACAGCTCCAGGGCTTTTTCCAGCTTTAACCCGCCTCTGCTGACATAGGGACATAAATTTTCTTTTATATAAATTTCCGCCTGATCGTCTACCGCGGTCCCGGCCTTATCTGTTTTTTGCCCATCCACATAGACGATTCCAGCCATGATGGAAGCCTTGGCTTTCTCTCTGGAGGGAAAAAGGCCCCGCTCCACCAGGATCACATCAAGCCTGTTTTTCAATATATTCACAAATCCTTTCTGTAAGACTATTTGGATCCAGTCCATATTTTTCAAACAGCTGGCCGCAGCTTCCATGCTCAATAAACTGGTCCGGCCATCCGAAGTTAAGAACCTTTACAGGAGATTCCATCAGCAGGGCCGCGAGGCTTTCGCCAAAACCGCCAGTGACCACGTTATCTTCCAGTGTGACCAGCAGTTTTGTTCTGGCCGCGGAAGCTTCAATGGCTTTTTTATCCAGGGGCCGCACAAAGCGAGGATTTACAAGGCCCGCGTCGATTCCCTTTTCTTTCAGCCGTTCACATACCTGAAATCCGGCGCTAAGCATATTGCCTGCTGCCCAGATCTCTAAATCGGCGCCTTCCCTTAGGAGCAGACTGCCGCTGACAGGCTGATGAAAGCCCAGGTCATGAGCTTCTCCTCTGGGATAGCGTATCGCGCATGGACCCGAAAGAGTAAGCGCGTATTCCAGCATCTGTTCCAGCTCCTCCTTGTCCGCGGGGGCAAGGATGGTCATGCCCGGCATATGATTCAGATAGGAAAGGTCGAATATACCGTGATGGGTCTCTCCATCAGCGCCCACGACTCCGGCCCGATCTATAGCGAAAATAACAGGAAGCTCCTGAAGACATACATCCTCCAGAATCTGGTCATAGGCTCTCTGTAAAAAGGTGGAATAAACGGCGACAACCGGACGATAACCCCTGCTTGCCATTCCCGCGGCAAAGGTTACCCCGTGGGCCTCCGCAATGCCTACGTCAAAGGTTCGTCTGGGATAAGCCTCCTTGAACCGGGTCAGTCCGGTTCCCTCGATCATGGCCGCTGATATGGCAACGATCTTTTTGTTTGTCTTTGCGAGCTGGGTCAGCTTGTTTCCGAAAACCTGAGAATAAGAAGCGGCCCCGCTGCTTTGCTGCAGACCCGTCGTTGGGTCAAATGGACCGGTTCCATGATATTTGCTCGGCGTTTCTTCCGCGCTTTTATAGCCCTTTCCTTTCTTTGTAATGACATGAAGAAAGGCAGGCCCTTCCACTTCTTTTGCAAGCTCCAGCGTCTGAAGCATTTCGCTTATATTATGTCCGTCAACAGGCCCAAAATATTTGAAACCCAGTTCTTCGAACATGATTCCATCAAGGACGGCATATTTCAGGGAGTCCCGTACATGCTGCATTCCTGTAACGACTCCTTTTCCGATCCCTGGTATTTCAGATACATTCTGCTTGATTTTCTTTTTCAGGTCCGTATATTTCTGAGAACTCCGCAGCTTTCCAAGGTATCTGGAGACTCCGCCGGTATTGGGCGCGATCGACATTCCGTTGTCATTAAGGATAACAATCAGATTGGTCTTGGAAGCGCCTACATTGTTCAGGGCCTCATAGGCCAGCCCTCCTGTAAGCGCGCCATCTCCGATAATAGCGGCGATGTGATAGGTTTCCTTCGCTAAATCCCGGGCCGCTGCCATTCCTGCCGCAACAGAAATGGAAGTACTGCTGTGTCCGGTATCAAAGTGATCATGTTCGCTTTCCTTTACCTTGGGAAATCCGCTCATGCCGCCGAACTTTCGCAGAGTAGGAAAAGCCTCCGCGCGTCCTGTTAAAATCTTGTGAACATAAGACTGATGTCCCACATCCCATATCAGCTTGTCCTTCGGCGTATCAAAGCTTCGGTGCAGGGCAATGGACAGTTCTACAACTCCCAGATTGGAAGCGAGATGTCCTCCTGTCCGCGAAATATTGCTGATGAGAAAATCCCGTATTTCATAGGAAAGGAGCTCCATGTCCTGGAGACTCATACGCTTCAGATCCTGTGGAAAATTATATTCCAGTAGTTTTTTCATGTTTATTTGCCTCTTACTGCCAGATCTTTTGCAAGTTTTACAAAGAATTCAGCGTTATCATAATAGGAACTCATGGCTTCAATCGCGTTATCTGTCAGTTCCATCAGCTTGTCTCTGGAAGCGTCCAAACCGTAGAGAGCGGGATAGGTGGACTTTTTCTTAACCGAGTCTACTCCGGTCTTTTTCCCCATTTCCGCCTCACTGCCTACCACATCCAGGATATCGTCCGCGATCTGGAACGCCAGGCCCAGGTTCTCCGCGTAAACCGTAAGATTGTTCATGGTTTCCGCGTCAGCCCCGCCCAGCTGAGCGCCGGCTCTTACGGCTGCTACAATCAGCGCGGCGGTTTTCGTCAAATGGATATAATCCAGCATTTCTCCGGAGCAGGCCCTGTCCTCTGATTCGATATCAGCTACTTGTCCAGCTACCATGCCGCGGCAGCCGGAGCCCTTTACGATCTCATTTGCCGCGCGAACCCGCTTTTTCAATTTTTCCCCGTCATCGAAATAAAGGAACATATCCTTTGTCATAGCTTCAAAGGCCGCGGCTTGAAGACCGTCGCCGGCCAGAATGGCCATAGCCTCACCGAAGATAATATGATTGGTGGGCTGACCTCTTCGCAGCTGATCATCATCCATAGCCGGAAGATCATCGTGGATCAGGGAATAGGTGTGGATGTATTCCACCGCGCACGCGTAAGGCACCGCGATTTCCCGCTTACAGCCTGTAAATTCCGCGGCGGCCAGAAGCAGCATAGGACGGATCCGCTTTCCTCCCGCTGTTAGGCTGTATTTCATAGCTTCATAGAGTGTAATGCTCTTGTGATCCACATCCGGAAGAAAATCCAGAATATGGTCCTCTATAAGCGCTTTATATTCTTTTTGAAGTAATTCAGGCATTGTAATCCCTCCTGTCTATTTTGAATAGGTTTCTATTTTCTGTTTCGCGCTGTTTAGGATTTCGCTGCACTGATTATAGTAGGCAATTCCTTCCTCAAAGTTTTTCAGCGCGTCCTCCAGCGTGATATTTTCTTTTTTCAGATTTTCTGAGCTCGCTTCCAGTTTTTTCAGCGCTTCTTCAAAGGTAATGTTTTTTTCAGCTGTCATGGCTGTTCCTCCTTATTTCTGTTACGGTACAGTCGGCCTGTCCATCTTTCATTACGATCGTCAGGGATTGCCCCGGATCCAGCTGGTTCAGGGACCCGATCAGTCTGCCGCCGCTGTCCAGCACAGCGGAATAACCTCTGTCCATGATGGCCCTGGGATCATGAGAATCCAAAGCGGCTTTGCGCGTTGTTATCTCTTTTTCGTAGGAATTCAGTAAGGCTGTGATTTGATGAAGGTTTTCTGTTCTTATAGTATCCAGCCGCATCTGTTCTACTACGATCCGGCTCTCCAGATCCCGCTTGAAGGCTTCAAGATTCAGCCGTTCAAGGGCCGCTTCCTTTCCTCGGATACAGGCTGTCAACGCTTCTTGGAGCTGTTTTTTAAACTCATGGGTAAGGGCCTTCAGCTCCTGGATATCCGGAACCGCCATATGGGCCGCCGCTGTGGGCGTTTCCGCCCGCCGGTCCGCCGCAAAATCCGCAATGGTAAAATCTGTTTCGTGCCCTACCGCGGAAATCACAGGAATCTTCGACTGGTAGATGCTTCGGGCGACGATTTCTTCATTGAAGGCCCACAGCTCTTCCATGGCGCCGCCGCCTCGTCCGGTAATGATAAGATCCATTTCCGGCCACTTTCGGTTTACATCCGTAATAGCCTCCGCGATCTGTCCCGCTGCTGCCGGTCCCTGGACCAGCACAGGATAGATCAGGATATCTACATAATTGTTTTTTGTTTTTATAATTTTCAGGATATCCCGTACTGCCGCTCCTGTTTCCGATGTAATCACAGCAATCTTTTCCGGAAAAAAGGGAAGCGGTTTTTTATGGGCCGGGTCGAATATACCCTCTGCTTCCAGTTTTGCCTTTAGCTTTTCAAAGGCGATGGAAAGGTTTCCGATTCCAGCCACTTCAATGTCTCTAATATTAAGGGAATAGCTTCCGCCCCGCTCATATAGATAAATATATCCGCTGGCGGTAATTTCCATTCCCTCCGATAATTCATAGCGAAGGCTCTCTGCCCGCTCCGCGGGGAGGAAACAGCTCAGTCTGCTGCTTTCGTCCTTCAGAGAAAAATACACATGACCGGAGCCATGAAATTTTAAGTTGGAAACTTCTCCTGTCACGGAAATATTTCCAAGCAGCGGATCCGTCTGCAGGATCCGTTTGATATATCCATTCAGTTGTGAAACTCGTACAGGCTTTATGGCCATAGCTTTTTACCCCCGAGAAGCGCGATTCCTACCGCGTTGTCCTGAGACAGCTCCTGCCGTCCAAAATCAACAAGGAGCGGCGAACGCGCAAAATGTTCGTTCAGTTTCCTGCTGATATAAAGGCTGGAAGAAACGCCTCCGGTAAACATAATATCTGTTATAGAAGTCTCCTTCGCCGCCTTTTCTGTAATTTCAATGAGGATCCGCGCCAGCTTGTCCATCAGTTCCCGGATCAGCGGCTTTACCTCTGTCCCGCTTCCGGCCAGTTCCCGCGTTTTCCTGCCGCATTGGGTTTCGATGCCGGACAGATTAAATCGCAGACCGTCTGACGGAACCTTTTTTAAAAACGCGGAGGATGTCTCCGCTTCCAGCGCTTTTTGATCCATAGCCTCGCCTGCCGGAAAAGCCATCCCAAGAGCAACGCCTATCCGGTCAATAACCTGACCGAAAGCCAGATCCTTGGAGCCTCCGATGATACGGATCTGACCGTTTTCCACCGCCAGCAGCTCGCTGGTTCCTCCGGACAGATGCCAGCATAGGAACGAATCCCGATCCTTAAAGGAGCTGAAGGCTTTAATCGCCTCCATATGTCCCTCCTGATGCGAAAAGCCAAAGCATGGGACCTGCAGCGCCGCTGCCGCCGTCTTTCCAAAACTGATGCCGGCTTTGAAGACAGGCATATAGGATCCCTCTACCGGTCTTGGACGCTCTGAGAAGGAAACCGCGGCGATTCTTTTCGCTCTGCCACTCTTTAACGCTTCGGTCAGCAGAAGGGGCAGGTTTTCTATATGCTGAAAAAGGGCGTCTGACTGTCTAAGCCCTCGTTCGCCCTGTTTTACCTTTAATAACTGCCGCAGATCGCAAAGGATGTTCCCCTTCGCGTCGGTTACTGCCGCGGAAGTTTTATAATTACTGGTGTCGATCCCCAGTATACAATCCTTTTCACTCTGCATTTTTATTCTTTACAATCTGTCCGAGGATTCCGTTTATAAACTTTCTGGATTCATCGGCACTGTATTTTTTCGCCATATCCACGGCTTCATTAATAGCCACAGGATCCGGAATCTGATCCATATAAAGGACTTCGCCCAGAGCTAGCCTTACAATGGCAAGATCCACCTTTGCCATTCGGCTCGTATCCCGCTTGGTACTGTAACGGTTAATGGTTTCATCGATTTGGGAAAGATTCTCTGTTACAGCCTGGAGAAGTTCTTTCGCGAAAGGCGTCTGTCCGCTTCCCGCAAAGTGTTCTTCCAAATATTGTTGTTTGATTTTATCGCTGTAATCCTGCTGTATTTCCATCTGAAAAAGCAACTGCATCAGCAGTTCCCTCGCTTCAGTTCTTGTCATGCGTTCTGTGCCTCCTTTTCGGGTACGCGGACTCCCTGCACATTGATATTCACGGTCTTTACAGGAAGCTCTGTCATGGAGATGATTTCATTTTTTACATGCTCCTGAATTTCCCATGCTACAGACGGTATATTGACCTGATAGTCCACGATGACGAATATATCTACAACGACTCCCTCTTCTGTCTGGGAGGCCTTCACCCCTTTGGAAAGCAGCTCCTTTCCAAGTATGCTTTTGGAAAGGGCATTGGTAAAATCTCCCGCCAGATCTGCCACGCCCGCGGTTTTGAGGGTGGCATTGGCGGCGCAGACAGCAACGACTTCGTCTGAAATTTTCAGGGTTCCGTTTTTTTGTTCATTTGCCATAATTCTTCTTTACCTCGGAGTTTATTATAACAAATCTGTCTCGTAATTACAATGGTTTTAAAACTTGCTTTGAATGATGATTTCAGGAGCTTTTCTCCCTGTTTCCCGCATAACTACATCACAGATCTTTGCCACATCGGACTGATCCAGATCCTGCTTGTTTACGGTCACATTGACTCCGCTGTCGGTAATGAGAACAAGACACTCAGGGAGCCCTTTTGCCTTGATGGCGTTTTCCACATTCTGCTCCTGCTCCATATACTCTAAAAGCTTTAGCTTTTTCTCAGTGGCGTTTTCTTTTTCCGCGCTGGTTTTCGCACTGGTTTCCGCGTCGGTAAGCATGGAGATCACTTCATTTCGGTCCATATTGATGGTAGCCCGCATTTCTTCAAAATAGGTGTCGGAATTTTCCAGGTCGCTCACATCATCGGAAGTGACCAGCTCTGTGTCTTTTTTTTCTGTATTCGCGGCAGAATCGGATTCGTCCTGGACGTTGATACTGTCTACCAGCACATCGCCGTCATGCTCCGGAATTTGGCTGCTGCTCTTTACAGAATCCGGTGATGGAAAAACGCCTCCCACAGCTGTCACTACTCCCAGACATAGGGCCATGACCAGAACGCCGCTGACGATTTTTTTATGTCTCTTTACCTTTGCCCATATATTATGTTTTCTCATGATTCCTTTCCTCCATTCTTTTGAACCTGGCTGTCTTTTTCAAAGACCATAACGCTGGATACGGGTATGTTGAACACCGCTCTGACCGCGTTGACCAGATTATTTCGTATAACCGGATCTTCCGCCCCCTCCGCGGTAACAATCGCGCCGGATATCTGGTCGTTTTCATCATACTGGAGCATTACATCCACATCCCCCACCCCTTTGATATCGGTCAGTATCTTACAGAGGGCCGCTTCTGTGCCGCCGTCATCATCGATGATCTGCTTTCGCCCGTCTTTATTCTGTGTGAAGACATCAAAGGACAACAGGGCTACCGCGGCGATGATCAGCACAGCGATAAGCTTTATGGCCAGATCCTTCAATTTGGGATCTTTCTTTAATTTTTCAAGCATTGGATCACTCTCCTTATATATATATTTCACGCTAGCCTGCTTATTCCAGCAAAATCAGCAGGGGCGACAGAATGGTGGCCATGATCACCAGGGAAAAGATGAATTTTATATATTTTTCCATTCTGGAGGTGGGCAGCAGCATTTCAATAAAGGTAAGAGCCATGATCAGAATGAAAATATTTTTTACCCATTCTTTCATTACTTCCATAAGGTGCCTCCTCCCACGCTGATAATGATTGTTAAGAAAATAAGAAACATCATGGCGCACAGCCCCAGGACCACCGCCATGGTAATAACGGCGCTTCCCATTTCATTGAGACTGGCCGATATTTCTTTGCTTCCAATGGGCTCTGTTAAAATAGCGGTTATTTTATAAATGACCGCGACCGCCAGAAGCTTTAGCACCGGAGCGGTCAGAAGACACAGGATAATGATAATCCCTAAAACTCCAATGCCGTTTTTTATGACTGCCGCGCAGCTTAGTACCATATCAATGGAATCAGCGGCAAACCCGCCTACGATAGGCACAAAGTTATCTACAGAATATCTGGCTGTATTGACCAAAAGCCCGTCAGCAGTCTTTGTTACCAGCCCCTGTATGGCTGTAAGCCCGGCAAAGATGGTCACTGCCAGTCCGGTGAAAAAAATGGCTGCTTTCCGAAGAAATACAGCCAGCCTGCCCACATAATCTTTTTCGGTCAAACTGTTGATTAAAATGAAAATACTGGACAGAAAAAGCAGAGGCAGAATAAAGGTCTGGAGGGCGGTGTTAAAGGCTGTAATAGCTCCTGTAATAACTGGATTCAGAACCCCTCCCGATGAAAAGCCTCCCATGCTGATAAGCAGCGGGATCATAATGGGCAGCAGGATCTGCATGGTGCGGGTCATAATATTCAGCGCGTCCAGACACATGTCATAGGTGGTCATAAAATTTTTCAGACACAGAGTGATTACCAGACAGCTGCAGACTACGGTTCCCAGAGTAGATACTGGTTTCTCCCCAAAGGAATTGGAAAAGTTCTTTAAAAGTCCCATAACAATGCAGATGCTGATGATTTCTACGCCCAGAATTACCCCCGCTTTCACTTCCAAAAGAAATACATCCAGCAGATTGTGAAGGATTACTTCTGAATCAAAGAGAGGCTTTCCGTCAATCAGGCTCTGTACAATCTCATCCGTTGATATGGAAGAAAAGATGCCATTGCTCTGTTTTGCCGCGTCGTCCATGATTTCTTCCAGCTGAGACAGGTCCAGATCTTCCATCTGCTGTTTTATAATGGACTCATATTCCACTTGAGCGCCTCCTTCCTCAAAGCACTGAATTGATCAGTTCCAAAATGGCTAAAAGGATTGGCATGGACAGATAGAAAATCACAATCTTACCTGCCAGCTCTACCTTTCCTCCGATCGCACCCTCTCCCGCGTCCTTGCACAGCTGAGAAGTAAAATCGGCCAAATAAGCTACTACCAGGACTTTTATGATGATGGGAAAGAAGTCTTTTCCGTAGGTCATATCCTCATAGATCGCTCCCAGGAACTGAAAGACCGCTGTCAGTTTGTCCAGCGCCATGAGAAAAATAATAATAACGGTTGCCAGTACCACATAAATAGAAAGCTCCGGCTTGAAATTTTTTACTACAGCGGCCATGATCACTCCGCCTATGGCAATGGCTGTAATCTGCAAGATTTCCATAGGCCGTCCCTCCTAAAACTGGAAAAGCGTCTTAACTGTGTCGAAGAATTCGCTGATCATCTGAACGATGAGAAACAGTACGATAATGATTCCGGCCAGCGTAGTCATCATAGCCTGCTCTTCTCTTCCCGCCCGAATCAGAATTTGGTTCAATACAGCAATGGCAATGCCGATGGCTGCAATTTTAAAGATAATATCAATATCCATAGTCATAAGCGTTACTCTCCTAAATCAAAATTACGGCAATTACGATACCGATGGAAAATCCCAGGCCCCGGTACATCCTTCCTCTGCTTTCCTTGTCTTTCGTGGCTTCCCGTATCTGCCCTTCCAGCTTTGCCTCCGCAAGAGAAAACATAGAGGCCTGCCCCTGGACGTCGCTTTTTCCAAGCTGCAGTCCCAGGTCCTTTACAATGGCCAGGTCTCCTTCGGTGAGACAGCTTTCCGCGCAGGCTATTTCTACGGCTTCCTGCCAGCACTGTTTAAAGTCAAGACTTTCTTTCATCCGAAGGCCGCATTCCCACAGGATGTCCATAGCAACGGTATCTTTATAAGCAGAGATTCTGGAAAAAACCGCTGGAAGCGGGTCCTTCCGGTAGCTCATTTCTGTTCGGAGCATCTGGAGCATATCGGTCAGACCGGTAAGCTCTGTAAGCCGCTGGCTGTAAGTCTGCGATTTTATCATTCCCAGACCTCCGCAGGCAAGGATGACTACAAGGCACAGTATTCCTTTAAACATGCAGGATCTCCCCGATGGTTCCGGTCCGGGGCTGGTTGGTCAGAAAAATCAATCTTGAAAAAACGCCTTTCGATACCAGCGGACCGATGTTGGAAGCAATCACGTCATCGTAGCTTTTTCCATGAATGGTGGTCAGCACCTTTACTCCCGCGCAGACCGCGGTTTCGATGGCTTCCATATCCTCTTCTTTTCCAATTTCATCCGTAGCCACCGCGTCCGGCGCCATGGCCCGGATCAGCATAATCATACCTTCGGCTTTTGGGCATCCGTCCAGAACATCGGTTCTCGGCCCCAGGTCATAGGAAGGCCTTCCCTGAAAGGTCCCCGCAATCTCAGAGCGCTCGTCGCACAGCCCGATCCGTACGCCGCTGCCGCTGAGCAGCCGGATCAGATCTCTCAGAAGAGTAGTTTTTCCGCACTTTGGCGGGGAAACGATTAACGTGTTCTGAAGCCCTGTTTCCTTGTCCAGAACATGGGGAAGCGCCCGTTCTCCCGCGCCGGGGATCTCCCTGCCCCGCCGGATATTCAGTGATGAAATATCTTTGATCAGCGTCACCTTTCCCTTGTCCAAAACAGCTCTGCCGCAGACCCCTACCCGGTGACCGCCTTCAATGGTTATGTAGCCCTTTGCCAGTTCTTCTTCATAGGCGTAGTAGGAATAATCCAGCAGGTTGTTTAAAATCGTCTCCAGGTCTCCCCCTGTGACTCCTGCCTGTTTTTTCAGAGCCACAAGGATCTCCTGATTTCTGGAGACCACGCGGATATCCCCGCAGGCCCGGATACGGATCTCTTCCAGCCCTTTCAGTACATGCTCCGGCAGATCGGCTACCGGCCCTCGGATGTTTTCCGGAAGCTTATTCAGGATCTGTTCTAAGTTGTTCATCTCTCGTACCTCTTTTCCCTTTTGTTTTGTACATTCTATTCGGTGGACAAGGTTTTATTACTCTTTTTTATTATGCAGGAAATATCGTTTTCGATATTTGCGGAATATCAACAAATTTGATTTTGGCAAAGAAAAAGCAGGAAACCCTTTTGAGATTTCCCGCTGATACAGTTTTCTTCTTTCTGAAAACCAAACTGGATACTTTTGATTTAATTTTTTCATCTACTTGTCAATTATCCGTTCCATTTTTTTCTTTGTTCTTTTCCCGCTCCCGGCGCTCCCGTCGGGATTCTTTTTCTTCCGGCTCATCATCCGCTTCTTCTTCATCTTCCTTTTTCGGCATGATATAAAGCTTTACCGTTTCGATTCGCCGGTCTTTTACGGATTCGATCTTGAAGACATAATGATCGACTTCGACGATCCGTTCTTCTTCTTCCTCATCCGGTATCTCACCCAGAATATCGATAATAAACCCTCCGATGGTCTCACTGTTGTCCGATTCCAGCTCGGTTCCAAGCTCTTCATTAATATCATCCAGGTCCATGGAGCCTCCAAGAAGGTAGGTGTTTTCATCGATTTTTTCGATCTCCGGCTCTTCCTCATCGTATTCATCGTCAATATCGCCCATGACCTCCTCTACGATGTCCTCTACCGTGACAATGCCGGAAAAGCCGCCATATTCGTCGATAAGGATAGCGATCTGCTGTCTCGTTTTCTGCAGTTCATAGAAAAGGGAGTCAATATTCTTTGTTTCCGGCACAAAGAAGGGTTTGCGGATGATTGTAGCAATATCCACATTGTCAAAGCCCGCTTCTCTGGCCTTAATGAGATAATCTTTAATATTCAGGATCCCGATGATTTTATCGCTGTCGTCATCGTAGACCGGGATGCGGGTAAACCGCAGTTCCATCAGTTTGTCGATATACTCTTCCATAGGGTCGTTGATATCGATGGAAAACACATCGGTACGAGGCGTCATGATTTCGTAGGCCAGCTTGTCATCAAAGGCAAAGATGCTGTTGATCATCTTTTTCCCTTCTTCCTTCAGCACGCCGCTTTCCTGTCCGACCTCCAGCATAGACATGACTTCATCTTCAGAGAATTCTTCGTCATCCATATCTACCTGCTGCCTTGTAATACGCAGCAGCACATTGACCGACGCGGAGAGAAACCAGACAAAGGGCTTGGAGAGAACCGAAAGAAAATTGATGGGACGTACCACCAGCATGGCGACCCGCTCCGAATGCTGCAGAGCGATCCGCTTTGGAAACAGCTCTCCCAAAACCAGTGTGATATAGGATAGAATTACAGTCACTACCACCACCGCCAGTTCATTGGCAATGGTTTTAGAAAGTCCCAGCTTCATCAGGACCGCGCCCAAATCATCGGACAGGCCTACAGCGGCTGAAGCACTGGCCAGAAAACCAGCCAGCGTAATTGCCACCTGAATGGTAGACAGAAAAACATTCGGGTTTTCCAGCAGCTTCTGCACCGCGACAGCCCTCTTGTTTCCCTCCTGGGCAAGGACCTTGATTTTGTTTTTATTAACAGATACGACTGCCATTTCCGCCGCGGCGAAGAAGGCATTGATGAGAATCAATACAAACAGAAATATAAATTGGACCGCCAAGGGCGACCCGGGGTCAGAACTTGACATTCTTTATTGCTCCTTTCGTTTTCTAAGCATAAAATTTTCCGCAACAGGCTGCTCCATTTTGATCTGCAGAATCTGCTGCGGGTGCGGCGCGGACTCGATGGGGTTTCCCTCCTCGTCCAGAAGCACCGTTAGTTTCTGTGTAAAAGAATCCGTATAAGGGCCGAAAACCTCAATCTCCTCCCCTACGGTCATTTTGTTTCGCTGCTGGACAATCGCCAGTTTTGTAGCAGGGTCATAGCTTTGTACCACGCCAATGAAGCTGTAGTTTCTTGTATAGGCACTGGTTTGGTAATTCTGATCCTTATTGGTGGGCTGATCAAAGTAAAAGCCTGTAGTGAATTCCCGGTGGCTGACCTTTTTCAGTTCTTCCATCCACCTCTGCTGGAAAACATAATGCTCCGGATCCTCATAATAAGCATCGATGGCCTTGCGATAAGCGCTCACAATGGTTGCCACATAAAAGCTGCTTTTCATCCTTCCTTCGATCTTGGCGGAAGTAATGCCTGCCCGGATCAGCTCCGGAATATGCTCGATCATGCATAAATCCCGGGAATTAAGGATATAGGTTCCCCGTTCATCCTCTTCGATGGGATAATATTCTCCCGGTCTTTTTTCCTCCACCAACGCGTATTTCCAGCGGCATGGATGCGCGCACTTCCCCCGGTTGGCGTCCCGCTCAATCATAAAATTGCTGAGAAGACACCTTCCTGAGTAGGAAATACACATAGCCCCCTGCACAAAGGCTTCCAGCTCCATCTCAGAAGGAAGCTCCTTCCGAAGCCGGATTATCTCATCAAAGGTAAGCTCCCTTGCCAGAACGATCCGTTTTACCCCTTGCCTCTGCCAGAACTGAGCCGTTTTATAATTGGTCATATTGGCCTGGGTGGAAATATGGATCTCCGCGTCAGGGATCGCTTCCTTTATCAGAACAAGAATACCTGGATCGGACACGATAAAGGCGTCAATATCCAGTGCCTTTATTTTTATGAGATAATCTTCCAGAGGAAGGATATCTTCGTTATGGGCAAAAATATTCATCGCCAGATAACAGCGGACACCCTTTGCGTGCGCGTAGGCGATCCCTTCCTCCATTTCACGGATGGAAAGATTTCCGGCGCCAGCCCGCAGGCTGAACAGCTCACCTCCAAAGTAAACGGCATCCGCGCCGTAATCTACTGCTGTTTTCAATTTTTCCAAGTCTCCTGCCGGAGCAAGTAACTCTATTTTTTCCATTTTATCCTTTCAATATACTGAAGGACACTCCATCGCCTACAGGAAGGATGGAAGTATCCGCGTATTCCGCATTTGTAATATATGTGAGAAACTCCCGCATATTTCTTATGCTGGTCTTAAATTTGCGTTTGGGGTCGTATTCATCGGAGACCGTCATAGCCTTCATCAGTACATTATCACAGACGATGACCGCTCCTAAGCCGCACAGCGGCAGCGCCTTATCCCAGAACGTCCGGTAATGGCTCTTTGCCGCATCGATGAACACAAAATCATAAGGCCCGCAAAGCTGATCCAGAATTTCCTGACCGGGGCCCAAAAGGACCTGTATCCTCTCCGAAAGTCCCAGCCCGCGGATATTGTCTCTGGCCACCTTAGCCATCGTTTCATCAGCCTCAATGGAAGTGATTACGCTTTCCGGGCAAACAGAAGCCATGCAGGCGGCCGAATACCCCACGGCTGTCCCAATTTCCAAAATGGAGGCCGGCTGTTTCATTCGTATCAGATTCAGAAGGAAGGTCTCGGTATCCCGGAGAATAATAGGAACACGAGCCTCCTCCGCTTCCCCGCGAAGCCGCGCCAGCCGGTCATTTACCGGTTCGTACAGCCCGTTTATATATCCAGTAACTTTATCGTTGATTATATTCATTTAATACCACTTGTTTTCCTCTACGATTTTCTGATGCTCTTCATACGTTTTGGAGTACAGAACCTTTCCTTCCTCCGTGGCGAAGAAGAACAGGTAGTCGCTAGGCTCATAATCGACGCAGGCCTTCATCGTCGAAGCCGGCACCGCGCAAATTGGCCCTATAGGAAGTCCTTTGTTTTTATAAGTATTGTATGGGGAATCCACCTGCGTTTCCGCTACGGAAACCTTTACTCCTGTGCGGCCCAGCGCATAGAGCACTGTAATATCGCTCTGGAGAGCCATGTCCTGATCCAGACGGTTTTTAAAGACTCCCGCAATCTTAGGACGGTCCTCCTCAAAGAGAGATTCCCGTTCTACGACGGAAGCAAAGGCCAGAAACTCCTGAACGGACATATCCAGCTTGCTGCTGATATCCGACTGCAGCGGAGTCAGCTCTTGGTCCATTTTATCCAGCATGGAAGCCGTAATCTTTTCGATATCCAGATTCTCTTCCGGCAGGAAATAAGTCTCCGGATACAGATACCCTTCCAGCGGATATTTTAAGTCTGGATCTAAAATGTCCTCTGTAAGGAACCAGTATTGATCAATCAGCTCTTTGAGGTATTCTTCATCTGACCACTTCGCGAGAATGGATTTCTCAGACAGCCCGGACTCTTTGGCAATAGCCTCTGCCGCCTGAGGGATCGTAGCCCCCTCAATAATGGTAACCTTAGATTGGGAGATATACTTTGTATCACCTGTATTCATAGCGTCAAAGATCTCCGTCAGAGTCATATCCTTGGACAATACATATGTATTGGCTTTGATATCGGTCAAAGAAGAAAGCTTTACAAGCACTTTTCCACAAAACTTATTCCGCACCAGCCCTTCCTCATCCAGCTGATCGAGAATCCGCAGCACACTGGTACCGTTTTCTACGGTTACTACCACCTTGTTTTTATTGCCCGGATCCGCGGCAGAAATACCGTGGACATAGAAGATCAGTCCCCCTGCCAACAGCACTACAATAACAGCCAGTATAATCACAATCGTTTTCGCGGTTCCTTTTCTGTGTTCTTTTGCTTCCTTCATTTCATTTTTCCTCATTTCCGCCAATACACGGGTCCTTGACTTCACGATTTCTGTATTTGACCTGCCTTTTTGCCGCCGCTTTAGCGGCAATGGCAAAACGGACAGCGTAGCCAAAGGCGAAGGAGTGCTCCGCAAGGGCACGTTGCGCGCTGTATCAAAGATACAGGCAGGTCATAAAAAGGGACGTTGGCACGTCCCTTGGTTCCTTGGATCTTTTATTTTGATCTTCCCAGATATTCGCCGGTTCTTGTGTCGATCTGGATGATTTCGCCTTCTTCAATGAAGATCGGAACGTGAACGATCGCGCCGGTTTCTACCGTGGCTGCCTTGGTTACGTTGGTGGCTGTATCACCTTTTACGCCCGGCTCGGTTTCGATTACTTTCAGGTCAACGAAGTTCGGAGCTTCTACAAGGAACGCGTTTTCTTTGTAGAATTTGATCGTAGCTTCATCATTTTCTCTCAGGTATTTCATCGCTTCTTCTACCTGTTCGAACGGAAGCGGGATCTGATCATAGGTTTCCGGATCCATGAAGTAGTAGAGCTCGCCGTCATTGTAGAGATACTGCATGGTCTTTGTTTCGATGTGCGCCTTTGGGAACTTATCGTTAGGATTGAACGCTTCTTCTCTTGTGGCCCCGGAAAGGATGTTTCTGTACTTTGTTCTTACGAATGCCGCGCCCTTGCCCGGTTTTACATGCTGGAAGTCTAAAACAACATGTGGTTCTCCGTTGATTTCAAATGTAATACCTTTTCTAAAATCACCTGCATAAATCATAAATTCTCTCGCCTTTCTCTCTTATATTTTAACTTAGAGTATTATCAATTCTTTTTCAGATTGTATTGTGTTTATTATACCAAAGTCTGCCCAGGTTGCCAAGTCCTCAATACGCGCGCCGTTCTTTCAACGGAAGAGTTTTTATCCTGTTACTGTCCGTTATCCGCTCCGCCTAATCCGCCGATGCCCAGATCGATCACTTCCGACAGGATCTGATAGACATCATTGATCATGAGGGAAAACCGCATCTCGCACTGGAGATATTCCGCGGCCAGCGGATCCTGGGCCAGAATAGCGTAGAGACTCTGGATCTGCGCCATAGCGTCCTGATCCATCTGCTGTCCCATCATCTGTCCCGCCTGCAGAGCCAGCTGCTTTGCTTTAAAATCGCTCAGACTTTTTTCAAGGTCTGAATTGCCCTTTACTTTTTCCTTAACAGCCTGGTACTGCTTGTATTCTTCGGATTCCCGGATGGCTTGTGTCAGCTTGTGCGCTTCGTCATATACATTCATCTTGTTTATACCTCCAAAAATATCGGTAAAATCACCGGACTTCTCATGGTCTTGTTATAGATGAACTTCCTCAGTCCATCTCTTACCGCTGTTTTCATGGCGTTCCAGTCGCGGATATTCTTTCTGCAGCATTCTTCCAGAATTTCTTCCGCAAGATCGCAGGCCTCATCGATGAGCTTTTCATTTTCACGGACATAGACAAATCCTCTGGATATGATATCCGGTCCGGAAGAAACCCGGTTGTTTGCCCGGTCGATAGCCGCTACTACAATAATCAGCCCCGACTCGGAAAGGAGCCGTCTGTCCCGCAGAACAATGTTTCCTACATCGCCTACGCCCAGGCCATCTACCATGACGCCTTCCGCTTCCGCAACATTCCTTACGATCTTTGCCTGTCTCCTGTTTATATCCAGCTCATCGCCGTTTTCCAGAATAAAGATCTTACTTTCCGGCATTCCCAGTGACTGAGCGATTTCCGAATGTTTTTTCAGATGCCGGTATTCTCCATGGACCGGCATAAAATACTGCGGCCGGATCAAAGAATGCATCAGCTTCAGCTCTTCCTGGCAGGCGTGACCGGAAACGTGGATATCGGCAATATCCGAATAAATTACCTCCGCTCCCTTTTCGAAAAGCTGATTTACTACGTTGGAAACCGTCTTTTCGTTTCCTGGAACCGGTGTGGAGGACAGGATGACCATATCTCCCTTTTTGATTTTAACCGCCTTGTGGTCGGAGGTGGCCATTCTGGCCAGAGCAGACATAGGCTCGCCCTGGCTTCCGGTTGTTATGATGACCAGATCCTTGTCCGGAATGCTTTTAATTTTATTGATATCTACAAGGACATTAGCCGGAATCTTGATATAGCCCAGCTCCTGAGCAAGCGCTACTACATTGACCATACTGCGGCCGGAAACCGCGACCTTCCTCTTGCATAAAACCGCGTTGTCAATAATCTTCTGCAGTCTGTGGACATTGGAAGAAAAGGTCGCAATGATGATTCTGCTCTGGGAGCGGCGGAAAATATCCTCCAGCGTCCGCCCAACCACACGTTCAGAGGCGGTAAAGCCTTTTCTCGTCGCATTGGTGCTGTCCGCCATCATCAGCATAACACCCTTTGAGCCCAGCTCTGCCAGACGGGCAAAATCAATAGGGTCTCCATCTACCGGTGTATAGTCGATCTTAAAATCGCCTGTATGGAAGATTCTTCCTGCGGGTGTGTTGATGCACAGACAGATGGAATCCGCAATGGAATGGGTGATCCTGAGGGTTTCTACCTCAAAGCTCCCCAGCTTAAATTTCTGTCCTGCCTTGATCGGGTGAAGGCGGCCTTTCAGCCCGTGCTCTTTCAGTTTATTTTCGATCAGCCCAAGCGGAAATCTGGTTCCGTAAATTGGGACATTGAGCACTTTCAGCAGATAAGGTACTGCGCCGATATGGTCTTCATGACCGTGGGTTATAACCATTCCTTTTATTTTCTTACTGTTTTTTATTAAATAATCAAAATCTGGAATGACCATATCGATCCCGAACATATCGTCGTCCGGGAAACTGAGACCGCAGTCGATGATCAGTATTTCATCCCGGTACTCAATGACTGTCATATTTTTTCCGATCTCATTCAGTCCTCCAAGCGGGATGATTTTTACCGGCGCTCCGCCTCTATTGTTGTTATTCTGTTGTTTTGTTCTCATAAATTTTCGTTCTCTCTTTTCTTTCTTCAATGGGAGAAAAGCTGAGAAAACCTATTTTACAACGATATTAACAAGTTTATTTGGTACTGCAATTACTTTTACAACGTTCTTACCGCTTGTTAACTTCTGTATCTTTTCGTTTTCCATAGCCAGCTTTTCAAATTCTTCTTTGCTCAGACCAGCCTTTACGTCCATTTTTTCTTTTACTTTTCCGTTGATCTGAACAACGACTTCTACCGTGTCACGCGCCAGCGCGCTTTCATCGCATGTAGGCCAGCTTTCACGGTAAATGAAGGAATCATGTCCCAGATGCTCCCACATTTCTTCGCAGATATGCGGTGTGAACGGGGAAAGCACCAGAACCAGGTTCTCGATAGCTGCCTTAAAGAGTCCCAGATTGATTTCGCCTTCTTTGTATTTGTACATTTCATTGACCAGCTCCATAATAGAACTGATGGCTGTATTGAAATTGAATCTTCCGCCGATATCGTCGGAAACCTTTTTAATGGTATAATTCATGGCGTAAGCCAGTTCCTTGTCAGCCTTGCTTTCCGCCTTATATTCCGCCGGCGCGTCCTTGCAGCTGTCAGCAAACTCGTATACCAGTCTGTGAACGCGGTTCAGGAAACGATAGCTTCCTTCCACCCCTTTATCCGACCAGTCCAGCTCGCGTTCAGGCGGCGCCGCGAAGAGAATAAAGAGTCTCGCGGTATCCGCGCCGTACTTTTCGATGATCTCCGCGGGGCTGACAACATTGCCGATGGATTTGGACATTTTCTTTCCGTCTTTAATTACCATTCCCTGGGTCAGAAGGTTGGTAAACGGCTCCTCTGTGCTGACCAGACCCAGATCATAAAGAGCCATCTGGAAGAATCTTGAGTACATCAGATGCAGGATCGCGTGTTCAACACCTCCGATATACTGATCGACGCTCATCCAGTATTTGATCTTATCCAGATTAAAGGCTTCTTTGTCATTCTTCGCGTCGCAGTAGCGCAGGAAGTACCAGGAGGAATCCAGGAAGGTGTCCATAGTATCCATCTCTCTTCTTGCCGGTTTTCCGCACTTCGGGCATACCGTCTGACCGAAGGTGGCGCTGGTAGTCAGCGGAGATTCACCCTTTCCTGTAAATTCTACGTCAGTTGGCAGCATAACAGGAAGATTTTCTTCTTTTTCAGGCACCCAGCCGCAATCTTCACAGTAGATCATTGGAATCGGGGTTCCCCAGTACCGCTGTCTGGAAATGAGCCAGTCCCGAAGCCGGTAGTTGATGGACTTCTTGCCGATTCCCTTCTCTTCAAGATAATCGATGATCTTAACGATGGCTTCCTTATTGTTCATACCTGTGAACATTTCGGAATTGATCATGTTTCCTTCGGCGGCAAAGGCTTCCTTCAGGTTATATACATCGATTTCGGGATCGTCTGTATCAACGACCGGAATAATATCGATGCCGAATTTTTTCGCAAAATCAAAGTCGCGCTGGTCATGAGCCGGAACAGCCATGATCGCGCCGGTTCCGTAGTCCATCAGTACATAATCGGAGATATAGATCGGCACTTTCTTTCCATTGACCGGATTGATGGCGTAACGACCGATAAATTCACCTGTTTTTTCATTGGTTGTGGAAGTACGCTCAATGTCAGTCATATGCTGAACCTTATCGAGATACGCATTGACAGCGGCCTCATACTGACTTCCCGCCACCAGCTCTTTTACATATGGGTGCTCCGGAGCCAGTACCATATAAGTTACGCCATACAGCGTGTCCGGACGGGTAGTGAAAATATCCAGCCCCTTTTCAAAGCCTTCAATCTGGAACGTCACTTCCGCGCCTATGCTCTTGCCGATCCAGTTCTTCTGCATGATCTTTACCTTGTCCGGCCAGCCTGGCAGCTTTTCCAGATTGTCCAGAAGGCGTTCCGCGTAGTCGGTAATCTTAAAGTACCATTGAGACAGTTCTTTCTTTCCTACCTCCGCGCCGCAGCGTTCGCACTTTCCGTCCACAACCTGCTCATTGGCCAGTACCGTCTGACAGCTCGGGCACCAGTTTACCGGATTTTCTTTTTTATAGGCCAGTCCCTTGTTGTAGAACTGGATGAAGATCCACTGCATCCACTTGTAATAATCCGGATGACAGGTAGCGACCTCTCTGTCCCAGTCATAGGAAAGGCCCAATTCCCCAAGCTGCTCCCGCATTTCATCGATATTGCTCCAGGTCCAGTCCTTGGGAGCCACACCGTGTTTGATCGCGGCGTTTTCCGCCGGAAGTCCGAAGGAATCCCAGCCCATAGGATGGAGCACATTGAAGCCCTTCATGGTCTTGAATCTGGCGATCACATCACCGATGGAATAATTTCTCACATGACCCATATGTAGCTTGCCTGATGGGTACGGAAACATTTCCAGAACGTAGTACTTTTCTTTGCTGTCATCTTCGACTGTTTTAAAAACATCCGCTGCTTTCCATTTGTCCTGCCACTTTTTTTCAATTTCTGTGAAATTATACTTATCTATCATCTTCATCCTCCAGATTTAAAAATTCGCAGTCTCCCCAGACTTTTTCTATATTATATTTTTCCCGCATATCCGCAGTCAGCAGATTTACGATAATATCACCATAATCCATCAGGATCCATCCAGAGTTTTTCTTTCCCTCAACGCTCCGTACAAAAACCCCTTCTTTTTCAAATTTTTCTTCCAGTTCATCACACAGGGCGCCTACCTGACGCTCGCTTCCTCCCGATGCCAGCACCATATAATCCGCAAAAGCGGCTTTCGCTCCGATATGGATGACGGTAATATCTCTGGCTTTCTTGTCTTCCAGAACCTTTGCCGAAAACATTGCCATTTCTTTACAATCCATGTTTTTCTCCCTTCTTTCTAAGCTCATTACACGCGTTTACGGTGTCCGGATGAAGGAAAAGCCCCCGCTCCCGGATATACGCGATGGAATGCTCCATGGAGCGAAGACACGCCTGGTCTAACGATTGCTCCGCTATCTTTCTTATCTCATCTACTCCCGGATAGGCTCTTCCCGGCTCGATCGCGTCAGCAAGATACACAATCTTTTCAAGAAGTGACATTCCGGCCCTTCCTGTCGTATGATACCGCACCGCGTTGAGCAGATCCGGATCAGAGATGCCGTAGTCCCGTTTCATGACCTCTGCCGCCACAGGACCGTGAGCAAGGTTGGCGTTGTCAAGGAAGCTCCTGTCCAGCCCCAGCTGACGTACATACATATTGAGAACCTCCGCCTGAGCGTTTCGGAGCATATCATGAAACAGGGCGGCTTTCTCAGCCTTCTTCCGATCACAGCCGTACCGCTCAGCCAGTTTTCCCGCGGTCTCTACTACACCGTATACATGCTTTCTTCGTTTTTCTGATAAATTTTTTTCTATATAGACCTCAATAGAGTCCATGTTCTCTGATATACCTTTCTACCGCTTCCGGCACCAGACCAGTCAGGGGCCGGCCTTTTTCCAGCCGCTCCCGGATCTCGGTGGCGGAAATATCCCGCTTTCGATTCGTTAGTTTTACAATATCTGTATTATAGTCCGTTTTCAGCCGCTCTATACATCGATCCAGCTCGGATTCTCTGTAACCGGGCCTGGAGCCTACCGCGAAAGAATAGTTCCGAAGCATCGCTTCCGCCTCTCTCCACATGTGGATCTTGAGAAAAGCGTCCGTTCCGGTGATAAAATAAAGCCGCGCACCCGGATTCTGCCGCGACAGAGCGATTAGCGTCTTATAAGTATAAGAAATCTGATCCTGTCTCAGCTCATAGTCCGACACTTCAAGTCCCGGCGACGCTGCCGCCGCGAGACGCAGCATTTCCAGCCTGTGGACTCCCTCCGTCACCTTCTTATTCAGCTTGAAGGGCTGCAGCTTTGCCGGCATCAGCAGAACCTTATCCAGCTCCGCCTGCGCTTTTGCGTCCTCCGCAAGGCCGATATGTCCGTTGTGGACCGGATCGAAGGTCCCGCCTAAAATTCCGATTCGTTCCATAGTAAAGACTATTCTCCGCAGTCCGCCTTCAAAACGCCGATTCCCAGCTCATCCAGCTGCTCCTGATCTACTGGAGCCGGCGCTTCACTGACCATACACTGCGCGGCCTGGTTTTTCGGAAAAGCGATCACTTCCCGTATGCTGCTCTGATGAGTCAGAAGCATAACCAGACGATCCAGTCCATATGCCAGTCCGCCGTGAGGAGGCGCCCCATACTTGAAAGCTTCTACCAGGAAGCCAAACTTTTCATCAATTTCTTCCTGGGTCAGGCCAAGAGCCTTAAACATTCTCTCCTGCAGGTTTCTGTCATGGATACGAATGCTGCCGCCGCCCAGCTCAACGCCGTTGAGAACAATATCATACGCCTGGGCTTTTACACTGCCAGGGTCGCTTTCCAGTTTATCCAGATCCGCGGGGTTTGGAGACGTAAACGGATGATGCTTCGCGTGGTATTCCCCGGTCTCTTCATCATGCTCAAAGAGCGGGAAGTCCACTACCCACAGCAGGTTATATTTATTATCGTCCAGCAGGCCCATTTCCCCGGCAATATGACGCCGCAGGAAGCCTAAGCTGTCAAATACAACCTGTTTTTTATCGGAAACGATCAGAATCAGGTCTCCCGCTTTCGCTTCAAAGACATCCGCGATTTCCTTCAGGGCTTCCGGTGAGAAGAACTTGTTTACAGAAGATGATATTTTGTCTTCTTCCACTTTGATCCATACCATGCCTTTCGCGCCATAGCTTTTCACCGCTTCTGTCAGCTTGTCAATCTTCTTCCTGGTGTAAGCTGCCGCGCCCGCGTCGATACAGATGCCCCGCACATCACCGCCTGCCGCCAGCGCGTCGGTAAAGACTTTAAATTCGCAGTCCGCGACCAGATCATTTAATTTTTTCAATTCGAACCCGAACCGGGTATCCGGCTTGTCGCTGCCATAGCGTTCCATCGCTTCATCATAAGAAATCCTTGGAAACGGAGTCTGAAGATCGATATTCATCAGCTCTTTGAACACTTTTTTCAGAAAGCCTTCCTGAATTTCTATCACATCGTCCTGATCCACAAAGGACATTTCCAGGTCGATCTGCGTGAATTCCGGCTGCCGGTCCGCCCGCAGGTCTTCGTCCCGGAAGCATTTTACAATCTGCATATAGCGATCCGTACCGGCTACCATCAAAAGCTGTTTGAACATCTGCGGAGACTGAGGAAGCGCGTAAAAGCTTCCCGGATTAACCCGGCTCGGCACAAGATAATCTCTCGCGCCTTCCGGTGTGGATTTGATCATCATAGGAGTCTCAACCTCTGTAAATCCCTGACTGTCAAAGTAATCACGGGCCAGCTTGGTAAGATTGTGACGGAAGGTCAGGTTCTGCTGCATTTTCAGTTTTCGCAGATCCAGATAACGATATTTCAGTCTCAGGTTATCATCCACATGATCGTCATCTTTAATATAGATCGGCGGTGTGTCCGCTTCCGAATAAATAATCAGATCCTCGGCAAACACTTCAACGCTCCCTGTTGGAAGATCCGGATTTTTTGATTCTCTCTCTTTTACGGTTCCTCTAACTCCAACAACATATTCACTTCTCAGCCGGTCTGCTTTTTCAAACAGTTCCTGAGGGATCTGGTCATTAAATACCACCTGAACGATCCCTGTTTTATCGCGGAGATCGCAGAAAATCAGTCCGCCCAGATTTCTTCTTTTCTGGATCCAGCCGTTGAGCACTACTTTCTCATCAATATTTTCTTCAGTGAGGACCCCGCACATGTGGGTCCTTTTATACAGATCACTCATTTTTATCTCCTATTTCGTTAATTCTTTCAAAATGTCGTCCATAGCCACTTCCGTCTGCTGGGATGTTGCCATATCCTTGATGGCCACCTTTTTCTCAGCAAGCTCATTGTCACCGATCACGACTGTTTTCTTCGCGTGAATACGGTTCGCGTATTTGAACTGGCCCTTGATATTCCTTGCCAGCGCGTCCATTTCCGCGTGGACCCCGGCCTGACGCAACTGTCGCATCAGCTTCAGACCAAAGGCCTTCGCGTCGTCCCCCATAACAGCAATGAAGACATCCGCTGTTTCCGGCTCTGGTATTTCGATGCCATTGGCTTCCATAGTAAGCAGCAGGCGTTCAATTCCGAGGCCAAAGCCTACGCCGGGAATCGGAGGTCCTCCCAGCTCTTCCATCAGATGGTCGTACCGGCCGCCTCCGCATACAGTGCCCTGGGCCCCGATGCTGGTGGTCACAAATTCAAAGGCAGTTTTCGTATAATAATCCAATCCTCTTACGATCCCCGGGTTTACGACAAAATCCACCCCCAGAGCAGTAAGATTTTTCTGCAGATCTTCAAAAGCATTTTTGCAGTCTTCACAGAGATAGTCTATCATCATCGGCGCTCCCTGGACCAGTTCCTGACAGATCTCCGACTTACAGTCCAGAATACGCAGCGGATTCCGCTCATAACGGTCCTTGCAGGTATCGCATAGTTCCTCATATTTTGGTTTCAGAAAGTCTCTGAGCGCCTGTCTATGGGCTTTTCTGCATTCCGGACATCCAACGCTGTTGATCTGCAGCTGCACATCCCTGATTCCCAGCTCCTGAAGAAAATCATTGGCCAAGCAGATTACTTCCGCGTCCGCGATCATATTGTTAGTTCCAAAAACTTCGATCCCAAACTGGTGAAATTCTCTCAGTCGGCCGGACTGAGGCTTTTCATACCGGAAGCACGGAGTAACATAATAATACTTGGACGGCTGGACATCCGCGTAGGCCTTATGCTCGACAAAGGCTCTGGCAACCGGTGAAGTTCCCTCCGGCTTGAGAGTAATACTTCTCTTTGCGTAATCCTGAAAGGTATACATTTCTTTCTGTACAATATCGGTTGTATCCCCTACACCTCTCGCAAACAGCTCTGTATGTTCAAAGACCGGAGTCCTGATTTCTTTAAATCCGTATTTTGCGCAGATATCCGCGAATATCCGTTCTACATAGTGCCACTGATACACCTGCGACGGCATAATGTCTTTTGTACCTTTTGGCGCTTTTGTTAACATGATTTTACCTCCTGAAAAAATTATTCCGTTTTCGATCCAGCATTTCTTCAATGCGTTCTATATAAATTTCAAAGTTGGATACATTCGGTACCCGTTCCAGACGGTTCTCCTTTGGATAATACACTTTTGAGATTCCTCCCGCTCCCAGAGCCAGAATGCTTTGCGCTTCTTCCATGATCCTAGTGTTGTAGAGACTGAGACGATCCCTTCTGCAGTATCCGATATTTTCCGTGCTTCCCGCTGTGTGCTTTTGCCGGTACAGATAGTACGGGCGGTATCCCTGCCGCTCCAGTATATCCTTTGCGATTCCCAGCATCTCTTCGGTCAGCCGGGGATGCCGGTAATGGAAGTTTTCATCCATCTCCTTCAATCTGGAAGACCGTTTTACAGCCAGAGTATGAAGGGTAATATTATCCGCTCCCAGCTCCAGCACCGCCTCCAGAGACTGCCGGAAATCCTCCGTTGTTTCCTCCGGAAGCCCCGCGATCAGATCCGCGTTGATGAGGGGAATTCCGGCCTTATGGGCCATATCAAAGGCTTCTCTTGTCTGGGCTACTGTGTGGGAACGGCCGATCAGATCCAGGGTTTTCTGATGCATGGTCTGCGGATTAATACTGATCCTTCCTACGCCAAAAGCTTTCAGCACACGCAGCTTTTCAGGCGTAATGGTATCCGGTCTTCCCGCTTCTACGGTAAACTCCTTTAGCTCAGAGGAAGCAAAAGACGCCTGGGTAAGCGAAAGCAAATCTTCCAGCTGCTTTGCGGTAAGGGAGGTAGGCGTTCCCCCTCCGATATAAATCGACTCGGCAAAGCTTTCCTCTTCCTTCATGGCCTTTCCCGCGAACCGGATTTCATGAAACAGAGCGGAAAGATAGTCTTCGATCTGCTTTGGTCCGGACTGATTGGAAGTAAAGGAGCAGTAAAGGCACCTGGTGGGACAGAAAGGGATACCGATATAAACTCCCGCGGAAGCAGGGGCCGGTTTTCCCAGCTGTTCCTGCTGATACTGATACAGATCAAGGATCAGCTCTGTCTTTTCTTCGCTTAACAGATATTCCTCCCGAAGGCAATGTCCCGCTTTTTCTCTGCTTCCCAGCTGACGCCACAGCTCACCGGCCAGCTTGACAGGACGAATCCCGGTAAGAATGCCCCATTTTGGGCTTTCTCCTGTAATACACCGCAGATATTCATAAAGCTCCCGCTTCAGCTGGTTTTTATCGCCCTGGAAGGAGAAAACTTCCGCGTTTTCGGAGCCTTCCTTCTCTTCATCGGTAAAGATCCGGTACTGATCCGGCGAAAGAAACAGCTTTACCAGCTCTTCATATTGGTTGCTGTTTGTAATGTTCTCCAGTTTAAGGCCGTACAAATGGATTGTTCTCCTTTTCATATCCGATGCTGGTAGGCCCCATATGTCCAGGGAATACCTGTGTCTCATCCGGCAGCGCGTAAAGCTTGCTCTTTATGGAATCCGAAAGGTCCTGAAAGGAGCATCCCGGAAAGTCGGTTCTTCCGATGGACGCGCAGAACAGGGTATCTCCGCTGAAAACCACATTTCCCGTTACGATACACATTCCTCCCGGCGAATGTCCCGGGGTATGAAGAAATTTCAGTTCCATATTCCCTACCGTCAGGGTGTCCTGATCTGACACAGTAATGTCCGGTGTTACAGTAACGGCCCCGCCCATCATAGTGCTCATGTTCAGCCGGGGATCGGAAAGCATAGGAACTTCAGCGGCATCCGCAACTACCTTCGCGTGAGGCAGCTCTTCCTTATGCTGATTCACTCCTCCGATATGGTCACTGTGTCCATGGGTGAGAATGATATATTCAATGTCAATTCCTTCGCTCTCAATCTGTTTTGTAAGCCGCGGATTATATCCGCCGGGATCCACAATAAATCCTTTTTTGGTGGTTTCATCTTCTACCAGATAGGTATTTACCGCCAGCGGCCCGCTGGGCAGATTGGTAATTTTCATATACAGTTCCTCTCTTTTATCAGAATAATTTTTTACTGTCCAGTAAAATCGTCACCGGACCGTCATTGTAGATCTTTACCAGCATATCCGCCTGAAAGATCCCCGCTTCCACAGAAAGTCCCTCCTTTTGCAAAAGCTCTTTAAAAATTTCATATAGACGGTTTGCTTCCTCCGGCCCCGCGGCCTTTGAGAAGCTGGGACGCTTTCCCTTTCGCGCGTCTCCCATTAGCGTAAACTGAGAGACCGCCAGAATCTGTCCTCCCACATCTTTAACCGACAGATTCATCTTTTCGTTCTCGTCTTCAAAGACGCGAAGTCCCGCCACTTTTCCGGCAATATATTCCGCGTCCTTTTCCGTATCGTCCTCCGCTACGCCAAGAAGGACCATCAGACCTTTTTTTATAGCTCCAGTAACGGTTCCGTCCACCGTCACATCACTTTCTACGACTCTTTGTACGACTGCTCTCATATCTTCTCCTATGGTTTTGCCCTGAAAACATTGGAAACTCCCTGAACGCTCCGCAGAGAACGGAGAACCTTGTTCATCTGGTCTTTACTGGAAATGGAAAGTGTCAGGGTTACTGTAACGGTTTCGTCCTTGCTGCTCTTTGCGTTGACTCCGTCAATATGGACGTCCATATCCTCACAGACTCTGGAAATAGCGGAAAACAGACCTTTTCTGTCCCGCGCGATAATGCTGACGTCTGCCGTATATTCCTGTCCCTGCTTCTGCTGATCCCACTTTACATCGATAAATCGAGCCTTCTCCGCTTCCGGAAGGGATGTAATGTTCGGGCAGTCCGCTCTGTGGACCGATATCCCCCGGCCCTTCGTAATAAACCCTACAATATCATCTCCCGGGACCGGGTTACAGCACCTTGCGATGCGGATCATCAGATTATCCACACCTTCCACAAGAATCCCGGCGTTTTCTCTTCGTCTGCGGTCTTCCTTCTGCCGTTTCTCATCAGGCGGCTTGTTTTCAATTTCAGGCCGCTGCTCCTGTTCCTGCTGCGCCTGCTTTTCCTCGTTGAAATATTTGAAAAGCAGTGTCCCTACTTTGCTCTGAAAAGCTCCGCCGTGGCTCAGCTGATTATAAAGCTCGTCCGCGTTGTTCAGGTTCAGTTCTTTGACAGCCCGGTTGATAAAAGCGTTTTTCAGAACTTCTCTGGCATCATAGCCTTTTTTGCGGACATATTTGTCAATAATGTCCTTTCCTTTATCTACCGCGTCGGATTTATCCGCTTTTTTCAGCCACTGACGTATCTTATTTCTGGCTGTATTGCTCTTAACCAGCTTCAGCCAGTCGATACTTGGACCGGCCGCGTTAGGAGAGGTAACGATCTCAATGATATTTCCGTTTTCCAGAGTATGGTCGATGGTGACCATCTTTCCGTTAACCTTAGCGCCGACGCATTTGCATCCGATATCCGAGTGAATCTTAAAGGCAAAATCCAGTGGGGTAGAGCCTGCCGGAAGCTCGATCACATCCCCCTGAGGAGTGAATACGAATACCTGACTGGCAAACAGATCGACCTTCAGCGTTTCCATAAACTCTCTCGGATCATTCATATCCTTCTGCCATTCCAGCGTCTGTCTCAGCCAAGCAAGCTTAGCCTCTTCCTTATCATGAGCGATTCCCTCTTTATATTTCCAGTGCGCCGCAATACCATATTCCGCAATCCTGTGCATCTCATAGGTCCGGATCTGGATCTCAAATGGATTTCCCGCGTCTCCGATAACCGTCGTATGAAGAGACTGGTACATATTCGGTTTTGGCATAGCGATATAATCTTTAAAGCGGCCGGGGATGGGCGTCCAAAGCGTATGAACGATCCCCAGTACCGCGTAACAGTCCCGCACGTTTTCAACAATAATGCGCACGGCTGTCAGATCAAAGATTTCATCCAGCTGCTTATGCTGGTATTTCATTTTTTTATAAATACTGTAAAAGTGCTTTGACCGGCCGTAAATGTCATAATGGATATTCAAATCCTCCAGCGCTTCTTTAATTTCACCGATCACCTGGCGAATGGCCTCGTCCCGCTTTTCCTTCCGTTCACTAACCTTTTCCACAAGGCCGTAGTAAGCCTCCGGGTCCAGATATTTCAGAGCGATATCCTCCAGCTCAAACTTCATGGCGTACATACCAAGCCTGCTGGCGAGAGGCGCGTAAATCTCCAGAGTTTCCTTACATTTGTCGATGATCTTGTTTTCCGTCATATAATTGATGGTGCGCAGATTATGGAGCCGGTCGGACAGCTTGATAATGAGGACCCGGATATCTTTGGACATGGCCAAAAACATTTTTCTCAGATTCTCGGCCTGCCGCTCTTCTTTGCTTTCAAATTTCAGAGAAGCCAGCTTGGTAACGCCGTCCACCAGCAGCTCCACTTCCTCTCCGAATTCCTCTCTCAGTTCATCAGCAGTATAGGAAGTATCTTCAACAACATCATGAAGAAGTCCCGCGACGATGGTATCTTCATCCATCCCCAGGTCGGCCAGGATTTCGGCCACGGCCAGGGGGTGAATCAGATATGGTTCGCCGGATTTTCTAAGCTGACCTTCATGCATTTCTCTGGCCTTGTCGTAGGCCCGGCCAATCAGATCCAGATCATAGTTCGGATTAAAGCCGGAAATGATTTGTAAAAATTCTTCTCTGCTTTTCATTACTTACTGTCCCTTTTCTCTCATTTTATTTTTCTGCTTTTTGCTTTTTATTTTTCTTTTCTTTTTTCCTTGACTCCCGCAGATATTTACTTTCCCGTCCCCGCAAAGAGAAGGAATAGTACAGCGGGCTGCAGATGGTAATAGAGGACGCCGCTCCTACAATAACACCGATCATCAGCGGCAGAGTGAATTCCCGCACAGCCTCTCCGGTAAGGATAAAGAGAGGAACCATAACAATCAGCGTTGTAAAGGAAGTCATGAGAGACCGTCCCAGTGTCTGCGTAATGCTTCGGTCGATCAGTTCTTCTGTGCCGCCCTTTCTTGAGTATTTCATGTTTTCCCGGATACGGTCGAATACTACAATCGTATCGTTGATGGAGTATCCCACTACCGTAAGGATACCCGCGATGAATGGGTTGTTGACCTGCACATGGAAGATGGCGTAAAAGGCCACCACCAGCAGCACGTCATTGAGTACTCCAAGCAGTGCCGATCCTCCGAATTTCCATTCCGAGAAACGAAGTCTGATATAAATCAGCATACACAGGGCCGCGATAAGAACCGCCTTTATCGCGTTATTTCGCAGCTCTTTTCCTACAGACGGACCGAAGAGCTCCTGCGAGATGACATCATCATCGGTAAACCCAAAGTCCGCTTTTAAGGTTCCCAGCACCTCTGCCCGCTGGTCGGAATCCAGCGCTTCCATGGTACGAATGACAACTTCCTCATTGTTCTCTCCGGAATAAATAATCTCCGGCTTCAGTTTGTATTCTTCAATGGATTTTTCTATATCCTTGACCGCTACCTGCTTGCCCATATCCACCTGAATCATGGTGCCGCCGGTAAAGTCGATTCCGTAGTTGAGTCCCCGAACCAACCCAAAGACAAGGCCGACAATCATAAGACCTACTGTTACGGAAAAGAAAATCTTTCTGTATTTTACAAAATGCAGTTCCCGGTTGATCTGGAAGCTCGCGGTATTGTCCTTTCTGACTTCGTAGCATCCCTTTTTGGAAAGCCCTTTGCTTTCACTGATGATGCTCATGTACAGCCTTGTAATGAGAACCGCCGTAAAGAGACTGGCCAGGATACCGATCATCAGCGTCCAGGCAAATCCTCTGACGGAGCTGGTACCGATCTGATACAGAATAATGGCCGCGATAAAGGTTGTAATCTGTGAATCCACAACTGAACTCATAGCCCGCTGGAAGCCGTTATGTACCGCCAGCCGTACAGTCTTTCCTTCGCAGATCTCTTCCCGTATTCGGGAGAAAATAATAACATTGGCGTCTACCGCCATACCAATGCCCAGTATGATACCCGCGATTCCCGGCAGGGTCAGAACGCTTCCCATAGCCGCCATTACATTGAGAATGATCACCACATATAAAAGCAACGCAATATCAGCCGCGAGTCCCATGATCCGATAGCCGATCAGCATGATGAGAAATACCAGAGCAAGACCGATAAAGCCCGCGATAATACTCTGCTCCAGCGCGTTGAATCCGATCTTGGCTGTCTGCACTGAGGAAGTAACTTCCACCAGCTCTACTGGCAGAGAACCGCCTCGAATCAGCGCTGCCAGATTCTTTGCTTCCTCCTGAGAGAAGCCGCCTGAAATCTGGCATTTTCCTCCGGATATCGGCCCATTGCTTACGGAAGGAGCGGAAATAATCTGATCGTCCAGCAGGATCATAATCGCGTTGTTGTTTACACCTTCCACGGTGGAAGTAACTGTGCCGCTGTACGCCTTTTGTGTAGCGTCCGTAAATTTATCAGCGCCTTCACTGTCGAATTCCAGGTCCACCGCGTAGCCTCCCTCTTCTGAGGTTCCGGTCGTAGCGTCCTTTACGTTTCCGCCGTCCAGTACGACTGTGCCGTCTGCCAGAGCGAACTGAAGCTGCGCTGTTTTACCAATCTGTTCAATCGCTTCCTCCGCGTCCTCTGCCCCAGGCAGCTCCACACGGATCCGGTTTTGACCTTCTACTGTTACAACGGGCTCAGCAAGCCCCATCTGGTTGACACGTTCTTCGATGACGGCCTGCGTCTGATTCATCAGTTCTGTCAGTTCTTCGCCTGTGGCGTCGGTCTGCGCTTCCATGACTACATATACGCCGCCCTTGATATCCAGGCCCAGTTTGATTTTGTCCTTTGTAGGTTCCATGACATCACCCAGGCCGAAAATCGTCACATACCATCCAAAGACAGTAAGCAATATGACCAGAACGGCAAGAACCCGTTTTAGCTTGTAATTCATTTTGTCCTCCAATAACTTTTCTTATGTATTTTACTATTGGCAACATCCTTGCCATTTTAAACTACAGTCATAATATTTTACTACTTTTTTACTGTTTTCACAAGGGAAAAGCGCTTGCTTTTCTACTTTTCCGCCATATTTCCATCACTTTTTTCTCCATTTTTGTTACTTTTTCAAATTCGCGCCCAAAATACCGCCCACAGCGCCCGCTCCAATGGGAACCGCGTAGATGGGCCGCAGCATAGACAGGCTGAAAAGGGACGAAAAACTGAGGGCCGTCAGCGTAAGGATAAGGAAAACCAGCAAAGCCGCAAACAGGGCTCCCACCAAAAGCCCCGCTTTCTGGAACCAGCCGGACATATAAAGTCCTGTAAAAAAACTGACCGCGGTCATTCCCGCCAGCAGGTAAAAAAATTCTCCGCTTTCCGGAAACGGTGTCAGAAAAAGCAGCAGCGCCCCCAAAAATGAAAACAAGCCAAAGAGCACAAGGCTGATGAGATAGCCCTTGCAGATCCGTTTGATATGATCCATTTGATATTACCTCCCTTTTTTCTCTAATTAGTATATTTGTCGCCGCTGAAAATCAGAACAAATCAGAGCCGGGAAGTGTTTTTCATAATAAAAACACACCATGAAAGCATGATGTGTTTAAAGCGTTTATTGGATTTTGGTCTATTTTTCTTCTTCGGAAACAGCTTCGGCCGGAGTTTCATTCTCTGGTTCAGCAGCCGGTTCTTCAGCTGGGGCTTCTTCCGCGGGCTTTTCTTCTGCCGGAGCTTCCTCCGCAGGCTTTTCTTCCGCTGGAGCGGCTTCCTCCGCCTTTTTCTTCAGTCTTCTTGGCTTAGCCTTCTTTGGAGCTTCATCCTCTTCCTCTGAAGCGGAAACACTGACTTTTTTAGTCGGCTTCGCGTTTTCCACTACTTTGGAAACGGACCATCTCATAACTTCAAATTTCACCTTGTCGGCGCCAACCTGAATAACGAGAGATTCGTCCTTTGTCTTTACTACCTTACCGCAGATTCCGCCGATGGTAATGATCTCATCACCAACGCGAACGTTGCTTCTCATTTCATTGACCTGCTTTTCTCTCTTTTTCTGAGGACGGATCAGCAGGAAGTACATTACAACTAACAGCAGTACTAAAGGCAGTAATGTTGCCCACATATTACCATTCATAAAATAGAGCCTCCTTAAAAATTTACTTTATGCGATTCAAATTCAAATGGTGCCGGCGATGGGGGTCGAACCCATACGGTGTTGCCACCACGGGATTTTGAGTCCCGCACGTCTGCCAATTCCATCACGCCGGCGCAATAAAATAATTATAGCACAGCTTATGAAATTAGACAAGATTTTGTTTACAAAATCTTGTCATAATTTCACTGCGGTCTCAAACCGCTCTTAAGCCTTTCTCACAGCTGATTTTGGGTCTCTAAAAGCGCGGCTATGCGTCAACGACTTCCAGATCCTCCGCTTTGATATCGGTCATATATTTTTTACTGAGCAGACTGTACATAACAGGAATAACGATCAAAGTCATCAGTGTCGCGTATACCAGTCCGCCGATGCATACAATCGCAACCGGCTGTATCATTTCGGCTCCGTTTCCGATCCCCACCGCCAGAGGCAGCAGCCCCAGGATCGTAGTAATGGCAGTCATAAGAACCGGACGGATTCTGACCGCTCCCGCTTCTATAATAGCTTCTCTTCGTCCCATTCCTTCCTCCAGACGGAAGCGATTGATACAATCCACCAGTACAATGGCATTATTTACAATAACCCCCACCAGCATTACAAAACCCAGCAGGGCCACAACGCTGACCTCCTGTCCTGTGATCAGCAGCGCCAGCATACCGCCTGTAAAGGCCAGCGGTACGGTAAACATAACGATAAACGGCGACCGCAGAGACTGGAACTGGGCTACCATGACCAGATATACCATCAGCATCCCCAGCGCCAGCATCAGGATCATCTGCTCCATAGCGTCCATAATTGTCTCATTTTCACCTTCATATTCCACCTTTACACCGGAAGGAAGCTCCATTTCGCTGACCGCTTTTTTTACATCGTTTGTCATATGCGTAATATTGTATCCGTCTTCCAGCTCGGCGCTTACGGTCAGAACTCTTTTCTGCGATTCATGATCGATAACACTGAGGCTTTCCTCTTCTGTAATATCGGCAATGGTAGACAGGCTGACCTTCTTTTCTGTGCCATCGGCGCTCTTGCCGGTGACTTTCAGCTTTTCCAGCTCTTTCTTTGTCATAGTCTCCGTATCTTTACTGGAAACCACCACATCCGTGCCTTCCCCGTTTTTCACCAGCGTCGTAGCGGCCTGATCGCTGGAAAGCTGAGCGGAAACATCGGCAAAGACCTGCGCTACAGTCAGCCCATAAGACATGGCCTTGTTCTTGTGGATATTGATCTGCAGCTTTGGCGTACTGTCTTCGCTAGTATCGGTAACCTCTTTCAGGCCTTCTATCTGATTCAGGCGCTTTTCAACGGCGATTCCCGCTTTTCTCAGGTTGTCCAGATCATCGCAGTAAAGCTTTAGCTGGACCCCGGCGCCGCCCATCATGCTCATCATATCGGTGTCGCCCTGGGCCGTGATCTCACAGCCGTAATCCTCTCCCATGGCTTCAATCCTGCCTGCAAGATCACCTGCCTTTTCCAGCTTGTCTTCATCCAGAAGAACATACATCATGGACTGGGTGACATCCTTTTCTCCTCCCATAGATAATCCCATGGCGCTCCCCGCGTCGCTGGTAAGCATGGCTCCTACGGTTTCTACATAATCCATTTTTAATATCTTCTGAGAAATGGCGTCCGTAACTTCGGCCGTATCTTCCAGTTCGCTGTCCTTCGGCATCTGGATGTCCACAGAAATCTGCTGGCTTGCCATAGCAGGCATATAGGAAAAGCCCCTGGCAAGCGCCAATCCGCTGGAAGCGAATAGAAGGACAACCGCTATAATAAGAACCAGTTTTCTGTGATCCAAAGCGAATTCCACGGCTCTCTTATATTTTTTGATAATGGAGCTGTCCTGGCTGAGAGCGGTTTTCTTCGCTTCCCGTTTCAAAAGGCCTCTTGCCATAGCCGGTACCAGTGTCAGCGCGATAAACAGGCTGGCCAGCAGCGCGTAAGCGATGGTCAGTGCCATATCCGTAAAGATCTGGCGCGTCATCCCCTCTACAAAGACGATGGGAACAAAGACGCAGATCGTTGTCAGGGTGGACGCTGTAATCGCTCCCGTCACCTGCGCGGCGCCGGAAATGGCGGCCTTTGTATGACTGTATCCCAAAGCCCGGAGCCTGTATATGTTCTCCACGACAACAATGGAGTTGTCCACCAGCATACCAACGCCCACCGCAAGGCCGGACAAGGAAATTACATTAAGTGTAACTCCTGAAAAATACATCAGCGCAATGGCAAAGGTAACACTGATAGGGATACTGACTGCCGTAATCAGCGTCGGACGGATATCCCGCAGGAAAAACAGCAGAATGAGGATCGCGAGAATCGCTCCCAATAGCAGATTCTGCAGCACCGAATTGATTACCATATGTATATATTCTCCCTGGTCAGACAGGGTCGTAAAGGTAAGCCCCTCATACTGACCGGACAGCTTTTCAAAGGTTTCCGCCACCCGGTCCGCCACATCAGCAGTCGCATAGCCGGACTGTTTTGTAAAGGTAAGGAGCACTCCGTTTTCATTATTGATTTTCGCGTAGGTCTCCGCTGAATTATCCGCGTTAGACACGTCCGCGATGTCCGAAAGCTTTACCGGGTCCACACCATCGATCCCCATGTCCAGCAGGACCAGGTTTTTCAGCTCAGAGACACTCTTTATTTTATTTCCTACGCTTACCAGAATCTCACTTTTGCCGTCACTGACATACCCGGCCGGCATGGAAAAGTTCTGAGCGCTCAGGATTGCGGAAACATTGGACATGGTCAGCACGCCTGTAAGGTTAGCGCTGCTTAGAGCCGCTTCTTCCGAAGACTGGACCTGCGCGAGAGACGCCTGAAGCTGCGCTACAGTGGCCTGAAGCGTACTTCCCCCGGCGGTAAGCTCTGCCATATTGTTTCCCAGCAGAGCGGATGTCTCCGCCTGCTGCACGTTCAGCTGAGAAAGGCCTTCATCCACAGCCTTGATTTGCGCGTCCAGTTCTTTCACTGACGGCAGATTATTGATATCCATATTATAGGATTTCAATGACTTTTCCAAGGTCTGTAATGTCGCTGCCGTCTGCGCGTATGCCGGATTCTGCATGCAGATCTGCTCCAGCTGTTCATCGGTCAGATTTGGATACTGCGCCTTTACCGCGTCCTTGATTTCCTGCTGAGCGGCTTTGAGGGCTTCTACCTGTGACACCGCTTCTCTTGCCTTTGCCAGCTGTTCGCGGCCTTCTTTCATTTGGACCCTCGCGGCCTCCATCTGCTGGGCGGCCTGCTTTTGCGCGTCTGAGATTTTCTCCTTTCCCGAGTCGATCTTGCTCTGTCCCTTCTGAGCCTGGCTGATGCCGCTGTTTATTTTTCCCTTCGCATCAGAAAACTCCTTGAGAATGGCGTCGCTGGTCTGCTGATTGATTTTGTCGATTTTTTTCTGGGAAAGAACTACCTGAATATCTTCGTTTACAAGGCCGGTGGCATTGACACTGGCTACCCCTTCGATTCCTTCCAGAGGCGTCAGAAGATTCTCTTCTACAAAGGAAGACGTCTCCACTGTGCTCTGCCCCTTCAGGCTGACCGCGGCAACCGTCACTGGCATCATATCCGGGTTTATTTTCATGATCACAGGGGTTCCTACGGTTTCATCCCACTCTCCGGAGATCAGATCGATCTTTTCGCGGATATCCACTGAAATAGCGTCCATGTTTACATCGTCGGAAAATTCCAGAGCAGTCAGGGAATAGCTCTCATTGGATTGGGAAGTAATCGTCTTGATATGGTCCAGCGTCGCCAGCTGCTTTTCCAGCGGATCTGTAATATCGTTTTCTACTTCCTCCGGACTGGCTCCCGGGTAAGTGGTCATAACAATGGCGTAAGGCATATTGATGCTTGGAAACAGATCCGGTGTCATTTTCGTAAAGGACACGATCCCAAATACAAGGATCAATATAACCGCTACCAGTATAGTAAAAGGTTTTTTTACGCTGAATTTTGCTAACATATATCTCCTCCTGATCCCTTTTGCTTTATTTTACAGCGCCGTATTTTATCATGTCGTACATTTTATCCAGGTCGCGAGCAGCTTCTTCAAGGCTCATTTTATCCGTCAGATAGCTTTTCAGTGAAAATATGGTACAGGACGCGATGAGAAACGCGAGTCCCATCAGCTCCCGGGTGGAATCCACTTTAAGCCCGTCCAGACCCCTCAGATATTCAAAATGCTTTTCGCCCGCGCAAGTCTCTAACCGTTCAAAAAAGGTCCATGTGTCTTCCGGCTTCATATCAGAAATCACCTGACGGAAAAAGGCGTCGCTTTCTGTCCCTTTCAGTGAAGCGATAAAGAAGAAAATCTTTCTGCCGAAAGCAAAGATATCATATTTTTTTGATTCCTTTTCCAGCTCTTTAATAAAAGAATCCCGGATCTGTTTCAGCAGATATTGGTAGATATCTTCCTTCCCCTTAAAATAATAATAAAAGCTGGTTCTGGAAATCCCCGCGTTTTGAGCAATTTTAAAAATGGATACTTTTTCATAGGGCAGACTTGAAAATTCAGAAATAGCTGATTTCAGCAAAATCTGTTTTTTCTGTTCTTCAAGATGAAAAAACGCTTCATTTGGCATGTTTCGCTCCTTGCGCACAAAAATTGACACAGTGTCAGTACAACGTATTCATTGTACTTGACACTGTGTCAATTGTCAATCTGTTTCTATAAACAGCGGGTCTTGGCTTTGCCTTTTATATGATTTTTTTTCTCATTTTCAAAGGCAAAAGAAAAGAACGTTGAAATTTCAACGTTCCATTGGTGCGGCTGATGGGACTTGAACCCATACGGTCGCCCACACGGCCCTCAACCGTGCGCGTCTGCCTATTCCGCCACAGCCGCATATTTACTTTGTGCTCACTTGAATAATAATAACGGAAAACGCTGGGTTTGTCAATTGAAAATTTAAAATTTTTTCGCTGCGGCTTCGGCCCTTACCTACAGAAACAGCGCCTTAAACCCGAACCAGATCACCGGCACAAAGAGAGAAGGCAGCATATTCAGAGCCTTCAGCTCCTTTATCTTCAGGATACCAAGACCGGAGCTGAAAATCAGAACGCCTCCGATAATAGAAACCTCTGTAAGCAGGTCGGCCGACAGAGACGAGGCGACACAGGTAGCCAGAAGATAAATACCGCCCTGCCACAAAAACAGCACCCCCGCCGCGATTGCAATGCCGATTCCATATGTAGACGCCAGCACCATCGATGTAACAAAATCCAGGGTAGCGTTGGTAAATAAAAAAGTATGGTTATTATGCAGCGCGCTTTCAATGGGACCCAGAATCGACAGGGTTCCAATACAAAACAGCATAATTCCGGTAGATAGCCCCTGGGCCAGATTCGAACCGGAGCTGGCAAACCGGTCTGTCAGATTTTGAAACCGCTTGTCCAGATCAACGATATAGCCAAAAAGGCTTCCCGCTGCCAGGCTCAGGATAAACAGCACCGGAAACTTGCTGTTGGGCATATTCTGCACCAGAGTATTGATGCCTAAAGCAACTGCCGCGAGGCCCATCGCGTTGAGGAGCGCGTCCTGATACTGCTGCTTGATCCCTTTCTTTATAACACTTCCGATAATGCTGCCTGCCAGGATCGTGCAAGTATTTACAATAGTTCCGATCATATTTTGATTCTCCTTGTTTTCTTTCCCTTACTGCCGCAAAAATCCTTGTTCCAGCAAGATCTGCCGCAGCCGCACTTCCAGCTGCTTAAGGCTTCCGGAGTTATCCAGAACGCGGTCTGCCCGTTTTCTTTTTTCCTCATCAGGCATTTGGCTTCGTATCCGGTCCCGTACCTCCTGCGGGGAAGACCCGTCTCTGACACAGACCCGCTGAACCCGCAGATCCTGGTCCGCTGTCACCAGCCATACCTGATCGCACTGCCGGTCAAGACCGGTTTCAAACAAAAGGGGAGCGTCAATGATGATCCCTTTGGCGCTTGCCTGTTCCTTACATAAAACAACTCCGCGCTGTATTTCCTCCAGGATCCTGCCATGAGTGAGCTGATCCAGAACCCGGCGTTTTTCCGCGTCTGAAAAGACAATAGCGGCAAGACCCTTCCTGTCCAGAGAGCCGTCCTCTCTTATAATTTCATTCCCAAAAGCTTTCTCAAGCTCCGCCAGAAGCGGTCTTCCCGGCTCTGTAATTTCCCGGGCGATCTTATCCGCGTCAATGACAGCAAATCCCCAGTCCCTTAAATATTGAGAGACGGTAGATTTTCCTGTGCCGATTCCCCCAGTCAGTCCAATTACATTCATACCTTTCTCCTACTTTAAATCGTACCAGCTGTCGCCCTGATTCAAATCCGCCGTCAGGCGGGCTTTCAGCTCCACAGCGCTTTCCATATTTTCTACCAGCAGCTTCTCAACAGCCTCCTGTTCCTCTTTGCGGGTATCGATAATCAGCTCGTCGTGGACCTGCAGGATCAGCTTTGACTTGAGACCGGCTTTCCGAAGCGCTCCATACACCTTTATCATGGCGATTTTAATAATATCCGCGGCGCTTCCCTGAATAGGGCTGTTCATAGCAAGCCGTTCGCCTACCTGCCTCGCCATATAGTTAGAAGCGGAGATTTCATTGATATACCGCTTTCTTCCCAGAATCGTGGAAACATATCCATGCTCCCGGCACAGACGGACCTGCTCATCCATAAAGGCTTTTACCGCCGCGTGTTTTTCAAAATAAGCTTTGATATATTCATCCGCGTCCTTTCTTGTGATATGCAGTTCTGTAGAAAGACCAAAAGCGCTCATGCCGTAAATTACTCCGAAGTTGACCGCTTTTGCCCGGCTCCGCTCTTCGATGGTGATCTCTTCCCGCGGCACTCCCAGCACATTTGCCGCTGTTGTTCTGTGAATATCCTCCCCATTATTAAAGGCCTCAATCAGGACTGGATCCCGCGCCATATGCGCAAGGACCCGCAGCTCAATCTGCGAGTAGTCCGCTCCCACCAGCGTATGCTCCGCATCAGAAGGCACAAAGGCTTTTCTAAGCTGTCTTCCGAAGGCCTGCCGGATCGGGATGTTCTGCAGGTTTGGCTCTGTACAGCTGATCCGTCCGGTGGCAGTTACCGTTTGATTGAAATGCGCATGAATCTTTCCCCCGTTATCGATAAGAGGCAGAAGCCCTTCAATATAAGTGCTGTTCAGCTTTGTCAACGTCCGGTACTCTAAAATCAATGGCACGATTTCGTGTTCCTCTATGATCCGTTCCAATGTTTCCGCGCTGGTAGAATAACCTCTCTTTGTTTTCTTTCCGGCTGTAAGCCCCAGCTTTTCAAAGAGGATCGGCCCCAGCTGAGCGGGCGAATTAATATTAAACTCCTCTCCCGCCAGTTGGTAAATCCGCTGGGTGATGATTTCCACCTGTCCGGTAATGATCTCTCCCAAACGAGCAAGCTCATTCCGGTCCGCGCGGACACCTTCGTACTCCATCGAAGCCATCACTTCAATAAGAGGAAGCTCTACGTCGTAAAAAACTTTTTCTAAATCCGCCGCTTTGATCTTCTCCTCCATTACAGGAATCAGGCTTGCGGCAGCGGCGCACCATTTAAGACAATATTGACTGTACGACGCCGCCCGATCGCTAAAAAGATCCTCCTGACCGGTGGCCTCAAAAAATTCCTTTTCGCTTTCCAGGCTTTCATGAAAATATTCATAAGCCAAAGTCTTCAGCTCATAGTTGCTGCGCCCTGAATCCAGCACATACTGCCCGACTGCCGTATCGAATCCGGAAACGCAGGCCGCCATCCCGTAATGAAACAGCATATAGTAATCATCCTTCAGATCATGCCCCCGCAGCACTGGCTTTTCCCAGTTCAAAAGAGAAATAAAGGCTTCCAGGACGCCCTCCTTCTCACAGTTCAAATAGCAGTAAGCGCTTTCAGTTAACAGAATCCCAATACCGTAAATTTTCGGTTTTGCCTTATGATTATGATCCCCCAGCGCCTTTATCGTGATCGGCTGGCAAAGCTGAAGCTTCTCCACCTCTTCTGCCGAGGACAGTATAGATACTTCAATGGCCTCTAAATTGAGAGAGGCTTCTGCCCCCATTTGCTTTACCGCGTTCTGATCCAGCTTTTTCAAAAAGCTGTTAAATTCCAGCTTTGTATAGATTTCAATCAGCTTGTCATAATCCGGGTCTTCCAGAAGGAATTGATCGAAATTGATTTCAATGGGAACCTGTGTATTGATGGTGGCGAGCCGCTTGCTCATAACAGCAAGCTGTACGTTTTCTTCAATGGTTTCGCGAAGCTTCTTTCTGGTGATCTTCTCTGTGTTCGCGATTAGATTTTCCACACTTCCGTATTCTAAAATCAGCTTCTGGGCTGTCTTTTCACCCACACCCGGAAGGCCCGGGATATTATCGGACGGATCTCCCATCAGCCCTTTAAAATCAATAAACTGCGCTGGGGTGAATCCGTATTTGTCCACCATAGCCTGATGATCGTAAATTTCAAACTGTGTCGTGCCCCGCTTTGTAATAACCACCTTTGTCTTTTCTGTGGCAAGCTGCAGCTCGTCCTTATCTCCTGTAATGATCAGAGGCTCCAGTCCCTGTTCTTCCGCTTCTCTCGCGACAGTTCCAATAATGTCATCCGCTTCAAAGCCTTCCATTTCCAGAATTTTAATATTCAGAGCGGTCAGTACATCCTTTAAAAGGGGCATCTGCATGGCAAGCTCCGGCGGCATCTTCTTCCGTCCCGCTTTATACTCTTTATATTCCAGATGGCGGAACGTAGGCGCCTTCAAGTCGAAGGCAACTGTAATATAGCCCGGCTCATAATCCTTTTCGATTTTGTTCAGCATATTGAGGAAGCCATAGATCCCCTGCGTGTAAATACCTTCTTTTGTAATCATAGGCCGCTGCATAGCGTAATAAGCCCGATTGATTAAACTGTTTCCGTCAATGATAACGATGGTTTTTTCCATATCCTTAGCTTCTCCCCTTTTTATTTTGTCCTGCATTTCTTAACCTTGCTGTACGCTCCGTAAAGCTTCTTTCCGCTCACTGTTTTATAAGCTCTCACCTTGGCGTAATAGGTTTTCCCGGAGGAAAGCTTTTTGAAGGTCTTAGAGGTTGTCGCGTTTTTGCGGATTGTGGCGCTCTTCTTTCCTGATTTAAAGGATTTGTTCTTTGCGATCACCACCTGATAACCGGTAGCTTTCGCGTCCTTCTTCCACTTTACCGTAAGCGTTTTCGATTTGGAAGATTTTACAGAGCTGATCGCACTCTTCTTTGGTTTTACAGTCAGTGAAATTGTCTTTGACGCGGATTTGCAGGCGGTCGTTGGCGCGGCCGCCACCGTAATAGAAGCTTTTCCCGGACCTTTTATGGTTACTTTTCCAGAGGAGCTTACTGTGGCTACACTACTGCTGCTGGTTTTGTAATACAGCTTTCCGGTGCCTTTTGTCCTCTTTGCGCCCAGACTAAAGGCTTTATTTCCATAAGTCTTTGTATACTTGGATTTTGTTACAGAAACAGCCTGAGAGGCGCTTCCACCGTTTGCGGCGTAGGCCTTTACCAGAGCGTTTCCCATGTCATACCAGCCTCCCGCGCTGAGAGGCGCCATCTGAGTCACATCATACCATTTGGAACCGCTGAGAATATAGCTCTGATTCTTACTGTAATCGATGGAAGCCACACCGCCGCTCAGACTCTCGACTTCTACCGGAAGCATATAACGCTTGCTGCTGCCGCTTCCATAGCAGGAGGTCATAATAACAGAAAAGGCGTATCCCTTCGGCACTCCAACGCTAGTTCCAAGCTCCAGGGTGTGATATCCCGCGTACGGAACAGAAAATGATTTGCTGTAAGCCTTTACCCCGCTGGTTGGCTTCGCCGCAGACGGGCTGACATAAATGGATACGGTTACCGTGGAATTTGCCGCCAAGGTATAAGTCCCTACCGCCTTGATCAAAGCGTCCTTTCTCGCTACAAAACGATTGGCGCCGGAGATTTTACTGGAAGAACTAAACTCCGCATCTCCATGTCCCACTCCGTCATATTGATAAACAGAAGCGTATTCCCTGGCTTTGGATTCAGCTTCAAAGAAAGTCGGGTCGCAGATGCTTTTGTCGTAATACGACAGGTAAAAATAGCCCGCGTCCAACACCTCTGAGCCCCAGCTGTTTCTCACCAGCCAGGCTCCGGCATTTGGCCAGCCCTGACAGGTCACAGTATCATCCCAGCCCACAATGGCAACTTCGTGATCGGCGGTTATCTTTGCGCTTCCATAATAGCAGCTCTTTCCCTCCGCCTTGCTATAATTGGAAAGATTGTCATAATAGCTTACGTCTACCGCTCCCTTGGTCATAAGATACTGTTTTATTACAGTCCTGCCGGTTTCTGTCTGCGGATCCGGAAGAAAATAAGCGTTTTTCAGCCGATAATCCGACACGGTCCGAAGACTGGAAGCAAGCGCCGCGGAAGAGCCCGTCCTGCTCTGATTTACCGCGCCATACCATCTTGCCAAGGTGGCTGTTGAAAACCAGCGGTTTCCGCCTTCGTTATATGGATCGCCGGATGTGAAAGAGTCCTTTCCGGCGTAAGTGCTTTTCGTCCCGGTATTGGCGCCGTTATAGGTAAACCAGGTCAGGTGGTTTTCTGAAAGGTCGATGGTTCTGGCTGCCCGTCCTGTTTTGATCAGTCCCGATTCCAAAGACGCCAGCGCTCCGTAAGCCCAGCAATTGTTATTTGAAAGCTGCTCTCTCACTTCCGGCAACGCGTCCTTTAAGGAATAGGATGACGGAAGTGAAGAAGCCGCTCTTTTCTTTTCCGTCAAGGAAACAGGTGGAGCGAATAGAGATTGATCCTCTACTTCATAGCGGATCTTCCCATCATCCTCTGTTACCACTTCTCCCGTCTTTTCTATCGAGTCGAGCTTTATATTTTCCCCCTCTGCCGCGTATATAGACGCTGTTCCCCAAAAGGCCGCCAGCATGGTTATACACGTTATATAAATAAGTATCCTTTTTTTCATCATTTCGCCTCCGCTTCTTTTGCTGCAATCTATTTTATTATAAACAATCTCCCCTTCAATTACAATCATTTACACGCCTTAACTTTTAAGACATTCCGCCAAAATCCCGCTCCGGTTTGACAAAAGAAAAAGGCGTCCCCTTTGGAGACGCGCGTGTCGGGACGCCGATTTCTTTATTTTATCTTTTCAGGCTTTATTTCGTCATCAATTCACATACTGCGTTGGAAAAAGCGACTGGATCTTCGATCGGCATTCCTTCAATGAGCATAGCCTGATCATAAAGGAGCTTCGCATAGGTTCCAATGGCGTCCTTATCCTCAGCGTAAGTCTTCGTAAGGGCTTTTAGGATCGGATGCTTCGCGTTGATCTCCAGAACCCGTTCCGCCTGGACTTTCTGATCGGTCGGCATAGAGTTGAGTACCTTTTCCATTTCAATGGAAAGACCGCCCTTAGCTGACAGGCAGACCGGATGGCTCTTTAGCCTCTGAGACAGGCGAACTTCTGTTACCTTATCTCCCAGCGCCTCTTTCATGGCTTCCAGCATATCTTTGCTTTCCTCAGCCTGTTTTTCAGCGGCTTCCTTCTCTTCCTGGCTTTCTTCGATTTCCAGATCGTCCGCCGATACGGATTTGAATTCCTTTTCATCAAATTCACGAAGCATCTGCAGCGCGAATTCATCCACATCATCAGTCAGGTACAGGATTTCATAGCCTTTATCTTTCAACAGCTCGGTCTGCGGGAGCTTGTCGATCTTGTCGGTGCTTTCCCCGCTGGCAAAATAGATGTACTTTTGCTCCGGCTTCATTCTGGAAACGTATTCAGACAGAGTTACCAGACCTTTTTCACTGGAAGAATAGAACATAACCAGATCCTTCAGCACGTCCTTATGGATGCCGAACTGATCGTAAAGTCCGAATTTCAGCTGCAGGCCAAAGTTCTTGAAGAATTCCACATACTTGTCTCTATCCGTATTGAGCATGGACAGCAGCTCGCTCTTGATTTTCTTTTCCAGTCTCTGAGCAATGGCTTTCAGCTGACGGTCGTGCTGCAGCATTTCTCTGGAAATATTCAAAGACAGATCCTGAGAATCCACAAGCCCCTTCACAAAGCTGAAGTAATCCGGAAGCAGATCGGCGCATTTGTCCATGATCAGAACGCCGGAGGAATACAGCTGAAGCCCCTTTTCGTAGTCCTTTGTATAATAATTGTACGGAGCCTGTCCAGGTATGAACAGCAGAGAGGTATAGCTTACCACACCCTCCACATTGCTGTGGATCACCTTAGCCGGATCCGCGAAGTCATAGAATTTTTCTTTATAAAAATTGTTGTAATCTTCGTCTTTCAGCTCGCTCTTATTCTTCTTCCAGAGAGGGACCATGCTGTTAAGGGTCTCCAGTTCAGAATAAGCTTCATATTCATCTTCACTGCCCTCTTTCAGCCTTTGCTTTTCTACCATCATCTGGATCGGATAACGGATATAGTCGGAGTATTTTTTGATCAGATTTTTGATTTTGTAAGTATCCAGGTATTCACTGTAATTCTCGTCTTCCGTATCCGCTTTTAATGTCAGAGTGATTTCTGTACCGTTCGCGTCTTTTTCGCGCTCCTTGATGGTATATCCGTCAGCGCCGGAGGATTCCCATTCATAGGCCTGCTCCTGCCCGTACGCTTTGCTGACTACATTCACGGTTTCGCTCACCATGAAAGCGGAATAAAAACCGACACCGAACTGTCCAATGATATCGATCTCATCCTTTTTTTCATTTTCAGCTTTAAAGTCTAAGGATCCGCTCTTCGCTATGGTTCCCAGGTTCTTTTCCAGCTCTTCTTTTGTCATTCCCATACCGTTGTCAATGATTTTCAGAGTCCGGGAGTCCTTGTCCGCCTCGATACGAATCGTAAAATCGTCTCTGGAAAGTCCTGTGCTGCCTTCGGTCAGGCTCTGATAATATAATTTATCAATCGCGTCGCTGGCATTGGAAATAAGCTCTCTTAGAAAAATCTCTTTATGGGTGTAAATGGAATTGATCATCAGATCAAGTAAACGCTTTGATTCTGCTTTAAACTGTTTCTTTGCCATCTCTATTCTCCTTTATCCTAAAAATGTTAGCACTCATTTATATTGAGTGCTAACATTACTATACATCAACCCATTTTATAAATCAACCCTGTTTTAGGAAATTTCTCTAATTTTTCTTTCCTCCGCAGGCTATTGAAAAAAGCAATTGTCAATGAGCCGGGTCTTTCCAAAACGGACAGCCAACGCGGCAAGAGCCGGCTTTTCTACCCGGCTGACCGGCTGAAGGGTTTCTCCATCGACAAACTCGATGTATTCGATTCTGGCAAGAGGTTTTGTTTCAATCATCCGGATCATTTCATCGCGGATTGTTTTGACGTCCGTCTCCCCTGCTCTGACCGCAGCCTCCGCGTAGCTCAGCGCCTGACGCAGCACCGGCGCCTGCTTCCTCTCTTCTTCGGAAAGATAGGAATTACGGGAGCTTTTCGCAAGTCCGTCCGCTTCTCTGACGGTAGGACAGCCTACGACTTCCAGGTCAAAATTCAGATCCCGTACCATTTTTTTAATTACAGCCAGCTGCTGAGCGTCTTTTTGCCCAAAATAAGCCCGATCTGGCGCAGCAATGTGAAACAGCTTTCCCACCACGGTACAGACGCCCCGGAAATGGCCCGGTCTTCCGCTTCCGCAAAGACCGTCCGTAAGGGTATCCATATCTGTATATGTGAAAAACTGAGGCGGGTACATTTCCTCCGGCGCGGGATGAAAGATCAGGTCTGCCCCAGCTTCCTGGCAGATCCGGCTATCCCGCTGAAAATCTCTGGGATAGGTTTCCAGATCTTCATTTTTTCCAAATTGCATAGGATTTACAAAGATACTCACTACAGTTCTGTCATTATCCTTTACTGACTGACGAATCAGACTTTCATGCCCTTCATGAAGGAAGCCCATGGTAGGAACAAGGCCTACCGTAAGGCCCTGCCCTTTCCATAGTTTTACAGTTTGTCGTACTTGGTTTATCGTTTCAGCTATGTTCATTCTACTCCTCTTAATACAGTTTATCTAAAATTTCATCGTCCATTTTGTAGGTATGCTCCTTTGCCGGGAAGGTTCCTTCTTTCACCTCTTTAATATAGCCTTCAAAGGCTTCTCTGACAATCTCTCCTACATTAGCGAATTTTTTAACAAATTTTGGCGTAAAATCGCTGAACAGTCCCAGCATATCCTGATACACCAGTACCTGCCCGTCACATCCGGCGCCAGCTCCGATACCAATGGTAGGAATGGAAATCGCTTCACTGATCTTTGCCGCCAGCTTTTCCGGCACACATTCCAGTACTACAGCAAAAGCGCCTGCTTCTTCAATGGCCCTGGCTTCATCCAGCAATTTTTGGGCAGCGGCTTCGCTCTTTCCCTGCACTTTAAATCCGCCGAACGCGTTGACAGACTGTGGAGTCAGACCGATGTGCGCAACTACCGGTATGGAAGCTGCCACAATGGCTTTAATCTGTTCAACCACTTCGAATCCGCCTTCCAGCTTTACAGCCTGGGCCCGGCCCTCCTTGATCAGGCGTCCCGCGTTTGTCACCGCGTCATAAACAGATGTCTGATAGGACATGAACGGCATATCCGCAACCACCAGAGCGTTCTTCGCTCCTCTGGAAACGGCAGCGGTATGATGGATCATATCCTCCATAGTTACAGGCAGTGTGTCCTCGTAGCCAAGGCATACCATACCTACCGAATCCCCCACCAGAATCGAGTCAACGCCCGCTTCGTCCATGATCTTCGCAAAGGAATAATCGTACGCCGTAAGCATGGTCAGTTTTTTATGTTCTTCTTTTGCCTTTTTAAAAGTAGCGGTTGTGTTTTTCATTGGTCTTTTTCCTCCAGTAAATTTTTTAGATCTGAATAATCTCTCATTTGATTTTTTTTCTGCGCAACTTCTAAGAGCTGCTTGGATAAAAGCCGGTAAATTTCTTTTTTTTCTCCGGTAAGCTGATCAAGATGTCCCTTGACCGTTTGGCTGTCACCGCGCTCCAGCGGCCCTGTAAGGGCTGCCGCTGTTCCTTTGCCGCAGATATTTTCCATATTTCCAAGAAGAAGCGGAGTCAGCATCTGAAGGGCTGTTTCTTCTGTAAAGCCGCATTCTTCAAGGGCGACAACTGCCATCTGCACAATACCAACCACCAGATTGCTGGCTGCGCTTGCTGCCATATGATATTTCTTTTTACATTCCGATTCGATAATACCTACAGGATTTCCTTTTGCCTGTAACATTTTTCTTACCTGTCCTACAGCCTCATCCTGCCCGTCCGCGGTAAAGAAGGTTCCCGTCAGGTCGGTCTCTTTGCCGCTGATAGCCTGCATTGGATGAAGGCTGCATCCAAAAGCCCCATACGTTCTGATATGGGTAAAGACCTCCGCGGAAAGGCTGCCGCTGCAGTGACAGAAAATTTTTCCCCGCAGACTGCCGGGTTCCGCTTCCCTTCGGATGGTATCCCATACTTCCCCAATTATGCCGTCGGGAGTTGTTATAAAGATTATATCACTTGCTGAAACAATATCTTTTAAGTTATAAAAAACGGCCGATCCTGTCTGATCCGCCGCCTGCTTCGCGTGTTTTTCGGTTTTACTGTAAAATCCGCTGATCTGAATCTCCGGACTTTTTAAATACCGCGCCAGGCTGTTTCCCGCCTTGCCGGCACCAATAAATCCCAGCTTCATAATATCACCTCCTTAAAGGTGTGATATCTTCTTTAAGTCCCATTCGCGTAATGGATATAGGCTTTGAATCGATGTTTTATGAAATTGTTATGGCGTTATTCAGGCTTTTTTAAACGCAAGCCAGTAGGCCATGGCGACGAATACTCCGCCCCCGACAATATTGCCCAAGGTGACGGGTATCAGGTTGTCTATAAAAAACCCGCTCCAGGTCAGCGAACCAATCTGTTCCGCCGAAAGCCCGGAAAGCGCGGTGAAAGCCTCATTTCCCTTTGCCAGTATCCCTGCCGGGATAAAATACATATTAGCTACGCTATGTTCAAAACCGGATGTGACAAAGAGCCAGATCGGAAAGAACATACCCGCGATCTTACTTCCCACAGAGGACGCTCCGAAGGAGATCCACACCGCGATACATACCAGCCAGTTGCAAAGGATCCCCAGGATAAAAGCCTTTCCAAAGCTCAGTCCCACCTTTCCCGCGGCCGCTTTTACCGTAAAAGCTCCAAGCATGGAGTCTCCGCCGGAAAGCTGTCCGCTGTAGTAAACCATCAGTGCGACGGCCAACGCTCCAAGTAAGTTAGCTATGTAAACGATGACCCAGTTGCGCAGCATTTGCGCGGGAGAAACCTTTTTTTCCAAAACAGCGGCGAAAATCAAAACATTTCCGGTAAACAGCTCCCCTCCTGCCAGGACTACCATAATCAGACCCGCGGTAAAAACCGATCCCGCCAGAACTTTTCCAAGTCCAAAGGTCTCCGGAGCCATCAGCAGATTGAACGCCGCTGTATTGGAAGCCGCCGCCGCAAACGCGATAAACGCTCCGGCCAGGAATCCAAGAATCGAAAGCTTCGCGATACTTCCTCCCGATTTATTTATACCGGTTTCAATCGTAACATCTAGTATTTCCGCTGGTTTTAATGTTTTATTCATTTATATTCTGCTCCATTTCCTGTATCAAATGTATCAAAAAAAGAAGAATCCCGACATGCCGTCGAGAATATAATTCACGCCCTATCTTCGATAGGGGGGTGCCCTGTTCCCGCATCTGTCTTCCGCTCAGAAGGCGGCCTGACATCCGCTGCCGGAAACTCCGGACTCCCAATGTTAAAACGTAGGTTGAATTATAGATTCCCAACGAACACTTCAGGATTTATTAGTATTGTATGCTTTTCCCTGATGAAATAAACATCAATTCCATTTCCAAATCCAGGCGTCATATCCTGTTTTCGGATACCGTTTCGTGTATCGCTTTAAATCGTTTACTATTATAGCAAATCATTTGCTACTCTGCAATAGGATATATTTAATTATTCCGCGTAAAGATCGATACCGCAGTTTGTATGTACTTTCTGTACATCATCGTTATCTTCCAGAATATCAATCAGCTTTCTCAGCTTTTTGATGTCGTTTTCATCTGTCGGCGCGCTTTCCATGGACGGAACCATTTCAACATCCGATTCTACAAATTCGTAGCCAGCCTCTGCCAGAGCCTGATATACATCCGTATAGGCGTTTGGTTCTGTATAAATGGTAAAGCTGTCCTCCGCGGTCTCCATATCATCCGCGCCTGCTTCCAGAGCCGCCTCCATCAGCGCGTCCTCATCGATCTCATCATTCTTTTCGATAATCAGAACGCCTTTTCTTGAAAACATATAGGATACACAGCCTGGTGTTCCAAGATTGCCGCCATGCTTATCAAAAGTGGATCTTACAAAGGAAGTGGACCTGTTCGTGTTGTCCGTCAGACAGTCAACGATGATGGCTACTCCGCCCGCGCCGTATCCTTCAAAGGACAGTTCTTCATATGAAGCGCCTTCCAGTTCTCCCGTTCCTTTTTTGATCGCTCTCTGAATGTTATCATTAGGCATACTGATTGCCTTTGCTTTTTCTATCGCGACTCGCAGGCCCGCGTTATATTCAGGATCTCCACCGTCTTTGGCCGCTACTGTAATTGCCTTCGCGTATTTTGTGAACATTGCCGCTCTCTTTGAGTCCTGTGCTGCTTTTCTTCCTGCTATTGTACCGTGTCTTCCCATCAAGACACCTCCTTCATATAATTAATTTCGCTTTTATAGTATACATGAGAATCCGCCTGATTTCAAGTAGGGTTCAAGCGGATTCTACAAAGCCGCGGTTTTGTACCCTTCATAGCGGCTTATTCCGCTTCTTTCAGCTCCACGGTCTCCATCTGTTCTCCTTCTGCCAGAGATTTTTCCATGTTCTTGTATGCCGTAGCCATCATCAGCTTGATTCGGTTCAGCTGGTTTACATCGCTGGCGCCCGGATCATAGTCGATGGCCGCGATATTAGCCCTTGGATTGCGCTTGCGCATCGGCTTCATAACGCCCTTTCCTGTTACGTGGTTAGGCAGACACGCGAAAGGCTGCATACAGACGATATTTTCAACGCCGCTGTCAATCAGGTCTACCATTTCTCCCGTCAGCAGCCATCCTTCGCCGCACTGGTTTCCGATGGAAACTACCTCGCTGGCCTTTTTCGCGATGTCCTCGATATACATAGGCTCTTCAAATCGTTTGCTGGCTCTCAACGCCTTTCTCGCTGGTTTTCTGAAATGCTCCAATACCTTAATCGCGATCTGATTGCCCAGCATCTGCTTGTAAGTGCCTGACAGGTGCTCGTAGTTGAACTTTTTGCTGTGCATACCGTACATGAGGAAGTCGATCAGATCCAGAACTACGGCTTCGCCGCCTTCCCGCTCGATAATGCCCACGATGTCGTTATTGGCATTAGGATGATATTTTACCAGAATCTCACCGACAACGCCAACCTTCGGTTTTTTTATATCCCGCAGGGGAAGCGTATCAAAATCATGAACGATCCGCGCCAGCTGTTTTTTGAATACTCTCATATTGCCCTGAATGATATTTTCACGGGCCGCGTCAGACCATTTCCGGAAAAGCGCGTCAGCGGCCCCCTGTTCCTGTTCATAAGGTCTTGTGGCATAGAGAATCCGCATAAATACATCTCCATAAACCAGCGCCATCAGCATACGCTTGATCATCCCTGCGCTGAACTTAAAGCCCGGGTTGGTTTCAAGGCCGGCCATATTGATTGAAATAACCGGAATCTGCTCCATCCCCAGATCCTTCAGCGCCTTACGAAGCAGCGACACATAATTGCTGGCTCTGCACTGTCCTCCTGTCTGGCTCATAACAACCGCTGTTTTATTGAGATCCAGATTTCCTGACTTCAGATAGGAAATGATCTGTCCCAGACTTACAATCGTAGGATAGCAGGCGTCATTATTTATGTATTTCAGTCCTTCCTCTACCGCGTTTTTGTCTACCGTAGGAAGCAGCACCGCGTGATAACCGGATTTTCTCATCACCGCCTCTACAAACTGGAAGTGGATCGGAGACATTTCCGGAATCAGAATCGTGTAATCCTTGCGCATCTCTTCGGTAAAGATCTCTCTTTCAAAAGGCGCGTTATGTTCCACATGTTTAATATTATTTTTCTCGCGCTCATCCATAGCCGCCTTCAGTGAACGGATTCGAATCCTCGCGGCTCCCAGATTAGAGCCCTCGTCAATTTTCAAAACAGTATAAAGCTTGTTGTTTTTCTTGGTGATCTCTTCCACCTGATCTGTCGTTACCGCGTCCAGACCGCATCCAAAGGAGTTGAGCTGTACCAGCTCCACATCATCTGTAGTTCCCGCGAACTGGGCCGCCTTGTACAGTCTGGAATGATACATCCACTGATCCAGAACCCGGATCGGCCGCTCCAGCTTGCCAAGATGCGCAATGGAATCTTCCGTTACAATGACCATATCAAAGGAACTGATGATCTTATCGATGCCGTGATTGATTTCCGGATCCAGATGATATGGACGTCCGGCCAGAATTACGGTCTTTTTCTTGTTTTCCCTCGCGTAGCGCAGAGCGTACTCGCCCTTTTTCTTTATATCATCCTTAAATCGCTTGGACTCCGCTCGACCCGCGTTTACTGCGTTTTGCACCTGCGTCTTTGTAACGCCGGTGTGTTTTAACACCGCCATCATTTCCCGGGCAAGGAATTCATCATTGTCATACGGCAGGAACGGATGGGTAAAGGTTACGCCATAGGACTCAAAAACATCATCCATATTTCCAGCGATTACTTCCGGGTACGTTGCCACAATCGGACAATTGTAGTGATTTGGCGCTGTTGGGTCTTCATTCCTCTCATAATTGACGCTTGGATAAAAAATCCACCGTACGCCATGCTCCACCAGCCACTTGATATGCCCGTGAACCAGCTTTGCCGGATAACAGGCCGTATCGGAAGAAATGGTTTCCATCCCGCTTTCATACAGCTCCTTGCTGGAAGCCGGAGAAAGCTGGACCCGAAATCCCAGCTCTGTGAAGAAGGTAAACCAGAACGGATAGTTTTCATACATATTCAGAACTCTCGGTATTCCTACCGTTCCTCGTATAGAGTCCGCTTCACTGAGTGGCTTGTAGCTGAAGAGCCGCTGAAATTTATATTCATACAGGTTTGGAAGCTGATTTTCTTCACTGCTCTTTCCTTCCCCCTTTTCACAGCGGTTTCCCGTGATAAAACGGCTGCCGTCATTGAATTGGTTAATTGTGAGAAGACAGTTGTTTTCACAGCCTTTGCATCTGGTATGGGTATTCTTTACAGTAAAAGAATCCATTTCATTCAGCTTCAGAATCGAAGACTCGGTGTCTTCTACATATTGCTCCCTGGCGATGATCGCCGCGCCATAAGCGCCCATAATCCCGGAGATATCCGGACGCACCACGTCTTTTCCTATGATCCGTTCGATGCTGCGGAGAACCGCGTCATTCAGGAAAGTTCCGCCCTGCACCACAATCTTTTCACCCGCTTCATCCGGGTTCCTCAATTTAATTACTTTGTACAGAGCGTTTTTAATAACTGAATAAGACAGCCCTGCGGAAATATCTCCAATGGTAGCGCCTTCTTTCTGCGCCTGTTTTACTTTGGAGTTCATAAATACTGTGCATCTTGTTCCCAGGTCTACCGGGGCCTCCGCGAAAAGCGCTTCCCTGGCAAAGGTCCGCACATCCATATTCACAGACTTTGCGTAGGTTTCGATGAAAGAGCCGCATCCGGAAGAACAGGCTTCATTCAGCATAATATTGTAGATCGCGTTATCCCTGATCTTCATGCACTTCATATCCTGTCCGCCAATGTCCAGGATAAATTCCACACCCGGCAGAAATTCTTCCGCCCCTTTATAATGAGCCATGGTCTCGATCTCACCCAGATCCACTTTGAAGGCGGATTTGATTAGACCCTCCCCATAGCCTGTAACCGTCGCGTTTCCAATGAACGCGTCTTTTGGAAGTTTGGAATACAGTTCCCTGAGCATGGTCATACAAGCGTCAATAGGCTTGCCCTCATTATTCTTATAAAAGGAATAAATCAGATTTTTCTCATCATCAATCAGGGCCGCCTTTGTCGTGGTAGACCCCGCGTCAATACCTAAAAAGACCTTTCCCTTAACCTTTTTGATGTCCTTTTTCTTAATCGCGTCCTTTTTATGACGCTGGACAAACGCCTCATATTCATTGTGATCTTTGAAAAGAGGCTCTACATGCTTTGTGTCGGACAGACTTGCCGCGTCCGCGTTCTGAATCCGGGAAACGATCTCAGTAAGAGAAACCGCCTCGTACTTTTCTGCCCTCATAGCGGCTCCAATGGCCACGAAGAATTTGGAATCCCTTGGGAATATCACATCTTCCTCTGATAATTCCAGCGTCTCGATAAACCGCTGTCTAAGCTCAGAAAGGAAGGATAATGGCCCGCCAAGAAACGCTACTTTTCCTTTGATTGTCCTGCCGCAGGCCAGACCGCTGATGGTCTGATTTACGACTGCCTGGAAAATGGAAGCGGAGAGATCTTCGATCTCAGCTCCCTCATTAATCAGCGGCTGGATATCGGTCTTGGCAAACACACCGCACCGGGCCGCAATAGGATAGATCATCTTATGCTTTTTAGCGGCTTCATTGAGTCCTCCCGCGTCCGTGCTCAGAAGCACAGCCATCTGATCGATAAAGGCTCCCGTTCCGCCCGCGCAGGTACCGTTCATTCTCTGCTCTACAGTCTGTCCATAAAACGTGATCTTCGCGTCTTCGCCCCCAAGCTCGATAGCCACATCCGTTTCCGGGATCAGCGCCTCCACCGCCGCGCTGCATGTCACCACTTCCTGTTCAAATGGAATCTTTAAAAGCTGCGACAGGGACAGACCTCCTGAACCAGTTATAACCGCTTTAATCTCTGAATCCGGATATTCATTATGTAAGTCCGCAAGCAACGCTGCCACTGTCTCAAATACATTGGACATATGGCGTTCATATCTGCTGTATAAAATCTCTTCGTTATTGTCCAGCAATACTAGTTTTACAGTTGTTGATCCTACATCAATACCTAATTTCATAATTACCTCATTTTGTTAAAAGTTTTGGCGTTCTCTTTTGACACAACGCGTCTTTCAAAATCCAGGAACGCTGTTACCACTTATACCACAAACGGTCGGTTCTAAACGTTTGTTTTCATAGTAACTTTTGGTAAATCTGTCTCAAAAGATAGAATGTATTATAACACAAATCATTCTATAAGTCCTTTTATTTTAAAAAAACTTCCTATATATATACCCTTTTCTCACAGATTAAATCTTTTCCGCGCGTTTTCGCGGAATCTGACTTTTTCACTTCGCGGTAAAAATCAGTATGATTTTTCTGTCCTCTATATTATAATATACCTTGAAAAAACAAGGTTTGGTTCAATTACCGGAGGAATAAATGAAATCAACAATTCGAAAAAGTACGTATAAAGCGATCTATCGTCTGCTGGATCGGGTATCGCCTCTTCCCTACGACTGCGGGGCCCTGTGCTCTGCCGCCTGCTGCACCTGCGGGGAAACAGAGGATGAAGAGGACGCGCGGCTGGGGATCTATCTGCTTCCCGGGGAAGAAAAGCTCTTCAGCAGAAAGGAAGACTGGCTGATCTGGACCTGGGAGCGGGCGGAAGACTTTGACTTTCCGGATTCCTGGACAGGCAAAGTACCGTTCATCCGCTGCGCGGCCCCGCCCCACTGTCCCAGAAAGCATCGCCCTCTGCAATGCCGTTTTTTTCCGCTCACCCCACATCTGACAGAGGACGGAACGCTCCGGCTCATATGGAACACGGTCCAGCTCCCCTATTCCTGTCCGCTCATAGAAAAGCGGATGGAACTGACCCCTTCCTTCATACAAGCCACCTATACAGTATGGAAGCGTCTGATCCGGGATCCGCTGATCTATGATTTGGTTCTCATGGACTCGGAAGACCGGGAATTTGATCAAATTCCCCTTCGCTTTGTACGATAAAAAAGCTGCCATGTATTACAGCAGCTTTTTATGATCAACTCAGTTTGGCAATTTCTTTTTTATAAATATAGCGCATGGCGATTATACTGTAGAGCACGCCAATCACTTCCGCGATTGGGAACGCGTACCATACAGCGGGAAGCCCGCCTGCTCTGGCCAGAATCCATGCCAGAGGAAGGATTCCGATCATCTGGCGGATCAAAGACGCCCATAGGCTCAGAACCCCGTGTCCCGTCGCCTGGAAAAAGGCAGAAGCCAGAATACCAAAGGACGCTGGCAGGAAACACAGGCTGATAATATGAAACGCGGGCGTTCCGATTTCATACATGGCCTCTGACGCGTTAAAAAGGCTCAGGAACTGGCGCGGGAAAAGCTGGAAGAGAATAAGCCCGATGGCCATAATAGTAAAGGCTACGCCAAATCCTACCTTAAAGGCTTTCATCAGTCTGACTTTATCTCTGGCTCCATAGTTGTATCCCATAATTGGAAGCGCCCCCTGATTCAAACCAAATACAGGCATGAAGATAAAGGACTGCAATCTTCCATATACTCCGTTTACCGCGACAGCTGTCTCTGAAAGCCCCGCCAGAATCGCGTTGAGCCCGAATTGGAGTATCGACAGCATAGCCTGCATCAGTATGGCAGGCAGCCCTACGGAATAAATATCTCTGATAATACAGGAGTTCATTTTGAACCCGCGTACTTTTACTTTTACCTGATGCTCCTTGCTGAACAGAAGATACTGTCCCAGGATCATGCCGACCAGCTGTCCAAGGATTGTCGCGACAGCGGCGCCGGTTACACCCATTCTCGGGAAAGGACCTACGCCAAAAATCAGGAGCGGATCCAGAATCACATTTGTTACAGCTCCCGCAATGCTGCACAGCATCGGAAACAGCATATTCCCCGTAGCCTGCAGGATTTTCTCCGTAGTTACCTCTACCAGCACGAAAACAGATCCGATGGTAATGATCCGCATATACGCCGCTCCGTTTTCCAGAATATACGAGGTGTCCGAGAAAAATTTCATATAGATATCCGAAAGCAGCAAACCGATCAGGGCAAATCCTATCCAGTTAAAAAAGGATATTCGATACCCATGACTGGCTGCCAGATCCGCTTCTTCAAAGCGTTTGGCGCCCAGTCTTCTGGAAATAAGCGAATTGATTCCTACGCCGGTTCCTACTCCCACCGCCACCAGCAGCATCTGTACTGGATAAATATATGTCACGGCTGCCAGCGCCTGTTCGCTGATCATAGAAACGAAGATACTGTCCACGATATTGTAAAGCGCCTGTATCAGCATGGAAAGAATCGCGGGCCAGGACATGGTCGCGATCAGTCTGCCGATGGGCATAGTTCCCATTTTGTTTTCACGAAGCTGTTCACTCATAAAAAATACCTCCCTACAACAAGGAGATATTATATTACGTTTTTAATTTTAATTCAACAAGTTATTACATAATTCTCTAGAGATTTCTAAGAAAGCCAAAAATAACAAGAATCCCGGCCATAATCCAGCAAAGCCTCTCATGACTTTGCTTCAGCTTTAAGGTTCCTGTGTAAACATACCGCAGACACAGGCTTCCCATGATCCAGAGCAGCAAAGGCATACAAAAAAGAACCGCGGGATTCCAGTAAAAGGCCCGTCTGAAATCCAGACGGAGCAAAGCCATACACATACGGGAAACGCCGCAGCCCGGACATTTCAATCCGGTAATCCAGTTAAACACGCACGGCAGCCACCATCCCCAGCGCAAGGCTCCATATGTATAGATCAATCCCGAAAAAAGCAGCCCTGCCATAACGCAAACCACTTTAACAATCCGTTTTTTACAAGGGTCCATTACTGTCTAATAATAAAGGGGCTTCAGTTTGTTCATTTCATTCTGCGCCAGCGCGAGAACAATCACGTTGAAACCCAGTAATTCCAGAATCAGATATAGTATGTTGCTGTCTCTTCCTGTGGGAATTCCCCGCTCCGCTTTAATCACATCCAGCTTTTCTCCGATTTTATAGGCCCAGTAGATGCCGAAAAGATTGCAGGTCACCAGGGTCAGCAGGAAACAGACGATGCCGGAGAGATCTCCCGCGTATTCCCTTTTTTCCCGATTGATTTCATCCGTCAGCACAACAAACCAGTAAATAGAATACAGCCCGCAGGTAACAACCGACAGGACAATAGATAAAGCGATATTTCGATTCATAAAAGCTCTCTCCTTCTTTTATATATACACAATTGTTTCGGGCAGCTCGTAAGCCGGGTTCTGTATCTGGCAATCATCTATCTCGACGTACTGTCACCAGCACGCTCCAGCGACCTACCTCTCGGGCAGCGACGGGCCGCCGCTTTTTTTACGCCCTCTCTTGGTCTTGCTCCGGATGGGGTTTACACAGGATATATGTTACCATATACCCCAGTGAGCTCTTACCTCACCATTTCACCCTTACCACGGCATGATCCGTTTCGGCGGTGTGTTTCTGTTGCACTTTCCCTATAGTTACCTACGCCAGACGTTATCTGGCATCCTCGCCCTGCGGAGCCCGGACTTTCCTCATACGTCCCGAAGACGCACGCAATTGCCTGAGCTACCCAAAACATTACTATTATATCATTTCAAATGGGTCAATGTCCACATTTGATTCTTCAATTTCGATTTTTCCTTCCGTTTTTTCCGCAAGCTTTGCCGCGAAATTTGCCGCGAAGGATTTTTCTGTACCGTAATGGCCCGCGTCGATGACGGCCATTCCCATAGCCTTGGCCTTCTGCGCGTCGTGGTATTTCAGGTCTCCGGTTATAAACAGCTGGCACCCATTTTCCGCCGCCAGATCCATCAGATCAGCGCCGGCTCCTGTACAGATCCCGACCGTCTCCACAATCAGATCCGGCCGTCCTACCGCCCGTATCTGCTCCGGATCCATCCGCAGGCGCTCCGCGGCCAGGTCCAGCATGAAGGCCAGTGTAACAGGCTTGCGCAGCCGTCCTACCCGCCCGATCCGATTAATCTCACCATCGACGCAAAATCCGTCTACATCCGTAAGTCCGATTAAATCCGCCAAAAAATCGTTATTCCCGCCTGCCGCCTTATCAAAGGGCGTATGACAGGAATAAACAGAGATGCCGAGATTCAGCAGCTTCACAATATAAGAGCCTGTCATTTCCCGGTAATCCACCGATTTAATACCGCCGAATATCAGAGGGTGATGTGTGATAATCATATCCGCGTCCGCTTCATCCGCCTCATCGATTACCGCGTCCGTAATTTCCAGGCTGGTTAAAACCTTTCGGATTTCATCCTGCCCCGCGGCAATCTGTATCCCGCTGTTATCCCAGCTTTCCTGTGTGGATCGGGGCGCGATTTCATCGATAACCTGTATCAGTTCTTCTAATCGCATAGACAATTCAAACACCTCCTAACAATGAATTCAAATAGGTTATTCGTTGTTTTACCGTTTCTTCTTTCTCCAGGTCTTTCATTTTGCTTTTAGAAAGTCCCAGGAGAACTCGCTCTTCCGCGGCGCGTTTGCGCAAAATAAACTCCTCCGCCAGTTCTCCCGCTGAAAGGATCCAAGGCGGTACTTCATATTGAATCGAATTGGGTCCGCTCCCTTCTATTGCCCGGGAAATAGCGCAATTATTTCCCGAGGGATCGACGGTCAGTACCTGACAGATGTATTTGCCTTCCCGCACAAGAGATTCTTTCGTTATACCAAACCCGTTGCGGATCAGCCAGTACCGCAGCTTTCCCTGTCCGCTCCTGGGCTGCAGGATCAACTTTTTGAAGCTGCGGGTTTTAGCAGGATTTTCTCCCAGGATTTCCGTCATAAGGATCCCTCCCATACCGGCAATGACGATGACATCCACTTCTCCATCAGAAAGAACCTGTATCCCGTCTCCCAGGCGAAAATCAAAGGCCGGGGAGGCCTCCGAAAACAGCTCTCTGATATTGTTTTTCGCTTTGTCTAAAGACCCGGGGCTTACGTCAGAAAGGATCACCTTGGGGCAGATTCCCTGTTCCCATAAATAAGCCGGCAAAAAACCATGGTCGGTCCCAATGTCGGCCATGGTTTCCTTTTCTTTTATCTCATCTGCTAAAACCCGCAGTCTGTCTGTCAGTCTGATCATTATTCCAGGTAGTCCTTTAACTTCTTGCTTCTGCTTGGATGACGCAGCTTTCTCAAGGCTTTTGCCTCGATCTGACGGATACGTTCTCTGGTTACATCGAACCGCTTTCCCACTTCTTCCAGGGTCCGGGCCCGTCCGTCCTCCAGACCGAACCGCAGCTTTAACACTTTTTGCTCCCGCTCGGTAAGCGTGTCCAGCACCTCCACCAGCTGTTCCTTCAGCATGGAAAAGGCCGCGGCTTCCGCCGGCGCCGGGACATCGTCATCCGGAATAAAGTCTCCCAGGTGACTGTCTTCCTCTTCCCCGATAGGAGTTTCCAGAGAAACCGGTTCCTGCGCGATTTTCAGAATTTCCCGCACCTTTTCCTCGGAAATGCCCATTTCTTCCGCAATCTCTTCCGGAGTTGCCTCGCGGCCCTTTTCCTGAATCAGCTGGCGGGATACCCGAATCAGCTTGTTGATGGTCTCTACCATATGAACCGGAATACGGATGGTCCTTGCCTGATCCGCGATGGATCTTGTGATAGCCTGACGGATCCACCATGTGGCGTAGGTACTGAACTTGTATCCCTTTTTCCAGTCAAATTTGTCGACCGCTTTGATTAAACCCAAGTTACCTTCCTGAATCAGGTCCAGAAACAGCATTCCTCTTCCCACATATTTTTTTGCGATACTTACAACGAGACGGAGATTGGCTTCACACAGCTTTTGCTTCGCTTCCTCGTCGCCCGCTTCCATACGCTTTGCCAGTTCGATTTCCTCCTGAGCGGTAAGAAGCGGAACTTTTCCAATCTCCTTCAGATACATTCTTACCGGGTCGTCTACCGCGATTCCCTTTGGAATCGTAGCTTCCAAATCGATTTCCTTGGAGTCGCCGCTCTCCGCGATAGCGGCTTCCACATCCGGATCATCCACTTCCTCGTCTTCCAGCTCGCTCAGTTCAATATCGTCCGGCTCCACCTCCGAAACAACGGCAATCCCTCTGGATATGAGCTGTTCATACATATCGTCCATGTCATCCTTATCCAGTTCGATATTTCCAAGGTGATCGGAAATTTCTGTATAGGTCAGGGAGCCTTTGCCCTTTGCCTTTTCTGTCAGCTCCTCAATCAGCTGTTTTTTGTCTTTTATCTGTTCTTGCGCCGTTTCCTGCTGCACATTCTTTTTTGTCATTTGTCTATCTTACCCCCTACCGTTTTTTATCAGCTTCTGGATATTCATAAGCTCCTGCGTCAATTCTGTTATCGCTTCCATATTTTCTTCTTCATCCGCCATGGAAAGCTTTAATATGATTTCCTGTTCTTTTCGGACCAGTTCTTTCATCTGAACCGCGTGGACACAATCAGAGAACATAGTTTCTTCATTATGCGCCAGCCGCACATTTTCTGTAATATCTTTCAAAACCTGCACATCTCCCGCATCCAGCTGATCTTCCAGCCCGCGCGTATCGATCTGGTCATTTTCTCTGTACAGATCGCCAATCGCTCTGTAAATATTTCTGCCGCTTTCTGAAACAAACGCGGCCTCTGCGTATGAAGCAAATTTCGGATAATAGCCGCTGTTTTGTAAAATCAGTTTTATGATATTCTTTTCCAGCATCGTGATATCTTCCGGTATTCTGTCCGCTTCCTTTCCGTGCGGAGTATGCCGCGGGGAAGCTTGTTTCTCAATATTATTGCCATTTATTTCAAGTCTTATAGCACCTTCTGATATTTTTGTTTCTTCAGCCAGTTTTTTTATGTAAATATCCGCTTCTACAGGACTGAGCGCCCTTAGGACGCCGGCAGCCTGCTTCAGAAAATCCACTCTGCCTTCTGTTGTCATCAAATCAAATTCTTTTCTGAGAACGCTCAGCTTGTAATCCGCAAAAGGCAGCGCGTCTTCCATCAGCCTGAGAAACGCCAGTCTTCCGTTTTTCTTTACAAACTCATCCGGGTCTTTTCCGTCTGTCACATGAAGGACCTTTACCCTGCATCCTTCCCGATGAAGAATATCGATTCCCCGAAGCGCCGCGTTGATTCCGGCCTGATCCGCGTCGTAGGATAAAATAATATTCTCCGTATACCGTTTAAGAAGCCGGGCTTGGTTTTCCGTCAGCGCAGTTCCCAGAGAAGCGGATACATTGCGCACGCCGCTCTGATAAAGAGAAATCGCGTCCATGTAACCCTCCACCAGAATCGCCTGATCTTCCTTATGGATATCCTGACGCGTAATGTTGAGGCCGTAAAGATTATTTTTTTTCAAAAATACACTGGTCTCAGGAGAGTTGAGATACTTGGGAGCGCCGTCTCCCAGGATCCTGCCCCCAAAGCCGATCACCTTTCCGCTAGTATTGATAATGGGAAACATGACTCGATTTCGGAACTTATCATAATATTTACCCTTAGAAACGGAAATCAACCCTAATTCCAGCAGTTTTTCCTTTTTAAATCCCATTCCGGTCAGATGGTCATAAAGGCTCTGCCAGCCTTCATCCGCGTAACCGATGCCGAATTTATTCAGGATTTCCGGGGAGATTCCCCGTTTTTTCATATAATCGTATCCCGGATTGGCCTTTTCACGGAACGCGCGGAAAAAAAACTTTGCCGCCTCCCGGTTAATCGTATACGCCTCTTCTTTGTTTTCACTTTTATGGTAGCCCCGCTGTATCGTAATCCCGTATTCATCCGCCAGCTTTTCCATAGCCTGCATAAAATCAAGCTGATAGTACTGCTCTACAAATTTGATCACATCTCCGGAGGCTCCGCATCCAAAGCAGGTGAAAATCTGCTTTGTTTCAGAAACAACAAAAGAAGGTGTCTTTTCATTGTGGAAGGGACATCTGCCCTTATAGTTGCTTCCCGCTCGCTTCAGAGAAACAACACGTCCGATGACATCGACAATATTACACCTGCTTTTTATTTCATCAACTGCGTTATATCCTGCACCCACTTTTGCTCCTCGTCAAAAAATTTCAATTATCAAGAACTTATTCGACAAAAGCGCGCAGTTTCCTTTTTTTCTATTAAAAAATTTTGAGGAATTTTTTCATTATTTCCATGCTTTTGGTACGAACAATTCTGTATACAGGTTCATGGCATACCTGTCTGTCATTCCCGCGATATGATCCTTGACCATTTCCGCAAGGCCGAATTCCGGAACCATTTCATACAGATCAGAAGGAAGCTGCCCGGGATTATCCAGATAATAGCGGTACAGGGATTCCAGCATATTCTTTACCTTTTCCAGATCCTCATTCTTTTTGACCCGGGGATTATGGTACACATTTCGAAACATAAAATTCCGCAAAAGATCCATATGCTCCATGCAGTTTTCACTCATGGCAATGTGATCCTTTTCATAGCTGTTTTCAATCAGATCGGTCACCAGTGTATTGATCCTGCCGCGGTGATCCTTCCCAAGAACCCGGATACAGTCTTTAGGAAGATCCTCCGAGGTGATGACGCCGCTGCGCAGGGCGTCATCGATGTCATGATTGATATACGCCACCCGGTCGCTGATTTTCACGATCTGTCCTTCCAGCGTATAAGGCGTTCCGCTTCCCGTATGGTTCAGAATCCCGTCCCGAACTTCCTGAGTAAGATTCATCCCTCTTCGGGTGCCGTTGCTGTCCAGCACATCTACTACCCTGAGGCTCTGGACATTGTGGCGAAAACCGCCGCTATGCAGCTCGTTGAGGACTTTTTCCCCATTATGTCCAAAGGGCGTATGCCCAAGATCGTGTCCCAGAGCAATGGCTTCTGTCAGATCTTCGTTGAGCCCCAGGCTTCTGGCAATGGTCCTCGCGATCTGGGATACTTCAATGGTATGGGTCAGTCTGGTGCGGAAGTGATCTCCCTCCGGCGCCAGGAAAACCTGCGTTTTATGCATCAGTCTCCGAAAGGATTTGGAATGGATGATCCGGTCTTTGTCCCGCTGATAATCCGTCCTTATGGCGCACTTTTCCTCCGGCATCCCGCGGCCTTTTGACTCGGCCACCTTTGAGGCGTAAGGGGAAAGCGTCTCATATTCGCGTTTTTCTATTATTTCTCTTGTAATCATATTCTAACCTATACAAACAGCTGGATGACCCAGACCGCGATTCCTCCTAAGAGCATTGTGATTGGAAGGGTCACGACCCAGGCAATAATAATATTCTGGGCGATCCCCCATTTTACGGCGGATATCCTTTTCGCGCTTCCTACGCCCATTACGGCCGTAGTAATAACCTGGGTCGTACTGATGGGCGCTCCTAAAAAGGACATGCTTTCAATTACGATGGCAGAAGCAGTCTGCGCCGCGAACCCGCTGGCCGGCTGCAGTTTTGTTACACCGCCTCCCATGGTTTTCATGATCTTCCATCCTCCCAGCGAGGTTCCCAGCGCCATCATACAGGCGCATGCCGCCTTGACCCAAAAGGGCACGCCGGATCCCGGATCCAGCAGTCCTCCCGTAACCAGCGCCAGGGTAATAATACCCATGGTTTTCTGCGCGTCGTTGTTTCCATGCGAGTAAGATACCAGCGCCGCGGAAAGGACCTGCAGTCTGGAAAAGATTCGATTGGCTTTGGCCTGGGACCAGCCCGCGAACAGAAGGAAAATCAGCTTCATAAAGCCAAACCCGATCAGCAGACCGATAAAAGGAGATGTAAACAGAGGAACGATCACCTTCTGGATCACACCGCCCCATAAAATATGTTCTGTGCTCATGGTAAACACAATGGTAGAACCGATCAGGCTTCCGATCAGAGCATGGGAAGAGCTGCTGGGGATCCCTTTCCACCAGGTAAAGAGATTCCACAGAATCGCTCCTATCAGGGCTCCCAAAATCACATACTGCTCCAGGGCTACGTCTACCAGGCCGCTGGAAATCGTCAGTGCGACTTTTTCACTTACCATAGCTCCAACAAGATTCATGGCGGCCGCTAAAGCGATGGCCTTTTTCGGCGTAAGGGCCCTTGTATATACGGAAGTCGCGATGGCGTTGGCAGTATCGTGAAACCCATTGATGAATTCAAAGGCCAGGGCGAAAAATATCACACAGGCTAAAATTCCGCTAAGCATATTTCATTACCACTCCTTCGACAATGTTCGCGACATTTTCACAGGAATCAAGACTGGTTTCCATCTGTTCGTACAGATGCTTCCATTTGATCAGCTCGATGGGATTGGTTTCTTTTCGAAACAGCTCTGTAAGCGACTTTCTGTAAAGGATATCCCCTTCGTTTTCAATCCGGTTGACTTCTATGATCTGCTCCTGAACCACTGAATTTTTTTTCACCTCGGACAAGTGCCGGAACAGAACCTCCAGCTCCCGGATCGCCTGCATGATGCAGGTTGCCATGGTCAGACAGTCGGGCCTGAGCTTTTGCACATCAAATACGATAAACCGGTTGGCCACCTCTTCCAAAGAATCTACGATATCATCCATTTCCTTTGTTATGGCGTAAATATCTTCCCGGTCAAAGGGCGTTATAAAAGAAGCGTTCAGCGCTGTCAGAATCTTATGAGCCTGCATATCGCATTCCGTTTCCAATACCTTGATTCCGGAAACCTTATCCGCCACGTCCTGATAATCCGATACCAGATCTAAAAACGCCTCTCCCGCCTTTACGATTTTTCCCGAAAATTCCGCAAGCAGCTGAAAAAACTCATCTTCTTTCCTTTTAACTCCAATCATCCGCAAATCCCTCTTTTCTTATGTTTCTATATACATATTCGTGATTTTATAATAACATCACTGTTATAGTAAAGTAAATTAAAAACGTAATCTTTTTTTCAAACTTTTCTCTAAGGTTTCATCCGCCTTTTTTAAAAGAGAAAGGACGGTTACCCTGATTTCCTCTTTTTCAAAAAGGAGCTCTGCCGCAATGTTTTCTTCCAGACGCGCCCGCTCCTTTGCCGACATGCCGCGGTACTGTATTCCCGCCTGCTCCAGCTCTGTCATTGTTTCGCTCCTCTCTGCCTTCCCCCGTCCCGGTGAGCATAATCCATAATCTGAAAAAATTCCAGATTTCCAGGCTCGATGCCGTCAACCAGTTTTCCCGGCCGAAAGCATAACGCGTCCTCCTGTTCTTTCTTCAAAACTTGGTTCAATACCATTTTTCCGATCTTTATGTAAGGGAAATTTTCCTCCGGCCAGTACAGAGACGGAGAGAGAAAATCAAAGCCGCACCGCTTTGCCTGGTCCGGCTCCATCATCTGCGCCTCAAGCTCGTAGACCGGAAAATTTCCCTCCTCCACCGCAAGAGCAAAATCGGAAACGCAGCAGTCCGGTGAAAATCCGGCCAGAAATTCTGCCTCCTGAGAAGAAACTCCCTTTCGTTTCTCATAATCTTCCTCCCTTTCGCACAGCGGAACCCACCGGTATCTTATATACAGCTCTTCCTGCCGGTCATTGACCCATTTATAAGTGTTTGCGCTATAGCCTTCCATAAATCGATAGGATTTTAGTGTTCCTCTGTCCGAATACAGTCCTACAGCAAGATTGACTGCCTGCGGATTTTCGGAAAGGAATTTCCAAAATCCCCCGCTCCCCAGGGCTTGACGGTCTTCCGGCATCAGAGTCTCTACCATGGCCGGAAATTGGGATGGACTGCTGATATAATAAACCGGCATATTGTGGCAGAGCAGGTCATAATCTCCTTGCTCTGTTTCAAAGCGGACAGCAAATCCTCTGGTATCCCGGAAGGAATCGCCGCTTCCTTTTTCCCCCGTAGTCCTGGAAAATCTCGCGGTTACACACGTTTCAACCCGCGGATCTCTCAGAAATTCCGCCCGGGTATAATCCGAAAGAGACATGTACGGAGCAAAGCTTCCCCTGGCGGCGATTCCTTTTTGATGCAGCAATCTGGGCCTGGGCGTTCTGCTGGTTAACCGGCTTATTTTTTCCAGCAATAAAAAATCTGTCATCATATACCACCTCAACGTAATATATGCGACAGATCTTTCTTTTGCTCATATCCCCGTATGTCCAAAACCTCCGCTGCCTCGCCCGGTATCCGTTAAATGATCCGCTTCTTCCCAGACGATTCGTTCATATTTTGCCACTACCATCTGAGCGATCCGGTCTCCGTCCCGAATGACAAAGGGTTCCTCTCCCCAATTGATAAGAGGCACTTTGATTTCTCCCCGGTAATCACTGTCAATCGTTCCAATTCCATTGACCAGGCCGATCCCCTGTTTAACAGCAAGTCCGCTCCGGGCGCGGACCTGAGCCTCATAGCCCTTTGGAAGCTCTATAAAAAGTCCGGTAGGTACCAGGCTCCGTTTCCCCGGTTCAAGAAGGACGTCTTCCTTCAGGCTGGCCCGCAGATCCATCCCTGCGGATCCGTCTGTTTCATAGGAAGGAAGATATCCGCTTTCGCTTTTTATTTTTATCTTCACATTAACCCTCCATGATCGCTTTCATATCAAATTCTTTATTTGTCACAGCCGCGCCGCAGTACCGGCTCAGGTCGCACACCTTCTCCGCGGCCTGACGCATATCCTCCATGGTCACCTTGTTAAAGCCGTCGATCACCTCTTCCGGAGTGTGTATCTTCCGGGAAACCGCCATATTCTTTCCTATGGAAAACATTCTTCCCGTTACGTTTTCCTGCCCGAAAATATAGCTGCTCTTCATCTGTTCTTTTGCTGTAGACAGTTCCTCCTCCGTGACGCCGTCCCGCCGGAGTATCTCCAGCTCTTCCCGGATGCCCGCGATAGCGTCAGAGATCTTATTATGAGCGACCCCCGCGTAGATATTGAAATATCCTCCGCTGCTGAAAGCGCTGGACACGGAATAAACCGAATAGGCCAGCCCCTTTTCTTCCCGTATATTCTGGAAAAGACGGGAGCTCATACTTCCGCCCATAATATTGCTGAGAAGCCCCATCGCGTAATAATCTTCATCTTCCAAGGCCACGCCTGGAACCGCCAGACTGATATGGCTCTGTTCGATATCCCTTACCTTCACTTTATAGTCCGGCCTGTACAGCGTTTCTGCCGCGGATTTCTCTTCTTTTGAAGCGGCCAGCTTTGTCAGCTTATCTTCAAATCTGGCGCATATAGCGTCTTCATCGAAATTTCCCGCAATGGCAATCACAATGCTGTCTCTTGTATACTCTCTTTTCAAGTAGCCGGTCAGCGCTTTCCGGTCAATACCGGCCAAAGTCTGAGGAGTACCGATTATGGAGTTTCCAAGAGGCCGGCCTTTGAATACCAGCTCACAGACCGTATCATGGGCATCATCATCCGGAGTATCCTGGATCATTTTTATTTCCTCACAAATGACCAGCTTCTCTTTTTTCATTTCTTCCTCATCCATTCGGGAGTTCAGCAGCATATCCAAAAGGATCTCCGCCGCCTTGTCCAGGTTGGAAGACAGGGTCTTAATATAGTAGCAGGTCGCTTCTTTTCCTGTAAAAGCGTTAAACTGACCGCCGATCTTGTCCACATCAGACGCAATTTCTCTGGCAGAGCGCTTTTCCGTGCCTTTAAACATCATATGTTCGATATAATGAGAAACCCCCGCCAATTCTTCCGGTTCATCCACCGCGCCGGCTCTGACCCATATACCCAGAGCCACAGACTGGAGATGAGGGATTTTCTCCATCACCACGGTCGTCCCGCAGCTTAATTGTTTTATTTGAATCATAACTACGCCACCTTATTTCTTTCTTTTTATTTTTGCCAGTATCTCCTTTCCATATAAGGAAAGGGAAATAATCAGAGCCGCCGCGATCAGCGCCGCGGTTCCGGCTGTTTTTCCAAATTTCACTTCAAAAGCATATGTGATGCACATGACTGCCGCGAACAGCAGGATGACCAGAAGAAAAACCGCCCGGCTGGCCCTTTTGGCTGTTTTCTTAACCTCATCATCCCTGTTTTTCTCCGGCTGCTCTGGCTGCCGCGATTTCACTGTATTGTTATCCTTCATTGTAAATATACCTTTTTATCAGAGACTTGAGTTTTATTTTAGCACAGATAAGCGGTTCTGTCACGAAATCTATGCCTGAATATTATAGCATGAGAGCTGTGTTTTTTTGCGGTATGTAACACAAATTCCATGTATTTCATATACTATCCAAGAATTAATTATTGCGAAATCAAAGGAGGTAACAATATGAGTTGTTTCGGCAACAGACCAGGACCGGACCTCTACGAAAACTGCTGCAATGCGGGGAACCTTTGCAAGTTCAACGGCAAGCTTGACGATGTAGTCAGCACGCCGATCTATGTTCAGAGTGTTTATGACGCGGTACTGTTCAACCTTCAGGGAATGAAGACAGTGCAGAATCAGATGTTCACTCCGAATATCCCTTGCGGTCATTCCATCAGCAGAGTTGTAGATATCCGCTGCAAGCGCTTTTTCAATCCATGCAATGTAGATGACCCGAGAAATTTAACGCTGGATGTAGATACCAGCATTTCCGGCGCTACCTTCCTTCAGAACAAACAGGGGCACCCTGTTGAAGTCGTCGGTCCTGACGGTACGCTTTCCGAAAAAATTCTTTTTGCGGATACAAAAGAATGTGATGACAAATGTATGGGTACTCCGATCTTTGGGACTCAAAACGTAAGCATCACTGGCAATGTCCTTGTTTACATCGACCTGCTGCTCTGTGACAGATGCAACAACGAGCGGGTATTTACCGTATGCGCGGAAGTCAATGTCGCGACATCGTCCCGGCCGCTGGTCCTCACAAATTTCTTTGAGATCTGTATGCCAAGCGCGTTGGATACCGCTTTCCTGCCAAGGTTTACAGAATTCACAAATCTGGCCTGTGAAACAAGGCTGGCCACCAACAACTGCGGCAGAGATTTGCGGGTTGGTCCGGAGGGAGAAGTCTGCGGCAATCTGATTATCGCGCTCTGCGTAAGCGCGGAAAAGAAGGTAGTTGTACCAGTCCAGTTATGCGTACTGTCTACTGGATTCGCGGAGATCCCAACTCAGAGCAATCCTATCTGTACCGGGTTTCCGACTCTGTTTCCAAACCGGATTGGAGAAGCGGATACTTTAGAAAACTGCGGAGATCCTTGCGAACGCGACCCGCGCGGCCAGAGCGGAAACGGCTCCGGAGCGAGAACATCCATTGGCGAAGGCCCTGACTGCGGATGTGACTGTGACTGCGGATGCAATGAATGTACACCGCAAAGACCCGAACCAAGGAACAGAAGATAGCCTCTGTTTTACGAATCAGCCTTCTGTCTCAACAGACAGAGGGCTTTTTTCTTTACAACTTGTACAAAATATGGTATCATGATTCACGTTAAAGACAAATTACTAGTAATACTTAACAGAAAGGTGGAATTCCAAGTGAAGAGAATCAAGACTTTAGTATCACGCGATCTTGCTAAATCTGCTAAGACAGGCGGCTGCGGCGAATGCCAGACTTCCTGCCAGTCCGCGAGCAAAACTTCCTGCAGCGTTGCTAACCAGCAGTGCGAACAGTGCAAAAACTAACAGACCCGGTTTGGTCTGTCGATCGTATTGATTGCTGCATTCCCTTTGGGGTGATGCAGCTATTTTCTTGTATATGAAAGGATACCCTCATGATCCATCAATATAAAATGAGCGGCTACAACATTGTTCTGGATGTGGAAAGCGGCTGCGTCCACACCGTCGATGATGTGGCTTATGATATTATTGAACTGTACGAAACGACCCCTGCTGACGCGATCATTTCTATCATCACCCAGCGCTATGATGTTACAGCTGACGATGTCAAAGAAGTCATGGAAGATCTGGAAACCCTCAGGAGGGAAGGAAAGCTCTTTGCAAAAGATATTTTTTCCGGCCAGGCCGATTTATTTAAAGAACGGCAGTCTGTTGTAAAAGCGCTCTGCCTTCATGTTGCCCACGCCTGCAATATGACCTGTGGCTACTGCTTTGCCGGTGAGGGGGAATATCACGGCGAAAAAGCGATTATGAGCTATGAGACCGGAAAACGAGCGCTGGACTGGCTTATTGAAAATTCCGGAACCAGAAAGAATCTGGAAGTGGATTTCTTCGGTGGAGAACCTCTTTTAAATTTCGATGTAGTAAAGAAGCTTGTTGCTTATGGCCGCTCTCGGGAAGCTGAACGCGGGAAAAATTTCCGTTTCACCCTTACTACAAACGGCATTCTTTTGGATGATGAAGTTATTGAATTTGTCAATAAGGAAATGAGCAATGTGGTTATCAGCCTGGACGGACGCAAGGAAGTAAATGACCGGATGCGTAAAACGCTTAATAAAGAAGGAAGCTACGACGCTATCCTTCCGGCCTTTAAAAAGCTGGCTGGAAGCCGGGGCCAGAAAGACTATTATATGCGGGGCACCTACACGCGTTATAATACGGATTTTGCCAGCGACATTATTCATATGGCTGATCTGGGTTTTAAGGAGCTTTCCATAGAACCGGTAGTCGCTCCTCCAGACGCTCCCTACGCGCTTACCGAAGAAGACCTTCCAAAGCTGTTTGCGGAGTATGAACGGCTGGCGGAAGAAATGCTGGAGCGAAAACGGGAAGGAAAAGGACGGGATTTTACATTTTATCACTACATGATCGATTTGACCGGCGGTCCCTGCATTGTAAAGCGGATATCCGGCTGCGGAGTCGGTACAGAATATGTGGCCGTCACGCCTTCCGGCCAGCTGTATCCCTGTCATCAGTTTGTCGGAGAAAAAAGATTCCTGCTGGGGGATATCTGGAATGGTATCACCAATAACGCAATCTGTAATGAGTTCAAAGGCTGCAATGTCTATTCGCGTCAGGAATGCAGAGACTGCTTCGCGAAGCTTTACTGCAGCGGCGGCTGCGCAGCCAATGCCTATCACACCACGGGCTCCATTTCCGGTGTCTACGATCTGGGCTGCCAGCTTCATAAAAAACGGATCGAATGCGCCATCATGCTAAAGGTGGCGGAAATGAGCGAAGCGTTCTAAGGTAAAATCGAAAACATAAAAATTGGCGACTGGCCTGCCGCGGCAGGCTGTCGCCAATTTTTATGTCTGACGCAGAGCTGATCGCCATCGGGCCCAATTCGCAGCCGCTGGCGACCAGCCCCGACACCGGATCAGTTTTTATTAATCTCTTCCAGAAACGCCTCTCCATATTTTTTGAACTTTGTCTCTCCTACTCCGGATATCCGCAGCATTTCGGCTTTATTCTTCGGACGCAGAGCGCACATTTCTTTCAGGGTTTTATCGGTAAACACAACATAAGGCGGTACGCTCCGGGCTCTGGCAAGTCTGAGTCGCAAAGCCCGCAGCGCCTCAAACAGCAGCGGATCGGCAGCGTCGCGGACGTTCTGCCCGCTTTTGGCCGGACGCGCGGCTGGCTCTTTTTCTTTCGCAATCTTCATCGTAAGGGTTTCCTTCCCCGCCATAAGGGCCGCCGCTTTTGGACCCAACTGAAGGATGCTGTAACGGTCATCGGTTTGTATCAGATACTCCTTCATCAGAAGGTAATCGGCGATTTTTCGCAGGTAGTGGACTGACTTATCGGACTCCATTCCATAATAATCGTTTTCATCCAGGTAATATCGGCGTATCTTTTCCGTATCGCTCCCATGCAGGGTATCGATGATCACATTGAGACCATACCGCTGTCCGCTGCTGTCCACACAGCCCAGAAAACGTCTCGTCTCCGCCGTAATGTCTTTTTCCTCAAACTGAGTCAGACAGTTGCCGCAGTTCCCACAGTAGCCGGGTGATTTTTCTCCAAAGTAACCCAGAATATAATTCCGAAGGCATTCATTCGTATGGCAGTAAAAGGTCATCTTCTTCAGCCGTATCCGGTCCCGCTGCCGAATCAGCTCTCGCTCCTCATCCTCCAGCTCTTCATTTTCATTATCCTTTTCAATAAAAAACTGGTTTGTTATAACATCTTTTCCTCCATAAAGCAAAACGCAGTCCGCCTTTTCTCCATCGCGGCCGGCCCGGCCCGCTTCCTGATAATAGCTTTCAATATTCTTTGGCATATTGTAATGAATTACAAAATTTACATTGGACTTATCGATTCCCATGCCAAAAGCGTTTGTCGCAACCATAACTGGTTTTATGTCATATATAAAATCATCCTGATTCTGCCGCCGCTCTTCATCTGACAGCCCCGCGTGATACCGGGTCGCTTCTACCCCGTCCTCGTTTAAGCGCTGGCAGACTTCCTCCACCAGCTTTCTGGTCAGACAATAGATAATTCCGCTTTTTCCAGGATGTGTATCGATATAATTCTTTACGACACGGTATTTATTTCCCGGCTTTTGGACAGAAAAAAACAGATTTTTCCGGTCAAATCCAGTTGTAAGAACAGTCGGCTCCTCCAGCTTCAGAATACGAATCACATCCTCCCTGACCTGTTTTGTAGCAGTAGCAGTAAAAGCGCTGATGACGGGCCGATAGGGCAGCTGCTCCACAAACTCCAGGATTTTCAGATAGCTGGGCCGAAAATCCTGTCCCCACTGGGATACGCAATGCGCTTCATCCACAGTTACCATCGCGATCCTGACAGCCCTCGTAAAGTCTAAAAACTCCCGATTCATGAGCCGCTCCGGCGCGACATAAATAATCTTATACGTTCCCTGTTTCGCGTATTCCAGCGCTTTCCTGTACTGCCCCGGCGTCAGAGAGCTGTTAAAATAGGCCCCTCTTATTCCCGCTTCCTTTAACGCGGCCACCTGGTCCTTCATAAGAGAAATCAGAGGTGTAATTACCAGTGTAACGCCTTCCATCATAACGCCTGGAAGCTGATAACAAATGGATTTCCCCGCTCCGGTGGGCATGATGCCGAAGGTGTCCTTTCCGGCCAGAATACTGTCTATGAGAAGCTCCTGTCCTTCCCGAAACGCGTCATATCCAAAATATTTTTTTAACAGTTGTATTTTGTCATACATAAATATGCCTTTCCTTACATTCCATTTTTTACCACTATACTACAAAATCCTATTTTTCGCAACAAAAAATTAATGTGTACTTAAGTTGAAATTCGCAAAAAATAGGTTTATAGTTAAATTAAGAAAAAAAGAAAGCTGGTGTTTTATTCTTGAGGTTTGATTTACACTGCCATACGAAAGAGGGTTCTATTGACTCAAAAGTAACCATTCAAAGGTATGTTGAAATATTAAAAGAAAAAGGCTTTGACGGATTTATGATTACAGATCATAATTCCTACAAGGGCTGCCGCGCGTGGGATCATATGAGGCGGAAAGGCGAATTCGAAGGATTTACTGTGCTTCGGGGCGTGGAATATGATACGAAGGACGCCGGTCATATCCTGGTGGTGATGCCGGATAATCTGTATCTTCCAATTTTAAATATCCGCGGCATGACGCTGAAACGCCTTCTGAAAATCGTTCACCGATTCGGAGGCATACTGGGTCCTGCCCATCCTTTCGGGGTGCGAAGCTCCAGCGCCATGTATTTCAAAAAAATGAACATGGATCTGATTGAACGGTTTGATTTCATTGAAACCTTCAATACCTGTGAGTCCGAAACATCCAATGAGCTTGCCCTGCAGCTGGCGGAAAAATACGGTCTTCCCACCTTTGCCGGCTCTGACGCCCATGAAGAACAGTATGTAGGAATGGCGGAAACCGTCATTCACGCGGAAATCTCCTGCAACAACGACCTGATCCACGCTGTAAAGGCCGGCTGCCCCCTTTACGCGGGAGGCACGGTCCGGGAGGTTACTGTAAAAGCAAAACGAAAAGAGCACTGGACCGGCGTCTGGGGCTTCAAGCTTTATAACCGGGGACTGGCCAAGCTGATTTCACCCTACAGAAAATATCATCATATGAAACTTCCATTCCGCTCCTGACGCTTCGGAGCGGATTTTTTAACCGCTTTTTTCTCTATTTCAGACTTTCCAGCAGCACCTTTACAATGTGCCTTGAATTGATCATAAACGCCTCATACGGTTGTTCCTGAGCTTTTGCCGGATCCCAGTATTTCTTCGCGTAACAGTCGAATATTTCATCCTCAGATATCCCTTGCTGTTTTAATTTTGCCAGATACTGCCGCTTTCCATCCAGCTCTTTCGCGTAAAGCCTCCAGTACTGTTCATTAAAGTCCTCCGGAATCAGGCCAAAATGCGGCAGCACGATCCTCTTTACTTTGCGGCGCCTGCACTTTTCAAAGGAAGCCATGGCGTTTTCGTAGCCCTTGAGAATCGGCGTGTTGACATAGTCCTTTCCCTCCAGAATTCCCGTACTTTCACTTGTGAACATAATGCTGTCCGGCTCTAAAACAAAAGTAAGGGAACAGTCTGTGTGCCCTTTTGTCTCCATGACAAAAATCCTCCTGTCTCCCAGGAAGATACAGTCATCCTCGCCTATAACCCGATCCACCTTCAGATGCTCCGTAATGATTTCCACATCCGAACCGGGCGCGTAGATATCTCTCGCGTTCTCTCCCAATTCTTTCATCAGCTTTCGCGCTCCCGGGCGAGGCAGAATCTCCGCCGCGTGCTCTGCTCCCAGCGTAATCGCTTCGGGCCAGGCGTTCTTTACATAAGGCAGCGCTCCGATATGGTCATAGTGACTGTGGCTTAACAGGATATAGTCAAGTGGCTTTCCATTTAGCGCTGCTTGAAGGTTTTCTACCAGAGCCGGACCGCAATAGGCCATGCCGCAGTCCAGCAGAAGCGTCTTCTCACTTCCAAGAATCAGGATCGCTTCCCCTCCATGCCCCGCGGTCACCCGCTGTATTCCCTGGGGAAAGCCGAACCGGTCATGCTCTTCCCCAAAGAAATCAAAAAAATTTCTTTCTGCTTTTTCACCCATTTTCATTATCCTCACAAAGTCTCATTGCTTTCTGCCGCCCTTTTACTTTCCCGGTACTCTCCCACCGTAAAGAATACCAAACCAATCCAGATTACCGCAAAGGCGAGGAGCTGGATCCGGTCAAAGGGCTCTTTCAATAAAAAAATACCAAGGATCAGAGACAGGGACGGCGAAAGGTATTCTGTAATGCCCAGCGTGACCAGAGGAATCCGGTTTGCCGCGGCTGCAAAGAGTCCAAGTGGAATCGCTGTAAAAAAGCCTACCAAAAGAAGCAGCGCGTACTGATACGGCTGGCCAACGCCTAACGCTCCCCTTCCTGTCAGCTCCAGGTACAAAAGAACAACAAAGGCTGCCGGAGATAAAAACATAGTCTCATATAAAAGAGACAGCAGCGCCGGCAGCTGTACGCTTTTTTTCATGGCGGCGTAAACCGCGAAGGTTCCCGCGAGACCCAGAGCAATAACGGGGACCTCCATAAAGTGAAGCAGTACGATGACCACGCCGGCACAGGCAAAGAGAATCGCGATGGTCTTATGGCCCGTCAGCTTTTCCTTAAAGAGAATGATGCCGAAGACACAGACTACCAGCGGCTCTATGTAATACCCAATGCAGGTCTGGATTACATGGTCCGCGTTGACAGCCCATATATAAATACTCCAATTTGCTGTGATAAGTACGCCCGCGAGAAAATATTTCAAAAGCGCCCTTTTGTCCCTGATGGGTTCCAGGATTCCCTTCATGCCGTAGATCTTCAGAGACGCGAAAAAGCATACGATTCCTACGAGAAAAATCCGGTAGAAAATGATAACGAATGAGGAAATCGGTCTCAGCGCCTGCCAGTAAACAGGCAGAAATCCCCATAGCGCCGCGCACCCCAGCGCGCAGGAAAGTCCCATTCTATATGTTTTTCTGTCTTCTGTCTTTTGTCCCATAGGATTTTACAAACCTCCCCAAATCATACAAACCAATCATACCACCGGCAAAAAACAAAAGCAAGCGTGAAGCCTGCTTTTGCCTTAGTATCTAATTGATGTCGGTTCTGCTGAGTATGGCTGCCGGACGTTTTCGCATCGTCCGGAATACCGGCAGCAGGCCGAAGACCAGATTAAAACCGTATAGGAGCGCAACCGTTATTCCCAGCACAAAAGGATTTATCAGAAACAGATTGGAAAACAAAGCGTACCCCGACAGCTTTTTCAGGATATAAGCCATAAAGAGGAATCCAGGCATACTTGCCATGGTCGTAATCGCGAGGATTTCTCCAAGAAACATTTTATAAATATCCCCCTTCTTCACACCGATTGCCCGGTAAACGCCCACTTCCTTGATTCTGGATAAAAAGGAAGCCCGTATAATGAGGAATATTTCGATAAAAGAAATGGCAAGAACCACCCCAGCCATAATCAGCGCGGAGCGCATGGATGACCATATGCCTTTCTTATATTCCTTTTTACTTTCCGCGTAAGTGTCCTTTACATTGATCTGCTCCTCCTGAAGCTGAGAGATCGCCGCCTTCTTATCTACAGGGCAAACAGTAATATTGGATTTATTTTTAATTAAATTATATTTGACAGTCTTATTGCTCACCAGCATATAATTACTGCCTTCTTTATCCGTATAATAGCCCACTACTTTCAGTTTATGGCCATTGACCTTCTGAGCAATCTCCTTATTAAGCGGCATTTCTTCCTTGTTATTTTCGTTGACCAGAACTTCATAGGCTTTCTTTGGCCAGGTTCCCTTTTTCAGAGTTACCGACTTTTTTTTCAGACGGTAGTCCAAAAGAGCCGCGTCGCCGCCTTCTTCACTCATGTCGCCTTCCATATCGCCGTACAGAGCCTCTTCTTCATTTGCCGGGGCATTGGCCATCAGGTTGACAAAGATCTTCTGATCCGCGTAAATGCATGGACTCTGCTTATCCGTAACACCTACGATCTTCATATCCGGCATATTGCTTATGGTTACAGTCTGTTCCAGAAAATCCTTCGGAGCGGCAAATCCGGCCATTTTAGTCTGCTGGTTATCGATTGTGGATTTAAGAACCATTTTATCAATAACAATCTCCTTTTTGTTTTCCGGAAGACGCCCGTACTTTATATCAGACTCTGTCAGCTTTCCAGAATCAGAAAGAGACCCGCTGAAGGCGGCGGAATAGTCCTTCATCTGATAATAGTCCCGGTAAGGCATAGAAAGCGAAATCTTAGAATCCCCCGGCAGGATATAAGCAAAGTTCTCATTTTTCTCATATTGCTGATAAGCGGCTACATCAATATTCTTGCTGACAATGGTAAGGTAGTCCTTATCCACGGTTACAAACTCATCATCTGTAATATTCAGTACGCCGAAAATATTGCTTACCGCGTAAGTGATAAACATAGCTGAAACCAGAAATCCCAGCAGCAGAATCTTTTTCAGCACAGGATAAGAAAATACGGTTCGAAACCCTTTTTTTATCATGGTAAAAGGGTTCAGTATAGAAGTGTATCTTCGTCTTCCCCGCGTTTTCAGCCGGTCCCTGTCAAAGCTGTTTTCCAGGGATTCTTCCTTTGTCAGCTCCCGGTAGTGGTCGTTTACCAGCTCAACGCTGGAATTTTCATCTACTACCTCCAGCCGTCCCGTATCGCTCCTGGTCTGGATATAGATATTGCCGTTCCGTACTACAATGTCCAGATCCACAGGCGTTTCGCTGTCGTTATAAAAATCGATTTTGTAATGACCCGCGTCCAGCCGTTTGTGTTCTTTCATATCCTTCAGATATACTTTGTTTTCCAGGCGATAATCCAGATTGTCCGCGTGATGGTTTTCTTCATCAGAAAGAATCTTTCCATCCCGGATCCGTATGATCCTGGAAGCGTAAAAATCCGCCAGCTTTTCTTCGTGTGTTACCAGAATCACCAGCTTGTCCTCAGAGATGGTACGGATAATATTCATGATCTCAATGGTATTCTTACTGTCCAGATTTCCCGTTGGCTCATCGGCAATGACAATAGCTGGATTTTTTACGATGGCTCTGGCGATTCCAACCCTCTGGCGCTCGCCGCCGGAGAGCATATCCGCGTAACGGTTCCGGTAGCGGTACATCCCTACCTTTTCCAAAACGTAATTGACTTTATCCCGCAGCTCCTGTTTGTCTTTTACTCCCACCATTTTCAGAGCCAGGGCCACATTATCAAAAACCGTCATATTATCCACCAGATTATAATTCTGGAAGATATAACCCACATTCAGGTTTCGTATCTGATCGATCTTTCCCGACCGTCTTCGAGTAATACGCTGCCCGTTAATAAAGATCCGGCCGCTGCTGACCTTGTCCAGTCCGCCAATGGCGTTGAGCAGCGTAGTTTTTCCGCATCCGGAAGGTCCCAGCAGCGCTACTAAGCCGGAAGCCCCCATTTCCAGTGACGTATGGTCGATCACATGAATTTCGTTTTTCTTTCTCTTATTAAAATACTTATTGACCTGTTCCAGCTTTACCATAATTACGCCTCCTCTCTGTATGAACCCATTGCGGTCTTTTTAAACAGCTTCCGCGCAAATTTGCCGGAAATGAAATAAGACATGACAATCAGTACCGCGTAAAGGATCGCGTAATCCGAAACCTTCATATACTCGATAAGATTTTTCAAATACTCCACGTGGATCATATTTCGGCTTACCAGCGCCACTGCTCCGAGAAACATTCCATAAGCGATATTGGTAATAACAAACAGCTCTACATCCAAAATCCTGCGGATGCTTTTCCTGGCCAGCCCCAGCATTCTTAAAATGCTGAAATAAGACGATCTGGATCTTAAGATCAGCTGAATAACAAAATAACAGATCAGGAATACCGCCACCACCAGGATTACCGCCATAGGCACCTGTACGATGGACACCATATCGCTGTCCACGCCTACCAGGGTATCCCGCAGCTTTAGTGTCGTATATCCCATTTTTTCCAGAGAAGCCACCGTCTCGTCCATCCGCTTCATATCATCCGCATAAACGGTGACCTGATAATTGGCTTTTTTAAAGAGACGGTTATAATCCGCCCGGCTGATATAAATTGCCCCGTCGTTTTCTTCAAAATTCTTGATATCCGTTTTCGCTGTAAAATTCTTTTTATTATAAGTGTCCGCGACCTTTACCTTTATGGTCTTTTTATAAAACAGATTATCCGCTTTGATGGAAATCTCCTGTCCCGCGGCTCTTCCTTTTTCATAATAGCCGTTCAGCTCTTCGGAAACCAGCGCTTCCCCCTCTTTGACCCGGCTGCTTGCCACCGGACGGTAATACTGTCCGCCGCCTTCATAAACAAGCGTTGTATCGTTTACTACCGTAGTCACATTGCTGGTGCTGCCGTAAGTTTCCCGGATCATTTTCTTCATGAGGGAATCCCGCATGTAAAAATTGCCGCTGGCAAAATACATATCGTTTTCCGGCTCTTCATAAGCGATCCCTACGATCTTGACTTTTTTTGTGTAATCAGCCGTCCCCATACCGATATCAAAGGTATGGCCTAAAATCTCATCCATATATTCAGGCTGGAAATAGTAATCATCCTTACTGCCGGTAATGATCACCTCGTTTTCCTTTTCCGGCATTCTTCCCTGTGCCAGCTCCCCTTTAAAGTCATTCAGGTTTCTTGGGAACCCGTCGTAGGACATATCGTCGCTTTCCAGATATATACTGTAATCCAGCAGTATGTCCTCTTTCACGACTGACTTGATATTGTCCGCGGCCCGCAGGGTCTCATAATCCTGCTGATTAAAGGCTTTCCCATTCTCCTTTTTTAAGACGATCCGATCCTCACTGTAATTCCAAAAATAGTCGTTATAGCCCAGCTTCGCGGTCTCCGCGTCGCTGTTTTTCAGGCTGGTATACTCTCCGGTAACAGCCAGAACCATAAAGAGAAATACAATCAGCAGCAACAGGAATTTAGGGAAAATATTAAAGGTATTCCGCAGGCCCAGTCTTAATTTACTGCATACGGACATATTTCCCGCTAAAAATTCCCCTTTTTGCAAATCAGCAGCAGCCCCGCTCTCCTTCAGGCGCTCATCCTCCACCACTTTTCCGTCATGCATTTTAATTTTTCTTGTAGCATACGCTTCAAACTGATCGTAATTATGTGTAACAACGATGACCAGCTTATCTTTGGAGATCTCGCTGAGAAGCTGTACAATTCCCTCTGCCGACTTGCTGTCCAGATTGCCGGTAGGCTCATCCGCGACTACGATAGCCGTATCCTTCGCGAGGGCTCTCGCGATGGATACCCGCTGCTTTTGTCCGCCTGACAGCTTAGAAACCTTTGTCTTTGTATAGTCGGAAAGGCCTACCCTCTCGATAATAGCCGGTACCTTCTTTTTAATTTCCTCTTTTTTGTAGCCATTGATACGCAAAATCAACTCCACATTCTGATAGACCGTGTAGCTGTTTACAAGATTGAAATTCTGAAAGATATTTCCAATATATTTTTTCCGGTATTCTTCAAAGTCCGAAGCGAGATAATGGCTGGTTTCCTTTCCTTCTATGTAAAGCTCTCCTTCTTCATAGGAGTCCAGCCCGGAAATGACATTCAGCAGCGTGGTTTTTCCGCTGCCTGATTCGCCTGTGATTACGACAAATTCACCTACATCGAAGGCAAGATTTACTTTGGAAAATCCGCTGGAAATCATCCCCTTGCTGTAGTAGAATTTTGAAACATTTTTAAGTTGAATCAAAAAATCCACCTTCCTTTCTCTTATTTTCCACACGACTATGTACACTTTATCATATACATAGAAAAATGTCGAGAAATTCCAGGTGGATTTAAGGATTATGAAAGAAATATTACAAAATCTTCTTCACCCCGCGGGCGATCTCTAGTCCTTTCAGTCAGTCCCAGATTTTACACTCCAGCGCTTGCTGAAATACGAGCTCAATCCTTCCGGACGCTTCAAAAACCCGCACTCCTTTTTTTATCAGATAATCCGCGGCGCCCTGTCCTATCCTGTTTACGAACACCGCCTCACAATCGGAGAGAAGCTCTATCAGACGGTCAAAGTCGCTTTTGTTATGTTCCCGTACATGCTGGCGAACGGCAACCGCGTCCCGCGCTTCCACAAACTCGTATCCCGTTTCTGTTCGCTCATAAATCCAAAAAAAGGCCGCTCTTCCGAAATGCTCATCAATATATATTCCATCTGTGCTTGCCACCGCGATTTTTGCCATGCTTTCACCTCTTTTATTTATATGTATACAGAACGGCGTCATAGATATCTTCGATGACCCGAAGGCCTCCTGTATATCCCACATAGTTGGTGGTTAAAACCAATCTGTATGGAGTCGGTACAGCCGCGGAAAGAAAATCGTAGCCTTTCTCCTTGGCCAGCTCCTTATCCCATCCGCTTCCAATAATCAGACCTCTCCCCTCATGACTAAGACCGCGGATCATATCCTGCGCCGCTCCGGCGTCCGGATCAAAACGAACCGGTATCTTCCGTTTATCGGACGCAGACTGCAGATCACCCGTAATCGTCTCAATATACTCTGCCGGAGTATTGTCCACGATAAACTGTTCTTTTGGTACAATCCCCGTTTCATGCAGAAGGAATCTGGATAATCCCACAACATACCCGGCGTCATGCAAAATGTGGACATGATTCGGCAGGCCATAACGGAATTCCAGAAGGAATGTCGCCAGATTGTCGATTTCTTCATAGTACGCGTATTCCTCATGCTCAATATACGCCAGAGCTTTTTCCTCATTAAGGCCAGCCCCTTGTTTTTTTGCAAAATCTACCGCGCCTTTTAAAAATCGGGTCGTTTCATTTGCTCCAATAGGCATATAACGGAAATGATAATAAGGCTGTCCGTATTTCTTTTCCAGATGCTTCGCGATCGGCTCTCCGTACCATGGAGAAACCAGAATATTAAAGTTGGCCTTTGGAATCGTCTTCCATTCCTCTACACCTTTGGAATAGGGTCCGAACAGAATATTTACTTCCAGCCCCAGTCCTTCGAGAAGCCTCTTGTATTCCGCAAGATTTCCTTTCCAGAAAGGGTCCTGGTAAGGAATGGACGCCAGCAGGTTTACAAGCTTTTTCTCACTTCGAACCGGATTTTCGTCAATAAAACGGTTTACATACTGGTCGATTATGGCGTTGACTACTTTGCTGTGAGAAACGTAATTGTTCGATTTAAAGCCCGCTGTTTCCACATGGACAATGGGTTTTCCCTCATCCAGAAATTCATTTGTTACAGACGCCACGTCATCTCCCACAATATCAGCGGTACAGCCGGTCACTACAACCTGCAGATCGGTATCCAAAACCTTATATGTATTTTCTATAATTTTGCGAAGGCGGTTTTCTCCGCCAAACACAACTTCTTTTTCACTGAAATTGGTACATGGAGAAGTGCTTCCTCCCGCGTAGCCTGTTGAACGCTCGAAAAACCCCTGAATCATTGTGCCGCATCCGGGACCCGAATGAAGAATCGGCGTTGCCCTTGGAATCGCTACAACACTCTGAAGCGCTCCGATAGCGCAAGCGTAACGTTCCTGTTCGATTAATCCTGCCATTACTTTTTACCCCCTTTCAGGAATGTATACGGTTCCTGATTCAGCCACCAATCGGTATATGGATTAATTGCGTGCTTTGATAGGTTCGTTACAAACTCATCGTTTTCCATGGTTGTCAGGATCTGATTCCCATATTTTACAAGTCCCTCATACCCCATACCGAAATGCTCATCACCGATCAGAAGGGACGGAATCCCGAATTTGGCTCCCCACAAAGTCATGCCTCCATGTCTTGCTAAAAGGATATCCGGGCGAAGCCGGTTCAGCACATTGACCAGTTCAAATTCCTGTTTATTACAGACTGTATAGTTTTCGACATTTCCGTAATCCTCTACGGTATGCTTTAGCGTATCCGCTTCAACCGACTCACTGTCATAGGACGGATCGTGGTGGAAAATGGCCGCTCCTACCGCTTTCATTCCCAGTTCGCCAAGAAGTGCCAGAAGGGAATGACCATGGGACGCTCCCGCTGTTACATAGGCGGTTTTTCCTGAAAGTTTTTCCCGCAGCTTCTGAATCTCCGGCATATATTTTGCCCGTTCCTCTTCCAGAAAAGCTTCCACTTCCTCTTCTTTCCCCAGGATCTGTCCCAGCTCGCGGAACCACCGATCTGTCTGAGCGATTCCGTAAGGCGGTGAAGTCTTCAGCTCCGGAACACCAAACGCCTGATCCAGAGCCGTCGCCAGATAAGATCCTAAGGTCGCGCACGCCTGAACGGTACAAGCCGCCTCCGAGGAATGCTGAATCGTTTCCAGCGTGGAGTAAGGCGTTAAATAGTTGGCTTCATATCCAAACCGCCTGAACCATTGATTAAACACATCGCTTCCCCAGAAATTAACTACGTTGATTATGTTTCGTTTTTTCTCCGGCTGCTTTATCAACTTTCTGGCAATCCCATGATATCCCGCGTCAAACCCGGAAGTCCACATCTTAGACCGGAATCCTTCGCAGAAAATGGCAACCACCGGAATACCGATTTCTTTTTCGACCGCGTTTGCCACACTCTCCACATCATCACCGATAATTCCGGCGGCACAGGTGGTCAAAACGAAAATTACACTGGGTTTCGCGCGCTGATATACCTTGCGTATCGTTTCTTCCAGTTTTGCTGTACCGCCATATATGGTGTCCTTTTCCTCCAGATTTGTGGAATAGATTTTTCTCTGGGTCGGATTGCTTACGCCCCGAAGACCCGCGTTTACCCGATAGGTAAACGCGAATTCGTGAAGGCAGGTGGAGCAGCCTACCGGTCCATGGCTGATGACTGCCGCGTCCTGAATTAAAACGGCTGTACACGCCGCGTTCGAGGTAGAACACCCCAGACACTGGCTGAAGGAACGAGACTTGTCCTTTAGCTTTCCGCAATGGGACGCCTCGACAAGATCGGACGCGCCGCCGTGAAATCCTGTAATAGAGCCAAGACGCACTTCTCTGACGGAGACCTCCGCGCTATTTAGATTTACTGTACTCATAATTTTGTCTTCTCCTTTTTTAGGTCAAAGCATTATTTTTCAAACCCTGCCGCGGCAAAGGCCTGATTAAGATCATCGATCAGATCATCCGCGTCCTCAAGTCCCAGCGACAGGCGGATGGTTTCCAAAAGAACGCCGGCGTCTTTAAGTTCTGCCGGACGAAGCTCCCCATGGGTTATCTTTGGCGGATTCACAATCAGGGATTTCGCGTCTCCCACATTTGCCTGATATCCGAAAAGCTTCACCGCGTCAAGAAGCGCCGCGGTCTGCTTCTCTGTTCCTTTAAATCCAAAGGAAAAGGCCGTTCCCGCTCCCTTTGGAAAATATCGGTCCGCAAGTTCCTTGTACGGACTTTCCTCAACCTCAGGGTATTGTATCCACGCTACCGCGTCGGTCCTGGTCTTCAGATACTGAATCAGCTTTCGTGTGCTGGCTACCTGTTTTGAAACCCGTTCAGAAAGCGTTTCCAGTCCAATGAGAATCAGCTGCGCGTCATAAGGGCTCAGTGCCGCTCCCAGATAAGCAAGTAGCTTTGTGCGGACAAAGGCTATAAACGGAAAATCCGGAAATGCTTCCAGAAAACTGCGTTCCTCATCCTGAAGATCCCTGGACACCCAATGTCTCTTATAAAACTGCGGGTGCTTTTCAGTGGACCAGTGGAAAGGCTTTCCCTCAACGATGACTCCGCCAATGGCGTTGCCATGTCCGTTCAGCCCCTTTGTCGCGGAGTAAATTACAATATCCGCGCCATGATCCAGAGGCCGCAGCAAATATGGAGTAGCAAATGTGTTATCTACCAGCAGCGGAATTCCATGTCTGTGCGCCAGCTCAGCCAGGGCCTCTATATCCAGCAGCTTTGCTCCCGGGTTAGAGATCGATTCGATAAAGATCGCCTTTGTATCTTCTCGGACAGCGTTTTCCCATTCCTCTATGCCGCTGTCGTGGCTTACCAGATCAAAGTGAATGCCCAGCTCCGGAAATACATCGCGCTCCAGATCAAACGTTCCTCCGTAGATCTGTTTTGTAGAAAGAATTCTCCCCTTTCCGCCTGTAGCCGCCAGAAGGGAATAGCTTACAGCCGCCATGCCCGACGCCAAGCCCAGCGCGGCGGAACCGCCGTCCAACTGAGCAACTCTCTGTTCCAGCACCGCTACTGTAGGATTTCCAATTCTTGTATAGAGAAAGCCCGCTTCCGCGCCTGCTCTTATCCGGTTAAAATGATCCGGACTGTCAAAATCATAAGCCGCCGTGGCATAAATAGGAACGGCCACAGACCGGTTGTGCTGGCTGGAATCATAGCCGCCCCGCACTTTTATCGTATCAAATTTATAATTTGTCATATATTCCAACTCCTTTTTATCTTTGTTAAATTCGGTATTCCGGTTCTGGCATCGCACTGGCCAGATGGAATTTTTCCAGTATGTTTCTTCTTATCATCAGAAATTCGGTTCCTCCTCTATGTCTTGGATGTGGAAGCTCTACCTCTAAAATCTGACTGATCTTTCCTGGACGCGGCGTCATAATTACAATCCGGTCGGAAAGATAAATGGCTTCGTCCACATCATGCGTCACCAGAATCATGGTTGCGTTGCTGGCCTTTCTCAGCTCCAGCAGTTTGTCCTGTATATCCGCTCTTGTAAAGGAATCCAGCGCTCCCATAGGCTCGTCCAGCAAAAGGATTTCAGGATCATTAATCAATGCCCTGGCAATAGCCACTCTCTGGGCCATTCCTCCGCTGATCTGATGAGGATAGGCTCTTTCAAAGCCCTCAAGGCCGATCATGTCTATATATTCCGCGATTCTTTCTTTATTTTCCTTATATATATGCCGGGCCTTCAGTCCTGCCGCGATATTCTGCTCCACAGTCAGCCACTGAAAAAGACTCCCCTGCTGAAACACATAGCCCCGTTTTGGATCCGTATTTGTAATTTCTTCTCCTTCCAAAAGGAGCTTTCCCGCCTGTGGCGTATCCAGACCCGCAATAAGCCGCAGCAGGGTAGTTTTGCCACATCCGGATGAACCGATGATGGATATGAATTCGCCTCTTTTTACAGATAGATTAATATCTTTCAGCGCCTCTACTCTCTTCCCTTTATCCTTATAGATACGGTTTACACCTTCTATTTCCAAAATTGTATTACGCTCACTCATTTTACTATCCCCCTTCTCCATCGAAGGACGTAATCCTCAATCAGTCCAATGCCCTTCATAATCAGGCTAAACAGGATGGCCATAACAATAATCGCCGCAAACACTTTATAATACGCGCTCCACACTTTTGAAGCGTTGATATAATAGCCAAGGCCTCCCGGCTGGCCCATCATCTCCGCCATAACAAGAGTCGTAAAAGCAAAGGCGTTTGCCGTAGTAATACCTGTAAAAATCTGAGGCATCGCGTGAGGAATCGCTACATGAAATACCAGATAAGGGGTTTTGCCTCCGAGCGTTCTGGCCGCTTCGAACTGCGCCTTTGGCGTGCTTTGCACTCCTGACGCGGTAAGGGAAGCGATGGGAAACCAGCAGCAGATCACAATTAGAAATGTGGCCGCTGAAAAAGGGGTAGGCAGCAAGGTCAGCGCAAAAGGCATCCACGCTACTGCCGGAATAACCCCGCATATTTTCAGTACCGGAGCTACCCAGTAATAAATCTTTGGGAACCAGCCGATAAGAATTCCGGTAAAAACTCCAAAGACAGCCCCGATTCCAAAGCCCGCGATAAACAGGCGGATCGAATACAATGTGTTCTGCAGAATATAGCCGCTTTCCATCAGGAAGGCCTCGATCACTCCCGCAGGCCCTGGAAAAAAGGGCTGCGGGAGAACCTGAAGCTTTGTCCCAAACACGTCCAGCAGAGCAAGAGCAATTCCCACGGCAAACCGGAAAGCTACCCGGCTTTTATACTTCTGTCTCCGGTTCTTATCCCCCGCGGAAAAAATTCCGATTCCCGCATACAGGATTATAAGGGCCAGCAGCACTAGTCTGTAGGTCTCATTCATATCCAGCGTCACAGAACCGAAGCTATAATCTTGAATGGTTACATCTTCCGATATCTGCGGGACCAGCCCGTTAACCGCTATGGCTACGCCAAATCCCAGCGCGGTTAAAATAATATTCTTAATCAAGAAATACCACCTCGGTTTACTGGCCTAAAGTCAGGTCTACATTCTGATAGATCTTCTTAGTAAAGGTTTCCGCGTCCATTTTAAGATATCCGATATCGTGAAGCGCTCCGGCAAAGTATTTTACATCCTCCTCTACACTGTGGCTGTTATTCTGATGTTCTTCCTCCGACGGATAAGCGTAGTGTTTTACCAGCTCCGCCGCCAGCTCTTTATCCTCTATCGCGGAATATTTTCCTTCAATAATAATGTCGATGGTTTCTTCCGGATTTTCACTGATCCAGTTCTGAGCTTTACGATAGGCTCTCAGAAGGGCCGCCACCTTTTCTGGCTCTTCGTTCAGTACTTTTTCGGAAGCATAAAGGAAACAGCAGTATTTTCCCGCAAAAGCCGGATCAGTAGACAGATCAAAGATCACGTTCACTTTTCCCGCTTTCTCCGCTATGCTTCCAAGAGGATCCCACATTGCCGCTACATCGATGTCTCCATTGTACAGGGCCTCCAGCTCCAGATTTCCATCGGAGTATGGAAGGAATTCCACTTCCTTATCCTCCGCTTTCGCTGAGATCCCTGCCTGTTCCAGCCACACGCTGGCTACCTGATGCGGGGTCCCGCCGATTTCGTCTACGCCGATCTTCTTTCCTTTTAGATCCTTGGCTTCCTTAATGTCCGAATCCGGTCTTGTCATAAATTTGATACATCCATTGTGAAGACCTTCTACTACCTTTACCTTTACACCTTCTTCAACAGAAGGGAAAAATTGAAAGTCTCCATTTACAATCGGGATCGTTCCATTATTGAGTCCGATTTTTCTGGTTTCCGTGTCAGCGGAAATGAGGTTGACATCAAAGCCTTCTTCCGCGAAAAAACCTTTTTCATAAGCAATATAGATTGGCGCGGCGCAGAGGGCCCCATCTTTACCTGGAATATCGATTGATCCGTACTTGTATTCTCCGGACTTGGTTTCTGTTCCGGCAGATGTTTCTTCCTTTTTGTCACCGCACGCCGCGAAAGACAGAAGCAATGTCAGCGCCAGCAGTACTGCCACTATTGTTTTTATTTTATTTTTCATGTTTGATTCACCTTTCATAATTGAGTAATTTCGATTGAATATGTTGTTTTCTAATAAAAGCTTTTAAATACACATTCGGTCAATACTCATTATGATGGAATAGATTGTTTTACAAATCCATTGTTTTGCAATCCAAATCATTTAATGTCTCCTGTCTTTTTCCTTTAACTCTTTATCTATATAAATCTTTGCTGAAATATCGGTCCCCTCTGTCAGGGAAAACCACTACAATATTTCCTGAATCTATTTTTCGCGCCAGCTTTAATGCCGCCGCTAACGCCGCTCCCGATGATGGCCCAGCGAAAATTCCTTCTTTTTCAGCCAGCTCCCGGCACATGGAAAAGGCCTCTTTATCTGTAATCTTAACCACTTCATCTACCAGAGAGAGGTCCATGGTTTCCGCGATAAAATCATTTCCAATTCCTTCAATATCATAGTCCGCGTGCTCGCCGCCGCCGATAATAGAGCCGACCGGGTCAGCGAGAACTCCTTTTATATCCGGATTCTGTTCTTTCAGATAGCGAACGACGCCTGAATAAGTTCCTCCGCTTCCGGCTCCGGCTACAAGATATTGGAGACGGCCCGACATGTCCTGATAAATCTCCGGCCCCGTAGTCTCATAGTGTGCCTTTGGGTTACTTTGGTTTTCAAACTGCCCCAGTGAAATCGCTCCTGGTATCGACTTGCGCAGCTCTTCCGCTTTCCTGGAGGCTCCCCGCATGCCATCCGCTCTTGGCGTATTGACAATTTCCGCGCCCAACGCTTTCATTAAAAGCTGTTTTTCCTCTGAAAACTTATCGGGAACAACAAATATGATTCGGTATCGTCTGTCCAGTGCGGCAAAAGCGATTCCAAGACCCGTATTTCCCGCTGTCGCTTCAACAATCGTGCCTCCCGGCTGCAGCTTCCCTGTGATTTCAGCATCCTCTAGCATGTATTTTCCAATTCGGTCCTTTACGCTGCCTGTCGGATTATAAAGCTCCAGTTTTACAAAGATATTTACCTTTTCAGGCACTTTCATGTGGTTTAGCTTTACCATAGGGGTGTTTCCAATTAGAGCCCGCGTTGATTCATAGTACATAATTATTTCTCCTCGCTTTTGCTGATTGCCTGTTCCAGATCGTTCAATATACTGCCGATTCCCTCAATTCCTATTGAAAGACGAATCAATCCCTGGGTAATTCCCACTTTACGGCGGATATCCTCTGGAATCGAGGCGTGTGTCATGCTGGCCGGGTGACAAATCAGGGACTCAACCCCTCCCAGGCTTTCAGCCAGAGCAATCAGCCTGAGCGAAGAAAAGAAGGTTTCAATGTTGTAGTTTTCCTTCAATTCGAAGGAAATCATAGCTCCTCCGTTCTTTGCCTGTTTTCTGTTAATTTCATACCCCTGGCTCTCTTCAAGGCCGGGATAATATACCTTTTTAACCGCTTTATGTTTTTTCAAAAATTCCGCCGCTAAATTGGCGTTTTCTACGTGGCGATCCATTCTTACTCCCAAAGTTTTGATTCCCCGAATGAGCAGGAAAGAGTCAAATGGCCCCAGTACTCCTCCTGTAGAGTTCTGAATAAAAGCAATTCTTTCAGAAAGCTCTTCTGAGCTGACAACAACCAGTCCCGCCACAAGGTCACTGTGACCGCCCAGATATTTCGTAGCGCTGTGGACGACAATATCCGCCCCAAGCTGAATCGGTCTTTGGAGATACGGAGTCATAAAGGTATTATCTACAATGGTATAAATACCCTTTTTTCTGGCAATCCGCGATACGCCTCTCAAATCTGTAATGGTCATCAGCGGATTTGCCGGGCTTTCGACCCAGATCGCCTTCACCTCCGGGGTTACGCGGCTTTCCAGAGCTTCAAGATCTGTGGTGTCTTCAATAGAATAGGCAATGCCGAACTGATTAAAAACTTTATCCAGTACGCGAAATGTTCCGCCATATACATTGGATGAAATCAGGATTTTATCTCCAGTTTCAAACAGACTCAGGACCGCGCTTACCGCCGCCATTCCAGAAGCAAAAGCATACCCCGCGGCGCCTCCTTCCAGCTCCGCAATCAGAGCTTCCAGGGCCGCTCTCGTCGGATTTCCTGTTCTGGAATATTCATAGCCTTTATGATGGCCCAAACGTTCCTGCTGATAGGTTGATGTCTGATAAATCGGTACATTTACCGATCCTGTCAGTTCATCACCGTATATACCTCCATGAATAAGTGCTGTATACATATCATTTTCTGATTTCATTTTCCTTTCTCCTTTACAGTTTCTGCTTCAATTTCTCTTCTCCGAAAATCAGGCTGGACCGTTAGCCATGAGAGAATGTCTCTACGGTTTCTCTATCATACAGCTTCTGATGTATGTCCTGTCCTTTTCCCGGCACTCCGCAGGCGTCCGCGCGGCAGTGCTGGCAGTGTCTGAAAACATCTAAGTACTGTCCCGCCTCCATGCGTACCCGCTCCAACATCTCACAGTCAGGAGCGGGAATTTCTTTCATTTCATGCTGCGGAATCAGAGGGATAATATTTAAAATACTCGCTCCAAGCTCATGGGTTATCCTTGCCACGTCTTTTATGTGATGGTCATTGATTCCCGGCACCAGGACACTATTGATCTTTACCGCAATATCCGCTCGCGCCAGTTTTTTGATTCCTTCCAGCTGCGCCGCAATGAGTTTTTTCGCGCCTTCCGCGCCATCAATTCTCTTCCCTTCATATACAATGAAGGAACAAATATCCTTCAGAATCTCCGGATCTACCGCATTTACGGTTACTGTCACAGTATCGACACCAATGTCAATAAGGCGGTCTGCCTTTTCTGGAAGCCGCAGCCCATTTGTGCTGAGACAGAGCAACAAATCAGGATACTCTTTTTTTATCAAAGCAAAGGTGTCCAAAGCATAATCGCTGGCTAAAGTATCCCCCGGACCCGCGATTCCCGCGACCCGAATCTCTGGACAGAGTTCAAGGGCCTTTTTCACGTTTTTTACTGCTTCCTCCGGCTTCAGAATCAAAGAGCTTACGCCAGGCCTTGAAACCGTTTTTTCAAATTCACGCTTGCAGAATTTACACTGAATATTACAGGAAGGGCTGACCGGAAGATGTATCCTTCCAAATTTAAAGTGCGCTTCCCCGCCCATGCAAGGATGGGTCTTTACAAGATGTTCAAAATGCTCGCTGCGCTTGTGCTTTTTTCCCAGCATTTCCTGTAATTTTTTTTCATCGATTAAGCTCATTCCTGTTTTCCCTCCTTTATCGCATCTCCGACACACTTTACATCGGAATATAAGAGTTCACGCAGTACTTCCTCAATGGTAAATGGGGCCGATATTCCCTGTATTCCTTTTTTCCTCAGGCTTTCTTTCGCGCCTTCTCCGATTTTGGACGCAAGTACAATCCTGCAGTCTGACAGCAGCTCCGACAATTCTGTAAGCTGCCTTTCATTATGAGAAAATCCATCGCATACAGGCGCGTGACTTCTTTTTTCCGCAAAGGCCGCTGACTTCTTGTCATCATCCACATCTATGATAAGAAAGTCTGTCGCTTTTCCAAAATGCTGATTGATAACAATTCCATCGCTGCTTGCAAATGCCGCTCTGTACTTCATATTTCGTAATTATCCTCCAGATCATCCATCAGTCCATATTCGACGAGAATTTCCTCCAGCCGCTCCTGCGTCATTGGTTTTGGAATGACAAACATTTCATTTTCTTCAATCCTTTGGGCAAGCTGCCGGTATTCCTCCGCCTGAGAGTGCTTCGGGTCATAATCGATAACCGTCCTCTTGCGGATCTCCGCCCTCTGTACTACATTGTTGCGAGGGACAAAATGAATCAGCTGTGATCCAAGCTCCGCGGAAAAGGCTCTCAGCAGCTCCACTTCACGGTCTACATTTCTGCTGTTGCAGATGATTCCTCCCAGCCGTACGCCGCCTCTTCGCGCGTATTTTTTAATGCCTTTGCAGATGTTATTGGCTGCGTAAAGGGCCATCATTTCGCCGCTGGCCACGATATAAATTTCCTTAGCCTTTCCTTCGCGGATGGGCATGGCAAAGCCTCCGCACACTACATCACCTAAGACATCGTAGAAGACATAATCCAGGTCTTCTGTATACGCGTCCAGGCTTTCCAGCATTCCGATGGATGTAATAATACCTCTGCCCGCGCATCCGACTCCAGGCTCAGGACCTCCCGATTCTACACATCGAATCCCGTTGAACCCAATTTTCATGATATCTTCCAGATCGATGTCTTCCCCCTCTTCTCTCAAGGTGTCTAACACGGTTTTCTGCGCCAGCCCATTAAGCAGCAATCTTGTGGAATCCGCTTTCGGGTCACATCCGACTACCATAATCTTCTTTCCAAGTTCAGATAATCCCGCTGTAAGATTCTGTGTTGTAGTGGATTTTCCAATTCCTCCTTTTCCGTATATCGCGATTTGTCTCAATGCGTGTCCTTCCATTTTTTTCTCCTCCTAATTTTTTTGATTTTTTCAATAAAAAAGGACCACCGGAATACACCTTGCATTCTCTGGCGGTCTCTGATCTGTTCAGTCAACCTAAAGTCTTATTTTTTCCTTTTTTTCAATCTGGATCACTTTTCCATCCTGTACGACTAACGTTACGGATCCATATTTTAATCCTTCCATATATTTCAAAACAACTGGAATGACGTCCTTCTGAAAATCCAACGCCCTCTTTTTTTCCATTTTGAGTTCCTCCAATGCTCATATGACTGTCTCACGATAATGAAACGCGATTTATTTCGGATACTGTCATAAAAAAGAAGCTCACTTCACAAGTGGCTTCAGGGATATCTGCATGGTAAAGCTACCTACATATAAAATTCTTACTTACTATTGCGATCCCCAATCTATTCCGTTAATAAACCTTGCTGCCATACACATCATTTTTTTCATTACCATCATCTCTTTTCACCTTTTTCCTATATGTTTAATATGTTTTAAATATTAGCATAGCTTTTCCAAATTGTCAATACCTTTTTTATAAATTCTTTTACATTGAACAAAGTCGGCTTCACCGATTTATGTTCAGCGGTAGACTTTGTTGATATTCCGGAAATATCGAAAACGATATTTCCTGCATAATAAAAAAGCCGTTATAAAACGGCCTTTTTTCTGTATATAAAGTACAGCAGCGGTAGAACAAGCATAAGTAAGAGCAGATACAGACCGAATACGACCGGTATCTCTTCCATGATCCGATTTCCTATAGGATAAAGATTAAAATCAGTCAGCGCCAGATTAAGCTGAGCAAGCTGATTTGGCATAATCCCCATCACCTGCTCCACCAACGGGGACGCGCTGTCTTTGAAAAAAGAAGGAATGAAGATCAGTACAAAGGGAACGGTTACGGCGATTACGGATGAATCCACCCTTGCGGAGATCAGCATAGTGAAGAAAGAAAGGAAGAGACTTCCCAGATAACCGCCAAGTAGGATCATCAGGAATTCCTGCCCGTACGTCATGTGATAATAACTCTTCCATCCATCTATCCCGGTCTGAATCACGCAGTCCGCTCCGCCCGCGCCCAGAATTCCCAGCATAATGCCGGAAAAGACCAGCATGACCGCCCAATAACAGATGGTAACAACCAGAAATCCGGCTTTGATTTTAGCAAGGGTCGCTTTTCCTCTTCCATGATAAGAGGAAAAATAGATAGAATCGGCCTTTAAGCGCGATTCTCCCGGAAAGATTCCCGACACCAGAAATCCAAGAATCAGAATCGTGACGATAATGATGATCGGAGAACAATCAAATAGCTGATGCCATCCGTCGGCATACTGATAATCCCATGGTCCCTCCGGCTCTTCATACTTCTGGAGAAGAAACGCCTTTTCCTCCTCAGAAAACCGGCCGCTTTCCTGATCCAGCCATTCCTTTATAACCTTCGCCCGGTTCGGGTAAAAGTCCTTTGCGTCGTCAGGAGAAAGGGAATCGATGGCAAAATAATTGAACTCCCGTATTCCTCCATAGGCTCCTGACGCCAGCATACGGATATCTTCAAGGCCCTGCACTTTGCTGTAAGCCATGTCCTCCTCCTTTGCGTTTCCCGAAGCCGCCTGTGAAAGATTGGCCTTCCGAACTTCTTTAATCATCTCCCGCAGCCGTTCTACGGTAAGGGGACCTGCCCACTTTTCCTTTTCAGCCTTCACCTTTTGAGCCGCCAATATACCTGTATGGGTTTCTCCCTGATCGTCTACCCATCGAATCTGATTCATTGCCGAAAAACAGTTAAACAGCACCACCCCAAGCAGAATCAAAACCGCGATCTTACTGCTTGTCTTTGAAAAAATCTTTTTGATCTCATAACGTGTCATATTCTTCACCAGCCTTCTCTCCAAAATAATACAGGAATACATCCTCCAGCGTAATTTTTTCTTCTACAGCCTCTGAAAATGGACGGGTTTCCGCCAGGATATTAAGCTCCGCTCCGCCTGGCACCGATTTTACATTGGACACCCGATACGTTTTCAAAACACGCTCTACATATTTTCTTGGAACTGTAACCCTCCACACACGTTCCGGCATCGACGCGATAATCTGCTCCGATGTACCGGAATATTTTATTTCTCCCTCCTTCATAAGCAGGATTTCCTTGGCGATATCCTCTATATCAGAAACAATATGGGTGGACAGCAGTACCAGCCGCTCTGTGGAAAGTTCACTGATCAGATTGCGAAAGCGGACTCTTTCATTAGGGTCAAGTCCCGCTGTCGGTTCATCCAGAATAAGAATCCTCGGATTGTTGAGCATTGCCTGGGCAATACCGGCTCGCCGTTTCATTCCTCCTGATAAGGTTTTCATCTTTTTCTTTGACGCTTTGGAAAGTCCTACTTTCCGAGTTAAAATTTCCGTCCGTTTTTTCGCGACTGCCGGTTTCAGACCCTTGATGGACGCAATGTACATAAGGTAATCCCCCACTGTAAAATCCGGGTAAAATCCGAAGTCCTGCGGAAGATAGCCCAGAATCTTCCGATACTCTCCCTTCATAGCGAAAATATCCTCACCATTCCAGGTAATCCTTCCTTCCGTTGGCTTCAGCAGGGTGCAGAGCATCCGCATAAGCGTCGTCTTTCCCGCTCCATTGACTCCCAAAAGGCCGTAAACGCCGCTTTTCATACAGTAGCTCACATCATGGACAGCCTTTGCTCCTTTAAATTCTTTTGTTATATGTTCTATCTTCAATTCCATGCTTGGTTTACCTCCATATAGTTGTCACAATCCCGCAGCGATCTGCATATACTGTATCCCGCGTAAATTGCGGAAAGGATCAGTACCCCCGCCCAAACCGGCCGGGAAACCGCCGCGTAAATCTCCTCTTTTGAAAGAATCCAGCTCCAGACACCTGCCCACAGCAGGCAAGCTGCCATAACAAGGTATTCTGAGCCAAATCGTTTGCTGTAAAGGATACGGAAGCAGATACAGCAGGTCACATTGAAAGGAAGAAAAAACTGGAGCAGAATTTCTCCAAAGGCAATGTGCACGGTACAAGCTGTTACCGCAAAGAAAACGCTTAAAAGAAGTACATCCACAGCAGTAAACAGAAGCAGTCTCGCGGAATAAACCTGACGAAGCGAAAAATAAGAAGCTCCTTCGATTTCCATCGACGCGCAGGATCGGTTTTTCCACAGCTCCGGCACCAGCAGAAGGACAAATAATGGAGTCATTACGCCGATCTGCCTCTGCCAGTAGTCCCCGCTCTCTGAACAATACAAAATCCCCCATAAGCCAGCTAACAGAAGCAGCTGGCCGATCCACCACTGTTTTTTGACAAAAGCCGCCTGTTTGTAAATAAATTCAAAAAAGGACAGGCAGGTCTCTTCTTGTCCTGTATAAAAAGCGTCCATGGATTGCCGGACCGTTTTCGCTACCTTTTTTTCCTCCGGCTCCGGTCCGTGATAATACGTTTTATATTCTAAAATCTGTTCTTCCAGAGTTTTCATGCTATTCCTCCTTCAAGTGCGCGGTTAACAATTCTTTTGCCCGCCTGAGCCTGTACTTTACAAGCGGCAGACCGATATCCAGCATTTTTGCGATCTGTTTCAGTTTCAAATCCTTAAAATAACGCAGGATGATCACTTCCCGCAGCTCATAGGGCAGCTGCTTCAGCGCCCTTTCCATATCCATTTTTTCTTCAAGAACAGGAATTGTTTCTTCCGCCTGTTCCGGCAGCTCCGAAACCGGGGCCGCCTTTTTCTTTTTATAAAAATTCCGGCACAGGTTTCCGGCGATCACATAAAGATAATTCTCTGCTTTCCCAAGGTGCCGGTACCCTTCAAAGGCTCTGAAAAAACGCTCGAAGGTTTCCTGCGCGAGATCTTCCGCGTCATGCTTGTCCCAAATATGCAGACTGCAGTATTTGAGAACAGCCGGATAATATTTTCGCACAAAACACTCTATGGCAGTCTCGTCTCCCCGCCTCATTTTTCGCAGCAGAAGAAAATCCTGTTCCATACGTTCCTCCTTTCCTTCTTTTCTGAAAGCGCTTTCTATTATAAATAACAACGGACAGGGTGAAAAGGATAGTCTGTTTTCATCTTTTTTGCTATAGCAAAAAGCTGAGGCAATTCCACCTCAGCTTCTACATTCCACATTTGTTTGTACTCTTTATGATCCGATATTTAAGTTTTTCGGTTGTAATCCTTCTGTACCAGTTAACAATCTAATATCTTCTTCATACCAATCTTCACATTCGTCATAAAAAACTTCTTCTTTTCGCTTTTTAAAAATGCGGAAAGGTTTTTCTTCTGAATTATCATATATATGACAGATATCACTGACAGCCACTACGTCTTTCACCAATTCCAGAGCCTTATCATATCTACTTATAATTTTCTCCTCCGGAACGTCATGACCTCCCGACTCCACTCTTGATTTTACTCTGAAAACATTGATAATCGGATCTGCCGTAAGAATATAATAACACCGGATAAAATATCCCTTTTCCTTTGCCTTTTTCAACAAATTCAAATTTCTCTCAGTTGACATAACCGTTTCAAAACAGAATTCCTCTGTTTTACTCAAAAGTTCTTCTCTCTGATGTTCCGCAATTTTTGCAGCCTCCATGTCCGAACATTTCAAGTTTTTCTTTATTTCATCAGCATTAATATAAGCAAAAGGCGGTTTAAGCAGTTCTGTAAAAGTGCTTTTCCCTGATCCGTTTGGTCCTGCAAATACTACAATTTCAGGCCTTTTCGGAGATTCTTTCACTATAGCGCCCCCTCTTTATCCTTTCACCCACAGCAATCCTTGTTCCATCGCTTTTCTGCTGATAAATCTTCTGTGTTTTTCTGTCAAATACAGCAACAGGAATATCTAACGCCCTCTTTTTCTCTAACTCGATTCTTACAGCCTCATTTGCTCTTTTTATAACCAGTTCATCTGGTATGTAATCTTCTCGTTTCATTTCATATACCCACTTTCTCCAAAAAGCCTTCTAATATAATTATTATACTCTGAAAGCACAAAAATATCCACAATTATATCCTACCTCTCCCGATACATCTTAACATAAAACTGTCACCTCGCGCTTTTGAAAAAGACCGGAGGATCTTATCCCTCCGGCCTCTACGCAAAACTATCTCCTGCCATACGCAAAAATTTCGGATCTTAGAACAGACCTCCGAACAGTCCGCCTCTCCCGTGTCCGTTATTATTGCAGCAGAACAGCAGAACAATGATCAGGAGCCAGATAATGCTTCCGCAGTTATTATTATCGCAGCAGCATTCTTCAAAGCATTTTTCTCTGCAATCTCTCAGGCATTCCCGTTCACAGCATTCTCTTTCATCCATAAGAAAAACCTCCATAATACAAATTGTTTTCTTTATATTATGCAGGCTTTTTAAATCTGTGATTAGTGAAGCTTTTCCGGTGTGAAGATCTGATCAGTATATTCCAGTCCTTCGATTTCCACGTCCGCCATTTCCTCCAGCTCCGCGTCCCGTCCCGCGCCTTCGGCAGTCTCTTTCTGTATAAGGTCAGCAAAAGACATGGTATACTGATCCAGCTCAAAGTTGAGAGCCTCGTCAAAATAATATTCGTATTTCTCGCCGCCCAGAGCTTCCATCCTGGCAAGAGTCAGGGCGTCTCTCAAAGCGACACAGTTCTCACTCCTGGCGCTTCCGCTCAAATCCCGGACCCATACCTTAGAATCCACAGAATACCAACTGCGGAAACGGCTGAATTCATCGGAAAGCAATACAAGATCCTTTTCTTCTTCTATATTTCTTGCCATGCCCATCAAAGCCATTTTCAGCGAATCCAGCAGAGTATAAAGCTCCATAGCCTCCTCCGGCACCGCGTTCAGCACGTCCTCAAAGTATGTCTCTACAAGCTCCGCAAAGATTTTCAGATCGACCGCTTCCAAAAGCTTGTAAATCAGCTCCGGCTCGATTTCCATATCAGCCTCTACCAGATCCGCCAGATTCTCAAAATATTCAAATTCCGAAGCTTCCTCAAGCTCCAGATAATCAAGCAATGCCTCAAATTTCATCGATTTTCTCCTCCACTGCTTCCAGCTCCAGATTTTTAAATTTCACCTTTACCTCTTCCTCATGGAAAATACGCTCAATCATATTTACAAAGTTCTCGGACAGGTCACTGGCGTAAAAAACATTTTCAAACTGAAAATCTCCCGCCAGCATGTCCCGCTCTTTCAAAATCCGCTTTATGCTGTATACAATTTCCTCAGACGGATTGATGATCCTAAGCGATGGATAGAGCCGCTTTATATTAGAGCGGATCAAGGGGTAATGGGTACAGCCCAGCACCATTGTATCCAGTCTGTTCTCTAGGATAAAATCATCCATATAGTATTTTATGGTCAGATCCATAATGTCATTTTGTATAATGCCCTCTTCGATAAGCGGTACAAAGGCCGGACATGGAGTTTCATAAATTTCCATTTCATCATTCAGTTTGTGAATCAGCTCTTTATACGCTCCGCTCTGTATCGTCACTTTTGTTCCAATAATCCCGATCTTGTTCATTGTAGAGCAGATCTTTGTGATCCGTTCCGCCGCCGGCTGGATGATCCCCACCACCGGAACATCGGGATACCGCCGCTGCAGATCCGAAAGACAGGTGGCGCTGACCGTATTGCAGGCAATCACGATCATCTTTACATCCTGTTTTACCAGAAAATCCGCAATCTGTCTGGAAAAGCTGCGGATTGTCGATGTGGCCTTGGAGCCGTACGGCGTCCTGGCAGTATCGCCAAAATATATGATCTTCTCCTTTGGAAGCAATTTCATTAAATTGGGTATGCAGGTCAGTCCTCCAAGCCCCGAATCAAAAAAACCTATAGGCCGATTATCCATCCTGGTTATTTTCCTTTCCCTTTTGTGGTATAATGAACGCGTGCGATTGTTACAGCATTGCCATAAAGATACATGGATTGAATTTTGCTGTGGCATAGCTAATAGATAATTATGTTGCAGTTCGCTTTATTATACGATAAAATGCAAACGCTCGCAAGGCTCGCTGGCATTTTTTGCATAAACTCTGCCGGGCTGCTCGCTTTCGCTCGCTGGGCAGAGTGTTATACGATAAAACGCAAACGCTCGCAAGGCTCGCTGGCATTTTTTGCATAAACTCTGCCGGGCTGCTC
>JAJCKG010000001.1 GCA_020558355.1 bacterium 210820-DFI.6.37 | reverse complement strand
TGCTGCGTTATTTTGAGAACTCAACACAGGCGCAGGCGGAGCGGTCAGAAAGCGAACACATACAAGCGATGCATAAAATTGTGGAAGCGGTGCGGTCCAGTGAAGAGATTGGAGTGAAATACATGCAGGAATGGGAAGAAAGGGAACTGGAACGCCAGAAGGCTCATGAGGAAGGCCGCAAGTCCGGTCTTCAGGAAGGCGCGGATGAGCAGAAAAAAGCGATTGCGCTGGAAATGAAAAGAGAGGGCATGGAGCCAGAACAAATAGCCCGGCTGACCAAGCTGACACTGGATGAAATAGAAAAGCTGGAGCCTTAATGACTGAACTGCGCAGATGGCAGGGCGTCTTTGTTCGAAAACAGTAAATGTGGATAAACCGAGGAATTTGGCAAAGAGTGTCACGGTGGAGCAGGTTAGTCAAGTACGGAATATTAACAGAGAGAGGATCATGAATTCTCTCTTTGCTGTTTTTTGAAAAAAGTGCAAGCGTTGAATTTATAGAATGATATACTAGAGACAGAAAATGATGTGGATGTAGATCGAATAGTGAACCATGCAAATGAGGAGGAGTATAGTATGAGAAAGTTTGTAGAACAGAATGGGGCAGTTGAAGCTGTACAAGGCTATATATAAAGAGGCATATAGTTCTAACTTGGTAGCAACCAATGATGCCGGATTATGTTCAATGGCGACCGCCTCTGCGTCAAGCCATGAATTTGGCGACCAGCTTGCGGTAGCAGTACTCCAACACCTCTGCGCAAAACAACACATTCATATGAAAATGAATGGTTTCCGCAGGGGTGTTTTCATATAGCATAAGGAAAATTTTGGTTAATTCCTATTGACAACACCGAGTAAAAATATTACAATAATTAAAAAAAATGGAACCGAAGACAACTGCCCTGAAAATCATCGCAAGAGGAATTGTATTGGGAAGAAAAACGAGATATAATGAGGAGGAAGCAAGAGTGGAAACAAGAAAAGAACCAAAAGCGTTAAAAGATTTAAATTTACTGGATCGATTTTTATTTGCGGAGGCTGCGGAGAATCCGGAATTTATGGAAAATCTGCTGCGTATTGTTTTGGGAAAGTCGCTGACGCTGCGGGAGCTGCCGCAGGCGGAAAAGGAATCGCGAAAGACCATCTGGAGCAAACAGATTCGTTTGGATGTCTGGTCTATAGACCAAGAGGATACGGTTTATGACACAGAGGTGCAGAAGAAAAACACAGGTAATCTGCCCAAGAGGAGCCGTTTGTACCACGGAATGATCGACAGCAAGCTGCTGCCGCCGGGAGAACTGGACTATAACAGAATGCCGGACTCCTATGTGATTATGATTATGCCTTTTGATTTAATGGGCAGAGGGTTGTATCGCTACACGTTTGAAATGATATGCAGAGAGATTCCGGAATTGAGGCTGGAGGATGGAGCCACCAGGATTTTTCTTAATACCCATGGCACAGTGCGGGAAGACGCTGACCAAGAGCTTATCGATATGCTGCGATACATGGAGTGTACAACCGCGGAAAACGCAGAGCGGCCAGGGAGCAAACGAATCCAGGGGATGCATGAGATCGTAGAGAATATTCGATCCAGCGAAGAGATTGGAGTGAGATACATGCAGGACTGGGAAGAAAAAGCGTTGGAGCGGCAGGAAGGCCGTAAAGAAGGACGTGAAAAAGGCCACAGGTCCGGCTTTAAGGAAGGCAGAAACGCTGGACTTCAGGAAGGCGCGGATGAGCAGAAAAAAGCCATTGCGAAGAAACTTAAAAAAGTTAGAATAATGAAGGATAGGAACTTATGATCAAAGCTAAGAAATACACAATCTTAATACTTCTCTTTCTCCTTCTGGCTTTCATCTTCTACATGTCCGCAAACCCGGTAGACCAGTCGGCCCAGATGAGCTATGAGATTGACCGCTGGCTTTGCGGTCTGTTTGTGCCGGATTATGAAGCGCTTCCATATGAGAGTCAGACCTCTTTGGCCATCGGCCTGGACTTCTGGGTGAGAAAGTCTGCCCACTTTCTGGAATACGCGGCTTTGGGAGCGCTGGTTTATTTTGCGGCAGGTCTCTTTTTGGAGTCTGAAAGAGGGCGGTTCCTTCTCAGTCTTTGCGCTGGAACAGTCTGGGCGGCGACAGACGAATTTCACCAGTATTTTGTTCCGGGAAGAAGCTGCGAGCTGCGGGATGTGATGATTGACGCAGCAGGCGTTCTGACCGGAGCCGCAGCCGCCGTTGTCGTAAAAAAATATAAGAACTATAAGTCGAATTGTGATTATAGGACAATTTCGGCAAAATCCGAAAAAAACACCAAAGGAAGAGAGTGAAAACGCAAAGACTGAACTGCGGCGTACGTTAGACAGATCCTTTGATTGATACAAAAGAATAAAAATACCTCCATGAGAATTTCTGGTAGATACCCCTTAAGCAGAAAAGGTAAATAACAAAATCTGTTTAAGGGGCGTTTTTATGTCCAGAATAAAGGGAGTTCTTGAATTAAATGCTGATTCACGGCTTATTGAGGTAATGCGCTGAAAGCGTCTATTCGTTACAAAAAAACGTCCTTTTCTTGCAATTATAAATTAAACTTGTCGAATTCTATTGATTTTTGTGGATAATTCATGCATAATAAAGTTTAGAATTACTGAACAAAAGAGTGGAGTGTTGTAGTTTAACTCTCTCTGAAAACAGAATCACTTTGACAGTAGCATATACACTAAATAATAAGAGTATAGAAGGAAATGAGAAAAGGCAACATTTCATGTCCAGAAAGAATGAAAGTTGCTTTATTTAGGTCTGCTAAACTCATGCGAAGCTGATAGAAGACCTGCAATAAAAGGAGGAAATCATGCAAAACGAACCAAACCAGGATAAAAAGAAAAAGCCTATGAAAATCAGTACGGCTGTCATGATTTTGGCCATCATCGCCGCCGCTGTTGTATTGGCGGTTGTAATTGTTTCCAGCACTGGAAGTAAAGAAGATAATGAAAATACGCCGCAGCCTATAGAAGAGCAGATTATCTATGGAGATGAAGATCTGGGGATCGACCCGACTGTGGATGAACAGCTGCAGAACTATCGAAATGTTGCCTTGTTTGGTATTGACGCCAAGAATTTTGAGTCAGAGACTGGTCACCGCAGTGACGCTATGATCATTATTAGTATGAATAATAAAACGGACGATGTGAAAATGTTTTCCATATACCGAGATACTTATGTAAAAATTGATGACTCTCATGGGCTAGATAAATTGAATCACGCCTATGCTTATAATGGAATGGAAGGCAGTCTCAAGGCTATTAACCAGAATCTGGATTTAAATATTCGGGAAGGAATTGCTCTTACGTGGAAGGCAGTTGGAGACCTGGTGAACAATCTGGGTGGCGTTGAGATCGATATAAAAGACAGCGAACGCAGCTATATGAATCGGAGCCTTTCAGGAGAAAATCAGATTAAAAGCTCCGGAAAACAGACCCTTAATGGCGATCAGGCGGTTCTTTACGCAAGGATAAGGAAAGACTCAGCAAAAGGGGACTACCGGAGAAATGAGCGCATGAAAATCGTCTTGGAAGCTGCCCTTGAAAAAGCAAAGAAAGTAGAAACCAGTAAGCTCCTTGACATTATGGATGAGACATTAGAAGAAGTCAGCACCAATATGAGCTATAACCGCATGACAGACACCTTAGTGGACATTGCGTCCCTTAATATCAGCACCAGTATTGGATGGCCTTATGATACCAGCGGCTGGATGCATAATTCCATTTGGTATGGTGTTCCAATTACCCTAAAGAGCAATGTATCGGAGCTTCATGAGGAATTTTTCGGACAAAAAGATTATCAGCCAACTGAATTTGTACAGAAAGTCAGCGACAAAATCGAGAAAAAAAGTGGCTATCACGAAAAATGATTACATTTCTAATAGGATTAATGTAATAAAGTTGTAGTATGCGTAAAAGGAGGAATACTATGAAAAGCAAAAAGTGGACAGCCTTTGCCATTGCCCTTGCAATGGTAGTATCAGCAGTAGGCTTTGGCCTTTCTGCCCAGCCGGTAAGCGCGGCAACCAAGGCGCCAAAGAAAATCACTTTGAAAACCACTTCTAAAACTGTGGATATCAAAGGAAAGGTAACCGTATCGGTCAAAGCGGTTTCGCCGAAAACCGCCAGCAAGTCCGTAACCTGGAAATCCAGCAACAAAAAAATCGCGACAGTTTCCAGCAAAGGCGTTGTAAAAGGGAAGAAAGCCGGAAAAGTAAAGATTACAGCTGTTTCTAAAAAGAACAAAAAGGTGAAAAAATCCATTACCATTACGGTAAAGAACATGAAGCCAAAAGTAAGTCTTCCATCAAAGGCAACCGCTTACACCAGTGTGAAGAAAACACTGAAAGCGAAAGTGGGGCCAACCGGAGTTTACAATAAAGGCGTTACTTACAAATCCAGCAATACAAAAGTTGCTACAGTAAGCAGCAAAGGCGTTGTAACCCCAAAGAAAAAAGGGACCGTAACGATTACAGCTTATTCCAAGGAAAATAAGAAAATTAAAGATACTTGTAAAGTGACTGTAAGACAGTCCATCACGGGACTGAAATTTGCGGCGGCGTCCAAAGAATTGAAGACTGGGGCCGCGGGGACAAATAAACTGACAGTAAGCCCGTCAAAGCCTTACAGCAAGACGGTAGTTTATACCAGCAGCAACACAAAAGTCGCGACCGTAGATAAAAGCGGAAAAGTAACTGCTGTTGCTCCGGGAACCGCTACCATCAAAGCAACCGCGAAATATGGAGCTAAGAAGACAGCTTCTTATAAGGTTACGGTTTATGATGTCTTAGCGGCTGACGCCAATGGCGCATATACCATTAACAAGAGTAAATACAGTACATATAAGATTGCGGCAGAAAGAAGTGGAAAAGCCGTGAACCTGACTCTGACCAACGGTGATATAGACAATTTATTTGGTATTGGAAATATCGGGTTCGACTGGAGTCTGGCAGAGGATGTAAAAGAGGGATTTGCCAAAGCAGCCTTTAACTACGCTTCCGGAAATGACTATATCTTTGCGAAATCCGGAAATAAAGTAACCATAAAATTTGCGGAAGATCTGGCGAGAACGAGCTGGTACTATGTAGAAGGAACGAGCTTTGCCGCAAATGGAAATGATTATACCATTACGCTCTTTGAAAAGACAGACGGTACAGGTGAATCCATCGTACTGAATAAGAAAGGAAGCGCGCTTTCTGTAGTAAAAGCGGGAAGATCGATCTCTCTGACTAAGGATGGCATGGAAAAGGTTACAGTAACTGCGGTCATGAGCGCGCAAAGCACAGCGACTCTGACTCTGGAAAGAACAAAGGGCACAGAATATAAGATTTCCATGACTCCAAACAAGGTCAAAGAAATCAAAGCCTACAAATAATTCCATCATAGGATGGACTTGTGACGCCCCGGATGCTTTCAGGGATCCGGGGTGTCTTAGGGGGATGTATTACACATGAAAAGAAGAAAAGTTTGGCTCTTGGCCATGTTGGCTTTGAGCCTCCTTATAACAGCGGCTCCTGTTTATGCCGGAAGCATTAACGGACCGGAAGCGGGGCTGATCAGTCAGGCGTCCGGAACCTTTACTTATGAAGGCAAATCTTATGTAGCGACGCCGGGGGCTCTGGCTCAGCTGAAAGCTTATCTGAGCCGGGATGATATCGATCTGACGCAGGAGCAGGCTGACCGGGCGGCTTCTCTCATGTATTCCAATGTGGAAGGCGGCGTTCTGGATGGTTATTTAACGCCCGTAGGGGGAAGCAGCGGGATAATAGATGGAAATAGCGACAGCAATAGTATTTTGAATAGCCCAAAAGGAAAAAATAAACAAAAGGGGAAAAAGGAAAAAGCAGGACAGGCAACTGTCAAAGTGACTGAGCGGGATTCGCTTTTGAAAGTAACAGGGAAAGACGGAAAAGAGCTTTTTACGGCTCAGCTTCCGGTAAAGGATACTGGAAGCGATCTGAGCGGTTTGCTTACAGTAGGTATTACTTTGTTCACGCTGATCCCTTTGGGAGTTTTTACTGCGTGGAAATTGAATCTTTTCGCTCATGACCATGAATCATAAATATAAAAAAGATAATACTGCCAGAAATATGATTTTATTAGCGCTGGGATTCGTTTTGCTTGCAATGGCTTTGTGTATTACAGCAGGAGCTTCGGCAGGCGAGCTTGTACAGACCAGATTGAATATGGCAGTGGATTTAGGTGCGCCAGTTTATCAATATACGGAGGAAGGAAATCAGCCGCAAGAGGGAGAGCTGAAAAAGAGCGAAGCGGTAACTCCATCTGTTGGCAGCAGATTTGGAACAATCCTCTGTGAGCGAATTGGCTTAAAAGCGCCTTTATATTATGGGGACTCAAAAGAGATCCTTATGCGGGGGGCAGGGCAATATACAGGAAGCGGACTTCCGGGAGAAGGACGGCCTATCCTGGCAGGCGCCCATGACTCAGGATATTTCGCGCCTCTGCAAAACATTAAAAAAGATGACATCATCAAGGTGAATACTTCCTATGGAGAGTTCCAGTATAAAGTGACGGATCTTACTGTAAAGAACGCGTCATCGATTACAAAGAAGGATCTGGAACATACCGGGGAAGAACTTGTTTTATATACATGCTGGCCATTTGGCCCTTTGACGGAAGAAAAAACACAGAGGTACTTTGTGGCAGCGGAAAAGATCGCTGGCCCGGTACTTGTGGAGGATGAATATGAAAAATGAAAATCAAGTAAGAGCAGTGATCAGCGCGATTTTCGCGTTCCTTGTTTTTCTGTCCTTTTCAGGCATCCTGGTGTGCGCGGGTCTTTCCATAACTGTGTTTGATCTTGGACATTTGAACAAAAGCCTGAAAACAAGCGGCTATATAGAAAAAAATTATAAGGCGTTGGAGCAGGCTCTGAAAACAGAAGAGGAACAACACAGTTTGCCAGAGGGAATCCTGACTGTGCAATTAGATGAAAACGACTTTGCGAAGCTCCTTAAAAACAATATTCAGTCGGTCTGCGGCGGTGCGAAATCCAGCTCTGCGGATCAGGAAAAATGGGAGAAGGCACTGACGCGGGAAATCGATGGATATTTCAAATCGGAGGGTGTAGGAAAAAACGCCGGAATTGATGCTGCGGCAGATGAAATCATACAAAACGCGGCAAGCTATTACGAAAATTATACTACATTTCCTTTCGGGTCATTTTTCGCGAACTATAGAAAAACTGCATTTTCTATCATGAAGGTTTTAATTCCGGCGGCAGCTGTGCTGGCCATTGCGCTGATTTTTATTTTGCTAAAGCTGCAGCCATTGCCTTACAGAGGCTGGTATTATGTCTTCAGCAGCAGCCTTGGCGCGGCTTTGATCAGTATCATTACCGGAGGGTGGCTCCGGTTTGGCGTAAATTATGATTTTTCGCAGAATTTGATTGGATATCAGGCATTCATCGATACTTTTTTCGGAAGTGCCGCAAAGCGCTTTTGGATGCTGGGATTGGCCATAATCCTGCTTTCTTTGATTGGGTTTGTGGCTATAAAAAAATATGAGATAAAGAGGAATCACGAGGTACAGAATTGAGAAGCAAATGGAAGTACATGGATATTCATACGCACATTGTTCCCGGTGTGGATGATGGGGCAAAAAATATGGAAGAGACCATGAAAATGGTAGAATTGGCTTACGCGGAAGGGATACGTGTGATTATGGCGACTCCTCATTATGGCGAATGGAATCCTAATTACAATAAGGAGCAGGCGATTGCCGCCTGTCGTAAAGTGAGAGACTGGGTCCGAGCTGTTCACAGTGATATGAATGTATATATGGGAAATGAGTTATATTACAGCCCAGGGATTATTGACGATCTGCGTCAGGGCAAGGCGCGGACTATGGGTGGAACAGATTATGTTCTGGTGGAGTTTTCGGTAGATGAAGATTATCCCGAAATTTATGACGGACTCAGAGCTTTTGTTATGGAGGGCTATCGCCCAATTCTGGCTCATATCGAACGGTATCACTGCTTGCAAAAAGAGCTGGAAAGTGTAAAGAAGCTAGTCGATTTGGGCGTTTATATCCAGGTCAATGCCAGAAGCTTTCTCGGCGGGCGCTTTGATAGGCGTACCGCATGGTGTACAAAGCTTTTAGAAAATGGCCTGATCCACTTTGTCGCAAGTGACTGTCACAACTGTGAGGGAAGAAGGCCGATTATGGAAACGGCAGTAAAAAGGATGCTGGAGCTGACGGATGAAAAAAACGTGGAACGCATCGTACAGACAAATGTTATTAAGTTAATGCAAAATAAATATATATAAGGAGAAAAAGACGGATGAATCACGAAAGAGACGAAATAGAAATCGATTTACGGGAGATATTCCACGTTCTGAAGAAGCGGTTTCTGGTCATTTTGCTGACCGCCATGATTTTTGCTGCAGGTTCCGGTGTCTACAGCTTTCTTATTGCGGAACCGGTCTATGAGTCAACTTCTCAGTTGTACATATTGACTCAGTCCACATCCATTACTTCACTGGCAGATATCCAGATGGGGTCATCTTTGGCGTTGGACTATGTAGAATTGATTAAAAGTCGTCCTGTAGTAGAAGAAGTTATTGAAAAGCTGAATCTGGATTTGGAATATGAAGAGCTGTTGGAAAAGCTAACGGTTACCAATACAGCGGATACCCGTATTCTGAAAATTACCATCCAGGACACGGACCGATCGATGACTACGCAGGCGGCAAATGAGTTTTCCACTGTGGCCAAAAAACAGATTTCAAAAATCATGAAAACAGATGAGCCTTCGGTAGTAGAAGTGGCCCATCTGCCGGATGACCCGATCAAACCGGAAAAGGCTAAAAATGTAATTATTGCGTTCCTATTAGGAGCAATTCTTTCCGCCCTAGTTGTTATTGTAATGTATATTCTTAATGATAGCATCAAGAGCCAGGAGGAAATTGAACGGTATCTGGGCCTGAATACATTGGCGTCTGTGCCTCTTGAAGGAAAGAAAAAGGGAAAACGGCGCAAGTCAAAAAAGAAAGGTGAGGACTAATGGCTAATACAATCATTTTTAATAATTTGGAAGAACCCGATTACGGGAGGCGAGAAGCTTTCAACTCCCTCAGAACCAATCTCCAGTTCTCTGGCGCGGATCTGAAAACGATCCTCTTTACCAGCTGCTGTCCAAATGAAGGAAAAAGCACCGTCACTTTTGAATTGGCCCGTTCTATTGCGGAGAATGGTAAAAAGGTGGTTTTAGTTGACGCGGACCTTAGAAAATCTGTTATGCTGGGCCGTTATAAAGCCCAGGCCATTCAGAAGAGGGTTGCGGGACTGTCTCATTACCTGTCAAAACAGGCGAAGATCAACGATATCTTATGTGAAACCAGCATCCCGGGAATGCATGTTATCCTTACCGGTCCATTGTCGCCGAATCCTACAGAATTGCTCAATGGCCCACTTTTCCAGGAACTGCTGGAGCTGCTCCGGGTAAGCTATGATATGGTTATCATCGACTCCCCGCCACTTGGTTCTGTAATCGACGCAGCAGTTATCGCGCCGTATTGCGACGGAGCTGTACTGGTCATTGAAAGCAACGCTACCAGCCACAGACTGGCTGTCAACGTAAAAAAACAGCTTGAAATGGCGGACTGTAAGATCCTGGGGGCGGTGCTCAACAAAGTAAAAATCGAAAAAAGCAAGTATTACAAATACTATGGAGAGTATAAATAGCGTAATAACACTGCTTGCAGTGTTGCCTAATAGTACAATTAACGCGGAAAGAGGACCGGATCGGTCCTCTTTCTGTATCTTAAAAAAAGTGTTTACCTATTTTTCCGCTTTTGTTTTGCCCGCGGTCTCAGCGTTTCGTTTACTATGCTTCATGGCAATTGCGATGGACACGCCGCAGCCTCCCCAAAGGCCGATACACCCAATGAGCATCATAATAATCGCGCTTGTACTCATACTAGTTTACCTCCTTATAGGAAATTTTGTCCAGATCCCGGTATCCGTCCTTGCCCTTAAGGGTAGTCAGGAAATCTGCCGCCAGAATGACAAATAAAATCACACCCCAGCCAAAGACGTTGATATCCGAAGCCGCGTATTCCCCGTAGCCATTGTAAATAAAGTCCTTTGTATTGAGGAACAACATAACGCCAAGAAGTACAGTCGTAATGATTCGAAGGGAATAGATCCACCATCTTCCAATACTGAAATTGGAGAATTCGTTTGCTTCCCTGCGGAGCTTTTCCGGATTGAAAAGTCTGGTGATCAGAATAACTTCAATCGCGCCTCCCGCGGCGACGCCGATATTATTGATAAATGCGTCTACGATATCCAGAATGTTCATTCCAGCCCCTGTAATAAACAGAATGCTCAGAACAAAGGTAGGAACCACCACCACCGTAACGGCTTTTTTGTGATCGATGTCGAATTTGTCGTGGAAGCTGGAAACCACCGCCTGCAGAATGGAAACCATAGAAGTGATTCCAGCGGTAAACAGCGCGCCGAAAAAACAGACTCCGAACAACCCGTTAAGAGCCGGAAGCGCGCTGATGGCAGTCGGGAACGTCATAAAGGCAAGTCCAATTCCGGAGCCTGCCACCTGGCTTACATCAACGCCCTGCTGCATAGCCATAAAGCCCATAATACTGAATACGCCGATACCGGCAAAAAGCTCGAATCCATGGTTTGCGGTAGCCGTAATAAAGGCGCTGTTTACAACATCCGTTTTTTTCGGCAGATAACTGGAGTAAGCCAGCATAATAGCAAAACCGATGGACAGGCTGTAGAAGATCTGACCGTAGGCCGCGACCCATACATTTGGCTTTGCCAATGCGGACCAGTCCGGCTTGAACATATATTCCAGCCCGTCTACCGCACCTGGCAGCGTCAGTCCCCGGATGACCAGCACCAGAATCAGCACAAAGAGGATCGGAAGACATACCCGGCAGGCTATCTCGATTCCCTTGCTGATGCCCTTGTACATAATAAAAGCGACAATGATCCAGATAATCAGGAAAGGAATGATCAGATGCGTCTGTATCCCTCCAAAATTCAAAGCGCTGTCCGTCAGCCCCAGATATTCCACAAAAAATGAAGATGGATCGCTTCCCCAGGCCTGCGTGAAAGAAAAACCGATATAGCTCAGTACCCAGACGATAATGGCAAAATAATAAATGCCGATAACAAAGGCAACCATAGCCTGAAACCATCCCAGCCATTCAAACCTCCGGTTGATTCTGGCCCAGGTTACAGGAGCCCCGCCCCGGTAAGTTTTTCCCATGGTATATTCCAAAATCAGAATTGGGATTCCGGCAGTAATAATGGCGAAAAAATACGGCAGCAGAAACGCTCCGCCTCCGTTGGTCGCGGCAACATAAGGAAAACGCCAGATATTGCCCAGGCCTACTGCTGAGCCGATGGCGGCCAGCAAAAAGCCTACTTTTGAATTCCATTGATCTCTCAAAATAAACTTCCTCCTAATAAAGCAAATAATATAACTAAAATCAGCATTCTAAATATAACAAAAAAGGGTTGGAAAGTCAACGAATTGGACGTGTGTATACAAGGCACCGGCAGAAAGGATTCCAAAAATAAGATTTGTATATCAGAGAAAAAAACACTATAATAGAAGAGAACGGCAGCAAAGCGCGTAGACACAGGGGAAAGGAATTGACGTATGCACGAATATCCTATAACAGAACAAATCATAAAAATCGCGGAAAAGCATTGCAGAGAAGCCGGCGCGGACCGGGTACGCAAGGTGAAGCTGGTAATCGGCGATTATTCCGGATATGTGGGTGATTCGGTACATATGTATTTTGACCTGATCGGAGAAGGGACTTTATGTGAAGGCGCGGATGTGGAAATCCTTCATGTAAAGCCGAAACTGAAATGTCCGGCCTGCGGGGCGCTTTTCGCAAAGCCGATGATGTCCTTTGCGTGCCCGGAGTGCGGAACGGACGGTGAGCCTACGGATATTGGAAAAGAGTTTTATATAGAAAGTATTGAAGTAGAGTGAGTAGAGGAGAAAATTATGCACGACATTAGAAAAATCGATGTTATGGAAGGGATCCTGGACGAAAACGACCATATTGCGGAACATATAAACCAGCATCTGGGCGCGCATGGTGTTCTGGTAGTCAACGAAATGGGAGCGCCGGGCGTGGGAAAAACAACCACCCTGAAAAATATTTTTCGCCATCTGAAGGGCTTTAAGCCTTATGTCATCGAAGGAGATATCGAATCGGACCTGGACACTCGGGATCTGAAAGAGATGGGCATCGACACCCATCAGATCAATACCTACGGCGCCTGCCATCTGGACGCGCCTATGATCGAGCATATGACAGGCCATATGGAATTCGATGAAAAAGGCATTCTGTTTATCGAGAACATCGGGAATCTGGTATGTCCTGCCGAGTTCAGCATCGGAGAGCATGTAATGATGCTGATCTCCACAGTTACAGAAGGCAGTGACAAGCCCTACAAATATCCTTTAGCGTTTGAAAAAGCGGATATCATTATCCTCAATAAAGTGGACCTGATTCCTTACCTGGACTTTGACGAGGATTTCTATATGAAAGGAATACGCGCCCTCAACAAGGATGTGCCGGTATTTAAAGTGTCAGGGAAAACAGGTGAAGGCTTTGAGGAAGTAGCGGCATGGCTTATGGAAAAGGCCCAGCGGCTGGAAATCAAAGAGCATCACCATTACGAGCATGATCATGACCACAAATAAGGAAACGAGAGAAACACAGAAGATCAAGCTGTGGGGCATTGTGCAGGGCGTGGGATTCCGCCCTTTTGTCGCAAAGATCGCGGACCGGATGAATATGAAAGGAAAAGTCCTCAATATTGGAGGTCTGGTTGAAATCACAGTGACCGACACGCCAAAAAACATCGACGATTTTGTAGGCGCCATTGAAACAGAAAAGCCAGCGCCGGCTGAGATCGTTCACATTAAGCGGTCAAAAGAAGCATTTCAGGATTTTGAGGACTTTACGATTTCCGACAGTCATCACGGAGATGATGAAGCCGCCATGATACCAGCGGACCTGGCGGTCTGCCCCCATTGTCTTTCAGAAATGCGGGATCCGGCAAATCCCAGGTACAGGCATCCCTTTATCAGCTGTATGGTCTGCGGGCCCCGTTATACCATCATAGACCGGATTCCCTATGACCGGGAGAATACCACGATGGAAGACTTTCCGATGTGTCAGTTCTGTCAAAGGGAATATACCGATCTTCATGACCGGAGATACCACGCTCAGACCATCTCCTGCCACCATTGCGGCCCTATGCTCAGCATGCCGGTGGAGGAAGCGGCAGCGCTGCTTCTGGACGGAGAGGTGATTGCTTTTAAAAGCATGGGCGGATACAACCTGGTCTGCGACCCGCAAAATGACCAGGCGGTGGAAAAGCTGCGGAAGATCAAAAAAAGAGAGCAAAAACCCTTTGCCATCATGTTCCGGGATCTAAAGCAGATCCGGCAGTACTGCTATATATCAGAAACGGAGGAAAAGCTGATCGCTTCTTCTGCCAGGCCCATCCTCCTGCTGGAGCACCGGCCTTCTAAGTCAAAGGAAATACAAAAGAGCCGTTTTATCGGTTCCTTCCTTCCCAGCATGGGAGCCCAGTATCTGCTGCTGGAGCGGATCAGCCCTCTGATTTTCACCAGCGCCAACCTTTCCGATATGCCTATGGTAAAGGACGATGAGGAAATGGAGCGGATGCTCCGGAGGGAGCCGCTTATTAAAGGGGTCGTTTCCAATAAACGGAGGATCCAGGTGCGGGCGGACGATTCGGTTGCGAGAGTCATTGACGGACAGCCCCAGATGATCCGCCGTTCCAAGGGCTACGCTCCGGTGCCGCTATATGTGAATACCGGATTTGACGGGCAGATCCTGGCGGTGGGAGGACAGCTGAAAAACTCCTTTGCTCTGACAAAAGGCCCCTTCGTCTATATGAGCCAGTATTTCGGCGATATGGACAGTGTGGAAAATCAGAAAATATATGAAGAAAACACAGAGCGGATGGCGCGGCTGTTTCGCGTCAGGCCACAGCTTGCGGTCTGCGATCTGCATCCTCTCTATTACACCACTGCGTACGCCAAAAAGCTGGGGCTGCCGCTGCTGAAAGTGCAGCATCATCACGCCCATACCGCTTCTGTCATGGCGGAACATGATCTGCGGGGAAAAGTAATCGGGGTCAGCTTTGACGGAACCGGCTACGGGACAGATGGAGCTATATGGGGCGGCGAGTTTCTGCTGTGCGAAGGCGGAAGCTTTCAGCGGGTGGATCACCTTCGATATGTAAAGATGCTGGGCGGCGATTCTTCCATGAAAGAAGGATGGAAGTCGGCAGTCAGCTATCTGTACGCCTGGGAGCATGGCTACCAGGCGCGGGGGGAAGGGATCGCCCTGGACCTTTCCCAGATCATAGCCTTTGCGAAAAAACGACAGGACCGCTGCTGGCCGGGAGAAGCTCTGGCAAGAAAAGCGCTGGAAGCGGGGATCAATACCATTGAAAGCTCCAGCATGGGGCGGCTCTTTGACGGCGTGGCGGCTTTGCTGGGCATTAAAGAACGCAACGATTATGAGGGACAGTGTGCGATTATGCTGGAGGACGCGGCGGCAGCGCCCCGAAAGTCCGAAGCGCATGAGCTGGCCCGCCGGTTCCATGACCAGGTGGCGCGGATGATCCTGGATACCTGCGTCAGGATCCGAAAGGAGACCGGCGCTTTTCAGGTAGCCCTCAGCGGCGGTGTTTTTCAGAATAAAATATTAATGGAAGAAAGTCTCGCCCTTCTCAGGGAAAATGGATTTGAACCTTACTATAATATTTCCGTAAGTCCCAATGACGGAGGTATTGCTTTGGGACAGGCGTATATTGCAATGAAGCGGAAGGAGGAAGAAGAGTAAATGTGTATCGCGATACCGGGCAAAGTTGTTGCCACGGATGGAACCACCGCGCAGGTGGATTTTAGAGGAAATTCAGTCAATGTCAATGTGGGTCTTGTTGATCCTAAGCCGGGCCAGTATGTACTGGTCCACGCGGGCTGCGCGATTGAAGTAATGGAGCGGGACAAGGCCCAGGAGCTCATAGAACTGTTTTCAGATCTGGAGGAACTGGTATAGTGGAAATCAGAGACGTAATCGCGTATTTAAAGGCCTATGACGGTCCGGAGCTCAAGCTGATGGAGGTTTGCGGGACCCATACGGCCAGTATTTTCAAAAATGGGATACGAAGCCTTATTTCACCTAAAATCAGGCTGATCTCGGGCCCGGGATGCCCGGTCTGTGTCACACCGACGGCTTATATTGACAAATGTATCCAATATGCCTTAAAGCCGGATCATGTACTTCTCACCTTTGGAGATATGATGAAGGTTCCGGGAACGGAAGGCAGCCTTTCTGATATGAAGGGAAAAGGCGCGAAAGTGGAGCTGATGTATTCTCCTTTCGAAGCCGTGGAAAAGGCCCGGAAACATCCGGAAATTACCTATACCGTCGCCGCGGTGGGTTTTGAGACAACAGCTCCCGCCTACGGGCTGATGATGGAACAGGCAGTGGCTCTCGGGATAAAAAATATACGGCTTGTCACAGCGCTGAAAACCGTAATCCCCGCTTTGACATGGATCTGTGAGAACCAGCGGGACATCGACGGATTTATCTGTCCGGGACATGTAAGCGTCATTATAGGAAGCCGGCCTTACGAAGCCCTTGCGGAAAAATACGGAAAGCCCTTTGTGGTAGCGGGCTTTGAGGCGGAGCATATCCTGGCTGTTATTTACGATATTGTACGTCAGCTGGAAAAAAAGGAAGCCCGCGTCAGAAATCTGTACACCAACGCGGTCCGCGCAGAAGGAAACCTTAAGGCCCTTGCTGTTTTGGATAAATATTTTGAACCGGGACCGGCCATGTGGCGGGGACTGGGGGTTATTGAGGCTTCCGGACTTTATCTGAAGGATACCTTTTATGACGGAGGAAGCCGCGGCCTTGACCAGGACATGAAGCTGCCAGCTGGCTGCCGCTGCGGCGATGTGATTGTCGGAAAGATCAATCCGGATCAGTGCCCTATGTTCAAGACCAAGTGCGGTCCAATGAACCCCTTCGGGCCTTGCATGGTGTCCGCGGAAGGAGCCTGCGGGATCTGGTATCGTAACAAATAGGAGGACAATATGAAAATCACAATGGCTCATGGAAGCGGCGGAAAAACATCAGCGGAGCTGATGAGCAGCGTTTTCGGAAAGCATTTTAAAAACAGCGTCCTGGATAAAATGGAAGACGCGGCAGTGCTGGAAATCAACGGGAAAATCGCCTTCAGCACCGATTCCTTTGTAGTGACGCCCCTTATCTTCAAAGGAGGGGATATCGGCAAGCTGTGCGTCTGCGGAACGGTCAATGACCTTCTGATGATGGGAGCGGAGCCTAAATATATTACCTGCGGATTTATTTTAGAAGAGGGTCTGGAAATCGAAGTGCTGGATAAGATCGTAAGCTCAATGGCGGCCCAGGCCAGGGAAGCCGGAGTCACCATCGTAGCGGGAGATACCAAAGTTGTAGAAGGAAGCGGCGGGCTTTATATCAATACATCCGGTATCGGCGTTATTCCAGAGGGAAGAGATGTAAGCGCCGCAAACTGCCAGCCGGGAGACAAGATCCTTCTGTCCGGCAATCTGGGAGACCACCATGCCTGCATCCTCAGCGCCCGTATGGAAATCGAAAACGGGATCAAAAGCGACTGCGGCTGTCTGAAGGATATAACAGATGCGTTGTTTTCGGGCGGTATCCAGGTGAAGACTATGCGGGATGTGACAAGAGGAGGGCTGGGAACCATCCTCAATGAGATCGCGGATACCTCCGGCTGCAGGATCAACCTGCTAGAAGAAGCCATTCCAGTGGATGAAGAGGTGCGGGGATTTGCGGATATTCTGGGACTGGACCCGCTTTATATGGGAAACGAAGGCAAGATGATCGCTGTCGTTCCCGCGGAGCAGGCAGAACGGGCCCTGGAACTGACCCGCGGCACGGAACATGGAAAAGCCGCTGTTGTAATCGGGGAAATCGCTCAGGGCAGCGGAACGTATATAACAACAAGACTGGGTGGAAGCAGAGTGCTGGATGTCCTTTACGGTGAAGGCCTTCCAAGGATCTGCTGAAATTAGGCGCTGAAAAACGACCATACAAGACGGTACGGTCGTTTTTTTAAACTTTTAAGTGGTTATTTCCGTATGGGCCAGCTCCGGATTCCAGTGGGTCTCATGAAGGTATTTCAGCAGTCCCTCTGAATCCCCATTTTTAAATAGATCCAGAATAACGCGGTGCTCCTGGTTGGTAGTAAGAAGTACTTTTTTTCCTTCACTATCTGTAGAAAGATCATAGGTTTTGGAAACAAATTTGTTCTTTAACTGAGCGAGAAGCCCGATAAGAACTTCGTTTCCGCACTCTTCCGTATAGAGCTGATGAAAAAGCTCCTGCTGTTTGTAATACATTTCATAGTTGTCCGAACGGATTGCCAGATCCATGCTGTCAATATAAAACGCCATGTCCTTCAAATGTCTTTCCGTAAGACGGGGACAGGCCAGCTGAGCCGCAAGGCCGTCTAAATGACCGATTACTTCATAGAGCTGCCGGGCCTCACCCTCCTTCAGCTCCTTGATAATAAAGCCCTTTCTGGGCACGTTTTCCAGTACGCCTTCACTGGACAGCTGAATCAGCGCTTCCCGGACAGGTGTCCGGCTGATATTCAGCTCCTGGCATATTTCATTTTCATTGATCTTCTTTCCGGGAACCAGCTCTCCCTTGGAAATCTGGTCCGCGATATATTGGTATACATGGTCCTTTAAAGATAAAAATTTATACATAAAAAGCTCTCCCTATGGTAAATCATACATTATAAATAATATAGCATCAATGAAATCTCTTCGCAATATTGACAAAATATAAAATATAATATATTATATTTAAACAAAAGATTCAGAAATTAAAAAATAAATGGAGGAATAACTATGTTCAAGAATGTAATTGTAAGAAGACCGTGCAAAGCTATGGTAGAAGGAATCACTTCCGCTCCGGAACTGGGAAAACCGGATTATGAACTGGCTTTAAAGCAGCATGATGATTATATTGCGGCCCTGAAGCAGTGCGGCGTAGAAGTAACTGTTCTGGACGCTGACGAACGGTATCCGGACTCCTGCTTCGTAGAAGACCCAGCTGTTATCACAAGAAAATGCGCAATCATCACAAACCCTGGCGCGGCTTCCAGAAACGGCGAAAAGAACGAGATCATCGGCGCTGTTAAAAAGTTCTTCTCTGATGATCAGATCGAATATATTAAGGACCCGGGAACTCTGGAAGGCGGAGACGTTATGATGGTAGGCGACCACTTCTATGTAGGACGTTCCGCGAGAACCAATGAGGAAGGAATCAGACAGTTCATCGCTATTTTAGAGAAGCATGGACTGACCGGCTCCGAAGTACCTCTTGAAAAAGTGCTGCATCTGAAGACTGGCGTAAACTATATTGAAAATAATAACATGTTAGTTTCTGGAGAATTCATTGACAAGTCTGATTTTGCAAAATATAATAAAATCGTTATCCCTGAAGAAGAAGCTTACGCCGCGAACTGCATCTGGGTAAATGACAAGGTAATCGTTCCGGAAGGTTACCCAGCGGTAGAAAAGGCAGTCAAGGATGCCGGTTATGAGGTGCTTTTAGTGGATACTTCAGAATATAGAAAACTTGATGGCGGACTGAGTTGCCTGTCGCTCCGTTTCTAGGAGAGAAAAATGATCGATGATAATGGTTCGTCAATTTGTTTTTCGGATAACCAGTAATTTTATTATCCATTTTTTTAAGATGAAAAGGACGTGAATTGATTATGGAAAATCAAAATCCAAACGGAAAAGGCCTTGGTACCGTCAGACTGACGATGTTCGGTATCGGGCTGATCCTGGCCAGCGGCGCGTTTGCTATTCCGGGCGACTTTGCGGCTTCCGGAGCGTATCCTCTGGCTTCCCTGATCGGCTGGGGAGTAGCCGGTATCGGGATGCTCTCACTGTGTATGTGTTTCTTCAGGCTGAGTGTTGTGCGGCCGGACCTTACCAGTGGACTGTACACTTACGCAAAAGAAGGTTTCGGTGATTTCATCGGATTCTGTTCCGCGTGGGGATACTGGATCAGCGCTCTTCTGGCGCAGATTTCCTTTATTACTATGCTGTTTACCTCTCTTGGGCATTTCTTCCCGATTTTCGGAGAGGGAAACAATTTTGCTTCACTTATTGTATCATCGATCATAATCTGGTTCCTGGCATTTCTGGTTTCCAGAGGCATTAATCAGGCGGTTACCATCAATGTAATCGTTGTAGCCGCGAAGCTGCTGCCGATCGTAGTCCTTCTGGTCGCGATCATCTTTGCGGGCGCCTTTGACCCGGATGTCTTTATGGCCAACTTTACCGGAGAAGGTTCCGGAATGAGCCTGATGGAACAGGTAAAAAGTACGACATTCATTACAGTTTGGATCTTTATCGGTATTGAAGGCGCGGTCGTTATCTCTGAAAGAGCGAAGACGACAAAGGCCGCGGGCCGGGCAACCATTATCTGCTTCCTGTGCATGCTGGCGCTGTATATGATGATTTCCATCCTGAGCATGGGTGTACTGCCTACAGAAGAGCTGGCGGAGCTGCCGACTCCATCCGTAGCGGGCGTACTGGAAGCTGTAGTTGGAGGATGGGGTTCTACCCTTGTTAACATCGCGGTTATTATTTCTGTAGCGGGAGCGTTATTTACATATACGATCCTGTGTGTTGACAGTGCTTACGCTCCGGCTTCAAAAGGCTGCTTCCCGAAATTCTTCACAAAGGAAAACAAGCATGGAGCGCCGGTTACATCAACGATTATTTCCACTGTTGTTATCCAGCTGTTCCTGATCATTATTTTCTTTAATGACTCAACCTATCAGGTATGCTACGCTCTTTCCACCAGTATGATCATGTACCCTTATTTCCTGTCAGGCTTATATTGTCTGAAGGCTACAACAAAGGGAGAAACCTTACGGGTGGAAGACAGCGGAAAAACAAAGGCCGCGACATGGATCTTCGCCATTATCGGCGCGGTGTACGGCGCATGGATGCTGTATGCTAGCGGATGGCAGGCGGTACTGGCTTCCTTCGTACTCTTTGGCCCTGGAATCCTGCTGTACATGTACACGCAGAAACAAAAAGGGATCAAGATGTTCCCGAAGGCCACGGACGCGGTGGCAACTATCATCGTAGTTGTGCTGTTTATTCTTTCTGTTATCTTACTGCTGAACGGAACAATTCAGATTCTGTAACGGCATTTAGAAAGAACGGTTTAAGAGAGGAATACCCGTTAGAGTTTTTCTGACGAGGTATTCCTTTTTCTTTGGGCGGAGCCCTCAGGCCTTCTATCTTGTAAGAGACAAGCAAAAATTTTTCACAAGGGATTGCTCTGCTATGAAATTCAAGTAGTTGACGCGGAAAGACAGCTATGATATAATATCGAAGATTTAGGCAAAAAATAAAAACTGAAAGGGAAGGATCATGAAGACATACTTGAAAAACGGTTATATTTTCACGGAGCATGGATTTGAAAAAAGAGACGTTTTTGTAAGCGGGGACCGCTTATCTCTTTCCCATTCCCATCGATATGATGAAAGTATCGACTGCAGCGGCTTATATATTATTCCAGGTTTTGTTGATGTTCACGTACATCTCAGGGAGCCTGGTTTTTTTTATAAGGAATCCATTAAGACCGGAACAGAGGCCGCGGCCAAAGGCGGCTACACCGCTGTCTGCCCTATGCCCAATCTGAATCCCGCGCCGTCTGATATGGAGAGCCTGCGGGCGCAGCTGGATCTGATACGGAAAGACGCGGCGGTAAAAGTATTTCCCTATGGAACCATTACAAGAGCCCAGAGCGGAAGAGGACAGCTGTCCGATATGGAAGCCATGAAGGAGCATGTCATCGCTTTTTCCGACGATGGAAAAGGCGTCCAGTCTCAGGAGCTGATGGAAGAGGCTATGCTGAAGGCAAAGGCCATGGACAAGATGATCGTTGCCCACTGTGAAGATGAGAGCCTGCTGACCGGCGGTTATATTCATGAGGGGGCCTATGCCAGAGCACATGGACATAAAGGCATCTGCTCAGAAAGCGAATGGGGCCAGGTCCAGCGGGATATTGAACTTTGCAAAAAGACAGGCGTACAGTATCATGTGTGTCACATTTCCACAAAAGAAACAGTGGAGCTGATTCGTCAGGCAAAAAAAGACGGTGTAAGGATTTCTTGCGAAACGGGACCGCATTATCTGGTTCTATGTGATGAAGATCTGCGGGAAGACGGCCGTTTTAAAATGAATCCGCCCCTCAGATCCGCTGAAGACAGAGCGGCTCTGGTGGAAGGAATACAGGATGGAACCATTGATATGATCGCTACGGACCATGCCCCTCACAGCGCGGAGGAAAAGAGCCGGGGACTTGAGAAAAGCGCCTTTGGCATTGTAGGGCTTGAAACCGCCTTTCCGATTCTTTATACAGAGCTGGTAAAGAAGAACGTTATTTCTCTGGAAAAACTCATTGAGCTGATGGCAATCCGGCCAAGACAGGTTTTCGGCATTGAAGGCGGATATTTGAAGGAGGGACAGGCAGCCGACCTGGCGATTCTGGATCTTTCTAAAAGCTATACCATTGATCCGGAACAATTTCTGTCCAAGGGCCGCAGCACTCCCTTTGCGGGATGGCAGGTACAGGGAGAGAACACAATGACTTTTGTAAATGGAAAAAAAGTTTGGGAGAGATAAGATGGAAAAGCAGATTTATACAATCCTTTCAAATGAGCGGCTGGCGCGGGATATTTACAGAATGGAGCTGGAAGGGGACACCCGCGGAATCACAGCTCCGGGGCAGTTCATCAATATAAAACTTGAAGGCTTTTATCTGAGAAGACCCATCTCCATCTGTGACTGGGATGACACAAAGCTGACGATCATCTACAAGACCGTAGGTCAGGGAACCGAAAAAATGGCAAAGATGGGGCCGGGAAACCGACTGGATATCCTATGCCCTTTGGGAAACGGCTATGATCTGGATAAGATCAGCGACGCGCCTGTTATCGCCGGAGGCGGCGTAGGGGTCCCTCCAATGTATGGTTTGACAAAAGCCCTCATAGAAAAGGGGAAAAAGCCAATGGTAGTCCTGGGCTTTAATACGAAGGAAGAGGTTTTTTATGAAAAGGAATTCCGGGATCTGGGGGCCGAGGTAAAAGTGACAACAGCGGATGGGAGCTATGGAATCAAAGGCTTTGTGACCGATGGCTTTACGGCTGCTGATTACGGCTGCGCCTGCGGACCGGAGCCGATGCTGAAGGCCGTTTCCGACAAGGTAAAGCATGGGCAGTTCAGCTTTGAAGCCAGGATGGCCTGCGGCTTCGGCGGATGTATGGGATGCAGCTGCGAAACGAAATACGGCTACAAACGGATCTGCAAGGAAGGACCGGTACTGGAAAAGGAGGAGATCAAATGGTAGATACGAAAGTTTCTCTCAGCGGACTTACGCTGGACAACCCGGTGATCCCGGCCAGCGGCACCTTCGGCTATGGAAAAGAATACGCGGAGCTTTACGATATCAATATTCTGGGTTCCCTTTCCTTTAAAGGCACCACCAGAGAAGCCAGATTCGGAAATCCTCAGCCAAGGATTGCCGAATGCAGCCAAGGTATGATCAATTCTGTGGGTTTGCAGAACCCGGGACTTGATGCGGTAAAGGCAGTCGAGCTTCCGGAGCTTGCCAGGATCTATAAAAAGCCGGTCATTGCAAATGTAAGCGGTTTTTCCATAGAAGAGTATGTTCAGTGCGCAAAGGCAATGGACGATGAACCTCAGGTGGGGATCATCGAGGTTAATGTAAGCTGCCCCAACGTCCACGACGGCGGCATGGCCTTCGGTGTACTGCCGGAAAGCGCGGCGGCTGTGACAAAGGCGGTAAAGAAAGTGACGAAAAAGCCGGTATATATCAAGCTGAGCCCCAATGTGACGGATATTGTATCTATCGCGAAGGCCTGTGAAGAGGCGGGGGCTGATGGACTGAGCCTGATCAATACCCTGCTTGGAATGCGGATCGACATCCGGCGGCGCGCGCCGGTCATTGCCAATAAAATGGGCGGCTTTTCCGGCCCTGCCATTTTTCCGGTGGCTGTGCGCATGGTTTATCAGGTGGCAAAGGCTGTAAGGATTCCCATTATCGGCATGGGCGGTATCCAGGACGCAAGGGATGTGATCGAAATGATGATGGCGGGCGCTTCGGCTGTACAGGTAGGAGCCGCAAATCTGGTGAACCCTTACGCGTGTAAAGAAATCATAGAAGAGCTTCCGCGGGTAATGGAAGAGCTGAAAATAGAAAAACTGGAAGATATCATAGGAATCGTAGAGTAGGAGGTAAGCTATGGGAAAAGATGTTATTATCGCTTTGGATTTTAAGAGCGGAGAAGAAGCGCTGTCCTTTCTGGATCAGTTCAAAGAGAAAAAGCCTTATGTGAAGGTAGGCATGGAGCTGTATTACGCGGAAGGCCCATCTATTATCAGGGAAATCAAAAAAAGAGGGCACAAGCTGTTTTTAGACCTGAAGCTGCATGACATTCCTAATACCGTGGAAAAGGCCATGGCTGTTTTGTCCCGTATGGATGTGGATATGGTCAATCTGCATGCTGCGGGAACCATCGAAATGATGAAAGCTGCCCTGAAAGGACTGACAAGAGAAGATGGGACAAGGCCGCTGCTTATCGCGGTGACGCAGCTTACATCAACGAGCCAGGAGAGAATGACAGAAGAGCTTCTGATTGAAGAGGATATTGCTAAGGTTGTAATCAAATACGCGGAAAACGCGGATGTCGCGGGATTGGACGGCGTGGTCTGCTCCCCTCTGGAAGCGGGAAAGATCCACGATGTCTGTGGAAGAGACTTTCTGACTGTTACACCGGGAGTGCGCTTTGATGACGCTTCCAGGGGAGACCAGGTGAGAGTGACAACTCCGGCTAAGGCAAAGGAGATCGGCTCCGACTATATTGTTGTGGGACGGCCGATCACACAGGCTGACGATCCGGTAGCCGCGTATGAACGCTGCGTCAGAGAATTTGTGGAGGAATAGAAATGAAGAGAGAAATCGCGAAAGGACTTTTATCGATTGGAGCTGTATTTCTGCGGCCGGATGAGCCTTTTACATGGGCCAGCGGCATCAAAAGCCCCATTTACTGTGACAACCGTCTGACCCTTACCGCGCCGGAAGTCCGCGTCAAAGTGGAAGAAGGGCTGGCACAGACCGTAAGAGAGCATTATCCGGACTGTGAAGTCCTGATGGGGACCAGCACAGCGGGAATCGCTCACGCTGCCATCACCGGGCATCTGATGGGACTTCCTATGGGATATGTGCGGGGGTCCGCAAAGGATCACGGACGTACCAACCAGATCGAGGGAAAGCTGGAAAAGGGCCAGAAGGTGGTAGTCATTGAAGACCTGATTTCCACCGGCGGATCTGTTCTCGATACCGTAGCGGCGCTGCGGAACGCGGGAGCGGAGGTGCTGGGGATCGCCAGCATTTTTACCTACGGTATGGAAAAGGGAATCAGAAGAATGGCTGAGGCTGAGATCAAAAATGTCAGTCTGTCCGATCTGGATACCCTGGTAGAAGTAGCCGCGGAAGAGGGCTACATCAAAGAAGACGATGTAAAACGGCTTATCGCGTTTAGAAATAACCCTTCTGATGAAGGATGGATGAAAGGAGAAAAATAAATGGCAGAAGAAATTCGTAATTTGATCAGCATTTTAGACATGTCCGTAGAGGAAATCGATCATCTCATTGAAGTGGCGGACGACATCGTAGCGAATCACGACGCGTATATGGATATCTGCAGGGGAAAGAAGCTGGCTACCCTGTTCTTTGAGCCCAGCACCAGAACAAGGCTCAGCTTTGAAGCCGCCATGCTGGAACTGGGCGGAAGCGTTTTGGGCTTTTCCGAAGCTTCTTCCAGTTCCGCGGCTAAGGGCGAGAGTGTAAGCGATACCGTAAGAACGGTAGGCTGCTACGCAGATATTATTGCCATGCGCCATCCAAAGGAAGGCGCGCCTTTAGTAGCTTCCAGAAGGACCACGGTGCCCATCATCAACGCGGGAGACGGGGGACACTTCCATCCAACACAGACCCTGACAGACCTTCTTACCATCAAGAGAAAGAAAGGGCAGCTGGGCAATCTGACTCTGGGGCTCTGCGGAGACCTGCAGTTCGGAAGAACGGTTCATTCTCTCATCGAAGCCATGCTTCGCTATCCGAATGTGAAATTCGTTCTGATTTCACCGGAAGAATTGCGAGTTCCGGAATACATCCGGGAAAAGCTGAGAAATGCCGGAGTGGACTGGTGTGAAGTGGAAAGTATGGAAGAGGTTATGCCGCGGCTGGACGTCCTGTACATGACAAGAGTTCAGAGAGAACGCTTCTTCAATGAAGAGGATTATGTAAGATTGAAGGACACTTATATTCTGGACATGGAAAAGCTGGAAACCGCCAAAGAGGATCTGACCATCATGCATCCGCTTCCAAGAGTAAATGAAATTTCTGTAAAAGTAGATGATGACCCGCGGGCCTGCTATTTTGAACAGGCTCTGTGCGGCAAGCACATCCGTATGGCGCTGATTTTGAACTTACTGGGAATCAAATAAGGAGGACAGGGTAATATGAATATTGACGGAGTAACAACAGGTATTGTTTTAGACCATATCAAGGCCGGAAAGAGTATGCAGATCTATAATTATCTGGGACTGGACAAGCTGGACTGCAGTGTGGCGGTTGTCCAGAATGTGCGCAGCAGCAAATACGGCAAGAAGGATATTATCAAGATCGATGATGAGATCGAACTGGATTTTGAAATGCTGGGATACATAGACAGCAATATTACAGTTAACCGGGTAAGGGACGGTAAGCTCCTGAAAAAAGAGCATCTGGAGCTGCCGGAGACGATTACGGACGTGATTAAATGCAAGAATCCGAGATGTATTACTTCCATTGAGCAGGAAATCACCCATGTGTTCAAGCTGGCTGACCGGGAGAAGAAAATTTATCGCTGCGCTTACTGCGATGTGGAGCATAAGGAGTATAAATAATGTTCGAACTGGTACAGGCGGGAAAAAAGACCTGGTACATCAATAACCGGACGTATATCGGTGTTTATCAGCTGAGCGATACGGAGGTCTGCCTCATTGATACGGGAAACGGAACCAAAGACGCGGAGCGGATCCAGCAGATATTGGAGGAGAAGGGGTGGAAGCTGAGCTTCATCATCAATACTCATACCCATATCGACCATCTGGGCGGCAACGCGTACCTGATGGAAAAGTGGGGGTGTCCGGCTTATGCCACCAATATTGAAAATGCCTTTGCCAATTACAGAGATCTGGAACCCGCCTACATGTACGGCGGCTATCCTTTCCGGGAGATGCGGGATGTGTTCCGGCATCCGGGTCCCATCGGTTTTCGGGATATTGAGGAGTTCGAGCTGCCGGAGGGGCTGGAATACATTCTGCTGCCGGGGCATTCCTTTGGCATGATCGGGATCAGAACCCCGGACGGGGTATGGTTCATCGGCGACAGCGTTTTGAACAGCCGGTGTCTGGAAAAGTACCAGTTTGGATATCTGGTGGATGTGGAAGGGTATCTGGATACGCTGGACCTTTTGCAGACCCTGGAAGGAACCCTGTTTGTCCCTGCCCACGGCGATGTGGTGTCCGATATCCGCCCTCTGGCCCAGGGAAACCGGGAGAATATCCGAAAAAATATGGAAGGGATCCTAAACGACTGCAGAGACGGAAAGAATTTTGACCGAATCTTAAAAGGGGTCTTTGACCGGTACAGGATCAAAGGCAATCCGGTTCAATATGCCGTTGTAGGCGCGCCCCTGCGGTGTTACCTCACTTATCTGCAGGACCAGGGGCAGCTGGAATGTTATTTTGAGGATAATGTGCTGAAGTGGAAAACCGCGTAAAAAATGGCTGAAGATCTGTTGAAAGAACAGATTTTCAGCCATTTTGGCATTTTTGAGCTGGACGGGATCAGGGCTATTTTAACGCTTCCATAATAGCCACCGAAGCGCTGGCTCCGATGCGGTTGGCGCCAAGCCGCAGCATTTCCTTGGTGGCCAGAACATCCCGGATACCGCCGGAGGCTTTGATCAGAATCTGATCGCCCACCGTTTCCTTCATCAGCGCGACAATACGGGGAGTCGCCCCCGCGCTGCTGAATCCAGTAGAAGTTTTTACATAAGAGGCTCCGGCCTCGATTGCCAGCTGACAGCCTTTTACGATCTCGTCATCGGTCAGCAGGCAGGTTTCCAGAATCACCTTTACAATGGCCTTGTGAAACCCGGCGGCCATGACGATCTCCTTGATTTCCTCTCTTACATAATCGTACCGGCCCTCCTTCAGCGCGCCGATATTGATGACCATATCGATTTCATCCGCGCCGTGATCACAGGCGAGAACTGTTTCATATTTTTTCGCGCCAGAAGCCGCCATGCCCAGAGGAAACCCTACTACAGCGGCGACCTTGATGTCCGTGCCTTCCAGCTCCTTTACGGCTAAAGGCACATAGCTGCCGTGGACACAGACGGCATAGAAATCGTATTTCTTTGCTTCCTGGCACAGCCTTATAATGTCCGCCTCTGAAGCGGTAGGCTTTAAATTTGTATGGTCAAAGTATTTATTCAGTGGTTTCATCAATCTGTCTCCTAACTTAATCTTTCTTATAGCAACGCCGAAATAATTATAATCATTATAGCACAATCCGGCGGCCTTGTGTTTGTCTTTGCGGCACTTCTGCTTATTTGAGAAAGCTTTGCCCTGTGGTTTATTAGGACATGATCAAAAATGACTTACAAGTTAAATAAATTTTAGAAAAAAGTGGTTGACAAATTGCGGAATGTCTATTAGAATAGTGCATAAATCATATAAAACATATAGGAATAATAAGAAAAACCACAGACTCCTTTGACAATAAAACCGGCAAAATCAGCAGGCCGTGAAAGGGGTTTTACAGAAACAGGAAGGGTGGTGATAGCAATATGACTGAGAATACAGAGATTTTTCGGCTGGAACACGTATCAAAGGTGTTTGAAAATAAAAATGGAAGGGTCACGGCAGTAGACGATGTTTCCCTCAGCATCCGGGAAGGCGAGATTTTTGGGATTATCGGAATGAGCGGCGCGGGAAAGAGCACGCTGGTCCGTACTCTTAACCGACTGGAAGAGGTTACAAAAGGAAAGGTAATCTTTGACGGAAGGGTTTTGGGAGAGCTGCCGGATAAAGAGCTTCGGCAGGTAAGAAGATCCATCGCGATGATTTTTCAAAGCTTTAATCTGCTGATGCAGAAGACTGTACTGGAAAATGTCATGCTGCCTATGAAAATCGCGAAGATACCGAAAAAAAAGCAGAAAGAAAAAGCTATGGAAATGCTGAAGATTGTAGGGCTTGAAAAGCGGGCAAAAGCGTATCCTGCCCAACTGTCCGGAGGACAGCGGCAGCGCGTAGCCATTGCCAGAGCCTTATCCATGGATCCGAAAGTGCTCCTTTGTGATGAAGCCACCAGCGCTCTGGATCCTAAAATCACAGGTGAGATACTGGAGCTTCTTAAAGAGATCAATCAAAAGATGAAGCTGACCATTGTAATTATTACACATGAAATGTCCGTGGTTGAAAAAATCTGCCATCGGGTCGGTATCGTGGATCACGGAAAACTGGTAGAGCTGGGGTCAGTAAAAGAAATTTTCGCAAGGCCTAAAACAGACGCCGCAAAGCATCTGGTATTTCCGGCAAAGCAGGATCTGAATTTATTCGACAGAACCGACAAACGCTGTATCCGTCTCGTATTTGACGGACGGGCGGCAAATGAATCGCTGATTGCCAATATGGTACAGGATACAGGGGAAAAGGTGAATATTTTATGCGCCGATACCAAGAGCGTAGGAGGCATCGGATTTGGACAGATGATCGTAGAGCTTCCGGAAAAGCCAGAGTCGGCGGAGCGGGTTTTAGAGTATTTTAAAGAAGCGGCGATACCGGTTACGGAGGTGACAAGTCTATGACAGAACAGATATGGCAAATGATAGGGACTGGTGTAGTGGAGACCCTGCAGATGACGCTTATATCCACCGTGATCTCCTACATAGCGGGTGTTCCGCTGGGAGTCCTTCTGACGGTTACGGCAAAAGGCCACATTATGCAGAATCGGGCGATAAACGCGGGTGTGGGAGCCATCGTTAACATTGTCCGGTCCATCCCGTTTCTGATCCTTTTAGTCTTCCTGATTCCTCTGACCAGACTTTTGACAGGCAGCTCCATTGGAACCGCGGCGACAATCGTACCCCTTACCATTGGGGCCATCCCCATCGTAGCAAGGATGGTGGAAACTTCCCTGAATGAAGTTCCTTCGGGGATCATTGAAGCGGCCCATTCCATGGGAGCGTCGCCGGGACAGATCATTACTCGGTTTCTGATACCGGAGGCAGTGCCTTCCCTTCTTTTGGGAGCCGCGATCAATCTGGTGACGATACTGGGATACTCCGCGATGGCGGGATGTATCGGAGGCGGAGGCCTGGGCGCTATAGCGCTGAATTACGGCTATTACCGGTATCAGACAGACGTACTGTGGATCACAGTAGCAATCTTAATTATTCTTGTACAGGTCTTCCAGGAGGCCGGAACAAGATTATCCATAAAAAAGAGACATTCTTAAAGGATGAGATGAAAAAAGAAAGGAAAAAAGGTTAAACATTATGAAAAAGAAATTATCGCTTATTGTAATCGCAATTCTTATTTTCGGAGCGGCGGGAGCGCTGTCAGGCTGCGGGTCCGATGAGGGCAGCGGATCGGAAACCGCTTCCACCACACTGAAAGTCGGCGCGAGTGTAACGCCTCACTCTGAGATTCTGGAACAGGCAAAGCCGATTTTGGCGGAAGAAGGCATCGATCTTGAGGTAGTTCAGATCGAAGATACCGTGACTCCTAACACTTCTCTGGTGGAGGGAAGCATAGACGCGAATTATTTCCAGCATCAGCCTTATCTGGACGATTTCAACAGTGAAAATGGAACCGACCTGGTATCCGCGGGAGCCATTCATTATGAGCCCTTCGGCATTTACGCGGGGAAAACAAAAAGCCTGAAGGATCTTCCGTCAGGAGCGATCGTAGCGGTTCCAAACAATGTTACAAACGAAGCGAGAGCTCTGCTCCTGCTGGAACAGGAAGGAATTCTTACCCTAAAGGATGGGGTGGATATTAAAGCTACTACCGCTGATATTGAAGAAAACCCGAAAAATTTAACCTTTAAGGAAATCGCTCCGGAACAGCTGGTACGTTCCCTGCCGGATGTGGATATCGCGGTTATTAACGGAAACTATGCGATTGAGGGCGGCCTTGATGTAAAAGACGCGCTGGCGGTAGAGTCCGACCAGTCCGTAGCGGCCAAGACCTATGCCAATATTATAGCGGTAAAAGCGGAAGACAAGGACAATGAAGCTGTGAAAAAGCTGGTAGAGGTGCTTCAGAGCGACGAGATTAAAGACTATATCAATGAAACCTACGGCGGAGCGGTCGTTCCGATTCAGTAAAAAACAGAAAGCAAAATAGAATTGTAAAAAAGGAGATTAAAAAAATGGCAAGAGTAAAACTGTTAGAAGCAAACGAAGTATCCGGAAAAGCAAAGGAAGCGTATGACGCTTATGTAGAAAAGGGCAATCTTACCAATATGAAGAAAGCCTTATTACAGGACTACGCGACCTATGACGCTTATATGGGATGGTACACCTCATGGGCAAGACTTGTGGAGGTCATTGGAGAAAAGGCGTCAACGATCTACGCTCACGCGGTGTCTTCGACCAACAGCTGCCTGCTGTGCTCCCTGTTTTTCATCAGCGACCTGAAAGCGCTGGGGCTTGATCCTGACAGGCTGGAGCTGGACGAAAAGGAAAACCTGCTGGTGCAGCTGGGGCAGCAGATCGTAAAAGATCCGACCAATGTATCCGATGAACTGATCAACGATCTGAAAAAACATTACAGCGATTCGGAGCTGGTGGTAATTGTCGGTTTTGCGGGTCAGATGATCGCGACAAACAATTTCAATTCGGTACTGAAGATCGATGTGGATCAGAGACTCCTTCCGATACAGGGAGAATTCAAGCCTGCCACATGGAGAGAGGACATCAAATAGAAGAAGACAAAAGAAAGGGGATTTGGCACAATGATCAATTTTCAATATCATAATCCGGCAAAAATTATATTCGGACAGGGAGCTGAAAAGGAACTCGACAGACTGCTGCGGGAGGAAAAGGCAACGTCCCTTCTGCTGGTCTACAGCGGAGACTTTATCAAAGAACTGGGAATTTATGATGCGGTAAAAGATACCTGCAGAGCGCTTGGAATCGATTTCTGCCAGGACGGATCTGTGGTGCCGAATCCGGATATTTCTCTGGTCCGTAAGCTGACCGCCTTGGGAAAGGAAAAGAGAGTGGACTTTATACTGGCAGCGGGAGGCGGAAGCTCCATCGACACAGCGAAAGCCACTGCTCTTGGGATCCCTTACGAAGGCGATGTGTGGGACTTTTTTCAAAAAGGCGCGCGGCCTGAGCGGGTTTTGCCGGTGGGCGTTATTACAACCCTTCCGGCAAGCGGGTCAGAAACCTCAAACTGCGCGATCCTTTCCAATGAAAACTGGAAGCTGGGATTTGAGGATGATCAGATCATTCCCCGCTTTGCCATTATGAACCCGGCCTATACCCTGGGGCTTCCCAAATATCAGACCGCCTGCGGCGTAGCCGATATTCTGTCCCATCTTCTGGAACGTTATTTCTCCGATGTAAAACATACAGATGTAACAGACCGGCTGCTGGAAGGCGCTATAACATCAATCCTGGTTAACGGCAGGAAGGTGATGAAAGAACCAGAAAATCTGGACATCCGCGCGGAGATCCAGTGGCTGGCGTCCATCGCGCATAACAACCTGCTGGATACAGGGAGAGCCGCGGACTGGGGCTCGCACAGAATCGAGCATGAGCTGAGCGCGCAGTACGGCGTTACCCATGGGGAGGGTATGGCCGTCGTACTAGTAGCCTGGACCAGATATATGGCAAAGAAAAAACCATGGAAGCTGGCGCAGCTTGCGGAACGGGTCTTTCACGCGGATCCTTACGATTATACCCAGGAATCCAGAGCGCTTTTTTTATCAGAACGGCTGAAAGATTTTTTCAGGGAGCTGGAGCTGAAAACAACCCTGAGAGAACTGAACATCGGAGCTGAACATTTCCAGGAAATGGCGGACCGGGCGACGGACTTCGGAGCCCAGACCGTAGGGCACTATCTTCCTCTGGACAGAGAACGCTTTCAGGAAATCCTGAAGCTGGCCCTGTGAAGGGATTTTCCACAAACTAAGACACCTGAAAAGGTGTCTTTTTGGGTGACAAGAAGGCAGAAAAAGAGTATAATATGAGATAATGCGGTAAAGTGTGTCGATAAAGGATGGAACAGCGTCGAAACCGCAAAGGATCGAATTTAAAATCATAAGCGCGGGCCCGCGCTTGCTATATTTAAGGAGGACAACATGAAAATACCTGAGCTGTTTGAACAGAAAAAACCAGTCTTTTCCCTGGAAATTTTTCCGCCGAAAAGACAGTCCGGCCTGGACAAAATTTATGATACGATTGAAAAGCTGGCTGTGTGCAAACCGGATTTTATCAGTGTGACCTACGGCGCGGGTGGAAGTATTACCAATAATTCCACCTGTGATATCGCTTCCAACATCAAGAAAAAATTTGGGATTGAGCCTTTGGCCCATCTGACCTGTGTCAATTCCACCATGGAAGACGTGACAGAAATGATACGGCGTTTTTCTGACGCGAACATTGAAAATGTACTGGCGCTGCGGGGCGACATCGTTCCGGGAGAAATGATCCAGAAGGAATTTTTTCACGCCAATGAGTTGGCTATCGAGGTACAGCGCAACAGCGGCCTTCAGATCCTGGGCGCCTGCTATCCGGAGGGACACTCTGAAAGCAAGAATCTGAGAGAGGACATCCAGAATCTGAAATACAAGATCGGAGCCGGAGTAAAGGTGCTCATTACACAGCTGTTCTTTGATAACCAGAAGTTTTATGAGTTCCTGGCCCAGGTAAGAAATGCGGGGATCAAGGTGCCTGTTTCCGCGGGGATCATGCCGATTGTCAATAAAAAGCAGATCGAAAAGACTGTGGCTCTCAGCGGCTCCAGTCTCCCGCATGACTTTACCAAGATGATCAGCCTGTATGAAAACGATCCGGAAGAGCTGTACAGCCACGGAATTCAGTACGCGGCGGATCAGATACGGGATCTTTTGGAGCATGGCGTTGACGGGGTTCATCTTTATACCATGAACAACCCGGATGTTTCTCTGGCTGTTTATGAAAAAATAAAGGACTTGCTGTAATATGAAGCTGGACAAACCCGAAAGAATCGATTATGAACAGTGGCTCCTGAGAATGGGCGTAAAAGGCGGTGCGGATCACCGCCTTTTGCAGGATATGAAGCAGGAAGAGGAAAAACTTTTAAAAGCGGCTGTCCCGCAGGGAATCTACCGGATTCTTGCTCCGGACTTTCTGGAGCTGAAAGGAAACGCGATCCGAAAGCATCTGGACGGCTGCCATGAAATCGCAGTTATGGGTGTTACGCTGGGAGCGGCGGTAGACCGGCTTATTCGTTCCAGTCAGATAAGAGATATGGCTTCCGCGGTGATTTTGGACTGCGGAGCGTCGGTTCTGATCGAGCAGATCTGCGATCAGTTCGAAGAACAAATGAGACAGGAAGCAAAGGGGTATCTTACCGGAAGGTACAGCCCCGGCTACGGAGACCTCCCCATTGAAACGCAGGATGCGCTGATCCGCGTCATCGACGGGCCCAGAAAGATTGGCCTGACAGTAAACCAGAGCCATATTATGATACCCAGAAAATCCGTCACTGCCATTTTGGGAATCTCGGATCATCCGGTAAAGGGGTATCTGGCTACCTGTCAGGAATGTACATTAAGGGACACTTGCGTCCTGAGAAAGGAAGGAAAAAACTGTGCTGGAATTTAACAGGAAACTATACATGCTGGACGGAGGAATGGGAACGACTCTGCAGCAAAGCGGACTGGAACCGGGCGCTTCTCCGGACCTTCTCAGTCTTACGGACCCTGACCTGATTACATCGATCCACAGAAAATATGTGGAAGCGGGGGCGGACATTATCTACGCCAATACGTTTGGCGCGAACCGGTTCAAGCTGGCGGACTGCGGCTATACCATCGAAGAGATTATAGACAGCGCGGTAAAAGCGGCTCGGGCCGCCTGCGGGGAAGATACTATGGTGGCTCTGGATGTGGGGCCTCTTGGCGAGCTGCTGGAACCCATGGGAACCCTTCCCTTTGAAGAGGCCTATGACGCCTTTGCGCAGATTATGGTACAGGGCCAGGCGTCAGGAGCGGACCTGATTGTTATAGAAACGATGACGGACCTTTATGAGGTGAAAGCGGCTGTTCTGGCGGCAAAAGAAAATACCGATCTGCCAGTATTTGTTTCCATGACCTTTGAGGAAAGCGGGAGGACCTTTACCGGAACCAGCATTGAATGTATGGCGGCCACTCTGGAGGGCTTGGGCGTTGACGCTATAGGAATCAACTGCTCTCTGGGTCCTGTAGAGATTTTTCCTCTGGCGGAGAAGATGTGTGAGGCGTCTTCCCTTCCGGTTTTCGTAAAGCCCAACGCGGGACTTCCTGACCCCAGGACCAACACCTATGATATTACCGCTCAGCAATTCGCGGAGGACATGTCCAGGTATCTGGAGCTGGGGATCGCCATGGCAGGCGGCTGCTGCGGAACGACGCCGGAATACATCATTGAAATGAAAAAAGCCTTTGCCCAAAAAGAACGAAAGCAAAGGAAAGCCCCGCGGGCGGAAAGCGTCATTTGCAGCGCTACCAGGGCAGTGACCATAGATCGGGTGACGGTTATTGGCGAGAGAATCAATCCGACGGGGAAAAAGCGCATGAAGCAGGCTTTGATCGATGGGGATTTTGATTATATTCTTTCTCAGGCCGCGCAGCAGATCGACGCGGGGGCCCATGTACTGGATGTAAATGTGGGAATCCCGGATATTGACGAGGCGGAAATGCTTCCAAAGGTTATAAAAGAGCTGCAGGCCATTACCGACCTGCCTCTGCAGATCGATTCTTCCGATCCGAAAGCCATCGAAGCGGCCCTTCGGGTTTATAACGGCAAGGCTATTGTTAATTCTGTCAATGGGGAAGAAGCTGTTATGGACCGGATTCTTCCTATTGTGAAAAAATACGGCGCGGCTGTCGTAGGGCTGACCCTGGATGAAAAGGGGATCCCGCCGAAAGCGGAAGAGCGGTTTGCCATTGCGGGGCGGATCCTGCGCCGCGCTGAAGGATTGGGAATTCCAAAACAGAATGTGTTCATCGACTGTCTGACCCTGACCGCTTCCGCCCAGCAGAAGGAAGTTGTGGAAACGCTGAAGGCGGTTCGCATGGTAAAAGAAAAGCTGGGGCTCCATACAGTTTTAGGCGTTTCAAATATCAGCTTCGGTCTTCCGTGCAGGCCGCTGATTAACCGGACCTTTCTGGCTCTGGCTATGGAAAGCGGACTGGATCTGCCTATTATTAACCCTAACAATGAAGATATGATGGGAACGATCTTCGCGTTTGAAATGCTCCATAACCGGGACAAAAATGCAGGAAAGTTTATCGAACGTTACAGCGACGCTTCTTTGGGAACCATGACAAGAGGCGGCGCGAAGGAAGCGGCTCCGGAGCGGGGACAGACCTCGGATCTTTTTTACGCTTTGGAAAAAGGCATGAAGCATGATACGATCCACGCGGTAGAGGAACTGCTAAAGACAAAGGATGAAATGACCGTAGTAAACGATTATCTGATTCCGGCGCTGGATAAAGTGGGACAGGGGTTTGAAAAGGGAACCATCTTCCTGCCTCAGATGATGCAGGCGGCAACAGCGGCGCAGGGAGGCTTTGAGCTGATCAAGGAACGTCTTGCCGGAAGCGGAAAAACCGGCGTGTCCAAGGGACGGGTCGTTATCGCCACCGTAAAAGGCGATATTCACGATATCGGAAAAAATATTGTCAAGGTTATCATGGAAAACTACGGCTTCGAAATCATCGACCTGGGCCGGGATGTGCCGGTGGAGACGATTGTGGAAACGGTTCTGGAAAAGGATGTGAAGCTGGTGGGGCTCAGCGCCCTTATGACTACAACTCTGAAAAGCATGGAGGAGACCATCGCGGCTGTAAGAGAAGCGGTGCCGGACTGCAGATTTATCGTAGGCGGAGCGGTGCTTACACCGGAATACGCTCAGAAGATCGGCGCGGACTATTACTGCAAAGACGCGATGAAATCCGTAGAAGCGGCAAAGGAAGTTTTTGGGATTTAAAGAAATGAAACATAGTTTTATCGTTACAAACGCGTTGATTTTCACATCGGATAAAGAAAATCTGTACGCGGATTCTATGATTATAGAAGACGGAATCATAACATGGGCAGGCAGGAAGGATGAAATGCCTGCCTGTGATTTTCCGGAAAAAGATATGGAGGGGCGGAGGATTCTCCCAGGGTTTGTAGACGCGCATATGCATCCTATGATGCTTGCGGAAATGAGCCGTCAGATTTCCTGCCTTCCGCCGCGGGTCCGCTCCATCGCCGATCTGCGGGAAAAGATAAGAGAAGTAAGAGACAGGCAGCAGGCGGGCCAGTGGATTCTGGGCTGGGGCTATGATGAAGGGAAGCTGCGGGAAAAGCGTTCCCCAAACCGGTATGATCTGGATCAGGCCTGCTGTGACGCGCCGGTGTGCGTGGTGCGGACCTGCCTCCATATTCGCTGTGTCAACAGCAAAGCCCTTGAACTGGCGGGAATCGACCGAAACACCCCAGACCCGCCCGGCGGAATCATTGACCGGGATGAACAGGGAGAGCCTACCGGAATTCTTCGCGAGTCCGCGAGAGATCTGATCACAAAAATTTTGCCGGAAAAGACCTTTGAGGATAAGGTACGGGAGCTTTTAGAGCTGGGAAAGCTTCTTGCTTCTCAGGGGATCACGGCAATAGGGGACATGGGAAATCTGGAGCCGGGAGATTCTTTTCCGATTTATGAAGAAGCCGTTCGGCGGGGCTTTCCCCAGAAAGCGGCAGTCTACTATATGTGGGAGCATTTTTCAGAAAAAACGGATTTTCAGATCCCGCGGGAGCGGTTTTCAAAGGACAGACAGATCCGGGCGGCAGGCTTGAAGCTGATTGGCGACGGGAGCGTGTCGGGGAGGACTGCGTGGACGGACCGTCCTTATCTGGGAGACGATGAAGCGTATGGAATGCCTGTATGCTCAGACCAGCTGCTGGAAAGCGCCATTTCTTTCTGCAAGGAGCATGGCTGTCAGCTTTCTATGCATGCCATGGGCTCCCGGGCCATCGACCGGATTATTTCCCGGGTCAGCCGGGAAGAAAAGTGGAACCCTGGCCCTGAACCACACCTGCGGGTGGAGCATGTGACAGAGCCGTCAGAGGCCGCGCTTGACGCCGCGGCGAAGAAGGGATTTGGTTTTGCGACGCAGCCTATTTTCCTTTACGCGGAGATTGAAAGCTATCTTGCCAATTTGCCAAAAGAGCGGGTGAAGGAGACCTATCCGGTAAAGCGTATGCTGGAAAAAGGCGTCCGGGTATGTTTTTCTACTGACGCCCCGGCTACAGCCTGGTCCTCGCCTTCGGATCCTTTTTCCTGCGTCAAAGGCGCGGTGACGCGAAAAGCCTGGGATGGGACGGACTGCGGCCAGCGGGAAGCGGTGGACCTTGAAACGGCTCTGCAGCTTTATACAAGAGAGAGCGCGGAGCTGGCGGGCTTTGAACATATCGGCCAGCTCAAGGCTGGCTATTGGGCCGATTTTATTGTTTTGGAGCAGGATATTCTGAAGCTGCCTTCTGATGAAATTCATAAAATGCGGGTGGCGGAAACGTATATTTGCGGAGAGCGGGTATTCAGTGGAATCACCGCAAAAGAAAGGTAAGGAGGAAGACTGTGTGAATCGACTATCCGGGTTTGTCATCAAACGTAAAAAGGCGATCCTTGTATTCTTTGGGATCTTCATGCTGATCGGCCTGGTGCTTTTTTTCTGTACACCGATCAATTATAATATTCTGGATTATTTGCCGCCCCACGCGAACTCCACGGCCGCGCTGGAAAAAATGGAGGAAGAATTCCAGCAGCCGATTCCCAATCTCAATGTAATGGCAGAGGATGTGGAGCTGGCGGAAGCGCGGGTTATCAAGGAGAAAATTGAGCAGGCGGATTATGTGACGCAGGTTATCTGGCTGGATGATTTCGCAGATCTGAGAAAGCCGATTGAAATACAGGAGAGCGCAGGAATAGAAAGTTATTATAAAGACGGAAAAGCCCTGTATATGGTAACGGTTCAGGACGGACATGAGCCGGAGGGGATCGAGGCTGTGCGAAAAGCGGTGAGAACCAGGTGCAAGATTTCCGGTACAGCGGCGGATCAGGCAAACGCGCAGCAGACGGCTATGGGTGAAGCCGCGAAAGCGATGGCTCTGCTGATACCGATCCTGATTATAATACTGCTGCTTTCTACAGAAAGCTGGATTGAACCATTCTTTTATCTGACCACATTAGGAGCGTCGGTGGTCATCAATCTGGGGAGCAATATTTTTTTCGGCGAGATATCCTTTGTGACCCTGGCGGCGGCGCCGATCCTGCAGCTTGCGGTATCTTTGGACTACGCGGTATTTCTTTCACACAGCTTTTCCGAGTACAAGTCTCATGGCATGGCTCCTGTGGAAGCGATCCGCATGGCGATCCTGTCCGCTAACAAATCCATTCTGGCCAGTATGCTTACTACCTTTTTCGGATTTTTGGCCCTTCTGTTTATGGAGTTTCGGATTGGAGCGGATATGGGGATCAGCCTGGTAAAGGGCGTTGTGTTGAGCTATATCTGCGTTATGACACTGCTTCCGGCTCTGCTGCTTTGCGGAAGCGGGCTGATAGATAAGACAAAGCATCGGAGGCTGATGCCTTCCTTCGGCGGCATGGGAAAACAGATTGTAAAGCTGCGGATCCCCTTTGCCGCGGTCCTGCTGGTTATTGCCATACCTATGATGCTGGCCCAGGGGAACAATAATTTCTTTTACGGCGTCCAGGAAGAAACGCCGGTGGGAAGCGAAGGCTATGAGGTTGAGCGGGAATTCGGGCTGAACAACAGTCTGGTGCTGATGGTGCCCAGCGGCGACAGCGCCAGAGAGACGCAGCTATGCGCTGACCTGGAAAAAATTCAGGGCGTCAGTTCCGTGACTTCTTATGTGACTATGGTCAGCGGCAAGGTGCCGAAGGCGTATCTGGCGGATTCTATCGCGGAGCAGTTCTATTCGGAGGATTACGCAAGGATTCTTCTCTCGGTGGATTGTCCATATGAGGGAGACGACGCTTTTCGCCTGGTAGAACAGGTACGGGCCGCGGCGGACGATTATTATCCGGGAGAGTATTACACCTGTGGTCAGTCCGCCAATATGTATGATATGAAACAGGTGGTAGAGCGGGACAACCGGGTAGTGGGGATCATTACGGTTATCAGTATTTATCTGGTGCTGGCTGTCATGACCCGGAACTGGCTGACTCCGCTGATTTTAATCCTTACAATTAAATGCTCCATCTGGGTGAATATGGGGATTCCCTATTTTGCGGGAAACAGTCTCTGTTACCTGGGATACCTGATTATCAGCACCGTTCAGATGGGAGCCACTGTGGATTACGCCATTCTGCTGACCAATACTTATCAGGGAAAGCGGACTTTGATGGATGCCAGAGCGGCTATGAAGGAGACTTTGGGGGAAGTGTTCAGTTCGATCCTTGTTTCGGCAGTGACGCTGACTCTGTCCGGCCTTTGTCTCAAGTGGGCCTCATCCAATGAGATCGTCAGCACGGTAGGGGTCCTTTGCGCGAGAGGAGCGGTACTGGCTGTGATTATGGTCATGCTGCTGCTTCCGGCTCTGCTGCTGGCGGCTGATAAAATTATTCCCCGCGCAGGCTTGCGCGTTCCATGGAGCAGAAAAGACAGGAAGGAGCAAATCTCATGAAACAATATCTCAATAGAAGAATACTGGCAGCTGCGGTGTGCTTTTGTCTGGCCTTCGGCCTGTCAGGAGGAACAGCCTGGGCGGACACAAAGACGGAGGCGGACTATGAAAAGACGGAAAATATTTACGCGAGATTGAGCGGCGATGGAAGCGTAAAGGAAATTTACGCGGTCAATGACTTTGAACTGAAAAAGGACGCTTCCATTACCGATTACGGAACTTATTCGGAAGTGAAGAACCTTACGGATCTTACCCCTTTAAGTCAGGAGTCGGATCGAACCAGCTTTTCCGCCAAAAAAGGGTCGTTCTATTATCAGGGCAGACTGCCGGACGCAGAGCTTCCGTGGCTGTTTTCCATCAAGTACAAGCTGGATGGAAAATCCGTCTCACCTGAACAACTGGCAGGAAAAAGCGGCGCCTTGTCCATGGAACTGTCTGTGAAAAAAAATCCGGAAGGGGCAGAGCTGTTTTATAAGAATTATGTGATGCAGATATCCATGACGCTGGATGGTGAAACGTGTTCCGATATACATGTTTCGGAAGGAACACTGGCCGATGCCGGCGGGGATCGGGCCTTGACCGTAACGGTTCTGCCGGGGAAAGAGGCGGATGTTTCTGTCAAAGCAGAGGTTCAGGATTTTGAGATGACAGGAATCTCCGTTGCCGCCGTGCCTTACAGCATGGAGCTTGACGCGTCAGAGCTTGGGACGGACCAACTGACCGGGAAATTTTCACAGCTGACCGATGCGGTAGCTCAGCTCAAAGAAGGAACCGAAGAACTGGAGGCGGGAATGAAAACGCTGGATGACAGCGGGAGTACGCTTTTGGATGGAGCTGGACAGATTACAAAGGGTCTTTCTGTCCTTGATAAAAACTCACAGTCTCTGACCTCCGCTTCTTCTCAGATCCACCGCTCGCTGAAGGCCATCAGCAGCGGATTATCGTCCGCGGATCTCAGCGGTCTGGACGATTTGAATCAGCTTCCTCAGGCGCTGGAAGGGCTGTCCGGAGCGCTGCGGCAGATGGAGAGCGGACTGAACAGTCTGTACAGCGGATTCTCCGCGTCCTATCAGGCCCTTGACAGCGCAATGGAACAGGCTCAGACCGAAGCTCCCACAGAAGCGGAGCTCGCGGCGCTGGAGCAGGCGGTAGAAGATGATCCACAGGCGAAACAGGCGTATGAAAAGCTGAAGACCGCGTATGAAAAGTTGAATGAGCTGCGGCAGACCTATCAGGCTGTCAAACCGGGGTTTGCCGCTGTTTCGGCGGCTCTGGCGCCGGATGGGGAACAGTCCGTTATCACCGGTTTGAAAACGGTAGAAGACACGCTCAGTACCATATCCGGTTCTGCGGGAAAGGCCCTGAAGGAGGCCGATCTGTCCGGCATGGTAAAGGAGCTGCGGACCGGTATGTCTCAGCTGTCCTCCGGCTACGCCCAGTTCCATAAAGGGCTTTTGTCCTATACAAAGGGCGTTTCCGCTTTGGCGGAAGGCTCCGGCCAGTATCAGAAGGGCCTGTCCGCGTACCTGGGAGGTATTGGTCAGGCGGCAGAGGGAACCAGCAGCCTTTCATATGGAATGCGGGAGTTCTACAAAGGGATCGGCAGGATTCCGGGACAGCTGGAAGCTGAAATCGACGAAATGATGGAACAGTATAGCGGCGGGGCGTTTGATCCGGTATCCTTCGTGGATCAGCGAAATGAAAAGATTAAATCGGTTCAGTTCATTTTCTCCACGGAAGAAATCAAGGCGGAGGAACCGGAAGAAGCGCAGGCGAAGGAAGACCAGGGAGGCTTCTGGGACCGGCTGAAAAATTTGTTTTCCTAACGCCTACCCTAAAGAAGGGATTGGATATTACGGAATAGGCTATAGCAGCAGCTTTTCAAAAATAAAAAACTCTATGTGACAGATCAGAATTTTTCACATAGAGTTTTTTCAGTTGTCTATAGAATTGGTGTTTTAATGACCGAATTCATCCAGGTCGCTATAAACCTCGGCTTTCGTTCCCAAAAGACCGATGATGGCGCCTACGATTTTTCCGCCGATAAGGGCAACGACAACGGTAATGATCATGCAGATCAGCTGTGTTCCCGCGTTTCCTGTAATGATAATGGCAGACAGACCGCCCAGCAGCCCTGGCATACCATGCAGATTATGAACACCGCAGGTATCTGTTCCGCGGATCAGCTTCTGCACTTTTGGAGCGATGATGCTGTAGCCTACAGTGCTGAGGATTCCGGCGGCAAGGCCCACCAGGAAGGACATTCCCGGATTTGCCACATCGCAGGTAGAGCCGATGGCAACGCCTCCGGCAAGAGACGCGTTGGCGATATCCTCGATATCGATCTTTCCGCGGATCAGCTTTGAGAAAATATAAGTAGCGATAGTTGCTCCGGCCAGAGCAAAGACTGTGTTGATGGCAGTGAGAACTACCCGTTCAGGAGAAGCTACAGCGCTTGTAAAGGAAGGCCAGAACACCCACAGCAGCAGGCTTCCCAAAAGGGAAAACTGATTGCTTACACTGTCTGATTCACAGCTTGGACCATCCTTGAATTTCTTTGCTGTTCCGGTTACAAGGCCCAGACCGAAATAAGCGCCGAACGCGTGGATTACTACGCTTCCGCCTGTATCCTGAAATCCGGTGAACCAGCCGCTTTCCAGAATCAGCCACTCGTTGAAAAGATAGACTGGAACAAAGAGAATCCCCAGCAGAAGATACTGATCCATCGTCAGTCTTCCGAGAGGGGCGCCGATTGCGATCAGGAGACTGGCTGCGGCAAATTCCGCCCACATGAAAGCGTCGATGCTGAGGGCAGAGCCTTCACCCATAAAGCTTTTGATCAGCATATAGATTGGAATCGCTGTGCTGACAGCAAGCAGGGTAGCTGTAATGGAGCTGTAGCCATGACCTCTGACTACTACCATAAGGAATCCGAAGCCTAAAAGCAGCATTGCCAGAATGTGGATCGAACGATTATAACAGAGTGTGTCGAAGATGGTTCTGGCGTCGTAAGACATGGAAGCTGTGTCGATACTTTGGCCAGTCAGCTGGGCCATACCTTCTGCGATATTATGGTTTACCGCAGGGCAGAACGCAATTCCGATCCCGATGAAAAAAATGAGTGCGACAATGAGAAATACTGGATTTCTCGAATTGTCATGAGATTTTGTTGACATGATAAAATCCTTTCTTCTAGTAAAATACTTATCCCGCACCCTTTGGAACAAAGTCGGCTCCGCCGATTTATTTTCAGCGGTCGACTTTGTTGATATGTAGGAAATATCGAAAACGATATTTCCTACATATTAAAAAATTGTAGCACCGAAATTTTAGTATGTAAATACAAAATGGAAAAGTCTGTAAAATAAAAACAGTTCGAATTATTTGAAAAAACGCTGAACAGTTTATGGGGTCTGGCCTTACGACTTACAAGGCCCAGCCTTTATATTTTTTTCATTATTTTTTCCTAAAAAGTATATGAAGATCAGCCCTGCGGCGGCTGAAATCTTCAAAAGGTGGGGGCAGCAGGCAGATTTTCCGAAAACGGCCGTGAGAGCGCTTGAAAAGATATATTTTTCACTTCAAAAATAGAAAAAGAATATACTTATTGCGCTTACAGAGTCAGAACCACCCTGGAGTAAAACAGAGAAAAAAGGATTGAAATTTAAAAGGCTGTTGAAAAAATTCCAACAGCCCAGATAATCCGGTAAAAAAATTTACACATTAAACAGGAAGTGCAGTTTATAAATGGCTATTTTTATATAGATACAGGATTTGGTGTGCATAAAATGTGCATTTAAAAAAGGTCATTCATTTCTTGTGCTGCTTTCGCCTTTTGATCCGGGAGGACGTCTTGATATATATTCATTGTTGTTATTACATTTTTATGACCTAGCATTTCCGAGACTGTTTTTACATCGATGCCTTTTTCCAGCGCTCTTGTAGCCCATGTGTGGCGGAGGGCGTGAACCCCTTGATAGGGTATATCCAGTATAGCACATACCCGGCGCCAACGCTTGTTCATATTTGCGGAAGTCAGGATTCCGTATCTGGTATTCGGAATTACCAGGTTGCGGTAGTTCAATTCTTTGTTCAGGCTTTTCTTTACCTCTCGGAGAAATTTAACGACATTGTCGGAGATAGAGATAATTCTGGTACCAGAGCTGGTTTTGGTGTGAGGCTGTATGATTGGGCTGCCGTGCATTTCTACAGAGGTTTTATTGATGCGGATGGTTTTCTTTTTGAAATCCACATCTCCCCACGTGAGGGCAACCGCTTCTCCAAACCGCATGCCGGTGCTGATCAGAAGATAATAAAGTCAGTAAAGTTGTCCATTGTTTCTGGTGTATTCTACGATCTTTTTATGATCTTCCAAAGAAAAAGCACTGATCTTTTTCGGCGGCCGCAGCTTATGTAATTCCACCCCCCATGTGCGGGTTCTTGGCCAGCACATTCTCTTCTACAGCGAATTGCAAACACTTTTTAAAGGAAACGGACAAAGAGTTCACGGTGGAGCGGGAATAGGTGTTTTCACTATACTTTTTCCCGGTTTTCTTTTGAAAAATCTCGGCGTATTTTTCCTCCAGCAGAGATTTTGTAAGTTCTTGCAGTTAACTGTCCACGCCAGCCATGTTCGTAGCGGAAGATCGATCCTTCTCCGCTTCCCTTTCTCTTTGCCATTCTATCACGTCCTTTCTTAATTTTGGGTATCAAAAAACCAGGGCTTGCAATGCCCCGGCCGCACGTGATACAATGAAATTGCGAGTTTCGGTTGCATTATGTGCGACCAAAGGCATCAGCTCCCAGTGATGGGGGCTTTTGTTTTATTGCAATGTTGGCTTTAATTCTTTTGTTACGAATGTGTCTAATGCATTTAAATCTTCATCCCATATTTCCATGTACGCTTTAAAGCTATTAATGGTTTTGATTCCGTAATCTTCCAGCTGGCTTTCTGGCATTAGATATTTTGCATTACAGAGTGTATGGGGGTAAACATCGTAAAACGTTGGATCAAAAAGCATATACCCGTCTGCGTCAAAGCCATCACAATATAATCCTACCGTATAGTCATTATTGTTTTTTATAGAAAATTTCGTGGTAATTCCATATTCATCTTTATAAGTCCCTATATATGTTACAATAATATTACCATTATCGTATACTACTTCATTAACACTCGTTATTGGAGCGGGGGTCTCCTTTTTGACCGTTACTTTGCAAGTATAAGATTTGTCAGAAATCTTAACCGTAATTTTAGCAGTTCCAGCTTTTTTTCCGGTAACTACACCCTTAGTAGACACGGTTGCTACAGAAGAATTACTTGTACTAAATTTCTTGCTTCTGGTGGTACCATCTAATTTCAACGTAAACGTTTTTCCTGCGACAATTGTTTTTGTGGTAGCAGAAAGTGATGGTGTTTCAACCCTTACTTTGCATTTGTATGTTTTTTTGTTGACTTTTGCGTAAATGTAAGTGGTCCCTTTTTTCTTGCCGGTAATTTTTCCTTTAGACGTCACAGAAGCAATGCTTTTTTTCTTGCTGCTCCACTTCACTTTCTTTTTCGTCCCAGAGACTTTCAACTGATAAGTTTTTCCCTTAGTGATAGTAATGGATTTTTTGCTGAGTTTTACAGAAGCGGCGTGAACTTCAAGGGACCCCATTTGGGCGGGCAGAACAAATGCGCAGCCTATAAGCAGAATCATTGAAAACGCAAGGATTTTTGTAATTCGTTTCATAACTTTCCTCCTAAAATATTTTGTATTAAATAAGATAATAACGGTAACTTTTCTATAATCTCTATCCCTTAATCTTCAAAATCGATTCCGGCTTTTTGCGGCGCCGCTTGTTACACAAGAAATGTGGCACGGCAACAAAAAACGAGCAACCGAAGTTACCCGTTTATCCGCTACGAATGAATTAGGTGGGGCGACACTCCCACATCTCCTAACCAATTAAGGGGCGACGGCTGCCCGTTCCGTCCTCTTTATTCATTCAGTATTAGCATATTCTTTTGATAACTTCATTATACACGCTATTAGAAAATTGTCAAATGCTAATATTTTAATAGCGTTTTCTTTTTTATAAAATTTTTAACTCTATTTTTGTTCAAGATATACATTGATCTTGCGTAATAAGTTCCTTTCCCCGAGACTCTAACTGCGACCTTCACATATTCATCGTCTATTTTAAACTCCTTAACATACTCAATAGAACCGTCTTTAGGATTTGTCGCCACATAGTCGGGGCTATTTAGGATATCGCTAATATTGGAATTATATTTAGCGTAATCCTTCGGATGTGATGATTTCATATGTTGTATGTTTGAATCGCCAATGTATATGGGGGTATCTGGAGATACCGATAAATTCAATAGGTTAATAACCCTTCTATCTATTTTCCCAATTTGCTTTTTCATTGCTTATACTTTTCTTCTTAGTTCTATAACGATTCTGATTACAAATGTGAGGCATATAATGTTTTATTCTTGATTAGATAGCTTATCAACAACTCTACCCATGCAAGATGAGTATTCAGTAAGTGAGACGTTATCGTAATCTGAATTAAGTGATATCAGTTCGCCTTCTCCAAGTTTCTTTACATAAGCTTCTCCATCTACTACGAAAATACCGATCTCACCAATTTGTATATCAACAGCAGGCTCTACCAGCAACATATCTCCGTCGTAATATAACGGTTCCATACTTCTGCCATTTACGCCGATAGCGTAAGCAACACGATTATATTCCGGTTTATCGGGGATAGTAATGCGTTCAACTACGGAGTTTTCAAAGACCACCTGGCCGCTGCCAGCAGATGCGAGCTTTCTATAATAGTCTATAGAGCGTACATTATTGGTGGAATATGTAGCCGTCTCTTCTTTTACCTGACAACGCTCGTATTCTATATTGAGTAGTGAATCTACAGCATTTTTTCCGTATGAATCAAGGGTGCGGTATTTTTTTATGATTTTATGTTCATCTATAGAGACATTATTTTTCATTGAAGGTATGTCGATAGCATCTTGAAATAAATAATTGGCATCACATTGTAGCACTTCCATGATTTTAAAAAGAATAGGCTCTTTAGGAGAGCTTACTTCGTTTTCATAATTTGATATTGCCCCAACTGTTACACCTATAAAATCAGCCAGCTCGTTTCGAGAAATGTTTTTACTTTCTCGGAGTTCTTTTATTCTGCTTCCTACGCTCATTATTTCACCAACTTTCTATTTAACCTTTCTATATCCGTATTGTATTTCAAAATTCTTGGTATGTCAATATGAGACAATAAGAATATTATCAAAAGGCTATTGGAATAACAAGAAACTTGTTATAGACTGGTTACAAACGAGAAACTTATTAAAAATAAAAGGAGGAAACAAGTTGCTTGATATACAAACATCGAATAGCATCGTTGCAAATAGAGTGCGTGCAAAAAGAACTGGTGGAATGTGTGCTGCATAATAAAACTCCCAATGGAGAGTTGGCGGAAGCTTTTGAGTATCAGCAGGATAGAAAGCATAATCTGGAAGAGTACGCCCGAAAAAAAGCGGCGCACTCGTAAAAAGAAAGGTAGGAAAATATGAAACTGAATTGGAAAGTAAGAATAAAGAGTAAAACCTTCTGGCTGACGGCGATCCCGGCAGTCCTGTTATTTATCCAGACTGTTATGGCAATTTTCGGGTACAGTCTAAATCTGGACAGTGTAAAAGACCAGCTCCTTGATCTGGTCAACGCCGCATTTGTTCTTCTGGCTGTACTGGGTATTGTGGTAGACCCGACCACAGAAGGCATTACAGACAGTCCACAGGCCCTTACCTATACAGAGCCAAAATCGGACCTTGCGGACGTTTATACAGACTGCCGGATGGATCCGGGGGATATGGATGCGGCAGAGGAAGGAACAGAAGAATAATAGTAACATAGCAGCCCCCTCCAGGGGGCTTTTTTTCTTACAAAAATACTCCCGGGACAGACCACTCTGATCCGGAAGAACGGAGATTTTTTTACCTGCGCGGGTGTGCAATTAATGTGCAATAGGTGTGCAGTAATACCCGAAAGTGTGCAAATTGGGAGCAAAATAACAAGAAATAACCGTAACCGTACAGATGCGAAAACCCCTGAATATCAACCATTATGGCTGATATTCAGGGGTTCCTCCATTCTTACACATTAAACAGGAAGTGCATTACATCCCCATCTTTAACGACATACTCTTTCCCCTCAGAGCGGATCAGACCTTTTTCCTTGGCGGTGGCCAGATTGCCGCCGCATTCGATCAGCTTGTCATAGGCAATGGTTTCCGCGCGGATAAAGCCCTTTTCGAAATCTGTATGGATTTTTCCGGCGGCGCCGGGGGCTTTTGTCCCTCGTTTGATGGTCCAGGCCCGGACCTCCGGCTCTCCCGCGGTGAGGAAGGAGATCAGATCCAGCAGGTGATAAGAAGCTTTCACCAGCTTATCCAGGCCCGATTCTTCGATCCCCAGCTCTTCCAGAAACAGCGCTTTTTCGTCCTCTTCCAGCTCGGACATTTCCGCTTCGATTCTGGCGCAGATAACTACCACGTCAGAGCCTTCAGTTTCCGCAAATGTCCGGACTGCCTTAACATATTCGTTTTCATCCGAAGCGCCGGCTTCATCCTCCGATATATTGGCGGCATAGATGACTGGCTTGTAGGACAGAAGATCCAGACTCTTTACAAATTCCGCTTCATCTTCCGTCAGATCCATGGCGCGGGCAGACTTTCCACTTCCAAGAAAATCAGCCACCTTTTTCAATAGATCCAGCTCCTTCTGAAGGCTCTTGTCGCCTTTCAGATTCTTTGTAGTCTTCTGTATGCGCCGTTCCAGCACTTCCATATCGGAAAGGATCAGCTCCATATTGATGGTTTCAATGTCGGAAAGGGGGTCGATCTTTCCGTCTACATGGACCACGTTTGGATCTTCAAAGCAGCGGACGACATGAACGATAGCGGCGACTTCACGAATATGTCCCAAAAATTTATTGCCGAGCCCTTCTCCTTTAGAAGCTCCTTTTACAAGGCCGGCAATATCGTAAAACTCAATAGTTGTATAGATGGTCTTTTTCGAATTGTACATGTCATGAAGGACCTTCAGACGTTCATCCGGGACCGTTACAACACCGACATTGGGTTCGATGGTGCAGAAGGGATAATTGGCCGCTTCCGCTCCAGCCTTTGTGATTGCGTTGAACAGTGTGCTTTTGCCCACATTGGGCAGACCTACGATTCCTAATTTCATGTTGTTAAGACTCCTTTTTCTTTTTCCAGTGTTTATATAAAATAATGTAAATTACAGTGAATACAATAATAACCGTCAGACTCAGGAGCTGAGCCTGCTTGAATGGGCCGATCATCAGAGAATCGGTCCGAAGCCATTCTACGAAGAAACGCTCCAGCGAGTACAGCACTCCGTACAGCAGGAAAACCTGGCCCTCAAATTTGCGGTGGTTGTCAATATAGATCAGCAGAAAAAACAGCAGCAGACACCAGATGGATTCGTATAAAAACGTAGGGTGGTAAGTCTGGCCGTTTACGGTCACTGCCCATGGAAGATCCGTAGGACCGCCGTGAGCTTCTGAATTAAAGTAATTTCCCCATCTGCCGATGGCCTGAGCCAGGGCAATGGACGGAATGGCAAGATCCAGTACATTAAGAGGCCGCAGCTTCCAGATCGAGCATAGAACCGCCGCGGCTCCCAGACCAAATAAAAGGCCGCCGTGGATTGCAAGGCCGCCCAGCCGTATATTGATAATTTTAAACAGATCGCCGCTGTACATAGACCAGTTGAACACAACATAATACAAACGCGCGCCGATAATCCCCACCGGGATACAGATCAGCACAAAATCCAGGATCCGGTCAGAGGAAAGTCCATGAAGCGGCGCCCGGCGGTATGTGATAACCGTTGCAAGAACAATTGCCGCGGCGATCAGAACACCATACCACATAATGTCGATTCCAAAGACAGTAACAGCAACAGGATTTGGTACGGGCATAAATAAATACCTGATTTAACCTTTCTTTTCCATAGTTTCCATAGTAAGCGCTTTACGCGTCCGGCAGTTCCCTTGCCAAAAGCATCAGGGCGTTTCCGCCGATTATGTATACATCATAAAGCTTTTCTTTCTCCGATGAAGCCGCTGTCTGCTGGTCTTCCCGAACCAGCTGGATGAATTCATTCAGCTCCAGGATTTGGGGGCCGTCTTTTTCATTTTTGATATAAGTGACCCGGGCCTCCGAATCGAGCGGAACCGTAGTGGAAACATTTTTATCCGCAATATAATAGCCCTCATCTGTAATGGAGCTTTCTACAATGACCATGCTGTTTACAGTCAGGTTATATCTCCCTTCCCGTTCTTCGTCTTCATCAATGGAGATGGTGCCCAGAGTTTCTTCACCGCCGTCCCGGAGAAGCTGCTCCGCGTATTCTCCCGAAAGATATTCTACTGTAAGCTCAGGTTCTTCCATATCATAGTCGCCGGCTTTCTCGCCGCATCCTGGCAGAAGCAGCGCCAAAACAAGCACAATGGACAGTATCAATGGACCCGCGAACCTTTTTTTCTTCATATTACCCTCCAGACACAAAAACATCTACCCACATTATACTATCTTGTCCAGATTATAACAAGTAAATTCCAACAGCCTTAAAAGAATTTTACTGTTAAAAGCAACTTAGTTCTGTTACAATAAATAGCATGAAATATTTGAAAATATGTAAAGGAAAATTTATTGAGCGCCCCAACCGGTTTGTGGCTCTGGTGGAAATCGATGGAAAGCGGCAGCGGGCGCATGTGAAAAACACTGGCAGATGCAGGGAACTGCTCCTTCCAGGGGCAGAAGTATACTTGGAAGACTTTGAAGGAAGAATGGGAAGCAGAAAAATGCGGTATTCCCTGATTGGAGTGAAAAAGGGGCATCTTCTGATCAATATGGATTCTCAGGCGCCGAATCAGGTGGTGAAGGAAGCTCTGACAAGCGGAAAGCTGGCCCTGCCGGGAATGGAAAAGCTATCTTTTGTGAAAGGAGAAAAGACATACGGCAGCTCCAGACTGGATTTTTATGTGGAGGATGAAACAGGACAGAAGGCTTTTGTAGAGGTAAAGGGGGTTACGCTGGAAGAAGAGGGGATTGCGGCTTTTCCTGACGCGCCTACGGAAAGAGGAGTCAGGCATATCGAAGAACTGGCGCACGCTGGAGAAGAGGGATTTCTCGTATATATCCTTTTTGTGATTCAGATGAAGGGAATCTCTGCTTTTCGTCCTAATGACAGGACTCACCCTCAGTTTGGACAGGCTCTGCGGAAAGCGAGGGAAAAGCGGGTGAATATCCTGGCGTATGATTGTATCGTGGCGGAAGACAGCCTGGAGCTGGCGGATCCGGTGCGGGTGGAATTATAGGATACGAGTCGCTCTTTGACGGCGCTTCCTATCTTTTTCGAATCCTTTGCGTGAAAGATATACGTTTTCAACCGTTTCCGGCTTCTCTTTTCACAAAACAGCCGTAAATTTCCTTCTGAAGTCAACTTCCCCGGCTCCGGCCCCGAGTTTCGTATACTTTTTTATTAAAAACTCACGGGAAAGTACACAGCTTGGCTTTCTTACCTTTAAATGTGGTGGATAAAGATCCATCACATTTTTTTTGCCCGCCCGCCGTAAGGCTAGCTTTACGATAAATGGGTATGATAAAACTGAGAGTACAAGTTGAGAAAGGAAGGTGCCCGGGGTGAGAATGGAAACGATATGGTTAGAGGAAAACAAGCTGGAGGAGTTTCGCCGCTGCCTACAGGAGAGGGAGAACGCGCCAGCGACCATAAGCAAATATATCCGAGATGTCAGAACCTTTTATCAGTACGCGGGGGAGGGCAAAAGCGTAGAGAAAGAGCGCCTGTTAAAGTACAAGGAATGGCTGATGGAGCGATACGCTGTCAGCAGCGTCAACTCCATGCTGGCGGCGCTGAACCAGTTCTTCTCCTTTCTAGGCCTGGAAAATTGGAAGCTGAAAAGAGTCCGGGTCCAACGGCAGGATCTGCGAGGCGCGGGAAAAGAGCTGGGGGAAGAGGAATTTCACCGGCTGGTCCAACGCGCCAGAGCGGGGAAAAAAGAACAGCTGGCCCTGATTATGGAAACCATCTGCGCGACAGGGATCCGCGTCAGCGAGTTAAAATTTTTCCGGGCGGAAACCATCGCGGCGGGAACGCTTGAGGTATGGAACAAAGGCAAGTACCGTCTGGTCATCATCCCAAAGCCGCTGAAGAAAAAACTGCGGCGGTATATCAAGGAGAGGAACATCCGATCCGGCCCGATTTTCCGCACCAGAACGGGAAAAGCCAAGGACCGGTCGAATATCTGGAAAGAAATGAAACAGCTGGCAAAGGACGCGGGAATCGACCTGAAAAAAGTGTTTCCCCACAATTTAAGGCATCTATTCGCGAGAGTGTTCTACCAGACCACCAAAAACCTGATCAACCTGGCCGATATCTTAGGGCACAGCAATCTGGAAGTGACAAGGATCTACGCGTCAGAGGGGATAAAAGAATGGAAGCGGGATCTGGAGAAGATCCGCTTAATTAAAAAAATAGCCACATAATGTTCGTTATGTGGTTCCCGAATCTATAAAAAAGCTATTTAGCTAATTTATTCTACAATACATAAATAAAAAAAGCAACAAAAAAAGCTCGGATAAAGTAAGAAGCCGCCGAAAATCGCTTAAAAATTTTAATTAAGTTGTTTTCAGCTTTTTGCCGCGCATCAAAACAAGACCGACTTGCGTAAAAAGAAAGCGGTCTTGTTTTTTTAGCGCCATAAAAAAGATTTTTGTATTCAGTTCCCTGATTTACGCCCCATTTAATAAGAAAACGCGGGGCGGGCTCGCTTACGATTACCACATAACGAACATTATGTGGTAGTCAAGGAATGGGGGTGTTCTGGTTAAGCCAAATATACAGCAGTGGGATATGGGAAAGATTATTGAAATAAATCAAACGAAAAAAGAAAGGAATGTTGTAATGAAAGGAAAAAGAAAATGGATATCACTGCTTGTTCTTGCGCTGGTGGTTCTGATGGTCGGCATTCAGCCGAATGTGAACGCGCTTTCCGCCGATGAAACAAACAGTGGTACGGCAAGTGGTAAGACATGGGAGGTTTCCAAGTCAAAAAACGCGACAAATCTGGATGAAAACTTTGAGTCAAAAGTTACTTTATCCCTTCCATCTCAGCAAGAACAGCTTGTATCCGACGTAGTACTGGTACTGGACAAGTCCACAAGCGCTGCGCTGGAAGAACAGGCTTTGGGTATGCTGAAAGACCTGCAGACGCAGATTGAGAAAACAGAGGCAAAGGTAAAGGTTGGAGTGGTCATCTTCAATAAAGAGGCCCATGCTACAGGGTTCATGGATCTTGCTACAGAATATGCCGCAATTGAAACTGCTGTCAAGCAGGATCTTTTAAGCGGCACGAATACGCATGCGGGTCTGTTGGCGGGAAAAGCCATGCTGGATGAGGATTCAGATGTAGATGCTTCCCGCAAATACCTGATCTTTGTAAGTGATGGAATTACCTACATGTACAATGCGGAGCCAACTGTGACTGCGTGGACTTTTCAAGCGGACCGCGTTCTTAACTGGGCGGGTCCGGATAACTGGAACTCTAAATATGGAACGAATAATGCTCCGGATGAGGGCTGGGCGACCTGGCTACAGAACATAGGAACTCAGGTTGCGAGCCAAGGAACACAGTATGAATATCCATATAAAGGAAGCATCGTCAAGGCTACTCCTTTAGAGGGCCAAGATACTTACGCCAATTCCATTGATAAAGCGCTGTACCTGACCTATCAGGAATACACAGCAGCTGCCGCTGCCGGATATCATTGCTACGCTATGACGGCAAATGCAAATTCAGGCACCCAGTATTTATGGGGACCTTCCTTTATGGAGTATCTTGCCAAAGGCGAAACGGTATCCTTTAAAAATATAAAGAATGATATCAATTATCTGCTGGACGCGGGATCCTCTGTAGAAGACTATATGGGTTATGTAAAAGATGACTACAACTTTGACTTCATCAATGACGCTTCTAAGCTGTCCATCAAGGTTGGAGATAAAACCCTTGACGCAGTGGAACTTGGAGAAAATCGCTACGGCTTTGGCAAAAACGAGAACGGCTATGATTACGAAGTGACTTATGTTCCTGGCAACCTGGAAGAGGACGAACACTTTATATGGACGATCAACGTTCCGGTAAGCAATTTTGCGCCGGTACAGCTGACTTACAGTGTAAAGCTGACCAATCCGAAAACAGCGGCAGGTACTTATGGCCAGTATGACGCTGACGGAAGCAACGGATATGACGGATTATACACGAACAACAGCGCCGTATTATATCCGGTAGACAGTAGCGGCGCAAAAGGCGCAGCGGAAGCGTTCAATAAACCAACGGTAAGCTATACCGTTGAAAATCAGCCGGTTGATCCAACTGACCCGACGGTTCCAGGCACCATCGATCCTGGGACAGATCCGGGAAACACCGATCCTGGAGCGACGGATCCGGGCGCTGCTGACCCTGGAGCCACTGATGGCAACGGAGGAACAGAAGGAACCGAGACGCAGACCGGCGACGACAGCAATATGCTCCCATATATGGGAATTACGGCGCTGACCGCGGCCATCGCGGCGGCAGTTGCCCTCACGGGAAGAAGAAAAAAGCATAACTGATTCCCGAGTTTAAATCGATAACCACTTGCATGAAGATTTGGCAGCCCTTCCTTATTGGAAGGCTGCCGGGTCTTCTTTTTTTTCTACCGAGCAGGGCGGGGACACCTGGGGACCCCGCAAATCCAATGTAAACGCAAAGTTTGAAACACTGCGCTGCAGGCGCTTCAGCCCCTTTGGAGAGCGTATCCACAGACGATGCAAGGCTTTTTTGCTATTTAGGTGAGAACATAAGTTCTGACACAAGATGTAGTAATGGAAAGCGGCGGCTTAAAAAATAAAACTTAAAAGAATCTTAAAAGTGGGTCAAAAAAGATGAATTTTGGAACGAAATGGTTGCCAAGTGGAGGAAAGTGGAGTAAAATGGTGACATCCTAACAATAACAATAGGAGGAGTGTCGCATGCTGGTAGGCAAGTACTATAATTCCATAGATACAAAAAGCAGAATGATCGTGCCTGCCAAATTCCGCGACGAGCTGGGAAGCAAATGCGTGGTCAGCAAGGCCATAGACCCGTGTCTGACCGTTTATCCTATGAACGAATGGGAGAGCTTTACGGAAAAGCTGAATGGGCTGCCTTCGGCGGACCCGAGAGCCAGACGGTTTGTGCGGCATTTTTATTCCAGCGCGGCGGAGTGCGAGATCGACAAACAGGGGAGACTGACCCTTCCGCAGGAGCTGCGGGAATACGCCGGTATTGAGAAAGAGCTGGTGACCATCGGCAATGCCAGCACCATCGAGATATGGAGCAAAGAAGAATGGAACACCAATGAAAGCGCCGGAGAAATGGACGCCAGTCAGCTTGCGGAGTGTATGATCGATTATGGAATTTAAACATACTTCAGTTTTGTACCATGCGTGCATAGAACATTTGAATATTGACCCGAAGGGGATCTATGTGGATGGAACCCTGGGCGGAGGCGGACATGCCTCCGGAATCTGTCAGGCTCTGGGAAAAGAAGGCACCCTTATCGGCATCGACCGGGACCGGGACGCGCTGAAAGCGGCGGAGGAAAGACTGAAAGACTACTCCTGTCAAAAGCTTTTTATTCAGAGCAATTACGCGGATATCAAAGACGTACTGGATCAATTGGGGATTAAGGAAATAAATGGCGCGCTTTTGGATCTGGGAGTATCTTCGTTTCAGCTGGATAATGAAGAACGGGGATTTTCCTATATGAAGGACGCGCCGCTGGATATGCGTATGAGTCAGGATGACGCCTTTACCGCCTACCAGGTGGTCAATACTTACACAGAAAAAGAGCTGACCGGGATCATAAAAGAATACGGGGAAGAAAAATGGGCGTCCCGGATCAGCCGGTTTATCGTTGAAAGCAGAAAAGAACAGCCCATCCAACGCACAGGTCAGCTGGTGGAAATCATCAAAGCGGCCATTCCGGCTTCCGCCAGACGAGACGGACCTCATCCGGCAAAACGGACCTTTCAGGCCATCCGCATCGAGGTCAACGATGAACTGGGTCAGCTGGAACGGGCAGTGGGAGAATTTTGCGACGTGCTGGCGGATAAAGGAAGATTGTGTATCATAACCTTCCATTCTCTGGAGGACCGGATCGTAAAAAATCTGTTCAATACAAGGGCGAACCCATGTACCTGCCCGAAAGAATTTCCTGTGTGCGTCTGTGGAAAAAAAGCGGACATACGAAAGATTACGGGAAAACCTATCGTTCCTTCCCAAGAGGAAGTAGAGCACAACCCGCGGGCCCGCAGCGCAAAGCTTCGGGTAGCAGAAAAAAAGAGGTAAGAGATGATAGCAGCAGAAAAGTGGTATGAATACCAGGAAAATTATCAAAAATACGGATTTGATATGAAACCGAAACAGCCGAGGAAAAAGCCAAAGCCGCAGAAAAGCCGGATCACGGCAAAAGATAAAATGCGTCTTATGCTCCTGACCGTTGTTGTCGGTATTCTTTGCATAGGGCTGATTATTACAACGGCCTTTGCTGCTTCTATCAAATATGATACCAACCAGCTGGTGAAGGCGAACAATACGCTGGAAGCGGAAATCGAAAACCTGAATGTGAAGATCTACAGCTCCAATAACATCGAAGCCATTGAGGAAAAGGCTTCCGAGGAGCTGGGAATGGTCTATCCTTCGTCCAAACAGATTGTTTATCTGACAGAAGAGGAAAAACCGGACAAGGGATTCGCGGACACATTGAGGAAGCAGGCATATAATTGAACCTTCAAAAATACAATTAGGATAGACTTTAATAATTGCATAGGGGAAAAGAGACCAGATAACTTAATTATGTAGGTAAGTAGGGATGTCTGGATTCTTTTTTATAGGGAAAGAAGATGACGAAACCACTAAACAAAAGTAAAAAAAGAATTATTATCGTATTTGCGTGTATGTATGCCGCCTGCATGGTGCTGTGCTTCCGGGTGGGCTGGATACAAATCGTCAGAGGAGCGGAATACTCCAAGATGGCAACCGAACAGCAGACAAGGGACGTCCCTATCGCGGCCAAACGAGGTGTGATCTACGATACCAATGAAAAGGAGCTGGCGGTCAGCGCCACCTGCTATTCCGTATGGGCCAGGCCCGCGAGTATACGGTCCGGGAAAACGGAAGCGGAAAAAGACGCGAATGTAGAAAAGACGGCAAAGACCCTGTCTGAGATTCTGGAAAAGGACGAAGCGGAAATTAAAGAACTGATTACAAAGGAACAGGCTCTGGTCAAGGTGGATAAATACCTGGATAAGGATACGGCTGACAAGATCCGGAAAAAAGAGCTGACTGGAATCGAAATCGCGGAGGATGTAAAGCGGTACTATCCGCTGGGAGCGTTCCTTGCCCATACCCTGGGAAGCGTTACCGATGACAACACGGGACTTTCCGGTCTGGAGCTCCAGTACAACCAGTATCTTTCCGGTGTTTCCGGAAGGTGGATCAAAAATACGGATATTACGGGCAACGGCCTTGCTTATGGAGACGAGACCTATTACCAGGCGGAAGACGGCCTGGGACTGGTGCTGACCATCGATGAAACCATCCAGCACTATGTTGAAAAATCCATCAAGACCGTGCAGAAAAATACAAAGGCGGATCGGGTTATGGCTATTATGATGGACCCAAAGACCGGCGACATTCTGGCGCTGGCCCAGACGCCGGAGTTCGACCCCAACGATTCTAAAACGCCGCTTTCCGAAAGCGAGCAGAAAAAGCTGGAAAGCATGTCCGACTCGGAAAAAATGGAATACTGGAACTCCATGTGGAGAAACTCTCTTATCAGCGATGTATACGAACCAGGTTCCACCTTCAAGCTGCTGACTACATCCATGGCTTTGGAAGAGGGAGAAACTAATATTGATGAAACCTTTACCTGTACCGGCTCCATCAATGTATCGGGAACAACCCTAAAATGCTGGCGTTACTACAATCCTCACGGCACACAGACTCTGGAGGAAGCGGTAGGAAATTCCTGCAACCCGGTCTTTGTAAAACTGGCGCAGAGGATAGGCATCAACAAATTCTACAATTATCTGGAAACCTTTGGAATATCCGAAAAAACGGGAATCGATTTTCCGGGAGAAGGAACCTCGATTCTGCAGAATAAATCCACGGCGGGACCGGTAGGGCTTGCCACCATGGGATACGGTCAGGGCGTGGCCGTTACGCCGATTCAGCTGATTACCGCAATTTCCTCTCTTGGAAACGATGGCAAGCTGATGCAGCCCAGACTTGTAAAAGCACTGGTGGATGAAAACGGAGACACCGTAAAGGAGTTTGATACAAAAGTCGTCCGGCAGACCGTTTCCGAAAAAACAGCCGATGAAATGTGTGATATCATGGAATACGTTGTAGACAAGGGAGGCGCGGGTACCGCGAAAGTGGAAGGCTATCGGGTCGGAGGAAAGACTGGTACTGCCAACAAGGCCAAGAATGGCGGATACAGCGAGCAGACCTATTCCTCCTTTATCGGAATGGCTCCTATGGATGATCCACAGGTCGCGGTACTGGTGATCGTAGATAATCCAAAAGGTGTAAAATTCGGAAGCCAGACAGCGGCGCCGGGGGCAAAGCTGATTCTGGAAGATACCCTGCGGTATCTGGATCTGCAGCCAAAGCTGACAAAGGAACAGCAGAAGGAATTAAACGCGGATCAGGTCACTGTTCCGGACCTGACGGGCGAGGGGCTTGAAGAGGCCATCGGTATTCTCGGCGGCCTGTCCCTGAATTACGAAGCTTCCGGAGGAACCCAGGATGAAGATTTCATCATCGGGGATCAGTACCCGAAAGCGGGAGAAAAGATCGACAAGGAAGGAACAGTATATTTATATAGGAAGTGATAGGAAGCGTGATCAGGGTTTTCGGAATTACGGGAACCAATGGCAAAACGACAGCATCCTGCATGCTGCGGGAAATACTTCAGAGAGAAAATGGCGCCTGCGGGCTGATCGGCACGATCCGGCATGAGATCGGCAGCAAGGAATATGTTCCGGTCAATACAACGCCGGGAAAGGCGCTGTTGAAGGAGCTGTTTCATGAAATGAAGCGGCAGGGAATCGAGCAGTGCGTCATGGAGGTCTCTTCCCACGGGATCCATCAGGGACGGGTTTCGGATATCCGGTTTTCCGGCGCGGGTTTTACCAACCTGAGCCAGGATCATCTGGATTATCATAAAACCATGGAGCAGTATTATCAGGTGAAAAAGAGGCTGTTTCTCCAGTGCCAGGAGGGGGCCGCTGTCAATCTGGATGACCCGTATGGCAGAAGGCTCTTCTCCGAACTGAAAGAGGCGGGAAAGCACCGGGTCCTGTCCGGGTATTCGCTGGAAGATAGATCCGCGGATTATTACGGAGAGCTGCTGGAAGAAAGCCTCTCAGGGAGCCGGTTTCGGTTTTTCGAAAAGGGGAAGGCTCTGGGAACTCTGCGGATATCCATACCAGGCAGACATTTTGTGTCGGACGCGATGGTGGCCGCGGCTATGGCGCGGCAGGCAGGAACCAGCTTCTCCTATATAAAGGAAGGGCTGGAGGAGCTAAAGCGGGTGCCGGGCAGGATGCAGCTTTTAGGCAGCCCGGAGGACACCCTGGGAGTTGTGGATTACGCCCATACGCCGGACGGCCTGGAAAAGCTGCTGCGGACCTTTTCAGAATTCAAACGGGGGCGCCTGCTGTGCGTCTTCGGCTGCGGAGGCTTTCGGGATAAAGGCAAGCGCCAGCTGATGGGAAGCGTCGCCGGCAGGTACAGCGATTACTGCGTTATTACAAACGACAATCCGAGAGGGGAACCGCCGGAAAACATCGCTCAGGCAATCGAAGAAGGACTGCGGCCCACAGGCTGCCCGTACTGCATGATTCTGGACCGGTATCAGGCTATAAAAAGAGCGGTTTCACTGGCGGACAAATGGGATATAATAGTAGTAGCGGGAAAGGGGCACGAAGCTTACCAGCTTTCCGGAGATGAAAAACTGCCCTTTGACGATAGAAAGGTTTTAAAGGAACTTTTGGAGAAAAAATATGAAACGACTTACAATGAAACAGATTGAAGAAGGAACCGGCGGCCGTCTGATCCGGGGGGACGCGGCCGCGGAGGTTTGGGGTATCTGCACCGATTCAAGGGAAGCGGAAGCGGGCGCCCTGTTCTTCGCGCTGAAGGGAGAAAATCATGACGCGCATGATTACCTACCTCAGGTCTTTGCGTCAGGATGCTCCTGCGCGGTCATTTCCAATGAGGCGCTTTGCCCGCGGCAGGCGGAAAATGTGATCCTTACCGAGGATACAACAAAAGCGCTGCAGCGTCTTGCGGCGTGGTACCTCGGCCAGTTGGATCTGAAAAAAATCGCGGTCACAGGAAGCACCGGAAAAACCTCCACCAGAGATCTGACCTGGTATGTGTGCTGTGAAAAGTATAAAACACAGAAGAATAAAGGAAACCTGAACAACCATTTGGGCGTTCCTCTGACCATCCTGTCCTTTGATGAGGATACGGAGGTAGGCGTTCTGGAAATGGGTATGGATAAGCCGGGGGAGATCGATCTTCTGGCCCGCGTCGCCAAGCCGGATATTGGGATCATCACCAACATTGGATTGGCCCATATTGAAAATCTGGGAAGTCAGGAAGGAATCTTCCAGGCGAAAATGGAGCTGACCAATTATTTTGATGAAAACAACCTGCTGATCGCGGCAAGAGATGAAGAGTTTCTCAACGAAGAGAGGATACAGGGTCCGTATCGGCTGGTAACAGCGGGAACGGACGGCCAGAGCGATTATATTATTTCAGCTATTGACGATTTCAGCGCGGAAGGTATAGAATTTACACTGGAGCATCAGGGAGCCGCCCGGCGGTTTCACCTGCCGGTGCCGGGAAGACACAACGCCTTTAACGCGGCACTTGCTGTGGCGGCAGGTATGGAATTGGGGATCACCATGGAAGAGGCGGCCAGAGGTCTGGCAAAGGCAAAGCTGACGGATAAGAGACTGACGGTCCGGGGGAAAAACGGTATCAAAGTCATTGACGACACATATAACGCAAGCCCGGATTCCATGAGGGGCGCCATTGATGTACTGATGAAGACCCGGGGCCTGCGCGGCGTAGCGATCCTGGGAGACATGTTTGAGCTGGGCAAGACCAGCAGCCAGCAGCATTCCATTGTAGGGCGATACGCGGCGGAGAAAAAGGTACAGCTGCTGATCGCTATAGGCTCTGACGCCAGATATATGGCCCAGGGAGCAAAGGAAGCGGGGCTTGAAAACGTCCTTTATTTCCCGGAGAAAGAGGAGTTCCTTAAAAAAATGGATTCCATCCTTGAGAAGGGAGACGTGATCCTGGTAAAGGGATCCCGGGGAATGGAAATGGAACAGATTGTAAAGAAAATTATGGAATAGTAGGAGTAGTTATGAATTACGTTACCATCGGCATAGTAGCAATATTAGGGTTTTTAGCATCCGTAGTCTTTACCTCTCTTGAGATACCGATCCTGAGAAACAAACAGGCCGGGCAGAATATCCGGGAGGAAGGGCCGAAATCCCATTACGCGAAAGCGGGAACTCCCAGCATGGGAGGCGTTGCGATTATTGTATCCACCATTATCGGATGCGCGGTAGGACGGTTTTATTCCGCGGATATGGCAGCCGTTATTCTAGTATTTGTTTTGTTTGGAGTCATCGGCTTTTTTGACGATTACCTGAAAGTGGTGAAGAAAAACAATCTGGGACTGCGGGCCTATCAGAAATTCGGACTGCAGATCATTATATCGGTGGCCTTTGCCGTATATATGGCGCTGTTTTCAGGAGACGGAAGCTTTGTGTGGATTCCATTTGTAAATGTCAATATCGATTTTGGAATCTGGTACATTCCGTTTATCGCGTTTGTCCTTCTCGCTATGACCAATGCGGTCAATCTGACCGACGGACTGGACGGACTGGCTACAGGCGTGACCGCTCTGGTGTCGCTGTTCTTCGCGGTAGCGGCTGTCACCTATGGAGCCAGCTCCGGGGCGGGCGTATTCTGCTCCGCAATGACCGGCGCCTGTCTGGGATTTCTGGTCTATAACAAAAATCCGGCAAAAGTATTCATGGGCGATACCGGTTCTCTGGCCCTGGGCGGAGGACTGGCGGCGGCGGCCATTGTCATGCATTTTGAGCTGCTGCTTCCGATCGCGGGATTTGTATATGTCATGGAAGCGCTGTCTGTTATTATTCAGGTTGTAAGCTTTAAGATGACTGGGAAACGGGTATTTAAAATGGCTCCCATCCATCATCATTTTGAACTGAGCGGCCTGAAGGAAAGACAGGTAGTCGGTATTTTCTGGGGACTGGCCCTGATCTTCTGCGTCATCGGTCTGGGCATTTTATAGAGGTAGAAACAATGAGAACAAATTTAGATAATATGAAAAATCAGAATGTATTAGTGGTTGGACTCGGAAAGTCGGGAATCGCCGCGCTGCAGGCCGCGATCAAGCTGGGGGCAAATGTTTCGGTGCAGGATTCCAAAAGAGCTGAGGATATCGATCCTCAGCTGCTGACGTTTCTGGAAGGCCGGCAGGTTACCTGTTATTTCGGGAAAGATCCGGAGGATGTGAGCGGTTTTGATATGCTGATTTTGAGCCCTGGCGTTTCTCCGGAACTGGATTTTATTAAAGCGGCCCAGGCTGCCGGAGCGGAGATCATCGGGGAACTGGAAATCGCGTACCGGATCGGCCGGGGAAACTATATCGCGATTACAGGAACCAATGGAAAAACCACTACAACGACACTGGTAGGAGAGATCTTTCGGAAAGCCAAAGAAAAAACCTATGTGGTAGGGAATATCGGCGTAGCTGTTATTTCAAAGGCCATGTCCGCGGAAGAGGATTCCTGGCTGGTGACAGAGACCAGCAGCTTTCAGCTGGAAACCACCCGCTATTTCAAGCCGGTGGTTTCCGCCATCCTCAACCTGACCCCGGACCACATGGACCGGCATAAAACGATGGAAAATTACGGGAAAGCAAAAGCGAAAATTTTTGAAAATCAGGATGAAAGTCAGTATTCCGTAATAAACTATGATGATAAGGCGTGTTTTGCTCTGGCTGAAAGCTGCGGAGCAAAGGTCGTGCCTTTCAGCAGAAAGGAAGAACTGGAATTTGGAGCGTTTGTAAAGGATGGAAGGATTGTGATCCGAAATGAAAAAGGAGAACTGGTTTCTTTCTGTAAGGCGGAGGAGCTGGCCATCCCGGGTACGCATAATCTGGAAAATGCTCTGGCGGCAGCGGCAGTCACCTATTTCGCGGGACTGGACCCGGCGGTGATCAGCCAGGCTATGACAGAGTTTCAGGGCGTAGAACACCGGATCGAATTCTGCGGGCAGGTAGACGGAGTCCGTTTTGTCAATGACTCAAAAGGAACCAACCCGGATGCTTCCATTAAGGCGGTAGAAGCCATCAAGGGAGGGATCATTCTTATTGCGGGCGGATATGATAAAGGCTCTTCCTTTGAAGAACTGATCGGGGCCTTCAACGGAAAAGTAAAGCATATGGTTCTGCTGGGGAAAACCGCTCCAAAAATCAAGGAAACAGCAGAGAAGATGGGATTTACGGATTCCATCATTGTTAAGGATATGGAAGAGTGTGTAAAAAAAGGCTTTGAACTGGCGGAGCCGGGAGATACGGTCCTTCTTTCTCCGGCCTGCGCGAGCTGGGATATGTATACCAGCTTTGAACAGCGGGGAAATCATTTTAAGAATTGTGTGCACCGGCTCGAACGGTAAAAAGCGGCAGGATGGAGAGGTCAATGAACGGGAAAATAAACAATTTAAAATCAGGGGATTTTATACTGGCCATACTGACATTGGCACTGGTGATCTTTGGTGTGATCATGGTGTTTTCAGCCAGTTATTACCAATCCATCAATGAAAGTGAAACCGGGTCTCCATATGGATATCTGATCAGAGATATTATGTGGGCCTTTCTGGGTTTTGGGCTTATGCTTTTTACGGCGGTCTTCGACTACCGGAACTATAAAAAGATCGCCCTCATCGCGCTGATCGCCAGCTTTATCCTGCTGGTTATCATTATGATTCCGGGGGTGGGCCACGGCAGTAACGGCGCTGTAAGATGGCTGAAGCTGGGGCCTATTACCATCATGCCGGGAGAAATTTCTAAAATTGCGCTGATTATGTTTACCGCGTGGTATTTCAGCGAAAAACCGAGGCGTATCCTGTCCTTTACCAAGGGGATTCTGCCTATGCTGGGGCTGTGCGGTCTTTACGGAGGCCTGATTCTGGCCCAGCCTAACATGTCAACGGCCATCACCGTAGTAGCTATTGTCATTATGATGATGGTAGTGGCAGGAATGAAAATGCGGTATTTCTGGACCCTGGGAGGCCTTGGGGCCGCGGGAATCATGGCCATTATCCTGACCAACCCAGACAGCCACTGGGCAAAGCGGTTTACCAGCTTTATGGACCCCTTCGCGGATCCCCTGGGAGACGGATTTCAGGTTGTCCAGTCCCTTATGGCTCTGGGATCGGGCGGACTTTTCGGCGTAGGACTGGGAAAGAGCATCCAGAAAAACCTTTATCTTCCGGAACCGCAGAACGATTTCATCCTTGCCATCATTGGAGAAGAGCTGGGCTTTATCGGGATCATTGTGCTTCTCGCGGCTTACGCGGTGCTGATCTGGAGAGGAATCCATATCGCGGTCAACGCGCCGGATCAGTTTGGCACGCTCATGGCTTCCGGAATCGTTATCATGATCGCCATTCAGGTAATTTTAAATATAGCAGTCGTTACATCTTCTATGCCGCCGACCGGAGTTACGCTGCCCTTTGTAAGCTACGGGGGAAACGCCCTGATGCTGTTTATGGGAAGCGTAGGCATACTGCTGAATATTTCGCGGCATACGGCACAAGTAAAATAGGAGCGGAAAATATGAAAGTCATTATGACCGGCGGAGGCACGGGCGGGCACATTTATCCGGCCATTGCCATTGCGGACAAAATCAAAGAGCGCTATCCGGACAGCGAGATCCTTTTTGTAGGAACCGAGCGGGGACTGGAAAAAACCATCGTACCGGAGAACGGATATCCCATCGAATTTATCACAGTAGAGGGCTTTAACCGGAAAAACCCTGTTAAAAATATTGAGGTTTTAAAAAAGCTGAGCCAGGGGAACCGGCAGGCGAAAAAGCTGATCAAAGCATTTGGTCCGGATCTGGTTATCGGAACCGGCGGATATGTTTGCGGGCCTGTTGTACGGGCGGCGCATAAAGCAGGCGTAAAGACTTATACACATGAACAGAACGCTTTTCCGGGGGTGACCAACAAGCTGCTGGAAAAGCATGTCGAAAAACTCTTTCTGGGATTTCCGGAAGCGCGGGAGTATTTTAAACATAAGGAAAAACATGTCCTTGCGGGAAATCCGGTACGAAAAGCGTTTTTTGAAGCGGATCAGAAGGAAGCCAGAAAGAAGCTGGGATTTTCGCAGAAGGATTTTATTCTTCTGGTATTCGGAGGAAGTCAGGGAGCGGGACGGATCAATAAAGCCATGCTCAGCGTAATCGAGACGATGAACGGCATGGAGGGGATTCAGGTGTGCATGGCCACCGGACGCCGGTATTATGACGCGATCCTCCACGCTTTAAAGGACGAAATGGGAATAAAGCTGGCGGATAACATTCACATTCTGGAATATATCAGCAATATGGAGGATTATCTTTCCGCGGCGGATCTGGTCATCAGCAGAAGCGGGGCGCTGACTGTGGCCGAGGTGACTGTCTGCGGAAAAGCGGCCATTTTTATTCCGTCACCCATTGTCACCGGCAACCACCAGTATTACAACGCCAAGGCTGTAGCGGATCATGGCGGAGCCATCATTGTAGAAGAAAAGGATCTGGATCATGAAAAGCTGATCGCGCAGATTCTGAAACTGAAAAACGATCCGCGGCTGGTAGAAGAAATGGCGGCCCGCAGCAAAGCGTGCGCGCCGGTAGACGCGGCGGATATTATCTGCAACAATCTGGATATCAGACGCTAAATCCAGTCAGGAACTTAAAGGATGCCTCCGGCATACTATGGAGTATGTTTCGGAGGTGTTTTTTGAATTGGAAAGCTATCATATACGGGGAGGAAACCCCATCAGGGGCGAATACAGGGTAAACGGAGCAAAGAACGCGGCGCTGCCCATATTGGCGGCGTCAATTGTAACCGGCGGAGAAAATCTGTTTGACGGATGCCCCTGCATTTCAGATGTTGCTGTAATGAGAGAGATCCTGGAAACGCTGGGATGCAAAGTCAGACAGGACAAGGGGCAGGTGCTGGCTGACACATCCGGGCTCAGCGACTGGCAGGTAGAGAAAAGGCTGATGGAAAAGATGCGATCCTCTATTTTTCTCGTAGGACCGCTCCTGACCAGATGCGGCCGGGCCATTGTCAGCCAGCCGGGAGGCTGCGCAATTGGGAAACGGCCTGTAGACATACATAAAAAGGCGCTGAGTCAGCTGGGAGCGGAGATTGAGGAAAAGGACGGCCAGCTGATTTTTTCAGGAAGCGATCTGCGGGGGACGAATATCGTTTTGGATTTTCCCAGTGTAGGCGCTACAGAGAATGTTATGATGGCCGCTCTAGGGGCAAAAGGGGAGACTGTAATACATAACGGGGCAAAGGAACCGGAAATTATCGACCTGCAGAATTATCTCAACAGCTGCGGCGCGAAGATCAAGGGGGCCGGCACATCCAGAATCGTGATAAAAGGGAGACAGCGGCTTCACGGCAGCAGCTATGAGATTATGGGAGACCGGATCGAAGCCGGTACTTTTCTGATGGCCGCGGCAGGAACAGGAGGGGAACTGGTGCTGCGGGGGCTTGAGACCGATTCGCTGAAATGTCTGATTCGATTCCTGCGGTACGCCGGATGCAGGGTCAGGCGGAAGCCCAGAGAGGTATGGCTGCGGGGTCCGGGGCGGCTGTACGCGGTAGAAAAGCTTCAGACCGGGCCTTATCCGGAGTTTCCTACTGACCTGCAGCCCCAGTTTTCCGCCCTGATGACAGCCGCCGCGGGACGGACACAAATCGAAGAGCGAATTTTTGAAAACCGCTTTAAATCCCTGCGGGAGCTTACAAAAATGGGCGCGGATATTGAAATTTTCCAAAGAATCGCTATAATAAAGGGAGCGGAGTGCCTTAAAGGCGCGCCGGTGAGCGCTGAAGACCTTCGGGGCGGCGCCGCGCTGGTCCTGGCAGGACTGATGGCTCAGGGCGAAACCATTGTAGAAAATATAAAGTTTATTGAACGGGGATACTGCGACTTCCACAAAGAATTAAAAAAGCTGGGCGCGGATATCGACAGGTGCATATGAAAAAAGATTATCATACAACAAAAATAAACACAGAAGAATATGAAACAGATACAACAGGATCCATGGATATGAAGGAGGAAGGGGCGCCGGAGCGCGCCCCTTCTCAGGTATCATCCGGAAAAAGACCGGTGAGGAAAAAGAAAAAGAGGAAGAAAAAGAGATATCTGCTGAAGCTGGTGATTCTCATCGCCCTGTGCGTGGGGCTTTATTTTTTCCTGCATTCTTCCGTATTCAACATTAAGACCATAACGACGGGAGAAAGCAGTCGGTTTACCGCGGAAGAGATTCAGGACATGGCCGGACTGAAGAAGGGAATGAATCTTTTTGAGTTCCGGAGCGGGTCCTGTGAGGACAAGCTGACTGAAAACCCATATATCAAGGAGGCTTCCGTAAAACGAAAGCTGCCTTCCGGCGTAGAAATCCAGCTGACAGAACGGCAGGAAGCCGCCGTGATTCAGAAAGACAGCGAATATGTGATTATCGACGCTTCCGGTACAGTGCTGGATATCGCGGAGAAAGCGCCAAAGCTGACTCTTTTGGAAGGCCTGACCATAACAGAAGCAGAGCCGGGAAGCGGGGTGACAGTAAAGGAAGACAAGGTGCTCCAGCAGGAGCTGAAGATTTTAAAGGAAATGACCAAAGCGGATCTTTATTTTAAGAAAATCCAGCTTTCCGGCATCCTGGTAAAGGCCTATGTCAATGACAAGCTTATCTGCAGCGGAAAAACCACCAACCTGATGAAAGGAATGGAAGAAGGAAACCTTAAGGCGGTCCTTTACGACCTTGTGGTCAAACGAAAAATTAAAAAAGGTGTAATTAACATCGGAGATGACCAGTATTATTCTTTTAATAAGAAGGGCAAATAGGAGAAGCGGGAGAATATGGCGAAAAAAAAGGGTATTGCAATTGCGGCGGTACTGACATTCCTGATCGGTTTTATTATTTCAGTACAAATCAGCACAACTGCCGGAGACGATCAGGGAGCCCTGGTGCCTCTGGCAAAGCTGAAGGGATATGAAGCGCGGCTGACCCAGGCGACAGAGGAAAAGGAAGCCGCTCTGGAACAGCTGAAAACGCTGGAGGAACAGCTGGCGTCCATTCAGCGGGACAAGGCCGGAGAGAGTGACTCTATCCGAACCATGGTGGAGGAAAATCAAAAAAATAAAATCGCGGCCGGTTTGACGGATGTATATGGCCCGGGGCTCCGCATTGTGATCAAAGATCCGCCGGTGGAGGCCAGTGAGGAAAATGAGACCTTCAGCCTGATTGCCTATAATTATGAATATCTGCTGAATGTGGTCAATAAATTGAAAGAAGCCGGAGCGGAGGCTATTTCCATCAATGGGGAACGGATCGTGCAGACCACGGAAATCAGCCTTGCGGGAGACAACATCAATATCAACGGGAAAGCCACCGCTCAGCCATATACCATAGACGCCATCGGTCCGGGCGACACTATGGAGGCCGCGGTTACGATCCGGGCCGGAGTAGTGGAGGCTATGAAAAACCTGGGGCTGGTGGTCAGCACTGAGAAAAAAGAGCGGATCGAGATGACCAGATATTCCGGCGTTATGGATTTTCAGTACGCGCGGCCAGAAGAGGATTAAGGCGGTGCGTTTATGAAAAAAAGAACAACAGCGGGGCTTCTGGCGCTCTGCTTTCTCATCGGCTTTGGCATTATTTTGCAGGCAAGAATGACAGATGGGGAACGCCTGTATGTTTCTCAGAAGACCATTGGCGATTATAAAGCGCAGATCCAGGGAGAAAAGCAATCGCTGGAGGAAATTCAAGAGCTGACCCGGCGGGCCAGGGAGGACCTGACTCTGTACAGCAGAGCCGACGGAGGAAAGCTGCAGAACGCGTTGAAAGAGGAGCTTTTGAAAAATAAAATTCTTGCGGGGACTCAAGCTGTCCGGGGAAAAGGCGTGATCATTACTGTGGATGATGGAACTGGAGCGGCGGAAACCAGTCAGGAATTGAATAATCTTCTTGTCCATGACAATGATATTCTGCGGATTATCAATGAACTGAAAGCGTCCGGAGCCGAGGCGATTTCTGTAAACGGGCAGCGAATCGCGGAGCATACCTCCATCTCCTGCGCGGGTTATACAGTACGGATCAATGGGCGCACTTACGCGAGGCCCTTTGTGATTCAGGCTGTCGGAGACAGCACCAGAATGACAGACCGCCTGATCGGAGTGGGCGGCTATGGAAAAGAGCTGCGGGAATGGGGCGTGCGGTTTCAGATCCAGTCCGGCAGTGACATACGGATACCGGCGCTGAAAAAAGAGATGGAATATCAGTATATGAAAGAAGAAAAGGAGGATCAGGGATCTTGATTTTAATAATGGTAGCGGCCCTGGCGCTGGGGCTGATCCTGGGCTTTGTGCTGGATATTACGTATCCTACAGAATATTCCTTTTATATTACTATGGCGCTTTTGGCGGCGATGGATTCTGTCATCGGAGCCATTCGTTCTATGATGGAGGATAAATACGACACAACCATCTTTGTTTCCGGCTTCGCGACCAACGCGCTTTTGGCAGGGGTGCTGACCTTTGTAGGCGACAAGCTGGGCGTGCCTCTCTACTACGCGGCTATTTTTGTTTTTGGAGGAAGGCTCTTTAACAATCTGGCAGCCATCCGGCGTATGATCATTGAGAGACACCGCGAACGAAAACAGCGGAAAATGTAGCATTTTTGAGGTAAAAAAGTGGTATTTTAATTGGAAAAACTGATGCATCGGACTTTTCTTTATGCTATAATGTTTAATAAGTTGTATAAAAAATATAGGGGAGGTAATTTCTGATGTTACAATTTGAGATGAACGAGTCAACGCCGGCAAAGATTAAAGTCGTTGGTGTGGGCGGCGGCGGATGTAACGCAGTTAATAGAATGATAGATGCAGGCATGCAGGGCGTAGCCTATATTGCGATAAATACGGACAAGCAGGCTCTGGCCCGCTGCAAGGCGGAGACAAAGCTTCAGATCGGTGAAAAGCTGACAAAAGGTCTGGGCGCGGGCGGCAATCCTGAGATCGGCCAGAAGTCCGCGGAGGAAAACCTGGAGGACCTGTCCAAGTTTATTACCGGCGCTGATATGGTGTTCATCACAGCGGGTATGGGAGGCGGTACAGGAACCGGAGCGGCTCCCATCGTGGCAAAGGTAGCAAAAGATATGGGTATCCTGACCGTAGGCGTTGTGACAAAGCCTTTTACATTCGAAGGCAAAAAACGCGGAGAACACGCGGAGCTGGGTATCAAATTCCTGAAAAAATATGTAGATTCCCTGGTTATTGTACCAAACGACAAGCTTTTGGAAACCGTTGAAGAAAACACATCCCTTCTGGAAGCCTTCGACATGGCTGATGAAGTGCTGAAGCAGGGTATTCAGGGTATTTCCGAACTGATTATCAACGACGCTCTCATCAATCTGGACTTTGCCGATGTAACTACGGTAATGAAGGACAGAGGAATTGCGCATATGGGCGTAGGAAAGGGTTCCGGAGAAGGAAGAGTTTCACAGGCTGTCAAGGACGCGATCGAAAGTCCTCTTCTGGAAACCAGCATCGATGGAGCGAAGGCGGTACTTATCAATGTTACAGGCGGATACGATCTGGGAATGCTGGAAGCCAACGAAGCGGCAAGCGAGATCGAAAAGGCTGCTGACAGCAACGCGATCATTATCTTCGGCGCCGCGATCAAAGAGGATATCAAGGATGAAATCTTCATCACAGTGATTGCTACCGGTTTTGAAAGCAGACCCAGCGAAGAAATTCTGAGCAGCTCTGTGATTCCGGGCGTGGAGACAGAGAAGAAGACGGGCGGTGACGCTGCCGCGGATTCTGTTCTGGACAGCAAGGATGATAAGGACAGCAGTCTGCTGAACGATGACTTTACGATTCCGACCTTCTTGACAAAGTAGAATCAATAATGATATAAAGGAGAGCCGGCAGTTGACCGGCTTTTTCTTCATCAAAGGAATATGAAACAGATCACATCAAAAGACAATCGATTATATAAGCAGTGCGGCCGTCTGGCCGCGAGGAAGTACCGGGATCTGTACGGGCAGTATCTGATTGAAGGGGAAAAGGTGATCCGGGACGCCATAGCCACAGGACAAAAGCTGGTTATGGTTATCGCGAGGCCGGATTATGGTCTGCGGCCTGACAGCTTTCCATGCCCCTGCGCGGTAGCGGACGGGAAGCTGTTCTCACAGCTGGCGCAGACCACTACCAGTCAGGGAATTCTGGCCGTTGTAGAAAAAAAAGAAATGACCAGAGAAGCCTTCTGCGGGGAAATCAGGAAGGGCTCAGGAAATGTGGTCCTTCTGGACCGGCTGCAGGATCCGGGCAATATCGGGACCATTATAAGGACTGCCGACGCCGCGGGCTACAGCGGAGTTATGGCTATGAAGGGCACCGCGGATCTTTTCTCGCCCAAGATCGTACGGGCAGCGGCCGGATCGCTGTTTCGCGTACCGGTTTTTTACGCGGAAACGCCCGAGGAAGCGGTTTCTGTTCTGGAAGAGACCGGAAAGAACATTCTGGCGACAGGATTTGACACAGAGCTGTATTATTACGATGTGGACATGAAGCAAAATACGGGACTGATCATTGGAAATGAAGGAAACGGGATTTCCGATGAACTGATGAAGCTGGCTCACAAAATCATTAAGATTCCTATGGCCGGCGATATTGATTCCCTCAACGCCGCGGTGGCGGCGGGGGTCCTGATGTATGAGTCTGTTCGAAAATAGATTATAATTTGGAGAGGTAGAAATATATGCAAACTCAATTGAATAACATTTTGCAGGAGGCAAAAGAACAGTTAGAAAAAGCAAAATCTTTGGCTGAGACGGATGAGGTCCGGGTCAAAGTACTGGGCAAAAAAGGCCAGCTGACACAGATCCTGAGAGGGATGGGAAAACTGGCTCCCGAAGAAAAGAAAGAACTGGGGCAGGCTGCCAATAAGGTAAGGAATGAAATCGAAGCGCTGCTGGAAGAAAAGCTGGCGCAGGTAAAGGCGGCCGCGAAGGAAGCTCAGTTTAAAATGGAAAAGATCGATGTGACAGAACCGGGAAAGGATATGAGCCTGGGAGTGAAGCATCCGATCACCATTACCATAGAAGAAATTTCACAGATTTTTATGTCTATGGGTTATTCTATAGCGGAAGGGCCTCAGGTGGAAAGTGTATTCAATGCTTTTGACGCTCTGAATTCTCCTCCGAATCACCCGTCGCGGGATATGACCGATACATTCTATATCGCCAAGGATACGGTTTTAAGACCGCATACTTCCTCCGTACAGATCCGGACCCTGCTGAATCAGCGGCCGCCGATCAAAGTCATTGCTCCGGGAAGATGCTTCCGGTGTGATACGCCGGACGCGACCCATTCACCGATGTTCCATCAGGTGGAAGGCCTGATTGTGGATGAAGGCATCACTATGGCGGATTTGAAAGGTACCTTGGACAGCATGGCAAAGCAGCTGTTCGGCTCTTCTACAAGAACCAAATTCAGACCGCATCACTTCCCGTTCACAGAGCCAAGCGCGGAGATGGACGTGTCCTGCTTTAAATGCGGCGGAAAGGGCTGCAGGATCTGCAAGGGCAGCGGCTGGATTGAGATCCTGGGCTGCGGGATGGTACACCCTAACGTATTGGCGGTAGGCGGTATTGATACGGAAAAATATACCGGCTTTGCCTTTGGTATGGGTGTGGAACGAATCGCAATGTTAAAGTATGGTGTTGATGATATCCGTCTGTTCTATGAAAACGATATGCGTTTCATCAACCAGTTCAAATAGGAGGTGCCGTAGATGTTAGTTCCAATCGAGTGGCTGAAAGATTATACAGATATCAATGTGGACACAAAAGAATTCTGCGACAGAATGATCATGTCCGGGTCCAACCTGGAAACCTGCGAATATTTCTGCGAGGAAATGGAAAACGTTGTCGTAGGAAAAATTGAGAAAATAGAAAAACACCCTAATGCTGACAAGCTGGTGGTGTGTATGATAAACATAGGAAAAGAAGAGCCTGTTCAGATCGTAACAGGCGCGCCTAATGTCTTTGAGGGAGCTTACGTTCCGGTGGCGCTTCACAAGAGCCGGATCCCGGGACCGCTCCATGGAAAGGCAAAGGAAGAAGGCGGAACCAAAATCACAAAGGGAAAGCTGAGAGGCGTGGAATCCTTCGGGATGCTGTGTTCTGCCGGAGAGCTGGGATTCGATGATAAAGTCGTTCCTGTAGCCCATAAGGACGGCATCTGGATCCTGGAAGAAGAATATCCTCTGGGACAGGATTTTGCCGAAGCTCTGGGTTTAAAGCAGGCTGTTGTTGACTTTGAAATTACGCCGAACCGGCCGGACTGCCTTTCCATGACCGGAATGGCAAGGGAAGCGGCGGCTACGTTTGGCGAAACGCTCAAATATCCGGATACGGAATGCAGGGAAGAAACAGACAAACAGGCAAAGGATTTCATTCAGGTAGAGATCAAAGAGCCGGAGCTGTGCAGACGGTACGCCGCGAGAATCGTTACAGATGTGAAAATCGGTCAGTCCCCTTGGTGGCTGCAGAAGCGGCTTATGTACGCCGGTATGCGTCCGATTAATAATATAGTAGATATTACCAACTTTGTAATGCTGGAATACGGACAGCCGCTTCACGCGTTCGATATCCGCCAGCTTCATGACAATAAGATTGTTGTGGAATGCGCCCAGGAAGGGGAAACCTTTACAACACTGGATAATACAGAGCGTACCCTGACTAAGGATATGCTGCTGATTAAGGACGGACAGAGAGGCGTTGCCATTGCGGGCGTAATGGGCGGTCTCAACTCGGAGATCGAGGAAGATACAACGACCATCCTCATTGAATCGGCCAACTTTAACGGAGACAGTATCCGGGCCACATCCAAAAAACTGGGACTCAGGACGGAAGCTTCCGCAAGATTTGAAAAGGGAATCGACCCGAACCTGTGCCAGGCGGCCGCTGATCGGGTATGCCGCCTGATTGAGATCCTGGGCTGCGGAAAGGTAGCCTCCGGCACGGTGGATGTTTACCCGAAGGAATTTGTTCCGCGGACCATCGATGTACGGGTAGACCGGATCAACAAGGTGCTGGGCATCGAGCTTCCCGCGCGGGAAATGATAAAAATCTTTGAAAGTCTGGAAATGAAGGTGGAAGGAGAAGGACCGGTATTAAAGGTAACTCCGCCGACCATAAGACAGGATATGCTTGAGGAAGTAGACTTTATCGAAGAGGTTGCCAGAATGTACGGCTATGACAGACTTCCTGTCACCCTTCCGAAGGGAAATTCCGAATCCGGAAAATCCAGGGAGCGGGGCCTTATTGATATCGCAAGAGACACATTGTGCGCGTTAGGGCTCAATGAAGTGCAGACCTATTCCTTTGTAAGCCCAAAAGGTGTGGATGATGTAAGGATCGATGAAGACTCCTGGGAAAGAGCCTTTGTAAAGATCCTCAATCCGCTGGGAGAAGAAAACTCTGTGATGCGGACCATCCTGACGCCGAATATGCTGGAGGTGCTGGGAAGAAACTATTCCAGAAACATTGAGGCTGTAAGCGCTTTTGAAATCGGCAGCACTTTTACAACAAGCTTTATCCGTGAAGGCGATCTTCCGGAAGAGGATACGGGCCTTTGCGTTGGACTTTATGGAAAAGACGCGGATTTCTTCACACTGAAGGGAATCGTTACAGAGCTGCTGAAGATTCTGGGCCTGCCGGAGCCTGTCTTTACCGCGGAATCGGAATACGGTGTATATCATCCGGGCCGCTGCGCGAGAATATCCGTAGGCGATGAAGAACTGGGCATTATGGGAGAAATTTATCCGGATGTAGCGGATAAATTTGGAATCGGCACACGGAGCTACTGCTGTGAGCTGCTCTTTGACGCGGTGATTCGTCACGCGAATATTGAAAAGGCTTATACCCCGCTGCCGAAATATCCGGCAACGTCGAGAGATATCGCCCTGCTTGTAGATGAAGAGGTGCAGGTAGGTGAAATAGAAGCTGTTATTAAAGAACAGGGGGGATCAATCCTTGAAAAGGCGCGTCTGTTTGACGTTTACCGGGGCAAACAGGTTGCGGAAGGCAAGAAGAGTGTAGCTTTTGCTTTAACCTATAGAGACAAAGACAAGACGCTCACAGATGAAGATGTAGCAAAAGTTCATGATAAAGTTCTTGAAGCACTAAAAGAAAAAATCAATGCCGTTTTAAGAGAAATGTAAGGGAGTATCGCTATGGAAAGCAACAAAGTAAGTGTAAAAATTTATGGACAGGAATATGTGATATCCGGAGAAAAGTCCAGAGAGCAGATCGTAAAGGTGGCTGCTTATGTGGACGGCCGGATGCATGAAATTGCCAGCGCGGCGTCCTCTTGCTCTGTTACCGACCTGGCAGTACTGTCGGCAGTCAATATTGCCGATGAAAGCTTTGACAGCAAAGAAGAGGTCGAAGAACTGAAAAAATTGAATGTCCAGCTGGAAAAGGACGCGCAGCATTACGTTCAGCTCTGGGATGAAGCCAAGAAAAACTTTATTCAGTACAAGGAAGAAACCCAGAGTGTAATGCAGAGAAGCGAAGACCTGCAGAAGGAGGTAGCTGCCAAGGAACGGGAGATCCTGGAACTGAAGGATGCCGGAAAACAGGCGGCTGAGGAGATTCGGGAGCATTCCAGGGAAGAAGTCGCCGAGGCGGAAGCCAAATGCAAAGAGCTGGAAAACAGTTTCTTTGACCTTCAGATGGAAAATCTTCAGCTGAAGAAAGAGCTGGAGACTTACAGACGGAATATGGAATAAAGGAAATAAATGAAGAAAAAAGCGATCAATGTTTTAGAATACAACAAGATCATAGAACAATTAAAAGGAGAGGCGGGCTCTGAAATGGCCAAGAAGATCATTTCAGAGCTGCGGCCTTTTCGAGATGTTCCTGCCATAAGGGACATGCTGATGGAAACCACGGAAGCGGTGACACTCATTGCCTGTAAAGGGCCTCTACCCCTCGGTGGTTTTTATGATATTGAGGACAGCCTCCACCTTTGCCGGAAGGGCGGGAGTCTGACCATGAAGCAGCTGCTGCAGGTTCACTATAATATGAGTCTTGCCCGTCGGGTTACCGTATTTCTGAAAAGTGATCTGCCGCCGCTGCCGGTGATTCAGAGCATCGGAGAAGTTCTTGCCGTCCATAAAAGTCTGGAAGAGGAAATCGGCCGATGTATTTTGTCAGAAGATGAAATGGCGGACAATGCCAGCCCGGAGCTTTGCGGCGTTCGAAGAGCCATCGTCCGGCAGAACGACGCTCTGAAGGCAAAGATGAATCAGATCATAGGATCCGCTGATAACAAGACTATGCTGCAGGACGCCATCGTTACGGTAAGAGACGGGCGCTATGTGATCCCGGTCAAGCAGGAGCATCGGGGGAAATTTCCGGGCATCATCCACGATCAGAGCAGCACAGGAGCCACGCTGTTCATTGAACCCCAGGTCATCGTCAATCTGAACAATGAGCTGCGGCAGCTGGAGCTGCAGGAAAAGGCGGAGATTGAACGAATCCTTTCGGAGCTTTCCGGGCGGGTGGCGGAGCATTACCGGGAGCTGCTCAATAATCAGAAGCTGCTGATTCAGCTGGATGTGATTATGGCAAAGGGAAAGCTTTCTGCGCGGCACCGCGGAGAAGAGCCTTCGGTAGATGAAGGGGGCGAGCTGATTTTAAAGGAAGCGAGACATCCGCTTATTGACCCGAAGAAGGTAGTCCCTGTGAATGTTTCCATAGGAGGAAGCTATGATACGCTGGTGATAACCGGACCAAATACGGGAGGCAAGACTGTCACGCTGAAGACGGTAGGGCTGCTGTCTATGATGGCCCAGACCGGACTTCACATTCCGGCGGCCTGTGGAAGCAGGATACCGGTGTGGAAGGAGATCTTCGCGGATATCGGCGACGAACAGAGTATCGAGCAGAGCCTTTCCACTTTTTCCTCTCATATGACCAATATCGTAGACATTGTGGAACACGCGGGGGAAGAATGCCTGGTCCTGGTGGATGAACTGGGCGCGGGCACCGATCCGACAGAGGGAGCGGCTCTGGCCATTTCCATTCTGGAGCGCCTGCGGGAAAAGGGAGCGAGGACGATTGCCACTACCCATTATACGGAGCTGAAAAAATACGCCATTTCCACAGATGGAGTAGAAAACGCTTCCATGGAATTTGACGTGGAGACCCTCAGTCCCACTTACCGGCTGGTTATCGGTATACCGGGAAAATCCAACGCTTTTGAAATCTCCAGAAAGCTGGGACTTCCGGAAGGAATCATAGAGCGGTCCAGAAAGCTCTTGGACGGCGGCGATATCGCCTTTGAGGAGGTAATCTCCGCACTGGAAGCCGATAAGAAGGCTGCGGAAGAAGAGCGGGATGAAGCTATTATGCTGAACATCGCTATGAAGCGGCAGAAGGAAGAGTTGGATAAAAAAAGCCGGAAGCTGGAAGAGCAGAAGGAAAAGATTCTGAGCCAGGCCAGAGAAGAAGCGCGCGGCATGATCCAAGAAGCCAGGGAGCTTTCTAAAGAGGTCCAGGAAGAGCTGCGGGAGCTGAACAAGATCGAAAGCTTAGGCCAGCGAAATAAAAAGTTCGATGAGAACCGAAAGCGGATCAAGGACGCGGCCGGCAGATACCGGGAAAAAGTCATCCGGGAAGTCAATGATAATCCAGTAGCGCCTGAGGATCTGAAGCTTTCCGATCGGGTGAAGGTACTGAGCCTAGGGCAGAACGGAGAAATCGTTTCTCTGCCGGATGATAAGGGCGAGCTGATGGTTCAGGTAGGCATCCTGAAAGCCAAGGTAAAACTGGACGATATCATGCTGATCGAAGGCGGGGCGCTGGATATCAACCGCCCGAAAAAGGTAAAGAAAAGCTACGGCAGCATGTACCGCAAAAAAGCGCAGAATGTTTCTATTTCCATCGATGTGCGGGGAAAGAATCTGGACGACGCCGCTATGGATGTGGATAAATATCTGGATGACGCTACTATGGCCGGACTGAAGGAAGTAACGGTGATTCACGGCAGAGGGGAAGGAATTCTGAAGCGGGGCCTTCAGGATATGATGCGTTCCCACAAGCATGTAAAACGTTATCGGAAAGGCAATTTTGATGAAGGCGGTGACGGCGTTACAGTTGTCACTTTGAAATAGAGGAAAAGCTTATGTATATAATCAGCGCGTGTCTGCTGGGAGAAAACTGTAAATACAACGGCGGCAACAATTACTGCGAATGGGTGGCGGAGTTCGCGCGGCGCCACAGCTATGTAACGGTCTGTCCGGAGACCCGGGCAGGACTTCCGGCTCCCAGACCTCCCGCTGAAATTGTAGGGGATCAGGTGCTGGACGCGGAAGGCCGCGACCTGACAGCGGACTTTATCCGGGGCGCTTTCCAGTCTTATAAAGAGGCCAAAGAAACAGCCCGAAAAGCGGGAGAAACCATTGAAGGAGCCATACTCAAGGCCAAAAGCCCCTCCTGCGGAAAAGACCGCATTTACGACGGCACATTTTCAGGCCGTCTGACGGATGGCGACGGACATCTGGTCCGCCTTTTGAAAGAGGATAATATTGATGTGATTACGGAAAAGGAGAACATAGAACATGATTAATTACAAAGAGAAGATTGCGGAGATTTTAAGCGAGGCAGTAGAGGGACTTACCGCGGAAGAGCTGCGGAATATGATCGAGATCCCTTCTGACAAAAAAATGGGAGATTACGCGTTTCCATGCTTCAAGCTCGCAAAGGTGCTGCGCAAAGCCCCTCCAATGATCGCGAAGGGTATTGCGGAAAAAATCAGTGAGGACCCTGTTTTTGAAAAGGTGGAGCAGGTTAACGCTTATGTAAATATGTTCCTTTCAAGAGATATGTATGTAAAAGACACTGTCCGGGAAGTCATCGAGAAGGGAGACGATTATGGCCGCGCTGACGCTGGAAAAGGCAAGACGGTTATTGTGGAATATTCTTCCCCGAACATTGCGAAGCCGTTCCACATCGGACACATCAGAAGCACGGTTATCGGAAACTCCATATATAAAATCTATGATTTCCTGGGTTACGACACGGTCCGGATCAATCATCTGGGGGATTACGGCACCCAGTTTGGAAAGATGATCTGCGCTTACAGAAGATGGGGAAACAAAGAAGATGTGATCAACGAACCCATCAAGACTCTTCTTTCCTATTATACCAAGTTCCATGTGGAAGCGGAAAAGGACCCGAGTCTGGATCAGGAAGCCAGAGATATCTTCGCGAAGCTGGAAAAAGGCGAACCGGAGGAAGTGGAGCTGTGGCAGTGGTTCCGGGATGAAAGCCTCAAAGAATTTACGAGAGTTTACAAAATGCTGGGCATCGAATTCGACTCCTACGCGGGAGAAAGCTTCTATTCCGATAAGATGCCAAGATTCGTACAGGAACTGAAGGACGCGGAGCTGCTGGAAGAATCCCAGGGAGCGCAGATTGTCAATCTGGAAGAGTATGGAATGTCTCCGGCGCTGATCACAAAATCCGACGGTTCTACGCTGTATATCACAAGGGATATCGCGGCTGCCGTTTACAGAAAGGAAACCTACGACTTCTACAAGAATATTTATGTAGTAGCCTCCCAGCAGAACCTTCACTTCCAGCAGTGGATTCAGATTGTAGAGCTGCTGGGCTATGACTGGGCGCGCGACTGTGTACACGTTCCGTTTGGTCTTGTAAGCCTGGAGGATGGGACCATGTCTACAAGACAGGGCAGAGTCGTATTCCTGGAGGACGTGCTGAACCGGGCTGTAGAACAGACGAGGGAGATCATCAAAGAAAAGAATGTCAATACGGACAGCATTGATGAGACTGCTCATATGGTAGGTATCGGGGCTGTTATGTTCCAGGAACTGTCCAACAACCGGATCAAGGACTATGTGTTCTCCTGGGATAAGGTGCTTAACTTTGAAGGAGAGACAGGACCTTACGTGCAGTACACCCACGCGAGAGCGGCCAGCGTGCTGAGAAAAGCGGGAGATGAGATTGTAGCCAAAGCCTCCTCCGGCGATATTGACGCCGCGTATATTACAGGCGACAGCGCTTATGAGCTGATCCGTCTGATCTACGACTTCCCTGCTGTTGTTATGGAAGCCGGCGATAAATATGAACCATCTATTGTTACAAGACATATTGTAGATATAGCGCAGGCCTTCAACCGCTTCTATCATGATGAACATGTTCTGGTAGAGGATGAAGCGGAGAAGACCGCCAAGGTTGCCCTGGTTATAGCAGCCAAGAATACCATCAAGAACGGACTGGGCCTTCTGGGTATCCAGGCTCCGGAAAAAATGTAAGGAGAGTTATCATTCATGAGATATGAAGGAAATATTTTCAGACCCCCAAGTGAAGCGTACAGCCTGATTCTGCAGGTGACCATCGGATGCGCCCATAATCAGTGTACCTTCTGCAGCATGTTCAAGGATAAGACCTTCCGGGTAAGAAATCAGGATGAAGTGCTGGAAGATCTGGATATGGCGCGCCGCCGCTACCGCAGAGTAGACCGGATCTTTCTGGCTGACGGCGACGCGCTGGTCCTGAGCAACGCCAAGCTGATGCGGATCCTGAACCATATCAACCGGCTGTTTCCGGAGTGCGAGCGGGTCAGCGTTTACGGCTCCCCTCAGGACGTGCTGAACAAGACGCCGGAGGAATTGAAGGAGCTTTACGATAATGGGGTGGGTATCATCTATATCGGCGCTGAGTCAGGAAGCGATAAAGTCTTAAAGGATATTTGCAAGGGCGTTACCCGCGCTCAGCTGATTGAAGCGGTACGGAAAATCGAGGCTTCCGGCATTAAGGCTTCTGTCACCTTTATTTCCGGTATGGGCGGAAGAGACGGCTGGGAGGACCACGCCATTCAGACTGGAACGATGATCAGTGAGATGGAGCCCTCCTATGTGGGACTGCTCACTCTGATGGTAGAGCCGGGCGTTCCTCTGGAAGCGGATATCCGTTCCGGAAAATTTCAGGTGCTGACAGCGGAAGAGGTTGTGGCGGAGACCCTTTTGATGCTGAAGAATATCGATGTAAAGGAAAAATGCGTGTTCCGCAGCAATCACGCTTCCAACTATGTATCCCTTCGGGGCGATCTGCCGAGGGATAAGGATAAGATGATCGATATGCTGCGCAGGGCTATGAAGGATCATAATATGCTGAAGGATGAGCGTTTCCGGATGCTGTAGCGGAGAAAACATGAAGGTATTGCTGACTACCCTTAATTCAAAATATGTTCATTCCAATCTGGCTTTGAAATACCTGTATATGGCAGGAAGGAAGCATTGCGGCCAGCTGGAAATACAGGAATTTACCATTAATAACAGCCGGGATTATATCTTCAATGAGCTGGTGATGGGTGGATTTGACGCCGTCTGTTTTTCTGTTTACATCTGGAATATAGAAAAGACGCTGCAGCTGGCGGCAGATCTGAAAAAAGCCTGTCCAAGGACTGTGATCCTTTTTGGAGGACCGGAGGTAAGCTATGACTGCCGGGCCTTTATGGAACAGAATCCTTTTGTGGATTTCCTCATAGCGGGGGAGGGAGAAGACTCCTTTGCGAAGTGGTGCCGGGCGCTGGAGGGGGCAGGTTCCTTTCAGGATGTGGAAGGGCTGCTGTTTCGAAAGGGGGATACGGTCTTTGCCGGACCAGCCCCCTGCCCAGTGGATTTCAGCGGGCTGACTCAGCCCTATCAGGAATTTCCTTGCGAAGAGGATAAGGTGATTTATTATGAGGCTTCCCGGGGCTGCCCTTTCCGGTGCAGCTACTGTATTTCTTCTCTGGATCGCAAGGTCCGGGAGCTTCCAAGAGAGCGGGTCAAAGCGGATCTGGACCGCTTTTTACATAATACAGTGAAGCAGGTGAAGTTCCTGGACCGAACCTTTAACTGGGACCGCGGGCGCAGTCTGGAGCTGTTCCGTTACCTCATTGAGAGGGATAACCATGTGACCAATTTCCATTTTGAAATCTGCGGCGATCTGCTGGATGAGGAAACGCTGGAGCTTCTTGGGACGGCCAGAAAGGGACTGTTTCAGTTTGAGATCGGCATACAGTCCACAAACCCGCGGGCTCTTGCCGCGGTAGACCGGTCCGGTGATACAAAGAAGCTGCGAAAGAATGTGCGCCGGCTCGTGGAAATGGGAAACAGTCACATCCACACAGATCTGATTGCGGGGCTTCCTTTTGAGGATTACGCCTCCTTTCGCCAGTCCTTTAATGATGTTTATGAGCTGGGGGCGGACAACCTGCAGCTGGGGTTTCTCAAGCTGCTAAAGGGAACCAAAATCAGGCGGGAGGCAAAGCGCTATGGCTATGTATATATGGAGAAAGCGCCTTATCAGGTGATTTCCAATATGTTCATCTCCGCAGAGGAGCTTTGCGGGCTAAAGCGGATTGAAGAGGTACTGGACCTTTATCATAACCGGGGCGGGTTCAGCTCGGCTCTTTCGTGGGCGACAAAACAGATGGCCCGGACACCGTTTGATTTTTATGAGGCCTTCGCGGATGATTATTACGCCGGCGGCTTTCAGCACAAATCCCATAAAAAGGAGGATCTGTACCGCATCCTTTACCAGTTCGGCTGCCGCCGCGGGGCTGGAGAGAAAATGAAAGCGCTGCTGGAAGCCGATATGGAAAAAACAATGAATTTCGACGCAGTCAAAAAATTTAAAAGAAAGGGATGGAGCATCATCCTGTAGGTGAAGACATGGCAGAACAAAAGAAAAAAACACTGGCCCAGAGCATGGGGATCACAAGAACCGTTGTACGAGATCCTTCCCAGTCAGATATCCAGCTGAGAGAGGATCGCATAGGCAGATATTTTAAAAAGTATCTCAGTAAATTTGTTTTTGATGAGTTTTCGCCTAAGTTCATAGCGGAATCCAAGGCGGGAGATCTGATGAAGGGTGTTCCGATCCCCCTGCGTAAAAAGGACTATAAGGTCTTTGCGGGCGGTGAAGGACTGTCCATGCTGACCATTGCGGAGAATATGGCCTGGGTTATGGGCTGCGATCCTCATTTCAAGCATACGAAGGATTATGTGGCCATCCTCAGCAAGCTGTACAACTATAAGCTTTATGAGGGTATGATGAAGGAAGGCAGAGACGCCGCCGAGCGGGGAGCTATGGATGACGCCTGTATTCACTTTCGGGCCGCGTTGTGCATGAAGCCGGATTATCTTCACGCTATGTACAGCTATGCCAGAGCCTGCCGGGCTATGTACCAAAGCAGCAATAATGAGGAATATGTAGGACGATTTAAAGCGGAAGCGCTGGATTACTTTGAGCTTACAACCGAGACCCATCCTCGCTTTGCGCAAGGGTATTACTACCTGGGATACGCGTATTTGAATATGGGGCTATATGTGAAAGCGGATCTGACCTGGAGAGAATTTCTCCGGTTCAGCAGAAACGGCAAGGATAAAAAAGAGATCCGCACCAGAATCAAGCAGCTGGAGGAACCGGTTCAGATTGAACAGGGCTATAATGATGTGATGGCCGGGCGCTATGAAGAGGGAATCGCCCGATTGGAGCCGTTTTTAAGCAGCCGGTTCAATACCTGGTGGCCGCTTCATTACTATCTGGGGGTGGCCTATGAAATGACCGGAAGAAAGAGCGACGCTGTATCCAGCTTTAAAAGGGTGCTGACTATGAATGCCAGTCACCTTGAGACCATGGAGGAGTTGGTCGCCATATACACCCAGGAAGGCGACCGGGAAAACCGGCGCAAATATGAGCAGAAGATCCAGCTGATCCGAAAGACCATGGAAGAGGATCAGAAGGCGTTTAAAGCGGAGATCGAGGAAGAGGATAAGCGGCTGAGGGAAACGGAGCCGCGGGATCAGAAACCGGAATTCATTGAAGAGATCAAAGAGGATCCGGAAGAAAAAAAGGAAAAAAAGAGCCGGATCCGCCGCCTGGACCGGAAGGAATAGCGGCGTATGGGCATATAATTGAGGGATAAGACAGACTGCTGGTCGCCAGGGGCTGAAAAAGACGCCCCATGGCGACCAGAAGGATTATCCTTCCTTCGATTTGGCGACAGAAAGACCGTTTCATCATAGATCAGGAGGGTCTGGACCGCTTGTCTGTGTAAGGGTCAGCGGCGCCGCAAAATAAGGCGGAAAATTGTAGAAAATAGCGGCTGAAAAAATTAAAAAAATAGTTGACAGAGGTCAAAGCATTGAGTTATAATATTAACTGTCGTCAGAACGAGTGACATTATTCCGAGATAGCTCAATGGTGGAGCAACCGGCTGTTAACCGGTAGGCTGTGGGTTCGAGCCCCACTCTCGGAGCCAATAGAACACATTCGGAAGCAGATTCTTCCGATGAATTTGCCGAAGTGGTGGAATTGGCAGACACGCGGGACTTAAAATCCCGTGATCCTTACCGATCGTACCGGTTCGACCCCGGTCTTCGGCACCAATCTTTTAACTTAATCATCTGATATCGCGGGGTGGAGCAGTTGGTAGCTCGTCGGGCTCATAACCCGGAGGCCGCAGGTTCGAATCCTGTCCCCGCAACCAAGATTACTATACTCGACCAGAACTGGCCGGGTTTTTTATTATGTAGGAAATATCGTTTTCGATATTTCCGGAATATCAACAAAGTCTACCGCTGAACATAAATCGGCGAAACCGACTTTGTTCTTTTCCAATGAAAGCGCAAAAAAGGTTAACATTCAGCAAGGCACGGGCTTTCAGTCTCAACTGCGTACAGACATATACAAACCCACGAAAAAGGGGATATAGTTGGGGATGTTCATCAAAAGTCAATGCTTCAGAGACAGAGCCGCTTATCTGCTTTTAGACCATATGGTTTTACTCAATGCAGAAATACATTGATAAAAATAGCGATTTTGTGGCAAGCGACGAAAATAAAAAGTTCGATTTTGTGATAGAGGTTAATTTTATGTTCAAAAGAAAGATATATTCTGTTTGCCAATATACTTAGTACAGTTCCTATAAACGCAATATTAAATAAAAAATTCCGGTTAGTCTTATCCTGATTATTTTGCTCGTGTGCCATGTAAGAATTTGGTGGATCGTAGCCCCGCTATTTCGTAGCAACAGCGAGTTGCTTGTTAAAAGCCTGTGTTGACGATATAATGAATGATAACATATCTTTTGGGAGGGATGGACATGGAAACACGAGATATTCTCAGGAATTTGCGTGAGAAAAACAGTCTTACACAGGAGCAGCTGGCAGAGCGTTTACACGTTACCAGGCAGGCGATTAGTCGCTGGGAAACAGGTGAAACGCAGCCAAATACGGACGCATTAAAACGGTTATCACAAGTTTTTAACGTATCAATCAATACACTTCTGGGCTCTCCGCGACAACTTATCTGTCAATGCTGCGGAATGCCTTTGAATGAAGATAGCTTGATTAGCAGAGAACCAGATGGAAGTTATAATGAGGATTATTGCAAATGGTGCTATACGGATGGCGAGTTCGCTTATCAATCCAAAGAATCTCTACTGGATTATCTGATTAAAAATATGCCAAATCCCGAGAACGCAGATGAAGAAACCAGGCGGATTCAGTTTGATTCGTACCTTTCACAGTTAAAACACTGGAAATAATTTTGTTGGAGAGACAGCATATTATAAAATGCTGCCTCTCTTTTTTGATACTTCTTTACCCTATACCAATGCTCATGCATGGTAAAGTATCACAAGAATTTGATAGACAACAGTCCTGCTATTCCGTAAAAATAAAGGGGAACAATATAGTAAATCATTAGATAACATGATATACTTAGCTCAAGTAACCGATAGACAAATCAAAGTTTTCGGATGGGTTTCCGGAGGTCAGCAGAAGGTACTCAAAGAGAATGGAGTCCTCTTGAACATTATGCGCATTAGATATATGGTTATGGTGGAATTGTTAATAACATTCATAATATGTGTACTGATAATAGGTTGTAACGTATTTAAAAAACTTTCTAAAGGAGATATTGTTAATGAGAGTAATAGGCGCGATTAATCACTTTTTGTTTCCATCAATGTTGGTTGCCCTTTTGATTTGGGGCATATGCTTTTTGGCTTTTGTAATAAAACATAAGACAATAGATATAAAATTATGGGGGATTCGATATGTTTTTCTGACTTATATAGCAAGCGTTTTTATGGTTACAGACGCTTATCGAATATTTATGGAGGGAATCCCTACTTTTTTTATGGAACCCAACTTAATTCCTTTTTTTAATACGATACGAGACATTTTGTCCAGTCCATTCGACATGATGGGACAAATTGGTTATAATTTTATACTATTTATTCCGTTTGGCTTTTTAATTGTAATTGCTTTTCCACATTATAAATGGAATTTGAGAAAAATTGTTGCTATAACATTTGTTGCAGTATTAGTAGTAGAGTTATTAGAATTTCTTTCTGGAAGATATATGGATATAGATGATGTTTTTATCAATATTTGTGGTTCAGTTTTTGGATATGGTACTTATAATTTTCTAAAGAAAATATATAACAAGGTATATTGCTATATTAAATAAATTACTTAGATTTTGTGAAAACCCAATCGGGATTTGGAGGTAAGCAGTTGTGAGAGAAACTACAGATGATATGATGCTCGCTGATATTCAGCGAGTCGCGCGTCAATTAAATACAAGTATGATCAGTCTTAATGAATATCTGAAAAATGGTGGTAAGTATAGCGCAAAAATTATTGATGATGAGGAATGCGGCGGATTTGCCAACAAATGTGAGTTATGTGGGTTGAAAGTTAAAATTGACTGATAAATTCCGGTTTGTCTGGTAAATATTAAAACCAGCCGAGCCAGCGGGCGGCAAGATGAACGGGCAGCAGCTTCCGAAAGGAAACCGCGCAGGAAAAGCGGTTACGCTAGGGAGCATGACCGCTGGAATATCAGTAACTTTATCGCGCATAAGTAAATATTCATGGAATATAGTGAATAAAAATGACATATATGGCAAAAATGTTCAATGAGGTATTGCAATTGAATTCAAACACAAGTATAATTGCTTTGAACGAAAATGACATAAATGTCATTATTACTCAATAGGGTGAAAGCGATATGGATATTAAGAGGGATAAATATTTAAATGATTTGATCAATCGTATGCATAATGGAATGATCAAAGTCGTTACAGGAATAAGAAGATGTGGAAAATCATATCTACTGTTTAATATATTCAAAAGATATTTATTGGAACAGGGAATAAACGAATCTCATATAATTACAATCGAATTGGACAAACGAAGTAATAAGAAATATAGAGATCCGGATGTTATTTTAGAATATATAGAGTCGCTTATAAAAGATAATGAACAGTACTATATAATGCTTGATGAAGTTCAAATGCTGGATGAATTTGAGGAAGTATTGAATTCATTATTGCATATAAGTAACGCGGATATATATGTAACCGGAAGTAACTCTAAATTCTTATCTAAAGATGTAATCACTGAATTTAGAGGAAGGGGTGATGAAATTCACATTTACCCATTAACATTTAAAGAATTTATGGAAGGGTACGATGGAGATATGTATCGTGGATGGGCGGAATATGTTATATATGGCGGCCTTCCATTGACTGTTACTATGAAAACAGAAGAGCAGAAGATAACATATCTTACAAATTTATTTGCGGAGACATATCTGAAGGACATTATTGAAAGACATAATATTGAGAAAATACAGGAATTGGAAGACTTAATTAATATATTAGCGTCTGCTATGGGATCGTTGACAAATCCACCTAAGATACAGGCAACTTTTAAAAGCGCGATTCAATCTTCAATTAGCCAGAATACGATCAGACAATATATTGAACATTTAGAAGACGCTTTTCTGATTAATAAAGCGAATCGATATAATGTAAAAGGGAGAAAATCTATTGGTTCTCCTCTGAAGTATTACTTTGAAGATGTTGGTTTAAGAAATGCCAGACTGGGATTTAGACAGGTTGAAGAAACACATTTAATGGAAAATGTCATATATAATGAACTTCGAAGCAGAGGATATTCCGTTGATGTTGGAGTTGTGGAAAAAAGGACAACTGACGCGGCTGGCAAGTCTGTAAGAAAACAATTGGAGATTGATTTTGTCGCGAATCTTGGCAGTAAACGTTATTATATCCAGTCTGCTTTCAGTATGCCTACTGAAGAAAAAAGAGTCCAGGAAAAGGCGTCTTTGATAAATGTAAATGATTCCTTTAAGAAAATTATAATTGTTAAAGATATAGTAAATGTTACAAGAGATGAAGATGGAATCACAACTATGAGTATCTATGATTTCTTGTTGAAAGAAAACAGCTTGGAACTTTAACAATTCCAAGTTTTTTAGCGCGGGAAAAAAGGCGCGTTTTTCGCGTCTTTTGCCGCCTTATGCTCGCCTATTATTAAATAGGGAATGTCGGGAGCTTACACGCCCCAGGAGGACAGATCCTCAAAGGAGGCCTGCTTCATCTGTTCCACCGTGTTCATAATCAGCCCGTAACACATTTTGGCCATGTGATCCGGACTGGGACGATGTTCGTCAAACTGCCAGGTCCGCAGCATCCCCATACAGCCCGTAATATAGAAGGCGGAAAGATAGCTGGATATTCTGAAATCCCGCCCCAGAATATGCTGCAGCCGCTCTTCTACTTTTTTATCCAGAAGGGTCTGCACCTTTTCCATAAACTTAGTGTTGTACTTTGGATCCAGAAGAATGTTGCAGGTTTCAAGGTTATCGAAGACAATTTGCAGCATGGAGCTGATGAAGGAAAAGGAGTCTTCCTCGTTATAATCCTCCGGATAGGCGTCAAAGACCTGACAGACCTGATCCAGCAGGTTCTGTTCCAGTTCTTCAATGATATCATAGGTACTGGTATAGTGGAGGTAAAAAGTAGAGCGATTTACATCCGCATGGTCGGTAAGCTCTTTGACGGTAATATTTTTGATTGTTTTTGTTTTCAGCAGTTCCAGAAGGCTGCTTTGCAGCAGAGCTTTTGTTTTTCTTATTCTGCGATCTGTTTTTTGTTCCATTTGTCTGTCTCGCTTTCCTGAAAAGTAAAATATTCTCAATGGCAGAATCTACTGAAAATAGCAAATTTAATTCAGCAAATAAATAATCGCCATAAACGACAAATCTGTTGATAAATAGACGGTATACAAAGAACATGCTCTTGTAATACAACACAATGTCTATTATAATATATTCTGTTGGAAAATACAACTTTGAAAAGGATAATAAGGGGTTAATTATGGTAAAACGAGAGTTAAAGGGACTATTGCGCAATCCGGTGATGATGCTTGTAGTAGCGGTGATCCTGCTGATTCCAAGTATCTACACCATACCGTTTTTGTCGTCTATGTGGGATCCATATGGGAGATTATCGGAGCTTCCGGTGGCTGTTGTCAATGAAGATCAGCCGGTCATGTATCAAAATGAGATGCTTTCTGTAGGTGCGGATCTTGTAGACAATCTGAAAGAAAACGATGAATTGGATTTTCATTTTGTCGATAAAAAGACAGCGGAAGAGGGGCTGCAGGATACTACTTATTATATGACCATCACGATACCGAAGGAGTTTTCCGCAAACGCGTCCACGGTGATGGATGAAGAGCCAAAGCGGATGGAACTGAAGTATAAAACAAATCCGGGAACCAATTATATCGCCAGCAAGCTGTGTACAACGGCAATGGAAAAAATCCGAACCAGCGTTTCCGAAGAGGTTTCCAGAACTTATACCGAAGCGGTATTTGATGGATTTGACGATATTACATCGGGAATGGACGACGCGGCTGATGGAGCGGATCAGATGCTGTCCGGGGAAAAGGAATTGATTTCCGGAAACAGCAAGATCACAGACGGACTTGGGACTTTATCGGCAGGAGGGACTGCTTTATATAACGGAGCAAAAGAGCTGAAGGACGGTGTCTCTGTTTATACCAGTGGCGTCCGCTCTGTAGATTCCGGGGTTGACCAGCTGGGAGAAGGCGTCATCCGCTTTAAACAGCAGGTGGGAGCCGGATTCAGCCAGCTTCAGACGGGCTCGTCTTCCCTGAAAAGCGGACTGTCCGCGTACACCTCTGGAGTCGCGGCGGCTAACAGCGGGGCCGCTCAGCTGAACGCGAACAGTGAGAATCTCAATGAAGGAATGGCCGCTTTGTCCGCGGGAACCGCGTCTCTTGCCCAGGGAAGCGAGGCGCTGAGCGGCGGACTGCGGCAAATGCAGAAAACCGTAGCCTCCAGCGCGGAAAAGGCGCAGGAAGAAAGTATTCCGGCCTTAAAGGCGTCCATGTCTGAGTTTGGAGATTCTCTGAAAACACTGAACCAAATGATTCAGAGCTATGAAGCGGCCAATACGGGAGACACGCAAAGCGGAAAGGTTCAGAGCGAAGTGTTCGCAGCGAAGGAAAGCCTCGAACAATTGAGAGAGTCTGATCTGACGGAGGAGCAGCAGGCGGCGGTCGCGGCCATTGAGGAGCGGCTGGATACTATCAGCGAAAAGGTGTCATCTCAGACAGGCGGCGCGGATAGCGGCGCTTCTATGAATGCCATCAAACAGTTTTCCGCAGGATTAAATGCGAAATATCCGGAAATGACCAAAGGGATCAACGATGGAGTAGCGTCTCTGGCAGCTGGCTACGATACGATCAACCAGTCTCTGTCCGCTCAGCTGATTCCGGGAGCGGTTAAAATCGATACCGGGCTGGAGCAGCTGCGGGAAAGCGTAGATAACACCCTTCTTCCGGGAGTGAAGCAGTATACATCGGGTGTGGCCGGGATATCCACAGGCCTTGCTCAGCTGGATAAAAACAGCTCCGCTCTGAACAAAGGGGCGGGCAGTTTGGATGCTGGCGTCGGTACTCTTGCCAAAGGAGCGGGCAGCGGAACAAAATCCCTTAGCGATGGCATCAGGCAGCTGTCGGAAGGGACCGGTGAGTTGACCGCCAATTCGGGAAAACTGAATTCTGGTACGGCATCCCTTGCTGATGGCGCGTCGCAGATCAGCAGCGGCGCTGGTCAGCTGGCGGATGGCTCCGGCGTTCTGGGAAGCGGCCTTGTGACCTTGCGGGAGGGCACATCTGAATTGAAAGACGGCCTTGCTGACGGCGCGGCGGACGTGAAGGACAATAAGGCGGACCAGGATTCCATCGAGATGATGACCGATCCGGTGGAACTGGACGGTACGGAAGAGCATTCGGTGCCGGATAATGGTCACGCTATGGCGGCCTATATGATGTCAGTCGCTCTGTGGGTAGGGGCGCTGGCCTTCTGTCTCATGTATCCGCTGACGAAATATAGAGGAGAATTAAAATCCGGATTCAACTGGTGGCTCAGTAAAGCGGTTGTATTATATCCGCTGGCGATGGGAATGGCTCTGGCTATGTTGGGTCTGCTCCATAAATTCTGCGGCTTCACCCCCGCGGACTGGAAAAATACAATCCTTCTCGCGTGCGTCGCGTCGCTGGCCTTTATGTCGCTGATGTATTTCTTTAACGCGCTGCTGGGCCGGGTAGGCAGCTTTATTATGCTGGTATTCATGATCGTTCAGCTTGCCGGTTCGGCGGGGACATATCCGATTGAGCTTTCCGGCGACTTTGTAGCGGATATTAATCCGTTTCTGCCGTTCAGCTATACGGTAGTAGGCTTCCGCAGTACGATTTCAGGCTGTGAGGCCAATCTGATTCCTTGCTACTGTATGCTGCTGCTGATTTTAATTGTGTTTACGACCTTGAGCGTCTGGCTGTTCTGCGCCCGGGCAAGAAAAATCCGAAAGGGAAGACACACCTTCCATGACTTTATCGACAGCAGAGGGCTGGCGTAAATACACCATAAAGAAGAAACAGGGATTTTTAGATATGATATGATCCCTGTTTTTTTATCCTCAATGGAATGGCCGGGCAGGTCTTTGCGTATCATGTATATTGAAAAACAAAGACGGAGGACGAAACCATGAAGAGAATGTTTTCCTGCCATAGGATCGATGCGGCTGTGAAAGGACGCGTAGAAGGGCTGTCCTATAAAGAAAACCGGGATATTACCCTGGAGCGGCTCCGTTACATAACCATAGCCTATTACGATTTTGGAGGCCGCTTGCGGGAGGGAGAGCTGATGGTCAACCGGAAGATCGCGGAGGATATTCTGGAAATTTTCTATGAGCTTTATCAGAACCGGTATCCTCTGGAGCGGGTGGCGCTCATCGACGAGTATGGAGCCAGCGATGAGCGGTCTATGGAGGCAAATAACACATCCGCGTTCAATTACCGGACCATTGCGGGAACGGACATCCTTTCGCTCCACGCCTACGGCATGGCGGTGGACATCAATCCCAGAATCAACCCTTGCGTGACGCCAGAAAACGTAACGCCGAAAAACGGAGCAAAATACGCCCTGCGGGATCCGGATCAGTGCCAGGGAAAATATAAAGACTATATGATACAGAAGGATGACTGGATCTATACACTTTTTAAATCCCGCGGCTTTCAGTGGGGCGGCGACTGGAAAATGATTAAAGACTACCAGCACTTTGAGCGGCCCTTGTAAGGGCCGGACCCTCAGATTTCGCCCCGGCAATATAAGGCGTAAAGCGAAACGGTTCCTGTCAGCTTCTGCCGATTTTTCGGGGACGATTAAAGAAGGAGGCTTCCCGCTTCTGTGTTAAACTTTTTAAGAGAAAGATGGCGCGGAAAAGGAGGAAAACTATGGACAAGCTAAGCGGGGTATTGGTGGGAGCGATTCTTTTGCTGATTGGTTTTAGCGCAGTGACAGCTTACAGTGTCTGGGGCGGGAGCAGGCAGCCCGTCGTTCCCGCGGAGCTTCCGGTTCTTTCCCAGGAAGACATTGGGGAGGAAGCGGAGCTGGCCTGTATCGCCATGAATGATGAGGGCAGAGTCATTAATGGAAGCGGTGAAGCTATGTGGATACGGGCGGAGATCCGGCAGCAAGGCCATAACTCCACGGAAAAACAGGAAAGCGGCGCTATAGCGGCTGTAGAAAAGCCTGACGCGGGGCAGCTGGAGGAAGGCGTGTGGCTCTGGGAAAAAGACGGATATTATTACTACAGCCAGCCAGTAAAACCGGGAGAACAGACAAAACCGCTGCTTCGTCCCGACGCTTTGGAAAAAAACCATGGCGAAACAGAGCTTTGTGTCTGGGCGGAAGGCGTTCAGATCAACTGGGTCAGCCAGCAGGCGGAGGATGGGCAGCAGGCCTTTGAGCAATTCAGCCCGCAGGAGCCAGTTGAAAATTACAAAGGGTCTTTTGTGTAAAGACCTGTCACATGAATGGAGCGCGCGTGAATGGAATTCCAATAAACGCGAAGGCGCTCCTTTTTTGTTCTTGACAAAAGAAGAAAATCGATGTAGTATACCTATACGGGGTAGAAGTATAAAAGGTGAGGTAATAAAATGAGTGAAACTGTAAAACATAAACACAGAGAACAGAGTGAATATAAAGATCTGATTAACCGGTTGAGCCGGATCGAGGGACAGGTGCGGGGCGTGAAAAAAATGGTAGAGGAGGAACGCTATTGCGTGGACATCCTGACACAGGTCAGCGCCATTCAATCGGCTCTCAACGGGTTTAACCGGATTCTTATGACGAACCACATCAAGACCTGTGTTACAAACGATATAAAAAATGGAAATGAAGAGGCAGTGGATGAATTGTGCGTTACACTGCAAAAGCTGATGAAATAGGAAATATGGATTATGAGAGAAGAAAAATTTGACATTACAGGAATGACCTGTTCCGCGTGCTCTGCCAGAGTCGAAAAGGCAGCCGCAAAGCTGGAAGGAATGGACAGTGTCACCGTAAATTTACTGACGAACAGTATGAAGGTAAAGTTTGATGAAAGCAGGCTTTCAAACGCTGATATCGTAGCGGCTGTAGAAAAAGCCGGGTATGGCGCGAATCCTGTAAAGCAGACCGGGCAGGAAAGCGGAGCCGTCCGGCAGGAGAGTGGCGGCAAGCGAAAAAATATCGCCCTTGAAGAATTGCGGCAGATGAAGTACCGGCTGATTGTCTCCATTGTCTTTCTGATTCCCCTTATGTACCTGTCCATGGGACATATGATGCAGATGGATATGGGAATGCCCGTGCCGGATTTTATTGAGTCGGTCTTTTTCGGAAATGAAAACGCGGTGACTATGGTATTCGCCCAGTTCTTACTGCTGCTCCCGATTTTATATGTGAACCGAAAGTTCTTTTCCGTAGGGTTTCGGAGCCTCCTTCACGGGGGACCTAATATGGATACATTGATTGCCATGGGCTCCGCTGCCGCTCTGGTTTACGGATGCTTCGCTTTGTTCCGCATCGGATATGGTCTGGGGCACGGGGATATGGAACTGGTCCATCAGTACAGCATGGACATTTACTTCGAATCAGCCGGGACTATCCTGACTTTGATTACAGTAGGAAAGTTCCTGGAGACCCGATCCAAGGGAAAGACCAGCGAAGCCATTGAAAAGCTGATGGATCTTTCTCCAAAGACAGCCATCGTAGAACGAAATGGCAAGGAAGAGACGATCCCGGTAGAACAGGTTCGGGCAGGCGATGTGGTAGTGATCAAACCGGGAGCCTCCATTCCAGTGGATGGAATCATCACAGAGGGAAGCTCCAGCATAGACGAATCGGTTATTACAGGGGAAAGCATACCGGTAGAGAAGAATCCGGGAGACCGGGCCGTTTCGGCTACTATCAATAAAAGCGGCTTCTTCAAAATGGAAGCTTCCAAGGTGGGAGAGGATACCACCATCAATCAGATTATCCGTCTGGTAGATGAGGCCAGCTCCAGCAAAGCGCCTATCGCGAAGCTGGCTGATAAAATCGCGGGGATCTTTGTCCCAACAGTCATAGGAATTGCTGTCCTCGCGGCTGTCGTCTGGCTCATCGCCGGAGCCACCTTCGAATTTGCTCTGTCCACAGGGATTGCGGTCCTGGTTATTTCCTGTCCGTGCGCTCTGGGGCTTGCCACGCCGGTGGCCATTATGGTGGGGACCGGAAAGGGCGCGGAAAACGGTATTCTCATTAAATCGGGAGAAGCGCTGGAAACGGCCCACAATATTGATACCGTTGTAATGGATAAGACTGGCACCATTACGGAAGGAAAGCCGAAAGTAACGGACATCTGTGTCTGCGCTGGCAGTGAAGAGGAACTGGTACGTCTGGCCGCTTCTTTGGAAAAGCCCAGTGAACATCCCCTGGCAGAGGCTATTTTGCGTTATGCCGATGAAAATGGGATCGCTTTGGAAGAAATTCGGGAATTCAAAGCGGTCCACGGACAGGGGATTACAGGGATCATAGGCGGAAAGCGGTTCTTTGCGGGAAATCAGAGGATGCTGGAGGAACAAAAGCTTTCCCCGGATCCGATCGAAGAAGCGCTGGGCAGGCTGTCTGATCAGGGAAAGACCCCGCTGATTTTTGCCGATGAGGACAAAGTTCTGGGGATCATTGCTGTTTCCGATGTGGAAAAGGCTACCAGCCGGCGGGCAATCCAGCTGTTTGGGGAAATGAAGATCGATGTGGTCATGCTGACCGGCGATAATGAACGGGTGGCAAAAGCGATGCAGAAAAAACTTGGTATCCCCAAGGTCATCGCTGGAGTTCTGCCCGATGACAAGGAAAAGCACATCCGGCAGCTGCAGGAGCAGGGCCATAAGGTCGCTATGATCGGTGACGGCATCAACGACGCTCCGGCTTTGGCGCGGGCCGATGTGGGTATCGCCATCGGCGCGGGGACTGAGGTGGCCATCGAAAGCGCCGACGCGGTCCTGATCCGAAACGATCTGCTGGACGCTGTGACAGCCATCCGTCTCAGCAAAGCGGTAATCCGCAATATAAGACAGAATCTGTTCTGGGCGTTTTTCTACAACTGCATTGGGATCCCGCTGGCGGCAGGCGTGTTCTATAACGCGCTGGGGTGGCAGCTGAACCCGATGTTCGGCGCGGCGGCTATGAGCCTTTCCAGCATCTGTGTTGTAAGCAATGCCCTGAGATTGAAATTTTTCAAGCCGGAGCATCTCCGGTATAAAAAGGAAGCGGCGGAGGAGCCGGAAGAGCGGAGGTCTGAAGAAATCTCCGCACCAGCCCCTTCTAAGCCGTCAGCTGTAAAAGAAAGAGAGGAACAACAAATGGCAAAACATGAAGCAGAACTGAAGGTTGAAGGTATGATGTGCGCACACTGCAAGGCTCACGTAGAGAAGGCTTTAAACAGTCTTCCAGGGGCTGAGGCGGAAGTTGACCTGGATGGAGGGACCGCAACCGTCCGTTCCGATGAGAACATTTCCGATGATGTGTTTAAAGCCGCTATCGAAGACGCGGGCTATGAGCTGAAGGGAATTGAGCGGAAATAGCATGATATCCCCAGCGGGAAATCTTGCTTCCCGCTGGGGAATCCTTTATAATAAACCTGATTTTATTGAGTCAATCGAGCGCAGACTCGGCAGATCCTATGATATAACATGCCATACGCCATTCAGCATAAGGCACAGCAGTATTCCGGTCAGAGTCGGCAGCAGGAAGGCGACTGCCGTCCACTTCCAGCTTCCGGTCTCTTTTTTTATGGTGAGACAGGTAGTGCCGCAGGGAAAGTGAAAGAGGCACAGCAGCATAGTGGAAAGGGCTGTCTGCCAGGTCCAGCCGTTATCCATAAGGATCTGGTGCAGCTGGCCCAGACTGTCGTATTCCATCAGGCTTCCCTGAGCCATATAGGCCATAAGAATAATGGGAATCACGATTTCATTGGCTGGAAAGCCCAGGATAAAGGCCATGACGATGACGCCGTCCACACCCAGCAGCGCACCAAAGGGATCGCAGAATTCCGTACAATGGGTCAGAATGCTGGATCCGTTCCAGCTGATATTGGCAAGGACCCAGATCAGAAGCCCGGCAGGGGCCGCGATCACCATGGCGCGTCCCAGGACAAAGACGATCCGGTCCAGAACAGAGCGGATGATAACACTGCCGAATTTTGGGATCCGGTAGGGCGGCAGTTCCAGGATAAAGGAAGAGGGGATTCCCTTTAAAATGGTCTTGGACAGCAGGCTGGAAACAAACAGAGTCATAAAGATGCCAAGCAGGATGACCAGCGTCAGCAGCAGGCAGGATATAAGACCCGCCCCGAGGGAGAAGGATGCCGCGAAGAACATGGTGATAATAGCGATAAGAGTTGGGAATCTGCCGTTGCAGGGTACAAAATTATTGGTAAGAATGGCAATGAGTCGTTCCCGGGGAGACTCAATGATGCGGCAGCCTGTTACACCGCAGGCATTGCAGCCAAAGCCCATACACATAGTCAGGGATTGCTTCCCGTGCGCGCGGCATTTTTTCAGCGCGTGATCCATATTGAAGGCCACCCGGGGCAGGTAGCCGAAATCTTCCAGAAGAGTAAAAAGCGGAAAGAAAATAGCCATAGGCGGCAGCATGACCGAGATGACCCAGGTCAGTGTTTTGTAAATTCCGTCCATGAGAGGGTTCAGGAGCAGGGCGGGCAGGCCTGCCGCGTCAAAAAGACCCCGGAGATGAACATCCAGCCACGCGAAAAACAGCGTCAGCCACTGAGAGGGATAATTGGCTCCCGCAATGGTGATCCAGAACACCAGGCCGAGAAGGGCAAGCATGATGGGAAGCCCGAATTTCCGGGAAGTAACGATTTTATCCAGCTTCCGGTCAAAAGCGTGAGGCTCTGCTTTGCCTTCTGTAACACATTCCCGGTAGAGCAGCTCCGCGTACTGCAGATTGTCCTGATAAGCTCCGGCATCTTGACAAAGGCCGCAGAGAGGCCTATCGGCAGAGCGGGTTTGACCGGACCCGCGGCTCCAAAGCGTTTCCCGCAGCTGGTCCAGCCCTTCTCCGGAACGGGCGGCCATGCCTATGACAGGAACGCTCAGCATTTGAGAAAGCTTTTCCAGGTCAATGGAGATTTTCTTTTTTCTCGCTTCATCCAGCAGATTGATACAGAGCACTACGTTTTCCGTAATGGAAAGGATCTGCAGGATCAGATTGAAATTGCGCTTGAGACAGGTCCCGTCAGCTACGATCAATATGGTATCCGCGTCTTTGGAGCAGATATACTCCCTTGCGGCTGTTTCATCTAAGGAAGTGGTAGTAAGGGAATAAGTTCCGGGGAGATCTACCAGACGAAACCTGGTATCTTTATATGTAAACGTACCCTGCGCGCCGGTTACTGTTTTTCCCGGCCAGTTGCCCGTGTGCTGATTCAGGCCGGTCAGGCTGTTAAAGACTGTACTTTTCCCTACATTGGGATTTCCAGCCAAAGCAATCGTCTTATCTTTCATAAAAAACACCTCTCTTCCAATAGTATGAAAGAGAGGCGCCGGCGGTGACTCCACTACAGCTTTTTGGAAAGCTGTATGATCTGCTTGAGTTCCAGGTCGATGGAATCCAGCCTGGAGCTTACATCATCCAGAAGCTCCGCCTGTACATTGCAGGAAAGGAACATTTCTTCCACATTAGCAACCATACTGGTAAGTTTTTTTCCGATGGAAGAAAATTTTTCATAATTTCGGCTTTTGGCCGCGTTGCGGAAGGCGGAGATGTCTTTTTGAATAAAATCAACAATCTCGTTTTCATCAGCGAATTTGCCTTTGATGATAGCGTAAGGCTCACAGCGCTGAAGAAAGAATTTATCCTTTCGCGTAATATTGTAGATATAAGAGACTGTCACCGTATCGCTTAATTGAAAGGTAACCAGATGCATTTTACTTCCGATTGCCTTGATATCAGTGGCTCCCATCTGTCTCAGATTCATATTGATAAAATCACTGGAAGCTGTATTTATTGTCATTGTTAAAACCTTCTTTCTTTACGCGTATTTCACAAGGAGATAAATTGTTGCGACAATTATGGAAAGCAGCATCATAGGAAAGCCTGTTTTCAGATACTGCATAAAGGTGATTGGATAGCCGTTTTTCCCGCTTATGCCGGACAGAACCACGTTGGCGGAAGCCCCGATCAGAGTTCCGTTTCCACCGAGACACGCGCCTAAAGATACTGCCCACCAGAGCGGGGTCACATCCAGGCCGCTGTTTTCCATGGTCAGGATCAGTGGGATCAGAGTCGCTACAAAGGGGATGTTATCCAGTACAGAGGACAGCAGAGCGGAAGCCCATAAAATAATCAGCATAGCTATGACCATATGCCCTTCTGTCGCGCTGATGAGAAGATCCGCCAGCTTTCCGATTACACCGGATTCCACCATTCCGCCTACGACGATGAAAAGTCCAATGAAAAAGATGATCGTCGGCCACTCTACATCGCTGATGATATCCTCCGTGTCCTGTTTGCCGATCAGGAGCATAACAGCGGCGCTGGTCAGGGCAACAACACAGGATTCGATGCCAATAGAGTCGTGGAGAATAAAGCCCACCGCAACCAGTAGGATCATGATAACGCTCTTGCGCATCAGACTTGGATCCTTAATGGCTTTGTTTTCATCCAGCCGCATCATGGCCCGCATGGACTCCGGCGATACCTGCAGCCCGCGGCCGTAAATAAAGCGAAAGCACAGAATGGATACGATCAGTACAAGGACGATGACCAGACCATTATGGAGAATGAAGTCTATGAAGGTAAGGCCGGACGCGCTGCCGATCATAATATTGGGCGGATCGCCGATGAGTGTCGCGGTACCGCCGATATTGGAGGCCAGAATCTGGGTGATGAGAAAAGGAACCGGATTCAGCTTTAAGATCCGGGTGATGGCGATGGTCATAGGTCCGATCAGAAGAACCGTAGTGACATTATCCAAAAAAGCGGAAAGCGCGGCTGTGATCAGGACAAAGATAACCATGATGTACCAGGGATTTCCTTTTGTCAGCTTTGCCGCCCGGATGGCGATATATTCAAAAATACCGGAATTTTTTACAACTGCGACAAAGAGCATCATACCGATCAGGACGCCGATGGTATTGAAGTCGATATAACTTACCGCGCTGTCTACGGTCAGTACCCGGAAAAGAACCAGCGCAACCGCTCCCGCGACCGCGGCAACAGAACGATGGACCTTTTCTGATACGATGGCAAGGATTACGATTCCGAAAATCGCGATGGAAATAATTTGTTGAAACATAATTGTTAACACCCCCTCGTAATATTGAGCAAATTAGTTATCGTTTTTTCAGTATTGGGCTCAATTTACAAATTCTTATTATAGTCTTTTTTTCGTTTGCCACAAGAGGAAAGGATATATAAATAATATATAGGGGTATACAAATATCCCTGCGGCGCCTGATGCGGAAAATATGGGAAAAACCTTTAGTTTTCACGGTAAAGCGGGTATAATGGGAGAAGATAAAAGGAAGGGAGAGCTTTTGTGAAAATCATTGACGCGCACTTGCATTTTTGTATGGAAATAGAAGAATTTTCAGAGCTTGCCGATGCGGCGGGACATAAAAATTCCGGCCCGCATTTACAGCAAATATATAACAAATTGGGGATTGCCCTGGGCATTGTCATGGGCAACCGTACCGTAGATCCAAAGGAGCACATCTATCCGGAGTTCCTTCGATACTGCGTCGGACTGGACAGCACCTGTCTGGAGGGAAAACTGACTTCTGATGAAATCGATAAACTGGAAGAAAATCTGAAGAGGCCGCAGTGTGTAGGGATCAAGCTTTATCCGGGGTATACGCCGGTCTATGTCAGCGATCCGGGCTATGAACCAGTCTATGAGCTGGCAAAGGCGTATCATAAGCCGGTAGCTGTTCATATGGGAGAAACCTCTACGCCTGGGGCCTACCTGAAATACAGCCATCCCCTCAGCCTGGACCAGGCGGCGGCTGATCACCCGGACGTCCAATTTATCATGTGCCATTACGGGAATCCCTGGCTCATGGACGCGGCCGCGGTGGTAAGTAAAAATGAAAATGTAGCGACGGATATTTCCGGTCTGCTGGAGGGAAGGGTCTGCCTTGATCAGCTCTTTTCTGAAAAGGCCGGATACATGGACGCACTCAGAACCTGGCTGGGGTATCTGCGTGAGTACGATGATGTCATGTTTGGGACCGACTGGCCTTTGGTGAATCTGGAAGAGTACATTTCCTTTATCAGCCGACTGGTGCCGGAGAAGTATCATGAAAAGGTATTTTTTGAAAACGCCAACCGGATCTACAATCTGGGGCTGTAAAGGATATAGCCAAAGAGCGGAAGGGTGAGGGGACCTTGAAATGTCCTCCGGCCTTCCGCTCTTTTGTTTTATAGGCGGCCTTATAACAATAGAAAGAAATCTCAAACCGTTTCCACACGGATCAGATTGGTCCGGCCGGTGCTCTGCAATGGAAGCCCGGCGCTGACAACGACGGTGTCGCCGTCTTTCATGATGTTTCTTTCTTTCGCCTTTTCCACTGCCTGCGCAAAGAGACTGTCCCAATGGTCTTCATAGGAAGTCAGCATAGGATATACGCCCCAGGAAAGCGCCAGCTGATGAAAGGCTTTTTCTGTCGGTGTAGCGGCGGCGATTGGCTGCCTTGGGCGGAATTTTGATATTTTTTCCGCTGTGTAACCGGATTTTGTGATGGCCAGGATCGCCTTTGCTTTCAGGTCCTGCGCTGTAGTGCAGGCGGCGTGTCCGATCGCGTTGGAGTTATCCATCGGGTCCATTTCGTAGTCCATGATTTTATAAAGATCCACATCAAAAGCGTCGATTTCCGCCTGCTTGACGATTTTAGACATGATCTTTACGGTTTCCACGGGGTAGCGTCCCATTGCGCTTTCTCCAGACAGCATTACCGCGGAAGTGCCGTCAAATACAGCGTTTGCTACATCTGTGATCTCGGCTCTGGTTGGAGCGGGATTCGCGGTCATAGATTCCAGCATCTGTGTTGCCGTAATGACAATCTTTCCAGCCTGGCAGCATTCCTTTATAATTTTCTTCTGCAGACCTGGAAGCTTTGCGAAGTTTACTTCCACACCCATGTCTCCGCGGGCTACCATGATACCATCGGAGCAGGCGAGAATTTTGCGGAAGTTATGGATGCCTTCCATGTTTTCGATTTTTGATATAATCTTGATGGAGTCACCGCCATTTGCCGAGAGAAAGTCCCGCAGATCCATTACATCCCGCGCTGTGCGCACAAAGGACGCGGCAATGTAATCCACGTCGTTTTCAATACCAAAGAGAAGATCCTTTTTATCGGCTTCGCTGAGATAGGTAAGCTCCAGATGGGTTTTCGGCACATTGACCCCTTTGCGGTTGCTGATTTTTCCAGCGCCGGTTACTTTACATACCACATCCTTTCCTTCAACGCGAAGGACTTTCAACGCGACTTTTCCGTCATCGATAAGGATGGCGGTACCGGGCTTTACCTGGGATGCCAGGTTTTTGTAGGTAATGGCGCAGCGCTGCTGATTTCCAACGATTTCGGAAGCGGTAAGCGTAAAGGTCTGGCCCTTTTCCAGCGTGACACTGCTTTCCGCAAAGTCACCCAGGCGTATTTCAGGCCCCTTTGTGTCCAGCAATACAGCGGCGGGAAGGCCCAATCTGTCACGAACGCGGCGGAATTTTTTGATCATTTCCCTGTGCCCCTGATGATCTCCGTGGGAAAAATTAAGCCGAGCTACATTCATACCGGATAACAGCATTTTTTCCAGTACGTCTTCGCTGCTGCTGGCAGGTCCCAGAGTACATACAATTTTAGTCTTTTTCAATTTCAACACCCCTTTTTGATGTGATCAGTAATATTTCAGGAGGATGATTCCTCTGATTGTACAGATTGATATAGGCTGCGTGGTAGCGGCGCTCGTCCAGAGAGGCGGCAAAATCAAGAACAGCCTGCTTTTCCTCCTGGCCGCCGGGATGACCGCTGTACATGGTGATACAGAGCAGTCCATCTTTTTTGAGCAGCGTCAGAGCTGCTTTGACTGCTGCCAGGGTGGTTTCTTTTCTGGTGGTGATCTCTTTTGCCGCGGAAGGCAGGTATCCCAGATTAAACACAATGACCCGCGCCTTCTCATTTATATGATCCCTCATATTTTCATGTCCATCCCTGATAAGATGGATTTTTTCAGAATAAAAGCCTTCTCTGATCAGTAATTCTGTTGTATTGCGGATTGCGGATTCCTGAATATCAAATCCGTAAATATTTCCTGCGCCCATTTTCGCCAGCGCCAGGGTGTCATGTCCATTTCCGCAGGTGGCGTCTATGGCCGTTTCGCCGGGACGCATGTACTGGGACATAAACAGCTGGGCTGTCTGGGTGGTGCTTCGTATTACATTCTTCATGAGGACATTATACCACAAACATATCCTGGCTGTCTTTGTCAATTGCGGCATGATTTGGGCATCTGTCTCACTGCGGCGCCAAGCACTGGCAACGGCAGCAGATACAATTATAAGCCCTGGCACTGTGGAATAGCACCTTAAACGCAATAAAAAAACTCCGAACCTTTTTATAAGTTCGGAGTTTTTCTGGAGGCGACACCCAGATTTGAACTGGGGAATAAAGGTTTTGCAGACCTCTGCCTTACCACTTGGCTATGTCGCCATATTGCGGGCAAAGGATGAACTTTGCCCTTTTATTGGCTAGGGTAGCAGGATTCGAACCTGCGCATGATGGAATCAGAATCCATTGCCTTACCACTTGGCGATACCCCATCATTATTATAAAATTGGGGTGGATAGTGGGATTCGAACCCACGCATAATGGAGCCACAACCCATTGTCTTAACCACTTGACGATACCCACCACATATCGCATATCTATTATATATGCTTTGCAGTTATTATGCAAGTCTGAACTTCGAAAAAAATTGGCGATCCGGAACGGGCTCGAACCGTCGACCTCCAGCGTGACAGGCTGGCATTCTAACCAACTGAACTACCGGACCGCAATTTGGTGGGCGTTATAGGGCTCGAACCTATGACCCCCTGCTTGTAAGGCAGGTGCTCTCCCAGCTGAGCTAAACGCCCGAAGTGGTAGCGGCGAGAGGAGTCGAACCTCCGACCTTCCGGGTATGAACCGGACGCTCTAGCCAACTAAGCTACACCGCCACATTCAGCACTTTTGCGTGACTGCAAGAACTATATTACCATTTGCGCACCGTTCTGTCAATAGATTTTTTTAGATAAAATAAAAGAAATTTTTCATTTTTTTCTCCGATTTATATACCAATGAACACTCTGCTCCTTTTCTTCATATACTGCATTATATTATCCCATAAACCCGCGTTTCATTCCACGAATTTCATAAAATCCTCCGCACTTTACATAAGAACTAAAACCAGGAATTACGCTTCCTGCATACTAAAAAAGGAGAAATTCTATGAACTCTGATATCTTTGATCTTTCTCAGCTTCCTGTCGGCTGTCTGGGAACCGTTGTAGAAATTAACGCGGCAGGACGGGAAAAGGACAGACTGACGGATATGGGATTCGCGCCCTCACTGAAAGTAAAAACGCTTTTTAAAAGTCCTGCTCAAAATCCCATTGCGTACGAAGTGATGGGCGCGGTGCTGGCGCTTCGCAATGAAGACGCTTCAAAAATTATCGTGCAGGAGGATAATTTGTTATAAACAGCCTGCTTCTTTGGCTCGGGCGGCGGCTTTAACCGCTTCAGCCCGGGTCCTCTTCTTGCCGCTCTAATATAACAATAGCGCGTTGGCCCATCTTTCGGACCGATGGAGGGATGTTCGGCGTAGTACTCCTAGCTCAAAGGCCCTTAGTATACACCAAAGCGTTTTTTTAATATAATGCGTATACAGAATATGTACACCAAAAAAGAAAAAGCTGAGATTGCGTATAAAAGCTAGACTTTTTCAAAGGATTGATTGAAAAAATCATAGGAAATAAGGTTAAATTTGTAAAGTTTTATACGCAATTCACAAAAAGATTTGCCTTGCGGGGTACTTGCGTTTTTCCTTACGCTGGTTTTCTTTACAGATTTTGAGACTGCGTTATTTCAGTAAGGAAAACAGCTCCCGCCAGCTTTTGACGCCTAATTTCTTATATATATTTAGTGTGTGCTTTTTTAACGTATTGGGGCTGATGCACAGCTGATCGCAGATAAGCGATTTAGATACGCCGTCCAGCAGCAGATAGACGATTTCCGTTTCCCGGTTTGTAAGGGAATATTGCTTTCGCAGTTCTTCCTGAGTCGGATAGATTTTTTCCCGTTCTTTCATTTTCTGAAGGGAGTGGTAAAGACGATAGCCCAGATGTCCCTTCAGCATATCCAGAAAAAACATTTCTTCATCTGTGAAATCGCCGTCCGACCGAGGCCGGAACAGGTTGATAACGCCAAGAAATACTCCCTGGTGAATAATCGTCATAATTGCGGAATAATGGATTCCGGAGGGCTCGAACATAGCTTTGTAGTAAGGCGTATTGACCCGGGCTTCATCATGCATCAGATCCGTTTCACGATAAGCGCTGGCCGCGGGAGCCGCAAAGGTCCAGCGGGTATAATCCAGCTCCTGATACTGCTCCAGATATGTTTGGAGCCGGTCTTCCGTCAATCCGACTCCGATGGGACGCTCCAGTTCATAAGGGGTCTTGGCTGACGCCAGATAAAAGGCTGAGCAGGGGCAGGGGATCAGGTATTGAAGCAACTCCAGAACGGATCTGCGCATTTCATCAAAGTTTTCGGTGGTATGAATTCTGTAAATAATATCATTCAGCAGCATGACGCTGTTTTTCTCTGTCATAAAATCAGCACCTTTCCCTTTCCAAAAGATTTAACATTCATGTTTATTATACTATACTTTTTTGCTGAAATCGCTACTCCTTAATACTAAAAAAGCTAATACTTTTGGAGTATATCCCATGATTTCGGGGAATAAAAACTACGCCAACAGGTAATTTCTAAATTTTCAAACTTCTTTTATAATACCATAAAGCATTGATCTGCGCAGCTGCTGCAATTATTTATGAACTGTTTTAAGGAGGAAGAAAAATGGAATATGGTTTTATTTCCTGTATACCCATCGCCGTTCTGATCATCGGGGTGCTGATTACCAAGAGAATGCCTGAGATGATCATACTTTCGACAATTGTGGGCGCGGCCCTTGTATTTAAGGGAGATATTTTCAATGGCTATGTAGGATGGCTCTATGGAGCTCTGTCCAATGAATCCTACCAGTTTCTGCTGATCCTGCTGCTGGGTTTCGGCGCTATTATCAAGCTCTTTGAGAAATCAGGGGCGCTGCTTGGATTCAGCAACATTATATCCAAATTCGCGAACACCCGTAAAAAAGCCATGGTAGCAACCTGGCTCATGGGAATCATCATGTTCGTGGACGATTACCTCAATGTATTGGCTGTTTCCTTTTCTATGAAAGAAACGACAGACCGGAACCGGATTCCAAGAGAGCATCTGGCCTATGGCGTCAACTCTATGGGAGCCTGTGTCTGCGTCCTGATTCCATTCACCAGCTGGGCCGCCTTTGCCATCGGGACCATGAGTGAACAGGGACTGGGCTTCGGCGATTATGTAAGAGCGCTGCCGTACATGTTTTTCCCGATTATCGCGATTCTGGTATGTCTGCTGGTCGCGCTGGGTGTGATCCCTAAAGTGGGGCTGATTAAAAAGGCCTACGAAAGAGTAGACGCGGGCGGACCGCTCCTTACGGAAGAAGCCGCGGGAGGCTCTTCTATTGTAAATATGGAGGGCGGAAGCGAAGATGTAAAGCCATCTTCACCGCTGAATTTTATTATACCGATTGTAGTGCTGATCGTTGTTATGATTATCTGTGATAACAGTGTGGTTCATGGAATTATCGCGGCCCTTATTGTGCAGCTGATTCTGTACCTGGCGCAGAGAATCATGACCTTGTCTGAATTTATGGATGCCCTGTTTGAGGGAATAACCGGAATGGCGTCGCTGGCCTTCCTCATCTGCTTTGCTTACATACTGGGCTCCGCCAATGACGCAATGGGATTTTCCACCTTTGTCATCAATGGCCTGACAGGGACCGTACCTCCGAGCCTGCTTCCTGCCATCGCCTTTGTGGTTGTAGCGGGAGTAGCCTTTGCGGCGGCAAGCTTCTGGGTGCTGATTGTCATTACCGTTCCCATCTTTGTGCCGCTGGCTGTAAATATGGGAATCGACCCGGCGATTATCGTCGCGGCCATCATGTCCGGTGTTGCCTTCGGAAGCAAATTCTGCTTCTACTCTGACGCTGTATTTATGACTTCCGCGGGAACTGGCGTACCGAACATGACCCAGATTAAGGCTGTCGCGCCATATGTTCTGGGGTCCGCGGCTCTGGCGGCTATTGCGTTCCTTATTGTAGGATTTGTCAGTGTGTAAAAGGGGGAGAAGAATATGAACGCGGATCTGATTTTAAAAAGCAGCCGTATCTTTACCGGTCTTTCGCCGGAACCTGTTTCCGGAGCGGTAGCCATAAAGGGCAATAAAATATTGGCTGCGGGCCCGGAGGCGGAGCGGCTTGCCGGTCCGGGGACAGAGGTGCGAAACTATGGAAACAAACTGATTATGCCGGGTTTTATCGATGCCCATGTCCACTACTTTGTGGGGGCGATTTCCGCCAGCGACCATATGTGCGACGCCATTTCCGCTTCCACCTCTGAGGCGGAATGCGTAGAGATGATCCGGAACTTTGCCAAAGAACATCCGGAAGAAAAACGGATTTTGGGAATCGGGTGGTTTCCGGCAAACTGGAACGACGCTCCTTTGCCTACAAAACAAAGTCTGGATGAAGCGATTCCCGAAAGACCTGTGTATCTAATTTCCGCCGATTGTCATACCTTCTGGATGAACAGTAAAGCGCTGGAGGAAGCGGGGATCACGGCGGATATGAAGCCAAAGAGCGGGTCGGTCGGAAAACTGGAAAACGGAGAGCTGAGCGGCCTCCTCTTCGAACCGGACGCTTTTCAGCCCGCCATGGCGAAAGTGATGGACTTGGAGCTGGAGCAGATGAAGCAGGTACACAGAGATTTTCTGCGTCACATCAACAAATGCGGCGTTACTTCCATCAGTGAAATGTCTGCTGACGACTATAACGATACGACCTATCGAAATTATTCCGTCGTCAAAAAGATGGAAGAGGAGGGGGAACTGACCTGCAGGCTCCATTTGTACACAAAGCTGGACGGGTATACGGATTTTACAAAAGCCCTGGAATATAAAGAGCGGTTTTGCTCCGAAAAGCTCAGGCTGAGCGGAGTAAAGGGCTTCCTCGATGGAGTGACTTCTACCTTTACCGGACTGCTTTTAGAGCCTTACGCGGACAGGCCGCAGACAAGGGGCGTGGATGTTCCCAACGCTTCCCAGGAAGACAATACCCGCTATATTAAGGCGGCGAACAAGGCGGGTCTTCCCGTAAGGCTCCACTGCATCGCGGATGGTTCCGTGCGGATGGCGCTGGATATGTATGAAGAGTCCAGGAAGGCCAACGGCCAGCTGCCCTTCCGCAATACAATAGAGCATATTGAAAACATCCATCCGGATGACATTCCAAGGTTTGCGGAGCTTTCCGTCATTCCATCCATGCAGCCCTATCATCTGACGCTGGATTTTAACGAAAAGATCGGGCGTATCGGAAGGGAGCGATGCAGATGGGAATGGCCCCACAGAAGTCTTTTAGACAGCGGCGCGGAGCTGGCCTTTGGGACGGATTACCCGGTTGTGGATTTTGACCCATTCCCTAGCGTTTACGCGGCAGTTACCAGACTGGATGATGATGGAAAGCCTACCGGCGTAAATCCGCGGGAGCGTATCACACTGGCGGAAGCCCTGACTGCTTATACGGTAGGTGCGGCAAAGGCGTATAACCGGGATGATATCGGAGTCCTGGCTGAAGGAAAGCTGGCTGATGTTATTGTGGTGGACCGGGATCTCTTTGGAATCCCCGCGGAAGAGCTAAAAGAGGCCTCGGTAGACCTGACAGTCATGGACGGGAAGATCGTATATGAGAAATAATTGAAGACGGCTGGTTCTGAGGCGGAAAAGATAAACCTCCGCGTATAAAAAAGAGACTGTTCCCATTGCGGTTACGGGTGGACAGTCTCTTTGCGTTTTTTATTCGTGGGTGTATTCTATTCTTCCGTCATTGTTTCCATTGCGCTCTTTTCAGCCAGAACCTTGTCATATTCGGCAAAGATTGCTTCCTTGATCTTGTTTCTTGTCTCAGAAACAAGTGGATGAGCAATATCACGGAAGTCACCTTCTCCCATTTTTCTGCTTGGCATTGCTATAAACAGGCCGTTCTGTCCTTCGATAATTTTAATGTCATGTACCACAAACTCGTCATCAAACGTAATCGATACAACGGCTTTCATTTTTCCTTCGTCATTTACTTTACGGATTCTAACATCAGTGATATTCATTATTAGTTACCAACCTTTCTGCTGACAATATGTTCATGTTTTAGAATACATCCAATATCTAGTATACAGTATAAATTGGTAAAATACAAGAACAATTTTAAAAAATCTGACTATTTGGGAAGACTTCTACCGCCTTGGTATCTTCATCTACATGGCCTAAATAGACCAGAGGCGTATAGTCTGTAATTTTCTTCTTGCTGGGGGCGATATTGGCAATGGCGACACCGATTCCGGCCACCTGAGTATCGAATTCCGCCAGAATGTCGCTGATCCCCTTTACACTGCCGCCTCCCCGCATGAAGTCATCGATGATCAGAGCCCGGGAGCCGCTGAGAGCCGCTCGTTTGGAAATCGACATTTTCTGCATACGCTCTGAAGAACCGGAAAGATAGTTGATGCTCATGGTCGCTCCTTCTGAGATTTTGGCTTCTCTTCGTACCACCACAGAGGGAAGATCCAGCAGCTCCGCGGTTTTCAATGCCAGGGGGATCCCTTTGGTTTCAATCGTAACAATATAGTCGGCTCCGCGGCCCTGGAATTTGCGCGCGAAGATCTGCGCCATATCCTTTACCATGGCAGGATGAAACATAATATCGGATGTATACAGAAAACCTCCGCCCAGGACGCGGCTTTCCTCCCGCAGCATTCCGCAGAGTGTTTCCTGAACCTCCGCCGCCTTTTCATCTGAAATACAGGGAACATACCGAACGCCGCCGGACGCGCCGGGAATCGTTTCGATCACGCCAAGACCAGTAAAGGCGGTGATTTCTCTGGCAGCGGCAATATCCTCGCTGACGCTGGATTTGGCGGCGCGGAAGAGATTGCAGAAATAACCGAGAGAAAATACCCGGTTGGGAGATCCTGTAAGGATCTGAATCAGGGCCCCGACCCTCTGAGTTCTTTTCATTAAAATTCCTCCTGAAAAAATGAACGCGCAATATAGAATAATATGATGATATTCGTTTTTGTTTTTTTTGTCAAATAGAAGGTATTTTTCTAATGAATTATGGTATAATCGTTTTATCATGACCAGGGAGGAAGAGACAATGGTGAATTTATCTGATTGTAAGCAGATACATTGTATTGGGATCGGAGGGATTGGCCTTTCCGCCATTGCTGAGATCTTAATTGCCAGAGGATACACAGTCACAGGCTCAGATATGAGACAAAGTGACATTACAGAACGGCTCACTGCGGATGGAGCCCATATATTTTTAGGCCATAGAGCGGAAAACGTAGAAGGAGCGGATTTAATCGTCTACTCTGCCGCGGTAGGAAATGACAACCCGGAGCTTGCCAGAGCCAGACAGCAGGGAATCCCTACCGCGTCCCGGGCGGAGATCCTGGGACTTCTGATGAGCGAATATGAAAGCAGTATCGCTATTTCAGGGACTCACGGAAAAACTACGACAACCTCTATGGTTTCTTTGATTTTAAAGAACGCTCAGAAGGACCCGACGATTTTAGTGGGCGGAAATCTCGCTGAGATTGGAGGCAATGTAAAAGTAGGAAAGAGTCAGCATTTTGTTACAGAAGCCTGCGAATATATGGACAGCTTTTTGTGCCTCAAGCCGAAAATCGAAATCATTTTAAACATTGACTCGGATCACTTGGATTATTTCAAGGATATCGACCATATCGCCAGCTCCTTTGAAAAGTTTGCTTCTCTGGTACCAGAGGACGGAACGATTATTGCTTATGACGCGAATCCATTTGTCAAAAGCGTCGTAGAGGGAAGACCAAACGTAGTGACCTACGGTTTTCACGAAAGCTGTGACTACTACGTCAGCGATATTACCTTCAACGCGGACGGGATGCCGGACTTCAATGTAAATCACGGGGGAAAGACCCTGTGCAATATTCAGCTTTCCGTACCGGGGGAACATAATATCCTCAATTCTCTGGCGGCGTTTGCCTGCTGTCACATCCTTGGTGTTGACGAGCGGGATATCGCTGATACGCTGCGGCAGTTTACCGGGACCCAGAGACGGTTTGATATTCTGGGTACGACCTCAAATGGAATTAAAATCATCGATGATTACGCGCATCATCCTACGGAAATCAAAGCGACCCTTTCCGCTGTGAAGAATATGAAGCATAACAAGCTGTGGTGTCTGTTCCAGCCTCATACCTACACAAGGACTATGGCGCTCTTTGATGATTTCGCGGAATCCTTCGGAGATACAGATAAGGTGGTTTTTGCGGAAATCTATGCGGCCAGAGAAAAGAACATCCATAAAATCAGCTCCAAAGAGCTGGCGGAACAGGTCAAGGCCACACATCCGGATAAGGAAGCCTATTTCTTCGCGGATTTTGAAGAAATCGCGGATTTTGTGTACAGCAATGCCCAGCCGGGAGATCTGGTTATAACCATGGGCGCGGGAGATATCTATCGAGTAGGAGAGAGGATCCTGGAAAAGGATCGAAGCAGGAACGCTTAGGAGAGAGAAAATGAATTTACAGGAATATGAAGCGATCGAAAAGAAAAGACTGGAAATCAACTTAAAGCATATGGAAAATGGCGTCAGGTTTATCGACCTGAAGGCCGCTTATATCGATGAAACCGTACAAATTGGCGCGGGAACGACGATTTACCCTTGCGTTGTACTGGAAGGTAATGTTACAATCGGTGAGGACTGTGTAATCGGACAGAATTCCCGGATCGTGGACTCATCCATCGGAGACGGTGTGACAGTACAGAGCTCCGTGATTCTGGAAAGCAAAGTGGGCAGCAAAACAAGCGTAGGCCCTTTTGCTTATCTCAGACCGGGAAGCGATATTGGAAGCGGCTGTAAAGTAGGAGATTTCGTAGAAGTAAAGAATTCTTCTATGGGTGACGGAGCCAAGGCGTCCCACCTGACCTACATCGGAGATTCGGATGTAGGTAAAAATGTAAACCTGGGCTGCGGCGTTGTATTTGTCAATTATGACGGAAGTCAGAAATATCGTTCCGTTGTCAAAGACGGCGCGTTTATCGGCTGCAACAGCAACCTGGTTTCGCCGGTTGTAGTAGAAGAAGGCGCTTATGTGGCGGCAGGAAGCACAGTGACCCAGGATGTCCCTGGCGGAGCCCTGTATGTGGCCCGGTCAAAGGGAAGAACTCTGGAAGGATGGGTCGAAAAAAGAGGGATTTTAAATAAAAAGAGGAAATAAATGTAACGTTTTTGCAAAAAAAGAGAAAGAAGAGGTAAAAGGTACACATGAAAAATGGAGCATTTTCAGATTACAAAGTTTTTACAGGAAACTCACACCTGGAATTGGCGGAAGAAATCTCGGCGATTATGGGAAAGCCACTGGGAAAAGCCACAGTAACCAAATTCAGTGATGGAGAGATCTCCGTAAATCTTTGGGAGACCGTCAGAGGGATCGATACATATATTGTTCAGTCCACTTGCGATCCTGTCAACGACAATCTGATGGAAGTCCTGATTATGATTGATGCTATGAAGCGGGCCTCCGCGGGCCGTATCAACGCGGTAATTCCTTATTACGGATACGCGCGTCAGGATCGAAAGGCAAAGGCAAGAGATCCGATTACGGCAAAGCTGGTGGCAAATCTTCTTATGGCGGCAGGCGCGGACAGGGTTGTAACTATGGACCTTCACGCTGCGCAGATTCAAGGGTATTTTGACATTCCTGTGGATCACCTTGTAGGGCTGCCGATCCTTACAAAATACTTTAAAGAAAAAGGAATCGAAGATCTGGTAATTGTATCCCCTGATCATGGAAGTGTTCCAAGAGCAAGAAGCATGGCGGAGCCTCTCAACGCGCCGATTGCCATTGTAGACAAGAGACGGCCTGAACCGAACAAGAGCGAGATCATGAACATTATCGGGGATATTAAGGGAAAGAACTGTATCCTGGTGGACGATATGATCGATACGGCAGGAACCATCACCAACGCGGCTAACGCTCTGAAGGATCTGGGCGCGAAGAGTGTTCGGGCCTGCGCGACTCACGGCGTACTGTCCGGCCCCGCAAAGCAGAGGCTGGAGGATTCCGCCATTGAAGAACTGGTAATGCTGAATACGGTTCCAATTCCACAGGAACGGAGAATGAGCAGAATGAAGATGCTTTCTGTAGCGCCGCTCTTTGCGGAAGCTATGACCAGAATCTTTACCAATGGGTCCATCAGCAGACTGTTTGATTAAACAGCGAAAGGAAAGCGACGATCTATGTATATTATTGCGGGACTTGGAAATCCGGGGCGAAAGTATGAAAATACCCGCCACAACATTGGCTTTATCGCCCTGGATCTCCTGGCGGAGCGAAACGACATAAAAATCAATAAAATCAAACATAAAGCTTTGGTCGGAGAGGGACGTATCTCCGGCCAAAAGGTTTTATTGGTCAAACCTCAGACCTACATGAATCTGAGCGGACAGTCTCTGCGGGAAGTAATGGCGTATTATAAAGAGGACATGGAAAAGCTGGTGGTCATCTACGATGATATCGACATCCCTATGGGAACAGTCCGTATTCGGAAAAAGGGCAGCGCCGGGACCCACAACGGCATGCGTTCCGTTGTTCAGTGTCTCAGCTCCGATCAGTTTCCCAGAATCCGGATCGGTCTGGGAGACGGAAGGAAAGGGGAGCTGAAGGATTTTGTGATCGGCGGTTTCTCTAAGGAGGAAAAAGAACCGCTGGAGGAAGCTGTAACAAGAGCGGTCCTTGCGGCGGAATGTATTGTAGAGAAGGGCATAGATAAGGCTATGAACGAATACAATATAAGACAGAAGACTTCGGAGAAAAAGAAGGATGACGAAAATGGGAATGATTAATATTACGGGAGCTTCCGAAAGCCGGGTAGCTCCTGTAATTGGGAAAATTCTAAAGGAAGAAGCAAAGGGCCAGTGCCTGGTGGTGGTTTCCTCTTACATAAGAGCAAAACGCCTGGCTACAGACCTTTCTTTTTTTGTGGACAAAAATATTCATGTTTTGCCGCCGGAAGAAGAGGGCTTTATCCGATTTGAGGCAAAGAACCACGACCAAATGCTGGAAAGGCTCGCGATCCTTAAGGCTCTGCGGACCGGAGAAGACTGCGTCGTCGTGGCTCCGGCAAGCGGCGCGATCAGGAAGCTTCCGCCTCATTCGGTGTTTGAGGAAAAGGCGCTGCGGCTTACCCGGGGAGAAGAAATCGACCTGGACCAGGTGAAGGAGAAGCTGTCCTTCATGGGATATGAGCGAATGCCGCTGGTAGACGGGCGGGGACAGTTCAGCCTGCGGGGTTCCATTCTGGATATTTTTACAGCGGATGGAGAAGCCCCTTACCGGATCGAACTGTTCGACACAGAGATTGATTCGATACGGAGCTTTGACCCGGACACACAAAGGTCCATTGAAAATCTGAAATATATCCAGGTATATCCGGCTGAGCAGCTTTTGAAGGACAGAGAGATCTTTGAAAAAGCCGTTGCGAAAATTAAACAGGCCTACGCGGGTCAGATCCGAAAGTTTTCCGGCGACGGACTCAGCCCGGAAGAACTGGAGCGGGGAGAAAATCTGAAAGCCAGAAGGGATCAGCTGGTAGAATTCGCGGAAAACGGTATGAACCTGCAGCAGCTGGAAAATTATCTGTACTACTTTTACGATGAGACAGAATACATTTGGGATTACATGAAGGACCCGGTAATCATGGTGGATGACCCTTCCAGAATTCTGGAAAATCTGGAGGCAAGAGATAAAGAAACGGCGGATGATTTTAAGACTCTGCTGGAGCGAGGACAGGCAATCCCTTCCGACCTAAAGCATTTTTCAAATAAAAATGATTATTTGAAGCTCTACCAGATGGAACGGGCCTACCTTTTTACGCCTTTCCAAAAGACCATCAAAGGGGTGGACTCACTTGCGGAAATACGCAATATCGTCAGCAAGCCAACCCTGGCGTTCAATGGAAAAATGGATCTTCTGGAAACGGAAATTAAAAACTATCTGAAAAACAGCTACAAGGTAACGATCGTCTGCGCAAGCAAAGAACGGGTCTCCAATATGGAAGATTTTCTGGAGCGGGCAGGACTTTTATCCAGAGTGTGGGTGAAGCAGGGAAGCCTGACCGGAGGTATTGATTTTCCAGAGGAAAAATTCTGTTATATCTGGGAGGGGGATATCTTTGGAACGCCAAAGAAGAAAAAGCGGAAAAAGAAGGCTTCCCATGATATGGGGCAGCCTATCCGATCCTTTGCGGATATGCGGCAGGGCGACTATGTGGTCCATGAAAATCACGGTATCGGAAAATTTGTAGGCATCGAGCAGCTGCGGGTGCAGAACGTAAAGAAGGATTATCTGAAAATCAAGTACAGCGGGCGGGACATTCTTTATGTGCCGGTAGAGCAGATGGATATCGTCCAGAAATATGTAGGAGCGGACGCTGCGAGCCCAAAGCTGAACAAACTGTCCGGAAGTGAATGGAAGGTTACAAAAGCAAAGGCAAAGGCCGCCATCGCGAATATGGCAAAAGAGCTGCTGGAGGTATCTGCCGCGAGACAGATGGAAAAGGGGCACGCTTTTTCAGAAGACACGGTCTGGCAGAAAGAATTCGAAGACAGTTTTCCCTACACGGAAACCGATGACCAGCTTCGCTGTATTGAAGAAATTAAAAAAGATATGGAGCGGGATACGGCCATGGACCGGCTGCTCTGCGGCGATGTGGGATTTGGAAAAACAGAAGTGGCGGCCAGGGCCATGTTCAAATGCGCGGCCGACGGCAAACAGGCCGCCGTGCTGGTGCCAACTACGATTTTGGCCAGCCAGCATTATTACACCTTGAAAGAACGGTTTGAAAAGTTTCCGTTCAAGGTGGAGCTTTTGTCCCGTTTTCGAAGCGAGGCTCAGCAGAAAGCGGTTCTGGACGGTCTGTCAAAGGGCAGTGTGGATGTTGTGATCGGGACGCATCGGCTGCTGTCTAAAGATGTAAAATATAAAGAACTGGGTCTGCTGGTTATCGACGAGGAACAGCGGTTCGGCGTTCAGCATAAGGAAGTCATCAAGCAGCTGAAAAAGAATGTGGATGTTCTGACCCTTTCCGCGACGCCGATTCCCAGGACCCTGCACATGTCCCTTGTAGGAATCAAGGATATGAGCATTATTGAAGAACCGCCGGAAGAGCGGTATCCGGTCCAGACTTATGTACTGGAGCAGGATGACGCGCTCCTTCGCGACGCCATCGAGAAGGAACTGGATCGGGGAGGGCAGGTCTATGTGGTCTTTAATCGAGTGAAGGGAATCAACAAAATAGCCGCCCACATTGAAGAGCTGGTGCCGGAAGCGAGAGTCGCGGTAGGCCATGGGCAGATGAATGAGCACCATCTGGAAAATGTGATTATGGATTTTGTACAGGGAGAGTACAATGTGCTGGTAGCCACCACCATTATCGAATCGGGAATCGATATTCCAAATGTAAATACTATGATCATTCTGGATGCGGACCGGTTTGGCCTTTCCCAGCTGTATCAGCTGCGGGGCAGAGTAGGGCGCTCCAACCGGATGGCCTATGCTTACCTGATGTTCCAGAAGGATAAGAGCCTTTCGGAGGTGGCGGAAAAGCGGCTCCGGGCTATCCGGGAATTTACCGAATTCGGCGCGGGCTTTAAGGTGGCCATGCGGGATCTGGAAATTCGGGGAGCGGGAAATCTGCTGGGGACCGAGCAGCACGGACATATGATGAATATCGGATATGAGCTGTACTGCAAGCTGGTAGACGACGCAGTGCGGGCCCTGGGCGGAGAAATTGTGAATCCGGATCGGGAGGAAGCTTCTATTGAGCTGAATGTGACAGCTCTGATCCCTGACCGCTATATTTCCGATGAAGTGCTGAAGCTGCAGATGTATAAAAAAATTGCCGCTGTGGCAAGTCGGGAGGATGAAGAGGAGATTGTGGATGAGCTTATGGACCGATTCGGCGAGATACCGCGGGATACCTTGAATCTCATTACCGTTTCCAGGATTCGCTCGGCGGCGGAAAAACTGTGCGTTACCAGAATCCATGAAGAGGGAAATAAGGTCCTTTTTCATTTTGCCGAAGCGAATAGCCTCAGCCCGCGCGCTCTGGCGGAATTGTCAGCCAAGTACGGCATGCGCATCCTGATACACGGCGGTGTGAAGCCCTTTGTGCGGTTTACCCCTCAGGGAAAGCGGCGGCTTTCGGAGATACTGGAATTCCTCGAAACGGCAGAAAATAAATAAAACCCTGTTTAAAAGCGGGTTGCTTTGAGTTAGCTTTGAAAGTCTGGCCCAAGGCAGCCTGCTTTTTATTTATGGTGCTACGCAATAGGGATTTGTATCTCAAAGACAAATTCATTTTCATTTTCTGTAACTGTTTCATCAATGATATTGATCTGAAGTCCATCTCCGATTACTGTAAGCCCGTTGGAATTAATATAGTTCAGCATTTGATTCAGTTGATGCCGTCTTTGCCAGAGGGTACCAAAATAACGGGAACAGAGGTATTTGCCATTAGGAATTTCAATGACTGTTTCGTAGGCGTTGATCTCATCTTCAGGAATAAAAATGAAATTGACAAAGGTATCCTGTTGGCACTGGATGGATAATTCCTTTTCAGGTATGAATGCGCCAAGCTTAGCGGCAGCGATAGTAGGCGCTTTGGAGTGTAGAGTCTGCTCCAATTCTAAAGCGGCACACGCGCCCTCAATATCATCTTTTACATTTCGAAAAAAGGTAAAGGCGTATCTTTTAGGAAACACCTTTTCTATAATAAGCTCTTGTAACGCGGCACGGTTCTGGCTTTCCTTGATCAGTTGAATTTTCTTTTGTATTAAATCAGAAAGCTCCGCAAGTTCTTTGACACGTATTTTCAACTCAGCGCCTTTTTCCTCCATAAGCTGAAGAGAATTAGCAAGGTTTCGGTTTTCTATATACTTTTTTATATCCTTCAGAGACATTCCCAGCTGACGTAGCTCTATGATGAGGCCGATAATATCGTATTGAGCGGCAGAGTAATAGCGATATTGATTTTGCGGATTGACATAGGCTGGCTTTAACAGACCAATCCGGTCGTAGTGTTTTAAGGTGTCAATTGATATATTTCGGAGTTTGGACATTTCCGATACAGTTAATCTGTCCCGTTTGAATTTGTTAAAATAATCCATCATGTACCTCCATAAGTCTATTCTATTAATAAAAATAGAAAAAATCAAATTATTTTTATTGACTTGTGTGTAACTCACAGGTTTAAGGTTAAGTTAGGCCAAAGATTATATTTTAAATGGAGGACAATTATGGAAAATCGTTCAAATGACAAAACCGGCTTAAAAAAAGTAAAAATGGGTTTTCTAACTGTTTTTTTCATGGTTTTTTGCGCGGTATCCAGTGGGGCTTATGGAATTGAAGAGATGATTCCATTGGTAGGACCGGGATTAACATTGATTCTGCTGATGGTACTGCCGATCCTGTATGGCATGCCATTGGGGTTGGTATCAGCTGAATTGGGCTCAGCCATACCGGAAGAAGGCGGGTTCTACAAATGGATTCAAAGAGGTATGGGAGAATATTGGGGATTTTTAGCCTGTTGGTGGCGAACAGGATGTATGTACTCAGACACTACACTATATGTTATCCTATCTGTTTCATACATTGATACATTCTGTAGCCTGACACCGCTTGCTTCAGCTATTGTTAAGTTTGTGATTGTGTTTATTGTTACATATATTAATTTAAGAGGAGCAAAGGATGTTGGAGCGCTTTCGTCTTTTTTCTCAGTATTTATCATCATTACATTCCTGATTATTACCGTACTGGGATTTATCCATTGGGATCACAGCGCCAATCCGTTTATTCCAATTACCCCGCCGAATGTTTCCGTATGGGCCAGTCTGGGATTTGGCGTTTCAATGGGCGTATGGCTGTACAGCGGAGTTAACTCTATATCGACCATAACCGGGGAACTGGAAGATCCGCAGATTTTGCCGAAAGTTATTATTCGCGCATTGCCGATTCTGGCACTGTTATATTTCCTTCCGACACTGGCAGGATTGGGATCTATCGGACAATGGGAAAGCTGGGGTACAGAAGTAAACTTCGTTAACATGTCACAGCTTGCTAACAGCCCGATTTTTACGGCAATTTTTGTTGTAACAGCAATTCTGGCATGTTTGTCGCTGTTTAATATAGGACTTGCTACCGGCTCCAGAGGATTTTTTGTATTAAGTGATGACAATTTGTGCCCGAAAATGTTTACTCATATAAACAAAAAACATGGAACACCGGACTTCGCAATTATTACTATGGCAATTGTCAGCCTGATTTTAGCACAGTTTGGATTTGATAAAATCCTGATTGTGGTTGTTCTGTTCGGTGGCTTGAGCTTCTTCATGGTGTTTCTTGCCGCTTTCCTCCTACGAGTGAAGGAACCGGATCTGGAAAGACCATACAAAGTACCGGTAGGAACAAAGGGGCTGATTATCGCGTCTGTTCCGGCTATGCTGATCATTCTGATTGCAATATTGACCAATTCATCCGACGCGTTGTTCTTTGGACTTCTGGGAGTATTAACAGGACCTGTCGCGTACTTCTTTTTCAAACGCAAGTATTTAGGCCTTGATAAGGATGACCCTAACCATAAAATCAATCCGAAGACAGGTGTAGCGTTTGGTGATATTACAAGAATTACAATTACAATCGGGATTTTTGCGGTATACAGCATCTGTACACATGTATTCCTTAAGCTGACAGGAGATACAACGATTTACTGCACCCTATTGATGTATGCGGCTATAATACTGGCAGTCGTAACTATCATTCTCTTTATTATCGCAAGGAAGATCGACCGTTATGGAGAAAGGACAAGAGCGTAAATGACAGCAAAGAAAATCGAAGTTTTAGAAATACCCTATCACGCAACCTTTTATACACCGGGGGAAAGAGAGATTGATCTGTATCATAGGGACGGGGTTTATAAAAGAAATGAGTTTGATTTTTCTTTCCAGAAAATCAGATACGATCACGAAACATATCAGAACCAGAACATAAAAGAACTGATGGAACAAGGACATGAAAACGAAACGGAAACGATTGAAGCAAATATTCAACTCGGAAAGGTTATCAGCGACAGCACAAAAAAAGCAATCGAAAATAATAAATATATTCTGGCAGTAGGCGGAAACTGTGGGCACGCGGTTGGAATTGCCGGCGGTATCCAGAGAGCTCTGCCAGGAAAAAAGGTGGGACTGGTTTGGCTGGATGCTCATGGCGATATGAATCGCCCTGAGACTTCTGAGCTGGGAATGATCGGAGGGATGCCAGTAGCCGTATGCGGCGGTGTCTGTCTGGAAGAATGGAGGAAAGCGGTTGGCCTTGTAACACCCATCGAACAGAAGAATCTGATCATCTCTGACGCGAGAAATTTGGATCAGGATGAAGTAGAGCTGCTTCAAGTCAGTGAATTTGTTCATCTCGATACAGACGCGTTTAATTCCTTCGATACATGGAAGTGCGCAATCGACAAAATGAGCGGTAGCGTTGAATATATTTATTTTCATATTGACGCGGACATTCTGGATGGAAAATTTGTGCCAAACCATAATACCATTGAATATGAGGGTGTAGATTTAATGACGCTTCGAAGAAACAGCAAATATGTAATGGAAACCGGAAAAGTAATTGCGGTAGCATTAGTATCCGTATATTTTCCCAATGAGCTTCCAGGGCTTGAAACTGCTGTTGATAGTGCGGAAAAAATACTGGACACCTGTCTGACATGGTGGAAATAGAAAGCGGTAAACATAAAAAATAAATTATAGAATACAGGAGGAACATAGAAAATGCAGAGAATCGTATTGACAGGCGGCAATTCTGGTATGGGAAGAGAGACTGTGATTGCCTTTTTGAAAAATGGAGATAATGTTACCTTTACTTCGAGAAGCACAAAGGCGTCAGAAGAAATGCTGGAAGAACTGAAAGAATATGTAGATAATGGACAGCTTTTCTTTTGTCAGTGTGATCAAAGCAAGAGTGAGGATGTAAAGGCTCTGGTAAAATTTGTTGATGAAAAAATGGGAGGCTGTGATGTCCTTGTAAATAACGCGGCAATTTTCATCGGAGGAGAAGTTGCCGATGTAGAGGAGGAGGACTATGATTTGCAGATGGCGATCAATGTAAAAGGCCCGTTTTTAATGAGCAAATATTTTCTGCCACAGATGCTGGCAAGAAAACGCGGTAATATCATTAGTGTATCATCCTTGAGCGGCAAGCGGGGCGGATATAACTGTGCGGTATACAGCGCTTCGAAGGCGGCTGTGAACAATCTGACTAGATGCATGGCGCTGGATTATATGGCAAGGGGAGTAAGAGCCAATGCGGTTAATCCCAGCGCGACTGCTACAAAAATGTTTATGACAGGTTCCACCCAGGAAGTCATTGATGGGTTCAACAACAATAATCCGGCGGGAAGGATCAGCAGGCCGGAGGAAATAGCGGAGCTGATTTTGTTCCTGGCTTCTGATAAATCAGCGTTCATCAATGGGCAATGTATCTCTATTGACGGTGGATTGTCAGCATGGACAGCAGAGACAAAGCAGAACAAAACAGAAGTGTTGAAATAGCGGAGGAAGACATGTTCTATAAAGACGGAATCAAAGGTGAAGCGGTCCTGGAATATGTAGGAAACATGCGCGCCATGGCGGGAGCGCAGGAGCTGGAATATACTCAGGGCAAGGCAAGAGGCACAAGAGTTATCGAAGTAAGAAACGGAACAGGAATTGAATTAAAGGTTCTCCCGGATAAGGCTATGGATATTACGGATGTGTATTACCGCGGGATCCCCATGGCATGGACTACAAAAAACGGAGTTACAGCTCCCTGGTATTTTGAGAACAGCCTGAAAGGGTTTCTGAGATCATGGGATGGAGGCCTTTTAAATACATGTGGACTGACCAGCGCGGGAAATGAATGCGCGGATGGTATTGAAGTCTGCGGTATCCATGGCCGGATCTCCCATACACCTGTCGAACGATATTCCATTGAGGAAGGCTTTGAAGGAGACGCATATGTTACAACCATCTATTCTACGGTGAAAGAAACAGCGATCTTAAAGGAATATCTGCAATTGGACAGGAAAATGACGCTTCGCTCGGATAAAGACGCGGTTATGGTAAAAGATATTGTGACAAATAAAGGATATGAACCGACCGAATATATGCATCTATACCATGTGAATTACGGTTATCCTCTGATCAGTCCGGCAACAAAGATCTACACATCGGCGGAGAGTTTGGAGCCGGTTATGCAGTCAGAGGGTAATCAGAATATCCGTTTTGATGAGCATTATAAGCCACAGCCAGGATATCCATCGGAATGCTTTAAGCATAATATGCCGCGGAATAAAGACTGGGTATATGTGGTGATGGACAATCCGATTCTTGATATCTGTTCCTATGTGAAGTATTCCCCAAAACAGATGCCTTACCTGAATGAATGGAAATTATTCGGAAGAGGTGATTATACAACAGCGTTGGAAATCGGAACAGCGCAGCCTTTAGGTAGATATGAGGCGCGGCGTATGAATCAGCTGATTACTCTTCAGGAAGGAGAAACCCGTACTTATGAATATGAGATCGGATTTGCGCAGGGAAGAGAAGCTGTCGAAAAAATTATTGGGGAAAGCCAGGTATAAAGAGAATATCTATGGCAGCGGCATATTTATCAGATTATCAACGATTTTCCGTCCATGATGGGCCAGGGATACGGACGATGTTCTTTTTTAAAGGATGTCCACTCAGGTGCAAATGGTGTCAAAATCCTGAAACGCAGAAAGCAAAAGCCGAAATAAAATGGGATCCATCCAAATGCGTTGGATGCGGAGCGTGTTCGGACCAGTGCGATAACCGCCTGAACAGAGCGTTGTGCAGGGTCTGTGGTCAATGCGCGGCAGTCTGCTGCAGTGGGGCGAGGGAAGTAGTAGGAAGAGAATATACGGTAGAGGAATTAGTAAGGATTGCCTTGAAGGATATTCTGTTTTTCCAAAAATCCGGCGGGGGTGTAACAGCCAGCGGCGGCGAACCTCTGTACCAATGGAATACCGTAACGCGGTTCTTCCGGGAACTGAAGCGGCAGGGGGTCCATACAGCAGTTGAAACCTGCGGATACAGCTCTGCGGGTGCTATAGAAGCGCTTAGCAAATATACGGATCTGTTTTTGTACGATATTAAATTGATCCAGGAAGAAAAGCATATCTGGTGGACAGGAAAATCTAATAAACCTATTTTGGAAAATGTGAAAAATTTGAAAAAAAACGGCAAGGAGATTATTCTTCGTGTACCGTTGATCCCAGGTGTCAATGATGGAAAAGAGTTTGAGCGAATTTGTGAATTCGCAAAAGAAATGGATAGTCATCAGGAACTGCATATTCTCCCGTTTCATCAAATTGGCTCTCCAAAATACGAAGAATTTGGCATCCATTATGAATTAAAAGAAAAAGCAGAGGCCAGCCCAGACGTAATTGCGTCCTGTGTGAAAATTGCTCAAAGCATGGGATTAAAAGTAAATGTAGGTGGGGCAGGGTTCTGACGGCAGGAGAAATAGATGAAAGCAGCAATATTAAAAGAATGGAAAAAACTTGAATTAGAAGAAACACCCATGCCATGGCCCCAGGCGAATGATGTTATCATTCGAGTTGCCTATGCGGGACTATGCGGTTCCGATAAAAAAATCTTTCATGGACAGCACAGTATAGCAAAACTGCCTATTATATTGAGTCATGAAATTTCAGGTGTGATTTGGGAGCGTTCCCATGAATGTGGCAGGAATGATTTAAAAAGGGGTGATCTAGTGGCGGTTCGTCCCATTCTTTCCTGTAAGACCTGCTCCAGCTGCAGAGCCGGAAAAGAAAATATCTGTGAAACAGTCAAAGTTTTGGGAATTCATGAGCCTGGAGGCTTTGCTGAATTTATAAAAGCCCCTGCGGAGCTGGTCTATAAGCTGCCTAAAAAAACAGAGCTTGCGGCTGGCGCGCTGGCAGAGCCTGTTGCTGACGCGCTCCATCATATTTACCAAAGCGGCTTTCAGATTGGGGATAGAATCGCTGTAATCGGATCGGATTTTACTGGCCTTTTAATTGCTTACCTATTGAACTATACGGGCGCGGCAAGAGCTGTCGTGATTGACGATAGCAAGTACGCGCATGAGGCGGGCAGGATCTTGAAATTGGAAGTGTCTGAACCTTCTAGTATAGTAAGTGAAGATACCCGGCGGTTTGGCGCGGACATTGGCGAATTTGATATTATCTATGAATCTACAGGTACCCTGCTTGGATATCGGACTATGCTCAGAGCCTTGAAGCTGGGCGGCAGAGGTGTTGTGACAGGTGTACCTGTACGGGAACTTCCTGTAGATATAAAACAGATCTTTATGAAAGAACTATCTATTATAGGTTGTCGCCTTCATAATCAAAAGGATTTTGTTTGCGCAATAAGCTTATTAGAAAAAACGGATTTTACCAGGCCACTATTGAATTTGGTTACAAAACAAATGGGAATGCGGGAGCTGGTAAGCAGGCAAGCCGATTTATTTAGCGCCTCTTATACAGGTAAAGCGATGATTCAAATAACGGGGGAGGAAGAATTATGGATCTAACAGATAGATTGAAACGGATGAAACAGCGGCTGTTTGAAATAGATTATTATCAAAAAAAAGAGTGGCATTTTAAAGGAGTCAGCATTGTAACGGACCAAAATCGGAACGAGCCTCTGATTGTGAGGAAGGCTCTGGCAGTAGAATACATAGCAAAAGAGCTTCCGGCTTATATCAGAGAAGACGAACTGATTGTAGGAAATCCCAATATGAATAGTGTAGGATTTGGAACGGTTCTGCCCAATTACGCTACCAAGGAGGAAGCGTCAGAGGCAGAGAAGCTGCTGTTAGATATCAATTCTGTCTGGGGGCACCATCCACCCGGATATGAAAAAATAGTAACAAAAGGCGTTGCGGCTATTAAAATGGAGATAAATGACAAATTAAGAGAAACCAAAGACAGAGAAAAGATTGCGTTGTATAGAGCTATGAAAATTTCCCTGGACGCATTAGTTACATTTGCCCGCAGGCATGCAGAGGCAGCTAAAGCCGCTGCGGAGAAAGAGATGAATCCCGTACGAAAAGCAGAGCTTGAGAAAATATGGGAAGTATGCTATCGGGTACCGAATTATCCATCTAGAACATATCAGGATGCGCTGCAGGCATATTGGTTTGTGTATTGTCTTATAAACAGCGGCGGCGCGTATGTTCCGCTAGGATGCTTTGATCTGGTTGTTGGGGATTATTATGAAAAGGATATAGCTCGCAATCAGATAAATGAGCGGGAAGCCATGGACTTGACCGGAAGTTTTTTGATAAAGTGCAATGAACGAATCCAGATGAACATTCGGGAAAGCGAAAATCATAATACCTTGGGAATGTTTTCTCAGGGCAGCCGTCTGGTCAGAACCGAAGGAGAAGAGGATGACTGGGCGATTTTCGGAGAACAGCGAAAGCGGATGTGGAACGATGATGAGCCTGATGACAGCGACGCAAATTATAATTTTGGTCAGTCGGGAAATGACTGGCTTATGAATATGATGGTTGGTGGCTTTAATGAAAAGCTGTCTATATTGGTGATTCGCCTGATGCATGAGATGGAACTGCTGATGCCGACTCTGGGCGCCAGAGTAAGCGGAACATCAAGTGAAGAATATCTGGAAACGATTGCGAGGGTTCTTCGTTACGGGCAGGGAGAACCGATGATCTATAATGATGAGGCGATTATCCCCGGGCTTCTCCAGATTGGGGTGAAGGAGGAAGACGCAAAAACTTATTCTAACGATGGATGCTGGGAGGTGCTGATACCAGGCAAAACTTATTTCAGTTATTGTCATATCCATAATCTTCAGTGTGTGGAATGGGTTTTCAGCAGAGGAGCTTCTATGATGAATCCTTCGAGAAAAGAAGGTCTTGATACTGGCGATATTACAGAGTTTAAATCCTTTGAAGAATTTTACCAGGCATATGAAAAACAGGTAGAGAACCTTATGGATAGGCTGATAAGAAAAAGAGTTGGAAACTTTCAGCTCTCCTATATCATTGCGCCGGATCCGCTGGCTTCTGCTATAACGGATGATTGTATGGAAAAGGGAAAGGATATCACCCAGGATGGATGCCGTTATGTGCAGCATGCTATGCTGATGACGGGACTGACAAATGCTGCTGATTCTATGGCGGTTATTAAAAAGCTGGTATTTGAAGAAAAAGTAACTACGCTTCAGGAAATCAAAGCAGCAATGGAACAGAACTGGAAGGGTTATGAAAAACTGAGGCAGATGGCACTTAGTAAAGTGCCAAAACTGGGAAATGATGAAGATTATGTGGATGATATTGCCTGCAGGATGATGAAGAGCTTTGAAAAACAGGTGGAAAAATATAAAGAGCGATATCCGCAAATTAAATTCCCTTGCGGCGTAGGAACCTTTGAAAACTATGCGGTTTTGGGAAGAGATATCGCAGCCAGCGCGGACGGCCGCATGGCGGCAGAGGCTCTGGCACCTAACTTTTCTCCTACGCCGGGACGGGATACCAGCGGTCCTACCGCAGTTATCAAAAGTGTGACAAAACCGGACCTGTTAAAGTATTATTGCGGGTGCCCACTAGATATTTCCATACTGGCAAGTGAGTTTGAAGGTGAGGCAGGGGTCGAAAGATTAAAAGCGCTTATTGAAAGCTACTGCGAAATGGGAGGACAAATATTGACTGTAACAAGTATGAATGTTGAGGATCTGGAAGACGCCAGGATTCATCCAGAAAAACATCAGAGCATACGCGTGAGAATGGGAGGTTTATCCGCTTACTTTGTAGCCATGGCGCCGGAACAGCAGGAGAACATTATTAAACGATTTACAAGGAGGGACAGTTAGATGGAAAAGTCGGAGAAAGACCTTGCTCTATTTGCGTATAAGATAAGGCTGACAGCTCTTGAAAGCTTAAAACATCTGGGATTTGGGCATATAGGCGGAGCTATGTCCATTGCGGAGACTTTAGCGGTGTTGTATGGCAAACAGATGAGTATCAGGCCGGAAGATCCAGAGTGGGAAAATCGGGACTGGCTAGTAATGTCAAAAGGACACTGCGGGCCGGCATTATACGCTGCTCTGGCGTTAAAAGGTTACTTCCCTAAAAGCGAGCTGGAAACCATGAACACAGGCGGCACGAGTCTGCCCAGTCATTGCGATAGGAATAAAACGGCAGGAATTGATATGAGCACTGGTTCTCTGGGGCAGGGCATGTCTACCGCGATAGGCACAGCAATGGGAAATCGACTGAGAGGCCGGAGCAGCTATACTTACTTGATACTGGGAGACGGCGAATGTGATGAAGGACAGATTTGGGAAGGCGCGTTATTTGCGGCACAGCATAAAGTGGGGAACCTGATTGCTTTTATCGATTACAACAAACAACAGCTTGATGGCTATACAAAAGATGTTTGCGATTTGGGAGACTTAAAACAGAAATTTACGGATTTTAATTGGCACGCGCAGGAGGTAGACGGACATGACATCAAACAAATCGATGCTGCGATTCAGGCCGCCAGAGCGGAAACACAAAAGCCATCGGTGATTGTTTTGCATACGATCAAAGGAAAAGGGTGCAGCTTTGCGGAAGGTCAATTGTATAATCACCATATGAATTTTTCACAGGAACAGTATGAAGCGGCACACGAAAGGTTGATCCAAAGGCTCAAGGAGATGGAGCAATAGGAGAGAAAACATGGAATTTAAAATATTAAAAACAATCGAGGATGAAAAGCGGGAAATGCGGAACGTATTTGCGGCGGTTATGGATGAGATCGCTGAGGAAGATGACCGGGTGATGTATCTTGACGCGGACCTGATGAACTCTTTGGCAATGGTTCCTTTTGCGGAGAAATACCGGGACAGAGCCATCAACTGTGGGATACAGGAAGCCAACATGATAGGGACTGCCGCAGGCTTATCAGCAGTCGGAATGATTCCATATGCCCATACCTTTGCGGCGTTTGCGTCGAGAAGAGCAATGGATCAGGTTTTTATATCTGGCGCGTACGCAAAATTGAATGTGAAAATAATCGGCTCTGATCCAGGGATTACAGCAGCGTTTAATGGTGGAACTCACATGCCTTTTGAAGACCTGGCTGTTATGCGATGTATTCCCGGGATGACGGTTATTGAACCGACCGACTCTGTTATGCTGGAGGATATAATTCGGAAAACCAAGAGTCTGTATGGAATGTATTATATCCGGCTGGTTAGAAAAAAAACAAAACGGATTTTTGATAAAGGGTCTTCGTTTGATATAGGAAAAGGGATATTGCTTAGAGAAGGAAGTGATGTCACGATTATTGCGTCGGGAATCATGGTAGCGGAAGCGTTAACTGCGGCAGAGCGGCTGCGGCGCTGTGGAATTTCCGCAAGAGTCGTAAATCTATTTACCATAAAGCCTATTGACAAAGAGATTATTATAGAATCTGCAAAAAAGACCGGAAGAATCGTAACGGCAGAAAACCATAATATAATTGGCGGTCTGGGTTCCGCAGTGGCAGAAGTACTGTCGGAAAGCTGTCCTGTGCCGATGAAAAGGATCGGTGTCAGAGATATATTTGGAGAAGTGGGTTCAATAGATTACTTGAAAGAAAAATTTGCTCTGACAGCCGGACATATTGAAAGCGCCTGCATAGAAATTTTTAAGGAAAGGAAGAGTTTACGTGAATAAAATACTAGATGTTATAAATCCCTATACTGGTGAACGGATAGAATCGATAAATTTGGATGATATACAGGATCTGGAGAAAAAGGTCCAAAAGGCAGCTGCGGCGCAGCCAGAATGGGAAAAGACCACATTGCCAGAGAGATCAAAACTGCTGCTTGATTTTTTGGACAGGCTTGAATCAGAACGCGAAGAACTGGGAAGGCTCCTTGCCAGAGAAATGGCAAAGCCAATCAGAGAAGGCATCGGCGAATGTATCAATTCCGCGGAAATCGGAAGAGGATATATTGAAAGAGCGAAGCATTTATATGGAGATGTCCTTACTGGAACTACAGCGGGAAGGGAAAGGGACCTGAATTTTACACGGCGAGAGGCGTTGGGCGTTGTTACAGCTATTATTCCTTTTAACTATCCAGTTGAAATGTTCATTCATAAGCTGGTCCCGGCATTGATCATGGGAAATACAGTAATTGTAAAAGCGCCATCATCCAATCCATTGACCATAAAGCGGTTGGTACAACTTGCCCATGAGGCGGAAATACCGGACAATGTGATTCAGTTTACCGTATGCGAAAGAAAAAGCTGCGCAAAAGCGCTTTTAGCAAATCCAAAGGTTGCGGCCATTGGACTTACCGGAAGTACAGAAGCGGGGATCGACATCATAAAATCAGGAGCGGATACCATTAAAAAAGTGTTTCTTGAACTTGGAGGAAACGATCCTTTCATTATTTGTGAGGACGCTGATCTGGATATAGCGGTACAGGGCGCTTTAGAAGGAAGATCATGCAATAATGGTCAGGTATGCTGCGCGTCCAAGCGATTTATTGTACATAAAAATGTGAAAGAACAATTTGTCTCTAAATTAAAGGTTGCTGTGAAATCTCTGGTTCAGGGAAATCCTCTGGATCCGGACGCACAGATTACCTGTTTGATCAGTGAAGAAGCGGCAAAGCAGGTAGAAGCCCAGATCCTTCATACTGTTGAACAGGGGGGAAGACTCGTGTGTGGAGGCAAGAGACATGGAGCTTTTGTTGAACCTACAATTATCGATGAGGTTCCAAAAGACGCGGATATTGCTGTGGACATGGAGATTTTCGGACAAGTCTGGCCGATTATTTCCTTTGAAACGGAGGGGGAAGCTGTTGCGGTGGCCAACCAGTCAAAATATGGGCTTATGGCAGGAATTCTTTCCTCCGATATTGTTAAGGCTTTTCAAATGGCGGATCAGATTCAGGCGTCAGGAGTTGTCGTTAATGGGCATGGTACATATCGCTCTAACGAGCAGGGCTTTGGCGGATGTAAAGCTACCGGTCTGGGAAATGAAGGTGTAGGGTATTCTCTGGAGGAATATAGCAGAGTAAAGACTTATATTCTCAAGGAGGCCTTTGTTAAATGAAGTTAGGAGTACTCACAAGTGGAGGTGATGCGCCGGGGATGAATGCCGCAATCCGAGCTGTGACAAGATCAGCTATTTATCGAGGCTATGAAGTGGTGGGTTTTGAAAGAGGATTCGATGGATTGATACAAAATTCCTGGAGAAAGCTAGAGACGATTTCAGTATCAGAAATCATTCATAAAGGGGGTACTATACTGAAAACGGCCAGAAGCAAAGATTTTATGACAGAAGAAGGAATGAAAAAAGCGTTGCGGACACTAGAAACTCTGAAGATCAAAAATCTGGTTATTATTGGCGGTGATGGTTCCTTTCGGGGAGCGAAAGAGCTTGCGGATCACGGCCTCAATGTTATGGGGATCCCAGGTACTATTGACAATGATCTTTCCTATACTGACTATACAATCGGATTTGATACTGCAGTGAATACAGTTACAGCAGCAGTGGAAAAAATCATTGATACATCTCTTTCACATGAAAGAAATACGATTATTGAGGTAATGGGCAGAGATTGCGGGGATATTGCTACCTATACAGGAATCAGCACCGGCGCGGAACTAGTTCTGATTCCTGAGATAAAGACTGATCTGAACACGATTTTTCGTAAGATAAAAAGTAATAATAAAAGAGGAAAGCTCCAAAGTATTATCATAAAAGCGGAAGGATTTCATATGAAAACAGAAGAGTTGGCTGGGCTGATCAAGCAAGAGACCGGAACAGAAGCAAGAGTTGTGGTACTGGGATATCTGCAAAGAGGAGGTGAGCCGACTACAGGAGACCGGATCCTGGCCAGCAGGATGGGTGCTGAGGCAGTCCGTCTGATTTCTGATGGACTGCAAAACCGTTGTGTTGGGATACAAAATAACAATCTGGTAAATATGCCTGTTGACAAAGCCATTGGGTATCAGAAAGACTATGATAGCGCATTAAATCAATTAGCGGATATATTATCCATATAATCGTCAGTAAGTGGAGGAAATGCGGAATGTTTTGGATTCCAGTGGAAAAATACGAAATGAAACTATGTAGATACAGCCAAACGAATGTGAAGAAACTGTTAAGATTTTTTAATATTTTCGACACATAATATTAACTGATCCGTAAGGCGGTGTTAAAACAAAACCTGCTGATAACTGATACAATGATCGTATCCGTTACAGCAGGTTTTTTTATGAGACAGCTGTCTACGCGGGAAGGCGCGTCTCAAAGAATTGTGTGAAAGAAGGAAGTGAACAATGAAACGAAAGCGAGTGACTGAACAGTTTCCCTGGCTGCTGCCTCTCAGAAAGCGGCAGCGGGTGTTCTGTTTTTACACGAAAATGGCTCTGGACCGAAAACGTTACGCGAAAAGCGTTGACAAAAGGCCGCTGCCTTTTGTCCTTTTCAGCAGCAGCAGTCCCTTATACAACAAAGACACAGGCTTTGATATGAAGTATCAGTACAACAAAGTGTTTAACCTGAAACTGGCTGCAAGAAAACTGGACGGACTGGTGATAAACCCGGGAGAGACCTTTTCCTTCTGGAAGGCTCTGCGTCACGCGGACCGGGAGACTCCATACAGGGAAGGGCTGAACCTTGTAAATGGAGTATTGACCACCACCCCGGGAGGAGGTCTGTGTCAGATGAGCAACCTGCTCTTTGCGCTGTTTCTCCATTCACCTCTGCGGATCATCGAGCGGACCGGACATCGAAGGAAGGAATTCCCTGATCCGGGCACAAGTCTGGCTGGATGCGACGCTACGGTAAGCGAGGGGTGGATCGATCTGAAAGTAGAGAATCGGGAAGCGGCAGCCTTTCAGATCAAAATCGCCTTTGACGAGGAACGAATCTACGGCGTTCTCAGGACAGACAGCTGGCAGGGAGTAGAATATCAGCTGGAAAACCGGGCAGTTACTTATGAAAAGAAGGGCTCCCGGATCTACCAGAGGGCAGAGCTTTACAGAACGGCCCGGTACAAAGATAAAAATGTGTGTGACAGGGAGGAAAAGCTGTATGAAAACTGGTGTGAGATCGCTTATCCCCTCCCTGATGATGTGGAAGTAAAGGAGGAAGAAGAAACATGAAAGAAAAGAAGAAAATCGGGGTTATCTTTGGCGGATGCTCATCGGAGCATGAGGTTTCTCTCAAATCGGCGTACAGCATTATTGTCCACATAAACCGGGAAAAATACCAACCGGTCCTGCTTGGAATCACCAAAGACGGAAAGTGGTATCTCTATCAGGGCGCGCCGGAACGGATCCAGGATGGAAGCTGGCAGGCGGACAAGCAGTGCGTGCCTGCTGTGATCTCTCCGGATCGGGCAGCTTCCGGCGTGATCTTTATGGAAAAAGGCTGCCTTAAAACGGTTCATTTGGACGCGGCTCTTCCGGTGCTTCATGGAAGAGCGGGAGAAGACGGAACGGTGCAGGGGCTGCTGGAGCTTGCGGGGATTCCGGTCATTGGCTGCGGGACCATGGCGTCTGCCCTCTGTATGGATAAGGATATGTCACATCGGCTGGTGGCGTCAGCGGATATTCGGGTTCCGGCTTCCTTTGTGCTCACCCGCTCCGATGAAGAGGACTCCGCGCTGAGCTGGGCGCGGAAAAACGGTTATCCGGTTTTTGTGAAGCCAGCCGCGGAAGGCTCTTCCATCGGTATCAGTAAGGTCTATCGGGAGGAGGAACTGGACTTGGCGCTGCGGACCGCTTTTCAGTATGATACAAAAGTGATTCTGGAAGAAACCATCGATGGCTTTGAGGTGGGGTGCGCCATTTTAGGATATGAGGATCCCATCATCGGCGATGTGGACGAAATTCAGGCAAAGGACGGTTTTTTCGATTTTAAAGAAAAGTATACACAGGAGCAGTCGCGCGTCTATGTACCGGCCAGGATTCCAAAGGAAACAGCGCGGAGGGTGAGGGATACCGCTAAAAGAATCTATCAGCTGCTGGGATGCAAAGGGTTCGCCAGAGTGGATCTGTTCCTTACAGAGGGTGGGGAACTGGTATTCAACGAGGTCAATACTATTCCAGGATTCACCGTTCACAGCCGGTATCCTAATATGCTGAAAAGCAGCGGACTATCTTATGAAGAGATCGTTGAAAAGCTCATTGAGACAGAGGTAAGCGCATGAGAACGCTGACTGTGAGCCGGGAAGAAAGCGGAAGTGGTCCTCTGATTCTGGTGAATCGGGAGTATTCCATGAGAGAAGAGGTAAAGCCAAAAGAGCTGCGGTCCGTAGGAAACAGCGGATTTTCTGCAAACGCGGCCGCCGGACCGTGGAGATCCGATATAAGACCGCGGATTGTGAGAAGGTCGAAATCACCCAAATCCCGGAGGGAAGGCCGTATCAGATATCCGGAGATAATACCGGAGGGTTTGTTTAAACCAGAATTGTCACAGAAAAGCGGGCAGACCGGAAGGGATAACCGGGCAGGGCTAAAAGCGCCCATCTATTTTCCGGTCTTCACATTCCGCTTCTTTTTTTCTTTTTCAATATCATTAGGAAGATAAATCACAGAAGCCTGGTCTTCTTGTTCTTTCTTCGTTTCTTCCCGGCCGGGATCCTTGCTTATAAACCTTTCCGAATGGCTGGTAAAATACATATAGGCGATTAGCCCGGCGACTACGAGAAGTCCTAAAATGATGATCGGCATACCCTGATCCTCCCTTCGTAAACAGTACAATTTTTTTCTGTATCTTTTATGTAAAAAGAGGTAAACCATGGTTTGCCTCTTTTTACATCAACTTTTTTTCTCTTAAATAATGTTTCGTCTTTTCTTTTCTCGCTCGATATCCGTCGGCAAATTAATAACACGGGTAACGTTACGCGCTTCCCCATAGGAAGAAGCCGCACTCATCTGTGTGTTCCTGCTGATTTCAACAAGAGCGATCAGACCTCCAAAGACCAAAACCCCTAAGATAATAAGCGGCATAGTCAGCCCTCCTTTGATATTTGGATAAAGTCCGAAGCTTCTCCGTATGAAATTGAAACGATTATTTATTTCTATTTTAGCACGTTTTTTATAAGAATGGTGATAAAATAAGAAAAAAATTTAATTTCAAAGGATGGTTGGCTTTATCCTGTATAAAATATAATTCGCAGCTTTATTTTGCGCGAAGCGGGGCGGTTTCATTCTAAAAATAAATTGCGGCATTGCCTGTTGACGAAAAAAAGGATATACTGTTAAGGAAACGAGGTGGTTGAATGGTAAAAATTATTGTAACAGCGCCCCGCGGACACATGGACGGACTGATCGTCAAAGCGGCCTGTGAACGGGATGACATACAGATCGTAGGCGGCCTGGGACCTGCCGGCAGAGATTATATCGGAAAGGATATTGGCCTGGCGGCGGGACTTGGAAGAGAAATCGGAGCCTTGGTATACGATGATCTGGAACCGATCATTGAACAGTGTGATCTGGTGGTGGATTTTTCCAGAGTAGAGCTTTCCATGAAGGTTCTGGAGCTTTGCAAAAAGTATAAAAAAGGCTTCCTCTGCGGCACCACCGGATTTTCGGCGGAGCAGGAACAGCTGCTGCTGGATGGGGGCAAAGAAATCCCGATGATGAAGGCGGCCAACACATCCTATGTGGTAAATGTGATGCGAAAGCTTTTGGGAACAGCGGCGGCCGCGCTGGGAAACAAGGCAAAGATTGAAATCATCGAAATGCACAGCGAAAGCAAGCTGGACGCCCCTAGCGGGACGGCCCTGGAGCTGGCGGAGGAAATGACAAAAACGTCAGACAAAGCCATGGAGGAAATCACCTTCCATTCTGTACGGGCAGGCGATACCCCTTCCAGTCACAAGGTGCTTTTTGGCTGTATGGGAGAGATCATGGAAATTTCTCACCACGCTTATAACTGGGAATGTTATGCCAGGGGAGCGTGTGACGCGGCGGTATATATGGCGGAGCATGGAACGGGCCTTTACACCATGGAAGATGTAATCGGTCTGTAAGGATAAAAATGTTAAAAGTAAGGAGAGACAAATGGAATTTAGTTATTCAGAAAAACAGCTTGAAATGAAGGCAATGCTGAAGGATTTCGCGGAAAAAGAGATCGTCCCTATTTTGGATAAGATGGACAGGGACGCGGAATATCCACTTCCCACTGTGAAAAAGCTGGGAGAAATGGGAATCCTGGGAATGCCCTTTCCAAAAGAATACGGCGGAGCGGGTCTGGACTACGTTACTTATGTAATGGCGGTGGAGGAAATCTCAAAGATCTGTCCGTCCCACGGGGTTATCGTTCAGACGCATAACGCGCTTTGCTGCTGGCCGATTTTTACATACGGAACAGAAGAACAGAAGAGGAAATACCTTCCCGATCTGCTTAGCGGCAGGAAGATCGGAGCCTTCGGCCTGACAGAGCCAAACGCGGGAACTGACGCGGCTATGCAGCAGACCATCGCGGAAGATAAGGGCGATCATTATTTGCTCAATGGATCCAAGATCTTTATTTCCGGCGGCGGCATTGCCGATGTATATGTGATTATGGCCATGACTGACCAGTCGAAAGGAACAAAGGGCATCAGCGCTTTTATTGTAGAAAAGGGAATGCCGGGATTTTATAAGGGAAAAACCGAAGATAAAATGGGAATTCGGGGCTCCATCGTTTCCGAGCTGGTCTTTGATGACTGCGTCGTTCCTAAGGAAAACCTTCTGGGAGAGCTGGGCAAGGGCTTTAAGGTAGCAATGACCTCCCTGGATGTAGGCCGTCTGGGGATTGCGGCTCAGGCGCTGGGAATCGCGCAGGGAGCATTCGACATGACGGTAGAATACATGCAGCACAGAGAACAGTTCGGCAAAAAGCTGAGCGGCTTTCAGGCTATGGCCTTTGAAATGGCCGAGATGGAAACAAGAATTGACGCTTCCCGGCTGCTGCTTTATAAAGCTGCCTATATACGGGAAGAGGGGCTTGAAGGAGCGACAGAATCGGCGGCAAAGGCAAAGCTGTCCTGTTCTTCTACGGCTATGGATGTTACGACAAAGGCCGTACAGTTCCACGGCGGTTACGGTTACATCCGGGATCTTCCGGTAGAACGGTTTATGCGTGACGCGAAGATCACACAGATCTATGAAGGCACATCTGAAGTTATGAAGCTGGTTATTTCCGGAAAAATTTTCCCGAAGAAAAAAGCTCCGAAGGAAGAAAAGGCTCCCGTTGTTATGTGTGAAACGGCGGATCAGCTCATAGAAGCGCTGGCTGATGTGAAGAAGGATGATATCCTGTGCTCAGGAGGCCGCGGATTTAAAAGGACGGAATCTCTGGATCTTGTAAAACAGCTGGCGGAGGCGACAGGCGGCAGTATGGGCGCTTCCAGAGGCGCGGTTTCCATGGGATGGGCCGATGAAGCGGCGCAGGTAGGTCTGACAGGAAGAACGGTGACTCCTGATATCTATTTTGCCTGCGGAATTTCCGGCATGAACCAGCATCTGGCGGGAATGAAAGGCTCTTCTGTAATCGTAGCCATCAACAAGAACGCGAAGGCGCCAATCTTTAAGGCGGCTGACTTTGGTATTGTGGGGGATGTTTATGAGATTCTTCCGCGGCTGATCGAGAAGTGGCCGTACAAAGGATAATTCTTTAAATCTCCATTTATTCAGGTCAATGTTGACAATGAGGAATTATGAAAGACGAACGAGCTTTAGTTGAGGGAAAGATTTTGCCGACGCTGCTGGCCTTTGCGGCGCCCTTTCTGCTGGCCAGTGTTCTGCAGGCTCTTTACGGGGCTGTGGATCTTCTGGTGGTGGGACGGTTTTCCGATTCCGCCAGGGTTTCGGCAGTGGCCATCGGAGGCCAGGTTATGCAGACCATTACTGGCATTGTGTTGGGCATCAGTACAGGTGGAACCGTGGTAATCGGGCAGTATGTGGGAGCGCGGAAACAGCGGGCGGCGGCCTTTGCTGTGGGAAATCTGGCGGCGCTGTTTTTTGTTATTGCCGCGGGGCTTACGGCCGCGATGCTGCTCCTTGTAAAACCCATTACCCAGATTATGCAGACGCCGGAAGAAGCCTTTGACTATGCGGTCCAGTACATCACCATATGTTCAGCGGGAGTTCCGTTCATTGTAGGGTATAACGCGGTCAGCGGCGTTTTCAGAGGCTTTGGTGATTCCAAAACGCCTCTGTATTTTGTCGCCATTGCGTGCGGGGTCAATATCGGCCTGGATCTGCTGCTGGTGGCGGTATTTCATATGGGCGCGGCAGGGGCTGCTTTTGCGACAGTAGCGGCCCAGGGGTGCAGCTTTTTGGCGGCTCTCGCGTATATGGTAAGGCGAGGGCTTCCGGTGGAGTTCCGGCGGAGTTATATCGGCTTTCACGGCGGACAGGCTTTCCGGATTCTGAAGATCGGGAGTCCGATTGCGGTGCAGGACGCGCTGGTAAACATTTCTTTTCTGATTATTACAGCCATTATCAATACCATGGGGCTGGTGGCGTCCGCCGCGGTAGGTATTGATGAAAAGATTATCGTCTTTGCCATGCTGGTTCCAACCTCCTTTGCTTCAGCGGTTGCCGTCATGACAGCTCAGAACGTAGGAGCGCGGCAGATGGGAAGGGCGAAGAAAAGCCTGTGGACCGGCGTGGCTATTTCCTTTGTTTTCGGCCTTTTGGTATGGATATATTGTCAGTTTTTCCCGGAAACGCTTACCGCCCTGTTTAGTAAGGATCCGGAGGTTATTGATCAGGCAGGGCTTTATCTGCGCAACTATACCATTGACTGTATGCTGGTGGCCTTTATTTTCTGCGCCAATTCTTTTTTCAGCGGATGCGGGTATTCGTTGTTTTCTCTGCTTCACAGTCTGCTGGCAACCTTTGGTGTGCGGATCCCCGTTTCCTGGCTTCTCAGCCGCAAAGCAGGGATCACGCTGCTGGAAATGGGATTTGCTCCGCCACTGGCAAGCTGCCTGTCTATTGTACTCTGTATGATCTATTTGAAGATAGGGAAAGGCTTCCGGGCGGAAATCTCAGCTCCGAAATCGAAAAATGTGTAATTTTCTCATCCCGCCGGTGCAGGCGGGATTTATTTATGTAGTATGAGGATAAGGACAAGGGCCTTTGACCAAGCGTAAAGAAACAGAATAAAAATTCGCAAAAATTTGAGTGATTCTTCCATTTCTACAGGTATTGTATAGTAAAGGGGTAAGTGAAAGGAAAAAAATTATGGAATTACGCGTAGAGAAGGAAAAGAATCGGGGCTCTTTTCGGCTTTGGTGCGGAAAGAAATGGTATACGACCCGAAGATATATGCTTTGGAAATGGGGAAACATTGATTTTGCGCAAAAACAGCAGATAAAGCGGCTGCCTGCCTGCTGTTTTCAGCATAGTACTCCTGTTATGCGCAGACTGAAGGATGTGGATATGTGGATGCAGGAAAACAAAGTGATCAATCTTCGGCTTGCCGTCGAAGCCATAAGCGGGATACTGATCCATCCGGGAGAAACCTTTTCGTACTGGAAGCTGATCGGAAAACCCACCAGAAGAAAAGGCTATGTAGAGGGCATGGTTCTTAAATCCGGCAGCTTCTCCTCGGGAATAGGCGGCGGCTTGTGTCAGCTTTCCAATTTGATTTTCTGGATGGCCTGCCATACACCGCTGACGATCCGGGAACGCCACCGCCACAGTTATGATGTGTTTCCGGACAGCAACAGAACGCAGCCCTTTGGCAGCGGCGCGACTTGCTATTATAACTATATGGATCTGATGCTTGAAAACAATACGGATCAGACCTTCCAGCTCTGCTTTTCTGTTACAGAAAAGGAACTGAAGGGTCAGGTTTTCTGTGAAAAAAAGCTTCCCTATACATATGAAGTGTACGAGAAGGACCACAGGATCACTGCCGAATACTGGGGAGGCTATACCAGAAATAATGTACTGCGCCGCAGGACGCGAGACGCGGACGGAAGCGTAGTGAAGGATGAGTATCTGACCGAAAACCATGCGTTGATGATGTATGAGCCTATGGTAGAGGGGAAAAAATTATGATAAAATAATCAGTGACAAAAGGTTACGACAAATGGTTGTAATTTATATGGAAATAAATTACAACATAATTAGGTTGGAAAGTCAGCTTAATTGCCGGGCAAGCGGGGAAAGGAGAAACGCATGGAAGATATGAACATGACAGAAGTTGCGAGAATGCTTTTAGGATTGAGAGCCGCTGGGTGGACCGAGAAAGAAATTAATGATTTTGTTCTTTACATCGAAACAGGAGAAGAGCAGTATAAGCCAAAGCAAAAAGAAAAAGCTGAATAAATCAGCTTTTTCAGAACTCCCAGAGAGCGGGCTTGTCCCCGCTCTGCTTTCACAAGCAGTATATAATAAAATCTTCTGTTTGCGCAAGAGGCGAATTTGATCTGATAAGATAGTTAGCAGTAAAAAGATTGCGGCAAATGGTTGAAATTTACATGGAAATAAATTACAATACAATTAAGCTGAAAAGTAGCTTAATTGCCGGGCAAGCGGAGAAAGGAGAAACGCATGGAGGATATGACAAGGTTAGAATTGATGACATTGCTTTTATCGCTCGAAGCGCTCTTGGAAGAGGATAAAACAGAAAAAGCGTTAGAAGTAATTAAAAAGGTTCTGGCAGAAGCCGAAAGGGCATAGCCAGAACCAATTACGTAAGATAGAGCGGGCTTGCCCCCGCTCTGCCCATATAAAAGTATAGGATAAAATATTTGTGCCCGCAAGCGTTTTAAGGAGAATTTGCAAAGAGAAGAGCGGGCGGGTTTTCCTGACGCGAAAAAGAACATTAAACCTCTGAAATCCCTTGACTTTACAGCTTCAAACATATAAAATATCAACGTATATGAAGAAAATAAGCAAGGCGCAGATGAAGACAGTAGCCCCGTATAAAATCCTTACAGAGAGATGCTTTTAGGCTGAGAGAGCATCGGTGAAACGGATGGTGAAGATCACTTCGGAGCCTGACCCCTAAAATGAAGAGGCAGTTTGCGCTGCAAGCAGGGTGGTACCGCGGTAAACTATCGTCCCTGATCCTGAAAAGAGGATCGGGGATTTTTTTGCGGCTTCTGAAAGGATGTCTATGATTTATACAGAGCTGACCATGAAAGCAATGAAACTTGCTTATCAGGCGCATCACGAGCAGACAGATCAGGGCGGAGTTCCCTACATTTTTCATCCATACCATCTGGCGGAGCAGATGAAGGATGAAGCCACAGTCTGCGCGGCCCTTCTTCACGATGTGGCGGAGGACACAAGTATTACGCTGGAAGAACTGGAAAAAGAGTTTCCAAGGGAAGTTACAGAAGCGCTGCGGCTGCTGACCCATGATAAGGATACCGATTATTTTGATTACGTCAGAAGAATCAAAGATAATCCAGTGGCAAAGGCGGTAAAGCTGGCGGATCTTGCCCATAATTCGGATGAGAGCAGATTGATTTCATCCCGCTCTGTCACAGAAAAGCAGCGCCGCCATTGGAGAGAAAAATATAAAAAGGCGAGAGAAATTTTGGAAGAATGAGCTTTTGCCGGATTATAATAAAAACGTAGAAAGGAACCAGGATATGTTTAAAAACTTATCAGAAAAACCAATTGCCCAGCTCCAGATGGAGCAGGCGGACAAATGGGAAAAAGAAGATCTGCTTCACAAATGCGTGACGACCAGAGAAGGGCAGCCGTCCTTCATCTTTTATGAAGGGCCTCCGACCGCTAACGGAAGACCGGGAATACACCATGTTATCGCGAGAACGCTGAAGGATTCCGTATGCCGCTACAAGACCATGCAGGGCTTTGAAGTCAAGCGGAAGGCGGGCTGGGACACCCACGGACTCCCAGTTGAGATCGAAGTGGAAAAGCAGCTGAAAATGAGCGGTAAGCAGGATATCGAAAAATACGGTATCAAAGAGTTCAACGAAAAGTGCCGTGAGTCCGTATTCACTTATGAAAGCATGTGGCGGGAAATGACCAGAAGAATGGGATACCTCATCGACCTGGACAATCCGTACATTACATTGGACAACAACTTTATTGAAACAGGATGGTGGATCCTGAAGGAATTTTTCAAAGCGGGGCTGATTTATGAAGGACACAAGATTCTGCCATACTGTCCGCGCTGCGGAACAGGACTCGCTTCCCACGAAGTGGCTCAGGGCTATAAGGAAGTCAAAGTAAATACCATCACAGCCAAATTCAAGAAAAAAGACGCGGACGAATACTTCCTGGCATGGACTACTACGCCTTGGACCCTTGCTTCCAATGTATCGCTGACAGTAGGCCCGGATGTTGACTATGTAAAGGTGAAGATGACTGCGGGTGAAGAGGAAGGAAAAATCTTCTACGTCGCAAAGGTACTGGCGGACAAGGTGCTGGGCGCTGAAAACTATCAGATTCTGGAGGAAATGAAGGGAAAGGATCTGGAATATATCGAATATGAACAGCTGATGCCGTTTATTACTCCGGACAAAAAAGCGTTTTTCGTGACCTGTGCGGATTATGTTACGATTGAAGATGGTACTGGTATCGTTCATACCGCTCCGGCCTTTGGTGAAGACGACTATCAGACCGGACGCCGCTATGATCTGCCGGTTGTGAATCCGGTAGACGAAGAGGGGAAATATACGGATACCCCTTGGGCGGGCCGCTTTGTCATGGAAGACGGGCTGGATATCGACATCATCAAGTGGCTGGCGGCGGAAAACAAGATCTTCGCGAAGGAAAAGATCGAGCATAACTACCCGCACTGCTGGCGGTGCGGAACTCCGCTGGTTTACTACGCAAAACCGAGCTGGTATATCAAGATGAGCGATCTGAAGGAACAGCTTGTGGCCAATAATAATACGGTCAACTGGTTCCCGGATTTCGTAGGAGAAAAACGGTTCGGAAACTGGCTGGAAGAGGTAAAGGACTGGGCGATTTCCAGAAACCGTTATTGGGGCACGCCGATCCCAATTTGGCGCTGTGAATGCGGGCATCTGGAATGTATCGGAAGCAGAGCGGAGCTGGCAGAAAAGGCCATTGAAGATATCGATGAAAGCATCGAGCTGCACAGGCCGTATGTGGATGATGTGCATTTGACCTGCCCGGTTTGCGGAAAGCCGATGACCCGTATTCCGGAAGTTATGGACTGCTGGTTTGACAGCGGTTCCATGCCATTCGCACAGCAGCATTATCCATTTGAAAATAAAGAAAAGTTTGATGAAGAGCTGTTCCCCGCGGATTTTATCTGTGAAGGAATTGACCAGACAAGAGGCTGGTTCTATTCCCTTATGGCTATTTCCACCTTTATCAAGGGAAAAGCGCCATATAAAAACGTACTGGTAAACGACCTGATCCTGGATAAGGAAGGCAAGAAAATGAGCAAGACAAGGGGCAATACGGTGGATCCTTTCGCGCTCTTTGACAAATACGGCGCCGATGCCACAAGATGGTATCTGCTTCACGTTTCGCCCGCCTGGTCGCCGACCAAATTTGATGAAGACGGCTTGATCGAGATTGTCAGCAAGTTCTTTGGAACCTTGAAGAACGTATATAATTTCTTTGTGCTGTACTCCAATCAGGATGATATCGATCCGTCCAAAATGACGGCGGGATACAAAGAACGGCCGGAGCTGGACCGCTGGATCATCTCCAAGTACAACAAGCTGATCCGAGAAGTTACAGAGGATATGGATCACTACGATCATATGAAATCCGTAAGAAAGATTCAGGAATTTGTTGTAGAAGATCTGTCCAACTGGTATATCCGCCGGGCAAGAAGAAGATTCTGGGGAGAAGAGCTAAGCGATGATAAAAAATCCGTCTATGTGACTACCTACGAAGTGCTGGTGGGGATCGCCAAGATGATTGCGCCGTTCGCGCCGTTTATCGCGGATGAAATCTATGTAAACCTGACTGGAGAAGAATCGGTTCATATCGCTTACTTCCCGAAGGCGGATGAAGCGTTAATCGATGAGCGGGTAGAGGAACGTATGGATCTGGTACGCGCGCTGGTAGGCCTGGGCCGCGGAACCCGTGAAAAGGAACGGATTAAAGTAAGACAGCCGTTATCTGAAATCCTGGTAGACGGTAAATACGAAGAACTGATCAGCGACCTGACCCCTCTGATTATGGAAGAACTCAATGTGAAGAAGGTGGTCTTTGAAAAAGAACTGGATCAGTATATGAACTACAGCTTAAAGCCGAACTTTAAAGTTGCTGGACCGATGCTGGGCAAGAATATTAAAGCCTTCGGCGGAGCTCTGGCAAAAGCCAATGCCGCCGATGTAGTAGGCCGGTTGGAAGCGGACGGAAAAGTCACACTGGAGCTTAATGGAGAAGCGGTTGAGATTACAGCGGATATGGTAGATACGCGGATCAGCGCGAAGGAAGGCTTTGCCGTTGCCATGGAGAATAATATCTTCACCATTTTAGATACGACGCTGGATAAAGCGCTGGTAGATGAAGGTCTGGCAAGAGAGCTGATCTCCAAAGTACAGCAGCTGAGAAAGCAGAATGATTATGAAATGATGGATAACATTAAAATCTCTATCCGCGCAGATGAGGAGGTTGCTGCCGCTGTACAGGCGCATAAAGATTATATCATGAAGGAAACCCTTGCGCTGGAAATCGCGGAAGGAGACGGTCTGAAGGAATACGATCTGAACGGACATAAAACAGGCATCGAAGTAGAGCGCAAATAGGGCGCGAATCGATTTTCTGAAACTCACGATAATTTCGGGACGCGGAATTGTCGTGAGTTTTTGTTTAGAGGAAAATACGCGAAAGCTTCTGAGCCAGCGAATTCCGCTGTATTTGGAGCTGTATTTGTAGTATAATGGAACGCGGCGGATCAGCTGAAAGAAGGAGGTGGCGTATGAGCGCGCCAATGAAACAATTGAGGCAGGTAGCTAAAATCAGCAAACGGGATCATATCGGCATCTTTGACCATTACATCGCTTTGGGAAGAGATATCGAGTATATCGCCATTAAATTTGGATATGATATTCCTGTCATCCTGACGATTTTAGAGGGATATGGGGAGAAAATTTGTGACAGCTCCCCAGGCAGACTGCGGCATTTGTCCAGACTTTTGGTAGAAGAATATGTGGAACATTTTTACCCCGGTATTGCGTCAGAAAACCCGGAAAATGACTGGATCCATATTGAAGCCTATCTGGATGTATACCATCCGGGCTGGAGAGAGGAAGCCGGAAAACAGGAGCGGGCGGAGCGTATCAGAAAGCGGGGCGGCAGAGGTCTGTACTGATGAGATTAGCCGGGCATAGAACAGAAGACAGCGATAAGAGTTGTTTGGAGGATAAAGGGTTGGAAGAGAAAAAGATCAATTTGAGAGATCTGACGTTGGAGCAGATCCGGCAGTTCCTTGAAGATATGGGCGAAAAGCCGTTTCGGGCGAAGCAGATTTTTTCCTGGATCTACAAGGGCGCGGAAACCTTTGAGGAAATGACGGACCTGTCAAAAGCATTGAGAGAAAAACTGGATCAGGTGGCGGAATTGCGGTCTCTGAAAATTTTGCGGGTTCTGAGATCAAAGACGGATGGAACTCGAAAATACCTGCTGGAGCTGGAGGATGGAAACACCATAGAAAGCGTATTTATGAAATATAAATACGGAAATTCCATTTGTGTTTCTTCTCAGGCGGGCTGCAGGATGGGATGCCGGTTCTGCGCCTCAGGAATGGACGGGCTTAGACGAAATTTGACTCCGGGAGAAATCGCGGGGCAGATTCTTACTGTAGAAAAGGATACGAATGAAAAAATCAATCATGTAGTCGTAATGGGAACTGGTGAGCCTTTTGATAATTATGAAAATCTGATTACCTTTATCCATAATATTCACCAAAAGGAGGGACTGGGCGTCAGCTTGCGGAATATTACGGTTTCCACCTGCGGACTGGTCCCGAAAATCAGGGAGTTCGCCAAAGACATGAAGCAGGTCAATTTGGCCATTTCCCTTCACAGCGCGGATTCCGCGGTACGGGAAAGCATGATGCCGGTCAATGGCAGCTGGCCCGTGGATCAGCTACTGCGGGTATGCCGGGAATACGCCCAAAATACCGGACGGAGAATTACCTTTGAATACGCCCTGGTCAGAGGCAAAACGGATACAAAACAGCAAATCCAACTTCTGGCTGAAAAGCTCCGGGGTATCCTTTGTCATGTCAATCTGATCCCACTCAATGAGGTGCGGGAGACCGGTCTTTTGGGGAGCAATCGAAAGCGGGCGGAAGAAATTGCCCGGTATCTGGAGCAGAATGGGATCCCCGCGACCGTAAGACGCGAACTGGGAGCGGACATTCAGGCCGCCTGCGGACAGCTTCGGCTTGGCGAAGTTAAAAGAAAATAAAATAAATTGTCGAAATGTTGTTTGGACAACATTTTGAACCCTGCTAATATGGTAAAATACATAAGTGATATAATCACAAGTAACTTATTTATTATTTAGGAGGAACTTTATTATGAAAGCGAAAAAAATTAGTTTGGCGCTGGCCCTGATGCTGTTGGTTGCCTGTGTGTTTGCGGGCTGCGGCGGATCCGACTCAGAGGATACGGCTTCCAGCGAAGGAACAAAGATTACAGTTTTGGCGGCAGCCAGTCTGACAGACGCGCTTAACGAAATCATCGCGGAGTACAACAAAGAATGTAATGATGAGATCGCTACCAGCTATGCGGGATCCGGAGATCTGGTACAGCAGATTCAGGGAGGAGCCCCTTGTGATCTGTTTATTTCCGCTTCCAAGAGCAACATGGACGATTTGGAAAAGGATGGCCTGATCGTTACTGATTCCAGAAAAGATCTGTTAGGAAACACGCTGACTCTGATCGCGACAACAGAAGCTGCTGATAAAGTAAGCATGGACGCACTGACAACAGATGATGTAAAACAGATTGCTATCGGCGAACCGGAAACAGTACCGGCGGGGAAATACGCCACACAGGCTTTCGAAGCGCTGAAAATTACAGATAAGATTGAAAGCAAGATCGTAAAAGCAAAGGACGTAAGAGCCGTATTGAACTATGTGGAATCCGGTGACGCGGAATGCGGATTCGTATATAGAACAGACGCTCTGATGCTGGATGAAACAAAAGGAAAGATCATTGAGGATGTAGACACATCGCTTCATGATGGAATTGTATATCCGGCAGCCCTTATGACAGATTCTGGAGAAGCGCAGGCGACAGCTGCCGCGAACTTCTATGAATATCTGGAAACAGATTATGCAAAAGGCGTATTTGAAAAATACGGATTTGCAGTAAAATAGTCCGATGTTTGGTCCGGTACTTTTATCATTAAAAGTTGCAACCATCGCGACCGTATTTGCCTTTATTTTAGGAGTATTCTTTGCCTATATACTGACAAAGAAACGGATCCCGGGGAAGAGCGTATGGGAAACCATATTGATTCTTCCCATGGTCCTGCCTCCTTCCATTGTAGGATATCTATTATTAAAAGTATTTGGAAAAAGGGGCCTGATTGGCGCCTTTTTGCTGGATACATTCGGATTGCAGATTGTATTCACCTGGATCGCCTGTGTGATCGCTGCCTGCGTTGTAGCCCTTCCTTTGATGTATCAGGGGGCGAAGGCGGCCTTTCAGAGTGTAGATGAAACTTATGAGCTGGCGGCTCAGACTTTGGGAAGCAGCCAATGGAAGGTGTTCTGGACTGTTCTTTTTCCTCTGGCAAGACCGGGGATCGTCAGCGGTATCGTACTTACTTTCGCGAGAGCTATGGGCGAGTTCGGCGCTACGCTTATGCTGGCGGGAAACATCGAAGGACAGACACAGACCATTCCTACCGCCATTTATTACGCGGTAGCGACGGGAAAAGAGGAACAGGCCAATACGCTGGTCATGGTTATGACTTTATTCAGCTTTTTAATGATTTTCATATTGAACGCGTGGCTGAAGAAGAAAAATTACAAGGTGTGACATGGGAGCTTATTTCAGGATAAAAAAGCAGCTGGATCGTTTCCAGGTGGATGTAGAATATTCTTTTGAAAAGGGAGTCCTGGTCATTCAGGGCGAGTCCGGCGCGGGCAAAACGACGGTGCTCAACTGTATCTCAGGACTGAAAGAGCCGGATTCCGGAAAGATTCGGATTGGAGATCAGGTGGTCTTTGATGAGAAAACCAATGTGCCGGTAAAAAAACGTCAGATCGGCTATCTTTTTCAGAACTATGCTCTGTTTCCCAATATGACAGTTGGAAAAAATGTAATATATGGTATAAAAAACAAGAAGGAGTATAAAGACAAAGAAAAGCGAAAAGAGCTTTTGGATTACGCGGATTATATTATGGAAACCTTTCAGATTACGCATCTTAAAAAGAGGTATCCCCATAATATATCAGGAGGCGAAAAGCAGAGGGTGGCGCTGGCAAGAGCCATTGTGACCCGGCCAAGGCTGCTGCTTTTGGATGAACCCTTTTCCGCGTTGGATATGAAGACAAAAGAAGTGGTTTATGAAGAATTCCAAAGCTTTAAAAAGACACTAGGGATTCCCACGATTTTGATCACGCATGATCCGAGGGAAAGTGAACTGTTTGCCGATCATAAGATTTTTATGCGAGACGGCGTAATTGAGTAAAGGAAACCCGGGCCCCGAAAGGACCCGGGCTTTAGTGAATTATTATATATAACGAAAATGAGGTAAGAAGAAAATGAAAGAAATTGCGGTAGAAAACGCGGTGGGAACTGTATTGGCCCATGATTTGACCCAGATTATTCCGGGCGAGTATAAAGGGGCGAAATTCAAAAAGGGACACGTTATAAAAGAAGAAGATATCGAAGTGCTTCTTTCGATGGGGAAAAAACATTTGTATGTCGTGGAAAAGGATGATACGGATGTTCATGAAAACGAAGCCGCTCTGCGAATCGCGCGGAAGGCCGCGGGACCAGGTATCCGTCTGACCGAGCCAAGCGAAGGAAAAATCGAGTTGATCGCGGAGGAGAGAGGTCTTTTAAAGGTGAATGAAGAACTGCTGATCGATCTGATCGACCAGGATGAAATCATGTTTGCTTCCATCCATGAAAACATTGTTGTAGAGCCTGGCCAGAAGCTTGCGGGAACGAGAGTTATTCCGCTCTTTGTAGACGAAGCGGTTGTAAAACAGGCGGAAGGAGTGCTGGATCGGGGCACGCTGGTCCGTATTGAGCCGCTTCGCAATTTGAAGGTGGGCGTCGTGACAACAGGAAGCGAAGTCTATACCGGAAAGATCAAGGACGCTTTTGGACCGGTGCTGGTAAAAAAATTCGGAAATCTGGGAAGTACGGTGGTAAAGCAGCTCTTTGCGGATGATGACGAGGATATGATCGCTGACTGCATCCGCCAGCTGATTGATATGGGCGTAGACATGATCGGTGTAACTGGAGGAATGTCTGTGGATCCGGATGACCGGACTCCAAGCGGCATCAAAAAGGCCGGAGGCTATATTGTGACCTACGGGGCTCCGGTGCTGCCGGGAGCTATGTTCATGCTGTCTTATATCGATGATATTCCAGTAGTAGGGCTTCCTGGCTGTGTTATGTACAGCAGAACAAGTGTGTTCGATCTGATCGTTCCGAGGCTGCTTGCGGGGGAAGTGATCACCAGAAGAGATATTAAAAAGCTGGGGCACGGAGGATTATGCCTCAATTGTAAGGAATGTGTGTATCCAAACTGCGGTTATGGAAAATAAATTCTAATTTTTAATTGCCCAGAAAGCTCTGGTGGTGTATAATATATTTCAACACAAACAACCATAAAATACAGAAAAGGGAGGGCTTTGCTATGGTGAAATTACTAATTGGACATAAAGGCAGCGGCAAAACAAAACAGATGATCGACTTAGCAAATGACAAAATTGAAACAAGTAACGGAAGTGTCATTTTTATAAATAAAAATCATAGACTGATGTATGACCTGAGCCACAAAATTCGAGTTATCTGCATGGAGGACTTTGAATACATTACAAACAGCGATGAATACATCGGATTTATTTATGGAATCATCAGTTCTGACCATGATATCGAAGTTATGTTTATTGACAGCATCTTAAAGCACGCCGATGTTACATTAGGTGATTTACCTGAATTTATCGACAGAATCAAAAAGATTTCAAAGAACTATGATATCGAATTTGTTGTAAGCCTCAGCGCTGAAAAAGAGGAAATGATCGGAGTAGATTTTACAGACTGCGAGATTTTGAACTAATTCAGCCTGCGGAACTGGTACATAGCGAAGTGGCGGTGGTTATATCACCGCCTTTTTCAGTGTGCCGAAACGAAAAATTTGGCCGGATCAGGAAAGGAGAAGAATGAAGAAGGTTTATTTTTTTGTGGTTTTAACGGCATTTTTGTTTGGAACCATGGAAGTGGCCCTGAAGCTGGCAGGAAGTGAAATGGATTCGTTCCAGCTGACCTTTTTGCGCTTTATGATCGGAGGTCTTTTACTGCTTCCTTTTGCCGTTGTAGAAATGAGGAAGAACCAGGTAAAACTGACTTTAAAGGATTTTGCGTATCTATTGTATGTGGGGATTTTGGGGATTCCTCTGAGTATGCTGTTTTTCCAGCTGGGGGTAATGAATTCCAACGCGTCCACCGCGTCTGTACTGATTTCCATCAATCCTCTGTTCACCATGATCTTTGCCCATTTTATGACGGATGAAAAATTGAAAAAAAACAATGTAATCGTACTTTTGATCGGGCTTTTGGGAATCATATTTATGATAAAGCCATGGAACCTGCAGGCGGGAAATACGGTTATCGGCGTTATACTGATGCTTTTAGCGGCTGTATTTTTCGGCCTTTATACGGTTGCCGGAAAAATCAGCGTCCAGAAGATGGGAATTATGGCTCAGACCAGCATCAGTTTTATTCTGGGATCGCTGATACTGCTGGTGATCATGCTCTTTATGGGCCGTCCGGTAGTGGCCGGTATTGCTGATAACTGGATGGTAGTGGCTTACATCAGTATTTTTGTTACTGGTCTGGGATATTTCAGCTATTTTACAGCAATCCGTTTTTCCGACGCCACAACCGGCTCCATCGCGTTTTTCCTGAAACCGGCTATTGCTCCGGTCATGGCTGTTATTTTCCTGGGAGAATCGATCCTTTGGAATACATACATAGGGATCGCTCTGATCCTGATCGCCTCCTATTTGAATATAAGGGGGAAACGAAAAGAGGCAAGATTAAATGACCAGCCAGATTAACCTTGATAAGATCAAATCCGTTTTTTACGGAAGAAGCCCCGGCACAATTGGAAAACACAGCTTTTTTTCCGTGCTGGTGCCTTTAATCGAAACAAGCAAGCAGCTCTGCCTTCTCTATGAAGTCAGAGCTGAGCATATGAAACGGCAGCCGGGGGAGATTTGCTTCCCTGGCGGCCAGGTGGAGGATGGGGAGACGTTTGAAGCTTGCGCGGTACGGGAGACCATAGAAGAACTGGGGATCCGTAGAGAAGATATCCAGATCATAAGTCAGATGGATGTGCTTTATACCTACAGCAACTTTACAATGTTTCCTTTTTTAGGTACTATAAAAGAAGAAGCCCTTTCGCGGATGAACCGCAATCCGGATGAAGTGAAAGAAACCTTTCTGGTTCCTCTTTCCTGGCTTTTGGAGCAGGAGCCTTTTGTTTACCGGGCGAAAGTGTCGCCTGCTATCGGGGAGGATTTTCCCTATGAAAGGATAAAGTTCCCAAAAGGCTACAAATGGCGAAGCGGAATTTCGGAGGTACCGATTTACGATTTTGAAGGCCGGATCATATGGGGGCTCACCGGCAGGATCACCCGTAATTTTATTGAAGTTTTAAAGGACAAGGAGGCAGAACATGTTTAAGATTGGATTGTGCCAGATGCTGGGATCTATGGATAAGGAAGAAAGCAGAGCGAAGGCCGGAGCAATGGTAACAGAGGCCGCGGAAAAAGGGGCTCAGGTGGTGGCGCTCCCTGAAATGTGGAACTGCCCTTATTCCAATGATTATTTTCGCGATTACGCGGAAACTGAGGACGGGCCTTCCGTGCGGTTTCTTTCTGATCTTGCGAAAAAAAACGATATCTATCTGATCGGAGGCTCTATTTCCGAACTGGACGGAGACAGAGTTTACAATACCTCTTTCAGCTTTGACCGAAAGGGGAAGCTGATCGGCAAACACAGAAAAGCGCACCTTTTCGATATTGACGTAAAAGGCGGGATCCGATTCATGGAATCCGAGACGCTGAGCCCGGGAGACAAAGCTACGGTCATCGAAACGGAATACTGCAAAATCGGGGTAGCCATCTGCTATGATGTGCGTTTTCCGGAGCTGTCCAGAAAGATGGCGCTGGAAGGGGCAAAGCTGATTGTTCTTCCGGCGGCCTTTAACCTGACCACAGGCCCGGCGCACTGGGATCTGACTATGCGGGCCAGAGCGCTGGATAACCAGGTGTATTTCGCGGCAGTTTCTCCGGCCAGGGACATGAACGGCGTATACCAGGCGTATGGAAGCTCCTGCGTCGCGACACCGTGGGGAGAATTTCTCGCTAAGGCGGATGAAAAAGAAACGATTCTTTATGGAGACATCGACTTGGATTATGTTGATTCCATTCGCCAGCAGCTTCCTCTTTTGAAGCATCGCAGGGAGGAATTGTACAAGTAAAAGCTTTTGCGGCCATGTGTGATTTTGGGCACCCAGCTGACAAAAATTTAAATTGTGGGGTTGTAAGCCTACTAAACACATGGTATATTAGGGTAAAGGAGGTCGTCTTATGAAAATATCAACGAAAGGACGCTATGCCCTGAGAGTTATGCTGGATCTGGCGGTCAATAATACGGGAGAATATATTCCTCTCAAGGACGTTTCAGAACGGCAGGGTATAACATTAAAATATCTGGAGCAGATCATTATTCTGCTGAAAAAGTCCGGGTATCTGCGCAGTTCCCGGGGGAATGGAGGCGGATATCAGCTGGCCAGAGCGCCGAAGGATTACACGCTGGGGGATATTCTCAGAACAACGGAGGGGAGTCTGGCTCCCATCGCGTGTTTGGATGATGAGGTGAATCAGTGCCCGCGCAGCAGCGTCTGCCCTACACTCTCTTTCTGGCAGGGGCTGGACAAGGTTATCAGAGATTATGTGGATAGCGTAACCTTGCAGGATCTTCTGGACAAACAGAACAGTCTGATGGGAAATGATTATTCAATTTAAAGCTTTATAAAAAGGAGAGGTGGACATGGACGATCGTTATTCCAGACAAGAGGCCTTTTTCGGAATCGGAAAGGAAGGCCAGAAAAAGCTGAAAGAAAGCAGAGTCGCAGTGATTGGCCTGGGCGCGCTGGGATCAGTTACTGCCAATAACCTTGCCAGGGCAGGCGTAGGATTTCTTCGTCTGATCGACCGGGATTATGTGGAACTGAGCAATCTGCAGCGCCAGAGCCTTTATACAGAAAAGGACGCGGCGGAGGCCTTGCCGAAAGCGGTTGCCGCCTATGAACACTTAAAACAGATTAATTCGCGGATCCAGATGGAAACCGTGATTACAGATGTAAACAGCTCGAATATTGACAGTCTCATAGAGGATGTGGATTTGATTATGGACGCTACGGACAATTTTGAGGTGCGTATGCTGATCAATGAAGCCTGTCACCACCACCAGAAAACCTGGATTTACGGAGGAGCGCTGGGAGCTTCTGGAATGACCATGAATTTTATTCCGGGAGAGGACAAGCCCTGTCTTTGTTGCTTAATGGGAACGGGGCTTTCCGCGCCGGGAAGCGAGCCTACCTGCGCTACAGCCGGAGTCCTTAATACAACAACCAATATTATTGCTTCCCTGCAGTGTACGGAAGCGCTTAAGATCCTGACCGGTTCCGACGCGGCGCGGACGCGGCTGTTGGTAATCGATCTGTGGGAGAACAGTTTTGACCTGATTTCCGCGGTGAAAGACCCGCAGTGTCCGGTGTGCGGCAAAGGCGAGTACGAATATTACGGAAAGCTTCGCGGCATACAGACAACCAGCCTGTGCGGGAGAGATTCTGTCCAGGTAGTGCCGGAGCATACCGCAAACATTGATTTTGCCTCTTTTGCCGCAAAGCTGGAAAACTTGGGAAAAGTCAGCCGCAATGCTTATACTCTGGATTTTGATAATGGACAGTTTCAGATAAAACTATTTAAAAACGGCAGGGCCATCATAAAACATGTGACAGATGAAAAACGGGCAAAATCTATATACAGTGAGTATATTGGACTGTAATTTAACAGCTGTATCAGAAAGCTGGAGAATCCGGCTGAAAACCATGGCGGAAACCGTACCTGAAATAACGATAAGAGGGTGCGGTTTTATTTTTGATATATTGCAATTCGGATAAAAATAAAGAAAAAATTAAAATTTACAGTTGACATTTCCTATAGGAAATGGTAGTATTATAACATACTAATCCGATAGGAAAAAAGAAAGGAGGCGACATATTCATGAAGAGAAAATACATAGCAAAGGCAGTTCACGATGATCGAATGTGTCGCTGCTAATAAACGAAGTAAATAACGATCCATAATAAAATCACACTATAAAAATATAATCAATACAATCAATACAATCAATACAATAATTCAATTACAATTTTAGAAAAAAGAAAAGAGGTTAAAGAAAATGGCGAAAATTACAAATACAGATACATGGGAATTTGAAACAAAGCAGCTTCATATCGGACAGGAAGAGGCCGATCCAGCATCGGACGCCAGGGCGGTTCCGATTTATCAGACAACATCTTATGTGTTCCGGGATTCAGACCATGCGGCAGCGCGGTTTGGGCTTGCGGACGCGGGTAATATTTACGGCAGACTGACCAACTCCACGCAGGATGTTCTGGAAAAGAGACTGGCTGCTCTGGAAGGGGGCGTAGCGGCTCTGGTTGTTTCTTCCGGCGCGGCGGCGATTACTTATACGATCCAGAATCTGGCACAGGCAGGCGATCATATTGTTTCCGCAAAGACGATCTATGGAGGAACCTATAATCTGCTTGCTCACACGCTTCCTCAGTACGGGATCACTACTACATTTGTTGATCCTGATGAAGAAGGCAGCTTTGAAAACGCGATTCAGGAAAACACCAAGGCGATCTTCATTGAAATCCTCGGCAATCCAAACTCTAATCTGATTGATGTAGAAAAAGTGGCAGCCATTGCTCACGCGCATCAGATTCCGCTGGTGATCGACAGCACCTTTACTCCGCCGAACCTGATTCGTCCAATCGAGCATGGGGCAGACATTGTAGTTCATTCTCTGACGAAATTTATTGGCGGTCATGGAACAACTTTAGGCGGCGCTATTATTGACAGCGGTAAATTTGATTGGGCAGCCAGCGGTAAATTTGCTTCTCTTACTGACCCGAACCCGAGCTATCACGGCATTTCCTTTACCGAGGCGGTTGGGGCGGCAGCCTTTGTAACGAAGATCCGTGCGATTCTGCTGCGGGATACAGGCTCCACAATTTCGCCGTTCAATGCGTTTTTACTGCTGCAGGGACTGGAAACTCTGTCACTGCGTGTAGAACGTCATGTTGAAAACGCTATTAAAGTCGTTGAGTATCTGAAAAACCATCCGCAGGTGGAGAGTGTAAATCATCCATCTCTTCCGGAAAATGGATATAAGGAGATTTATGATAAATACTTCCCGAATGGCGCGGGTTCCATCTTTACCTTTAATATTAAAGGCGGCGCGAAGGAAGCAAAAGCGTTCATCGACCGGCTGCAGATTTTCTCACTGCTTGCTAATGTAGCGGATGTGAAATCACTGGTTATTCATCCGGCCAGCACAACTCATTCGCAGCTTACGGAAGAAGAATTGCTGGATCAGGGCATTCAGCCGAATACCATTCGTCTGTCCATTGGTACAGAAAATATCAAAGACATTCTTGCGGATTTGGATCAGGCATTTAATGGCTAACCTTACAAAAATATTTTATATGGAAAACAGAGGCTTGGAAGGGTCTCTGTTTTCTGGTATATAAAAGGAGAAAAACGATGGAACGGGATTTTGACACAGTTATCGATCGAAGGCATACCAATTCCCTTAAATATGATTTTGCGCTGGAATTTGGAAAATCGGAAGCCGTCCTGCCTATGTGGGTGGCGGACATGGATTTTCAGGCTCCCCGGGCAGTCGCGGAAAAGCTGGAAGCGGTGAGCAGATTTGGGATTTACGGCTACAGCGAGGGGAAGGATGACTATTTTTACGCAGTATATAACTGGTATAAAAAAAGATTTGGATGGGAAATAAAAAAAGAGTGGATGTTGAAGACGCCAGGGGTAGTTTTTGCGGTTGCCATGGCTGTGCGAGGGCTTACAGAGGAAGGCGACGGGGTCATGATACAGCAGCCGGTTTATTATCCCTTCGGAAATACGATCCGGGCAAACGGACGAAAGCTAGTAAACAGTCCTCTGGTTTTGCGGGAAGGAAAATATGAAATGGATCTGGAGGATTTTGAGAAAAAGCTGAAGACTGGGAAGGTAAAGCTGTTTATTCTCTGCAGCCCACATAACCCGGTGGGACGGGTCTGGAGAGAGGAAGAGCTTCGGGCCGTGGGAGAGCTTTGTCTTAAGTATCAGGTTCCGGTAGTCAGTGATGAGATCCACGCGGACTTTATTTACGAGGGGTATCAGCACCGGATCTTTGCGGATCTGGGAGAAGACTTTGCCGCGAACTCGGTGATCTGTACGGCTCCCAGCAAAACCTTCAATCTGGCGGGCCTTCAGGTTTCCAATATTTTTATTCCTGATTTTCAGCTGCGGAGAAGGGTTTATCGGGAGATTAAAAAGACCGGATATGGAGGGCTGAATTTGATGGGGCTTACGGCATGTCAGGCGGCCTATGAAGAGGGGGAAGCCTGGCTGGAAGAGCTGAAGGAATATCTGGCGGGAAATCTGGAGTATCTCAGGGAGTTTACCAGAGAAAAGCTTCCTGGCATCGACCTGATTGAGCCGGAAGGAACCTATCTGGCGTGGCTGGATTTGAGAAAGCTGAAGCTTTCCCGTCAGGAACAGGAGACTCTGATTGCGGAGCGGGCCGGACTTTGGCTGGATACCGGAACCATGTTCGGAGAAGAAGGGGAAGGGTTCGAACGGATTAATATCGCCTGTCCCCGCGGCACTCTGCGGCAGGCGCTGGAACAGCTAAGAGCAGCCTTGAACACCTTTGCGCCGCTCCGTTAATTTTCAGGAGAACAGGAGATCGGGATAAGTTTTAATAAAAAAAGAAAGTTTTTCGTCTGAAAGTATTGACAAATACAAATGTCGTGTTATAATAGCATTAAATCATACAAAACATATAGGAAAATAAGAGAAAGAGAGATGAGAAAATGGCCAAGATAAATAAAGGTATTTTAAATCTGATCGGGGGAACCCCACTGGTAGAAGTTACAAACATCGAAAAGAACAGAGAGCTGGAGGCTACAGTACTGGTAAAACTGGAATACTTTAACCCGGCAGGAAGTGTAAAGGACAGAATCGCGAAGGCAATGATCGAAGATGCGGAAGAAAAAGGATTATTAAAAGAAGGATCCGTTATCATCGAGCCAACCTCTGGAAATACAGGAATCGGTCTGGCTGCGATTGCCGCGGCAAAAGGATATAGAACCATTCTGACCATGCCTGAAACAATGAGTGTAGAAAGAAGAAACATTTTAAAGGCATATGGAGCTGAACTGGTTCTTACAGAAGGCGCAAAGGGCATGAAGGGCGCGATCGCCAAAGCGGATGAGCTTTCAAAGGAAATCGAAAACAGCTTTATTCCGGGGCAGTTCGTAAATCCGGCAAACCCGAAGATCCACAGAGAGACTACCGGCCCTGAGATTTGGGAAGATACGGATGGTAAAGTGGATATTTTCATAGCCGGGGTTGGTACCGGCGGTACTGTTACAGGTACAGGTGAATATCTGAAGTCACAGAACCAGAATGTGAAGGTTGTCGCGGTAGAGCCCGCGGGTTCTCCGGTTTTATCAGAAGGAAAAGGCGGCGTTCATAAGATTCAGGGAATCGGTGCCGGTTTTGTTCCGGATGTATTGAACACAGAAATCTATGATGAAATCATAAAGGTGGAAAATGAAGAAGCCTTTGCGGCAGGAAAAGAAATTGCAAAGGCAGAGGGGATTTTAGTAGGAATCTCTTCCGGAGCCGCGCTCCACGCGGCGATTCAGCTGGCGAAGAGACCGGAAAACAAAGGAAAGACCATCGTAGCGCTGCTGCCTGACACGGGTGATCGTTACTATTCCACACCGCTGTTTGGTGAGTAAACCTTAAAACAAAAGAAATATATGGCTCTAAATCAGAACATAATGAAAAGCTCCCGCCTGGGCCGCGGGAGCTTTTTCAATAAAGAAAGCCGCGCGCCTGTAGTGGCGCGCGGCAGAACAGATCTTATTTTCGGTCTTTGATCGGTTTGTATTCCAGATGTTCCTGCACACAGTTGTACGCAGGCCGCATGAGTTTTTTTCCGGCAATCAATTCTTCCAGCCGATGAGCGCACCAGCCGGAAAGCCTTGCTGTAGCAAAGAGCGGAGTCGCGATATCGGTAGGAATATTCAGAGCGCTGTAGACGAAGCCGGAATACAGATCTACATTGGCCGGCATCGGCTTTTCTACACCGGTTATTTCCGCGTAGAGCTCAGGGACCTTCCTTTCGATAAAGTCGCAGAGCATAAAGTCATCCACCAGATCCTTGCTGGCAGCCAGCTGCTTCGCCATTTCCTTCAGAACCTTTGCCCTTGGGTCAGACAGCGTGTAGATCGCGTGGCCTACACCGTATACCAGACCAGTCTTATCATTGGCCTGTTTTTTCAGGACCTTTACAAGATAATCCTCTACCTGGCTGTGATTGGTGATATCTTTGACGTTCCGTTTCAGATCGTTGATCATATTAATCACAGCGATATTCGCGCCGCCGTGTTTTGGTCCTTTCAGAGCGCTGACCGCTGCCGAAATGGTAGCGTAGGTATCCGTGCCGGAGGAAGATACCAAATGCGTGGTAAAGGAGGAATTGTTGCCTCCGCCATGTTCCGCGTGAAGAATCATAGCGATATCCAGAAGCTTTGCTTCCAGGTCCGTATATTGTCCGGTAGGGCGGATCATACGCAGAATATTTTCCGCGGTGCTCAGTTCCGGTATGGGATAATGCAGGTGCAGGCTTTTATTATCGTAAGTGGACGATTTCGCCTGATAAGCATACGCAATGAGCGTTGGAAAATAACCAATAAGGGCAATAGACTGACGTAATACATTTTCAATGGATGTATCATCCGGATTATCATCGTAACAGTACAACGCCAGAACGCTGCGCGCCAGCTTGTTCATAATACTTCTGGAAGGAGCGGTCAGGATCATATCTCTCGCGAAGCCTGGAGGAAGCTCCCGCTTTTCTCCCAGCAAAGAAGTAAAATCATTTAGTTGTTTTTGAGTGGGAAGCTGCCCGAACATGAGCAAATAAGTAACTTCCTCAAATCCGAACCGGCCTTCCTGAATGCAGCTTTTTACCAGATCTTCAACACTGTATCCACGGTAGTATAATTTCCCCTCTACCGGAATTTTTTCCCGATTTTCGTTTACATCATAGCCCTTGACCTCACCAATTCTGGTAAGGCCGACAACAACGCCGGTACCGTTGGAATTACGCAGCCCGCGCTTTACATTGTGTTCTACATAGAGATTGCCTGGAATTACGTTTTTTGTCTCCAGCTCCTGAGCCATTTTATGAATAAAACTGGAAGGGTCATTATTGGCGGAAAGCCTGGCTTCACGCTTCTTTTTCATTTTGTCTAACAATTGAAATAACTCCTTTCCTGGTGCAAATTAGTAACATACAAGTAATTTATTATATCACAAAAAGAAAGAGATTAAAAGCTGAATTGTAAAAAAATGAAGAACAAACGTTCCTTTTTCCTGTACATTTTTTCTCCTTTGTGCTAGAATAAAAGACGAGTATGAATTGTCCATCATGAAGGAGGAAACGATAAATGCGAGAGGAGAGACTCTTTAAAATTGCATCCGAATACCAGCCTATGGGGGATCAGCCTCAGGCGATTGAAACGCTGGCCCGAGGCGTACTGGAAGGGAAAAAGCATCAGACACTGATGGGCGTTACAGGGTCCGGTAAAACCTTCACTATGGCAAATATTATTCAGAAGGTTCAAAAGCCAACGCTGGTCATTTCCCACAACAAGACTCTGGCCGCGCAGCTTCACGGAGAGTTTAAAGAATTTTTTCCTGAGAACGCGGTGGAATATTTTGTATCCTACTATGATTATTATCAGCCGGAGGCGTATGTGCCTTCTACTGACACATACATTGAAAAAGATTCCGATATCAACGAAGAAATCGAAAAGCTGCGCCATTCGGCTACGGCGGCTTTATCAGAGCGAAGCGATGTGATTATCGTCGCCAGCGTTTCCTGTATTTACGGCCTGGGAAGTCCGGTGGACTATGAAAACCAGGTGCTGTCCCTGCGCCCCGGTATGGAAAAGGACCGGCAGGATATTCTGAGAAGGCTGGTAGATATTCAGTATACCCGCAACGATATGGGATTCACCAGAGGGACTTTTCGGGTACGGGGAGATGTCATCGATATTTATCCGGCCGGCGCGGAAAACGCGGTTCGGGTGGAGCTGTTCGGCGACGAAGTGGAGACCATAAAAGAGATCAATCCGGTGACCGGAGAAATTATCGGTCTGCGAAACCATGTGGCCGTTTATCCGGCGTCCCATTATGTTACAACAAAAGAAAAGATCGAGCAGGCAGCGCTTACCATAACCAAAGAAATGGATGAACGGATCCAGTGGTTCAAGGATCGGGGGAAGCTGCTGGAAGCCCAGCGGATCGAGCAGCGTACTAGATATGATATTGAAATGCTGCGGGAGATCGGTAGCTGCAAAGGCGTGGAGAATTATTCCAGACACCTTAACGGACTGCCGGCGGGTACTCGACCGTATACGTTGATCGACTACTTCCCGGATGATTTTCTTATTATGATTGATGAGTCTCACGTCATGCTGCCCCAGTTGCGGGCTATGTATGCCGGAGACCGGTCGCGGAAAAGCTCTTTGGTGGAATACGGCTTTCGACTCCCTTCCGCGCTGGATAACCGGCCGCTTCAGTTTGAGGAATTTCAGGGAATGGCAAAGCAGTGTATCTATGTCAGCGCGACACCAGGGCCTTATGAAAAAGAGCAGAGCGGCGGTATCACAGCTGAGCAGGTGATCCGGCCTACCGGTCTTTTGGATCCGAAAATCCAGGTCCGGAAAAGTGAGGGACAGATCGACCATCTTATTGGAGAAATCAATAAAACCACAGAGAAGGGAGAAAAAGTTCTTATAACAACCCTGACGAAGAAAATGGCGGAAAGCCTTACGGACTATCTGAAAAACGCGGGGGTCCGCGTCCGATATCTTCACTCCGAGGTGGATACTCTGGAGAGAATGGAGATTCTGCGGGATCTGCGTATGGATGTCTTCGATGTTCTTGTGGGAATCAATTTGCTGCGAGAAGGACTGGATATTCCGGAGGTCTCTCTGGTAGCGATTCTGGACGCGGATAAAGAAGGCTTCCTGCGTACTGAAACTTCACTGATCCAGACTATTGGGCGAGCCGCGCGCCACGCGGAGGGCAGGGTCATTATGTACGCGGACAGTATCAGCCCCGCGATGAAGGTTTCCATTGAGGAGACCCAACGGCGGCGGAGCGTCCAGGACGCGTATAACCAGGAGCATGGTATTACGCCAAAGACCATTAAAAAATCAGTACGCGCTGTAATCGAAGCGACAAAAGCGGCGGAGGACGAAACACAGTATCAGGGAAAGAGTCCTTTGGAGCTGACAAAAAAAGAGTTGAAGGAATACATCAAAAAACTGGAGAAAGAGATGAAGCAGGCGGCTTCCGACCTGCAGTTTGAACGGGCGGCCATGCTTCGAGACCAGATTTTTGAATATAAAGTAAAACTATAACGAGGATAAACAATGGCAAAAGATATTTATATCAAAGGAGCAAATGAAAACAATTTAAAGGGTATCGATGTCACTATACCGAGAGATCAGATGGTGGTGCTGACTGGACTTTCCGGATCAGGAAAATCTTCGCTGGCGTTTGATACAATCTACGCGGAGGGACAGCGCAGGTATGTGGAAAGTCTGTCCGCCTATGCCCGGCAGTTCCTGGGGCAGATGGAAAAACCAAATGTGGATTATATTGAAGGGCTTTCTCCGGCAATCTCCATCGATCAGAAGACTACCAGCAAAAATCCGCGTTCTACAGTGGGGACAGTCACAGAAATCTATGATTATCTCAGGCTGATGTATGCCCGTATCGGTCTGCCTCATTGCCCGGTGTGCGGAAAGGAGATTTCCAGTCAGTCTGTGGATCAGATCGTGGATACACTGATGGCGTTGGGGGAAGGAACACGTCTGACTATGCTGGCGCCGGTAGTGCGCCAGAGAAAAGGCGAGCATGAGAAGATCATTGAACGTATTCGGAAGGAGGGGTTTACCCGGGCCAGAATCGATGGCGAGATCATCCAAATCAACGAAGAGGAAGTAAAATTAGAAAAACAGCAAAAGCATATTATAGAAATTGTAGTGGACCGGATCATCGTCAAGCCGGGGGCGGAAGGAAGGCTGTCAGAAGCGTGTGAGCTGGCTATCTCCCACGGAGACGGTCTGGTCGTGGCTCATATACAGCGGGCGGATAAGGAGGAAGACCGGATTTTCAGCACGAGTCTGGCCTGCCCGGAACACGGAGTAAGCATTGCGGAGCTGGAACCCCGCGTGTTTTCCTTTAACAATCCGTTTGGCGCGTGTCCGGATTGCAACGGACTGGGGTTCAATGAACGGATTGATCCGGATTTGATTATTACAGCGCAGGAAAAGAGCATTCCGCAAGGCTGTCTTTCTACCATTTTTGCGTCAATGGAATTTTCCGGGTTTTACCGGCAGATGATCGACGCTCTGGCAGAATATCATGGCGTAGACATTAATACGCCGTACAAGGATCTGCCGAAAAAATTCAAACAGGAATTACTGTACGGCACAGGAAAACGACATCTGAAATACTATTATAAGAGCAGGAACAATGGCTCTGAGTCCTATCGGGATCACCCTTTTGAAGGCGTCATTAATAATCTGGAACGGCGTTATCGGGAAACCAATTCGGATTTTATTAAAGAAAGAATGCGCAAGTATATGACGGTCAGCCCATGCGAAACCTGCAAGGGAAAGCGGCTCAGGCCGGAAGTGCTGGCCGTTACTGTAGGGGGACTGAATATTGCTCAGTTTTGTGATCTGTCTGTAAGAGAAGCTCTGGAATTCGTACAAGGACTGGAGCTTACAGAAAAGCAGGAAATCATCGCCAATCAGATTCTGAAGGAGATTAAAGCGCGTCTTCAATTTCTAATCGATGTGGGGCTGGATTATCTGACGCTTTCCAGATCATCAGGAACCCTTTCAGGGGGCGAATCACAGCGGATTCGTCTGGCGACTCAGATTGGCTCCAGCCTGGTGGGCGTGCTATATATTCTGGATGAGCCGAGTATCGGTCTTCATCAAAAGGATAATGAAAAGCTGCTGGCGACCCTGCGGAACCTGACGGATATCGGGAACACTCTGATTGTAGTAGAGCATGATGAGGATACCATGTACGCGGCAGATCATATCATTGATATCGGACCAGAGGCCGGAGTTCACGGCGGCGAGCTGGTAGCTCAGGGAACTGTGGAGGATATCAAAAAGTGCAAACGCTCCATAACCGGCCAGTATCTTTCCGGGGCGAGAAAAATCCGGATACCGGAAAAACGTAGGGAAGGAAATGGTCTGTATATCAAAGTGAAGGGCGCGGCTGAAAATAATCTTCGGAAAATCAACGTGGATTTTCCGCTGGGAAAGCTGGTGTGTGTCACAGGCGTGTCCGGCTCCGGGAAAAGCAGTCTGGTCAATGAGATCCTGTATAAAGGTGTGGCCGCTGAAACAAATGGCCTGAAACAGAGGGCTGGAGTCTATAAAAAGATTGAGGGAATCGAAAACATCGACAAAGTGATCGATATCAACCAATCGCCCATCGGAAGGACCCCTCGTTCGAACCCCGCTACGTACACAGGAGTTTTTACGGCAATACGAGATTTGTTTGCTCAGGTTCCGGAGGCAAAGCTCAGGGGTTATGAAAAGGGCAGGTTCAGCTTTAATGTAAAAGGAGGACGTTGTGAAGCCTGCAGCGGAGATGGGATTATTAAAATCGAGATGCATTTTCTGCCGGATGTGTATGTTCCATGTGAGGTATGCAAGGGCAGACGATATAACAGGGAAACATTAGAAGTGAAATACAAGGGAAAGAGCATTTACGATGTTCTGGATATGAATGTTTCGGAAGCTCTGGAATTTTTCAAAAATATCCCTACTATTTCCAGGCAGCTGGAAACACTGGAGCAAGTAGGCCTTGGATATATCAAACTGGGGCAGCCTTCCACCCAGCTTTCCGGCGGGGAGGCGCAGAGGATCAAGCTGGCTTCGGAGCTTTCCAAACGAAGCACAGGAAAGACACTGTATATTCTGGATGAGCCTACCACCGGACTGCACTTTGCCGATGTGGACAAGCTGCTTCAGGTGTTGGACACTCTGGTAGACGCGGGGAATACAGTGGTGGTTATCGAACATAATCTGGATGTGATTAAGCGGGCGGATCATATTATCGATCTGGGACCGGACGGCGGTTTTCGGGGCGGAACCATTGTGGCTCAGGGAACGCCGGAAGAAGTGGCAGAGGCAGAGGGCTCTTATACGGGTCAGTTTTTAAAGAAGCTGCTTTGAGCAATAACCCTTTACAACCTTTCATCTGCCGATGTAAAATAGGTATTAAACAGCATTCTTTGGGAAACGTAATTAAAGAAGGTGAAATTTTGTGTACGGAAAATAAAATACAGATGAGCCATGAAAGCGGGGAAAAAGAAAAAAGACATAAGAAAGAAAAAATCCTGACTTATATACTGATGGCTTTTCTGGTTACTGCCTGGGGGTTTGACTATGTTATCGCAAAACACGCGCTGGAGCTTCTTCAGCCTCTGACTCTGTTATTTTTAAAATACGCAATTGGTTTGACGCTGGTTTTATCCATCAAAATGAAAACGGACAGAAAAGGTATCGTGCGGAAAAAGGATATCCCAGTTTTTATTCTCTGTTCGATCTTTGGTGAAATTCTGTATTATTTATGCGAATACTCCGCAATGGACTATATACCGGTCTCACTGATTACGATTGTACTTGCTTTTGTTCCGGCGCTTTCGATTATTATTGAAAGGATCCTGTACAAGCAGAAAGCCACAAGGGCGATGGTCATCGGTGTTGCTGTATGTATTTTTGGTGTCGCGCTGATTATCGGTGTGGATTTTGAACTGCTGTTTCAGGGACGTATTATCGGATATCTTCTGGCTTTTGGCGCGGTATTTTCGTGGAACGCTTATAACTTCCTTACCGCGTCTCTTCACGAACGGTACAGCAGTATCACTTTGACCTGCACTCAGTTGATCTGTACGGCGCTTCTGACCCTTCCATACGCGATACATACTATGCCTCCGCTTCAGTCTTTTACACCGACTGTAATTGGTGGTATAATATATCTCGGTTTAGTAAATGCGGGAGTGGGTTTTATGATTACAGTCCGGTCGCTGCATGTACTGGGACCTACATCTACAGCGCTGTTCTCTAACTTTCTGCCGGTTACAAGCACTTTTTTCGGATGGCTTTTGCTGAATGAATCGATTTCAGGATTGCAGCTTGCGGGAGGTATCGTTGTGATTGCGTCAGCCTGTGTCGTTATTAAAGAGAAAGGAAAAATGGAGGAACTATCCTGATGATTGAGAAACTGAACCTGACTATGCTCACCGATTTTTATGAAATAACTATGGCAAACGGTTATTTTGAATCGGATATGGCAGATGATATCGCCTACTTTGATATGTTTTTCAGAAAAATTCCCGATGAAGGCGGATATGCGATTATGGCGGGGCTGGAACAGGTTATAAACTATTTAAACAGCCTGGAATTTACAGAAGAGGATATTGAATATCTGAGAGGAAAGCGTATTTTCAGCGAGCGTTTTTTAGAATATCTGGGCGATTTTAAATTTGTGTGTGATGTATGGGCGATTCCAGAGGGAACACCTATTTTTCCGGGTGAACCCATGCTGACGGTAAGAGGACCGGTGATTCAGGCGCAGTTTGTAGAAACCATGATTCTTCTTCTGCTCAACCATCAGAGCCTGATTGCGACCAAGGCCAGCAGGATCGTAAGAGCGGCAGGCGGCAGACCAGTTATGGAATTCGGAACGCGGCGCGCTCACGGCGGCTCGGCTGCGATATATGGAGCGAGAGCTGCGTATATCGGAGGCTGTGCGGGAACCGCATGCGCGATAGCTGATCGGGATTATGGCGTGGCGGCCTTGGGTACAATGGCCCACAGCTGGGTCCAGATGTTCCCAAATGAATATGAGGCGTTCCGCAAATACGCGGAAATTTATCCGGAGAACTGCACACTGCTGGTTGATACCTACAATGTATTAAAATCAGGAGTTCCTTCGGCGATTCGGGTTTTCGATGAATTAAAACCGAAAAATAAAGGGATCCGCATTGACAGCGGTGATGTGGCTTATCTGACAAAGCAGGCGAGGAAAATGCTGGATGAAGCGGGGCATGAGGACTGCAAGATCGTTGTTTCCAATTCCCTGGACGAATATATTATCCAGGATATTATTGTGGAAGGAGCCTGCATTGATTCCTTTGGCGTGGGTGAGAGACTTATTACCGCCAAGTCCGAGCCGGTATTCGGCGGGGTGTATAAGCTGTCCGCGCTGGAAAAAGACGGCGTGATGATTCCAAAAATCAAAATCAGCGAGAATGTTGAAAAGATTACGAACCCCGGCTTCAAAACAGTTTATCGTCTCTTTGATAAGGACAGCCACAAGGCGATTGCGGATGTGATCACCCTGGATGGAGAAGCGATTCCGGAAGGCGATGATTATGAGATCTTTGATCCGAGGGCCGTATGGAAGAGAAAGAAGCTGAATAATTTTTATGTGAGAAATCTGAGAGTGCAGGTGTTTGATAAGGGAAACTGCATTTATCAGAGTCCTTCGATCGACGCAATCAGAGATTACTGCAGGCAGCAGGTCAATACGCTGTGGGAAGAAACGCTTCGTCTTGAAAAACCGCAGATTTATTATGTGGACCTGTCGAAAGAGCTGTGGGAAATGAAGAATCGGCTTATTGAGGAATATAATCAGTTATAAAATAATATAAACAACCAAAAAGGGCGCTGGAAAAGGCGCCCTTTTAAATTCTGACATAGCTTTTATGGAAATGACCTGTCGCTGATAAAGCGGATTATTTTATATTAGACGCGTTGAGCACGTTTTTGATTTTGTGCTGCACCATAGACTTGATGGCGTCTCTTGCGGGTCCCAGATATTTACGAGGGTCAAAGTCCGCGGGATGCTCGATCAGGTACTTTCTGACCTCCGCAGTCATTGCCAGTCTCAGATCCGTATCAATATTAACCTTGCAGATGCCATGTTTTGTGGCTTCCTTGATCATCTCTTCAGGAACGCCCTGCGCGCCAGGGATATTCCCTCCGTATTCATTGCACTTCTTTACAAATTCAGGAAGTACTGTAGAGGCCCCATGAAGAACCAGCGGCGTATCCGGAATCAGACTATGGATTTTTGTAAGCCGTTCAAAATCAAGATAAGGCTCGCCTTTGAATTTATATGCGCCATGGCTGGTACCGATAGCGATTGCCAGAGAGTCAACCCCTGTTTTTTCCACAAATTCAGCAGCTTCCTCCGGTACAGTAAATGTAGCGGAACGGGCGTCAACCTTAACATTGTCTTCGACTCCGGCCAGCTTCCCAAGCTCCGCTTCCACAACAACGCCTTTGCTGTGGGCATAGTCTACAACTTCTTTTGTCAAACGAATATTTTCTTCAAAAGGATGCTTGGAACCATCGATCATAACGGAGGTGAATCCATCATCCACACATTTTTTGCAGATCTCAAAATCCTCTCCGTGATCTAAATGAAGGGCGATATCCAGCCCTGTGTCGAGAATAGCCGCTTCCACCAGCTTTAACAGATAGGCTGGTTTCGCGTATTTTCTGGCACCAGCGGAAACCTGTAAAATCAAAGATGTGTTTTCTGCCTTCGCAGCCTCCACAATTCCCTGAATGATTTCCATATTATTAACATTAAACGCGCCGATTGCATAATCGTTTTTTAATGCCTTTGCAAACATTTCTTTTGTAGTCACTAAAGCCATATTGATCCTCCTAATCTTTGATTCATACAATATTATTATACACCGATTAGCAGGAAAATCCTACTGTTTTATGGATTTATTTCGCGGGTTGATTGTTTCCAAGCATAGAAAGCAGAGGGCCGAGTGTCTGCATAGCGCTCTGCAGATCGAAGCCCGGAAAAGCAGGCGGAGCGGGTTGAGGGGCCGATGTCTCCTGCGTTCCCTGGATAACCTCGGCCGAAACCGGGATATGGCCCGAAGCGGGCGCGGATAAAGAAGCAGGCGCGGCGGCCATACTGCTGTTTAGATTGCTCCCCATACGGCTCAGTTCACTTACTTTTTCCAGTGTATTTACAGCGCCCTGCAGCTGGCTTACCAGGGTATCCAGCTTTATCGGCGCGGCTTCAGCCGGACCGCGGTCAAAACCTCCGGGCATACGCCGGCCTCCGGCTGCCGCGGCTAAGAGAAACAGTGCTAAAGGATTCATATTATGTAACCTCCAAATTCATGTAATTACTAGCATAATATGAAAAAAATAATGTCTTTGTGCAGAAGGCGCGCATATATATGTGATAACGGTGACATAAAGAAAGGTAGGTCAATGAATGGATAATAAAACGATCATGGAACTGGCGCGGCAGCTGGGTCTGCCAGAAGAGTCAGCCCAGGAAAAGGCAAGAGAATATATGGGAAAAAGCGATGACGAGATATTAAAGGAAATTAAGAGAATGAAGGGAATCCTGAAAAAAGATAAGCAGGCTTACGCAAGGCAGATGCAGGCAATCCGGGCTCTGGCGGCAGGTATGAACGGGCAGCAAAAAGCGCGACTTGAAAAAATCATCGCGCTGCTGGAATCGTAATTATTCAGTTGCCTCTGTAGTTTTTTCCGCGGCTTTTGAGGTGCTTTTTGTCGTTTCTGTTTCCTGCTGCGGTTTCTGGCCGGTGATCAATTCGATGATCTCTTCGGTGGAAGCTCCGTCAGGTATCTGTACTGTGCCTGACTGGATGCTGCCGGCCAGCTTGTATTTTTTTAAGGCTGCCTGAAACTCTGACGCGGAAGAAACAACTCCTGCTTCGGCCAGCATTTTTGAAACAGCTTCGGCGTCGGGATCCTCCGGTATGGTGACCGAGACGGTGGCGGAAGATTCCGATGTGCTTTCCAGCGTGGACTGGTCGATCACAGAGGAATCAGCCAGTGTCTCAGGATAGGACATAATATCGCCGATTCGAAGGTAGATAATAAAGGCCGCGGCGGCCAGAATGATCAGAGCGACAATAACATCATTTTTATTATAAAAAAAATCTTTAATCCTGTTCATAAAAAGCTCCTTCCATAAAACACGAAAACACTCTTTTTATAGGGTATCATATTTCCAGGGGTTTCTCAAACTCTAATTTATGAAATTTTCTTCACAGATTTTATATACTTTTCTATCTACTTTGTAGTATAATAAATCTTATGGTAAAATTAACAATCACGGCAAATGACAGCGGCCAGCGGCTGGATCGTTTTTTAAAAAAATACTTGAAAAACGCGCCTTTGAGCCATCTTTACAAATTGATTCGCAAAGATGTAAAGGTAAATGGCAGACGTATAAAGGCAGAAACGATGCTTTGCGAAGGAGACGAGCTGACGCTTTATATCAGTGAAGACGCAATAAAAGAATATTGCAGGCCTAAAAAAAAGCTTGCGATAAAAAGGCAATTCGGTATTGCTTATGAAGATGAGAATCTGCTTGTAGTGGAAAAACCCTTTGGTCTTTTGACACATGGGGACGCGAGAGAAAAGAAAAATACTCTGGCAAATCAGGTGTGCGGATATTTGGGACAAAAGGGGGAATACGATCCGGCAAGGGAAAAAGTTTTTGTGCCTTCACCGGCTAACCGGCTGGATCGAAATACAACCGGACTGGTTATCTTTGGGAAAAACAGCCAGTCATTGCAGGAATTGAACCGCATGCTGCGGGATAAAAGCAGGCTCAGCAAGTTTTATCTTACCATAGTGTCCGGTGAACTGAAGGACGCGCTGATTCTTTCCGATAAAATGGAAAAAGATGAGAAGAAAAATCGTATAAGAATCCTTCCTTCCGATTCGGAAATGGGAAAGCCAATGGAAACGATTGTCCGGCCCATAAAAGAGGCCAGGGGCTTTACCCTTGTGGAGGTGGAGCTGGTCACAGGACGGACGCATCAGATCAGAGCGCACTTGGCGCGGGCCGGGTATCCGATTATCGGAGACAGCAAGTATGGCGACAAAAAGGTGAACCAGAGGGTAAAAACGCGGTTTGGTCTTACAACTCAGCTGCTGCACAGCTATCGACTGGTGTTCAATGAGACCGCGCCTCCGCTGGAATATTTGCGGGGACGGGAAATCACCGCGGCGCTGCCGGAGCGGTTTGCGGGAATAAAAAAAGAATTATTTGATTAAGATAAGAATAAGGAGCGGGAAATGGCACAGTATAGTCAGCAGGATATAAACTGGAGACGCAGATATCGGCCTTACATAGTCGCGGCTGTTCTGGCTTTTGTACTGACGATGTTTGTAGCTCCGGAAGTCAACGAAGGGTCCGGTATGGAGCCAGCGCTAAAAGACGGACAGGTTCTGGTGGTAACCAAGACCTCTTATTCGGCAAAGCGGGGCGAGCCGGAGCTGGGACAGATCGTTGTTCTCGAAAAAACTTACGCGCCGGAGGTTTCAGAGGATAATATTATAAGCAGAGTGGCAGGCCTTCCGGGCGATACCATCGAAATCAAAGATGGAACTGTTTTCAGAAATGGGAAGGAATATCAGAAGCAAAGCAAAGCTTACGCGGGAGCGAATATGAAGGTTACCGTCAGTGAAGACGATGTGTTCTTGCTGTCCGACAATCCGGAGAGTTCCGCGGACAGCCGAAACCAGAAGCTGGGAACAGTAGATATGCGTGAAATAAAAGGAAACGCAAAATTTGTAATATGGCCGCTATCAGACATAGGGGGAGTACATTAAATGAAAGGCTTAATAAGAGACATTATTGTAGCACTGGTTATTGTTATTGCGATTACAATGGTTATCAAACCTACGATCGTAAAGGAAAGTTCCATGCAGCCTACTCTGTATGAAAACAATTACCTTCTGGTCAATAAGCAGGCTTACCGGTTTGGCGATGAAAAACGGGGAGATATCATAGTTTTTAAATCCGATCTGGAAAATGAAAACGGGGATAAGAAGCTGCTGATTAAAAGAATCATCGGCCTTCCGGGCGATACGATAACCATACAGAATGGGACAGTGACGCTGAACGGGGTCCAGCTCCAGGAGGATTATACCTTGGAGGGGGAAACTCCGGGAGAGCTGATCGACTTTACCGTTCCAGAAGGGAAGCTCTTTGTAATGGGAGATAACCGCAGAGTCAGTGTGGACAGCCGATCTGAGGAAGTGGGCTGTGTAGATGAAAGTCAGGTTATGGGAAAAGCCTTCGTGCGGCTTTATCCTTTCAATGAGATCGGCGGATTATATTAAACGATTTCGGTCTTCATACATACGCAAAAGAAAAGAGGAAATCGATTGTAATGAAGACCGGAAAGAAAACAGCCCTGTTTTTTACAGCGGCAATTTTAGGTATACTAGCGGCGCTTGCGGTGACCTGCAGCTTTAGTGTGACGCGGGTACAGGGCGCGTCTATGGCCCCTTCGATTGAAAAGGGCGACCGGGTATTGATCAGCAGGCTGTTCTATTATTTCCGCCAGCCGAAAGCGGGAGATGTAGTGGCTTTTCCCTGCAATGTTTACAGTGAGGACGGAGAGGGAAGCATCCTGATAAAACGGGTCATAGCCACAGAAGGGGATCAGGTGGAAATCAGGGACGGAGTGTTGTATGTCAACGGAAATCGGGATGACGCGTATGCCGCCAGTCCGGTTTATTTGGAAGCTATGGATCCGATCACAATCGGCCGGGATAAAATTTTCGTGCTGAGTGACAGCAGAAGCTATGCGCTGGACAGCCGGGATCAGGCAGTGGGGCTTTTGGATACTTCAGAAATAATAGGGAAAGTTTGTTTTAAATAGAGGGAAAGTGAATCATGAGCGGGATAAAGGTAGTAGCCAATAATAAAAAGGCAAGACATGATTATTTTATAGAGGACACCTACGAAGCGGGAATCGTTTTAACAGGAACAGAAATCAAATCCATCCGTCAGGGAAAGGTCAACATTAAGGAAAGCTACGCGAAAATTGAGGATGGAGAGCTTATAATCTACGGGATGCATATCAGTCCCTACGACCACGGCAACCGTTTTAATGTGGATCCTCTCAGAGAGAGGAAGCTGCTGTTACATAAGCGGGAAATTCAGAAATTAATTGGATATACTACATTAAAAGGTTTGACATTAGTGCCTCTTCGGATGTATATTAATGAAAAAGGCCGGGCTAAACTGGAGTTGGCCGTGGCGCGTGGCAAGAAAGATTATGACAAGAGAAACACGATTGCAAAGAGAGACGCTGACAGAAGGATGCAGCAGGCAATGAGGAAATAATGGAGGTAGGAAAATGCAGGATTTTTTCAATAAAGCGGGAAAGGTTGCTAAAAATACAGCGGGAAGAGCTGCTGATAAAGCCGGTGACCTGGTTGAAATAGGAAAACTGAAGGCGAAGATCAGCTCTGCCAAAGCGGAGATATCTTCTAAAGAAAAGAAAATCGGTCAGTATTATTTTGAGCAATACATGGAGGGTACTGCGGTAGACGCGGCTGTCGGCGCCATGTGCGAGGAAATCAAAGCGCAGAAGGAACTGATCGAGGAACTGGAAGAAAAAATTCAGGATGTAAAAGAAGTTTAGTTTCAAATCCAGAATTTTGTGGTATAATCATAAAAGAAGTCAGCGGGCCAGCGACGCCCGCTCTGATTTGGGGATGTCTTTGGTTTCGACGGGGGTAGTGAAGCCGGAGAAGCGAGCCGCAGTTTGTCCAGTCTGCGTTAAAAAGGACACGTTAAATATAAACGCTAAAAAGAATAATAATTTCGCACCAATGGCTATGGCTGCGTAAGCAGTTATAAGCTGTGCGTGTCAGCTTCGGTTTACCTGTAGGCCGGAGGTCTGGCATCAATTATACAGGAAAACTCTATGTGAGTTCCTGGTAGCATAGGGGAACAACAGGATAGCTGACGCAAAAGCCTGCTTTTGGGCGTTTGCCGAGGCGAAGCTTTAAAACAAAAGCTGCGCTCGGAGAAACTCCCGCGGAAGTGCTTTCGGACGCGAGTTCGATTCTCGCCATCTCCACCAATGGCAGGCTCGGAATGCTGATGTGTTCCGAGCTTTTATATTGCAGAGAAAATTCACCTCACATATGAGGAACAGAGAATAGTGTTAAAGAGCCTGATTGATATGAAGAACGAACTGATAAATCAGAGACGATATACCGACCCTGTAGATGAGCTGATTATTAAAATATTAAGCATGTAGAATAAAGTTAATAGTTTTTTGATGAAAATCTATACATAGCCATTCCGTAAGGAGTGGTTTTTTTATTATGTAGGAAATATCGTTTTCGATATTTCCGGAATATCAACAAAGTCTACCGCTGAACATAAATCGGCGAAGCCGACTTTGTTCTTGCAACGAAATCGCTGAATTTTAATACGAATTATCTGCTAGTAAATTGCAATTAAGGCGTGAAGAATGTCCTCATATAGAAAAAATGAGGTGAGCAATATTTGTTGTCTATTTGGGCGCAAATTCAATCGTAAAAAATACGATTGAATTTGAGATTGTAATTGAGTATAATTTATTCAAAGAGAGAAAGAATAGGATTTGAGGAAGTTGGGCATGAGAGAGACAAAGCAATTAGAATTTAAAGAAAAAATAACAAAGTTGAATTGATTCCTGAAGCAGCATTTAGGGAGGCTGTTGCAAATGCTTTGATTCATCGTGTGTGGGACATAAATTCACAGATTCGGGTTTTAATGTTTGATGATAGAATTGAAGTTATTTCGCCGGGAGGGCTTCCCGGAGGAATATCGGAAGAGGAATATCTCTCCGGGAGAATTTCTGTTCTTAGAAATCAGATTATTGCCCAGATATTTTACAGATTGAATATAGTGGAAGTATTTGGAACAGGCATTATCAGAATCAAACAGTTATATTCATCGAGTACTACAAAACCACGTTTTGAAGTATCAGAAAATGCAATAAAAGTGATCCTTCCAATTACAGATACTCAGATGGATTTATCAGATGATGAGAGAAAAGTTTATGCACTGTTAAGTAAAAACATGTATAAGTCCATTAGCGAAATTACTCCTTATGTGGAATTTGGAAAATCAAAGGTTACTGCATTACTTAAATCAATGGCGAATAGAGGAATCGTTGTGATTGAAGGAAAAGGCAGAGGGACCAAATATCATATATAAGGTTAAGTATGCAGTATAGGCTTTAATTGGAGACGTAATTGGAGACGGGCCAAAATTAAAAGCCTGCCGTTAAGTAATATCAACGGTGACAGCGTTTTCGTAATCCCAGCGTCTCCACCAATGGAACGTTGAAATTTCAACGTTCTTTTTCTTTGAAAAGGGCAATTGACGTAAAAACGATTTTAGATTCAACTTTCCAGATAAAACAAGTCGATTTTTGGTATTCTTCCACTTTGAACCGGCAACCAGCCTGCGTTCTTTCTGGTGTGCCATCAGGCGGCGCAGGTAAGAAATGCAAATTTCCGGTTCGTCTTCTGCGGCAGCTTCGAGAGATTGGAGCACAATTTTTATTTCCTCTGGGCTTCCAATGAATCTTGCGGATGTAGTAGAAAACAGTGAGAGCGTTAAGGATTTTGCTAAGAATCTTGCCGTGAATACTGCTATGGATGCAGGGCTTGGAGGAGTTATAGGAGGAGTGCGCCTTCTTAAAGGCATTGATGAAACTAAGCTCAAGTCAGTGGTTGTTAAATCCAAAGCGGGGAAAAAGCTGGATGCGGATGAAGCAAAGGAGCTTAATAAGTTCAGAGAAAACGCAAAGGCCGCAACTAACTCTAAGACGGAAAAAAGACGATGTCGGTAACCAGTGGGAGCCAAAGCCCCAACACCTTACTGTCCGCCGCAAAATCGCCTTCTGTAAATAATATACCAAAATCTACGGCAAATGGCAATACGAAGACTACCTACCTTAGAAGAGAACGTCATAAATTTGGTGGGATAAAAAGGGGCGAATCTGACAAAATAGAACAATTAACGGAAAAAAATGTAGATGGCTATACGCATTCTATAGGTATAAATGACTTGGAACATATTGAACGCAGATATGGTATAAAAGGACAAGCTGACCATACAATGGCGGATGTTAACGATATTGGCAGAATTTGGTATGTTGTTGAAAACTATGATAATATAAAAAGGACAGTAAATGACAAAGGAAAGCCACAATTTACAAATGCTTACCTTGATAAAGAAATGAAACCTGCGCCACTTATTACATACGAAAAAAGAGTGGATGGGCATGTTTATGTAGTTGAAGCGGTTGCGGATACATCTAAAAAAGAAGTTAGAGTATTGAGTGCCTATATGAATACGGCAAAAAAAGAAAAAGCCCCGTATACGGCAAATACAGATGCCCTTGCCTCGACGTCCGATAACGCTTACACGGATGCTTTCAATAGCAGTATATCCGATTCAGCGAAAAAAATCAAGGCGGGGCAGACGGGCACAAAGAAAATACACTTGATCTCTACCCCTAATGCCGACGTGGGTCCAGTACCCACCGCAAAAGGAGCGAAATCAAGTCCTATTAAGGATTTAGCTGATACTAACGCAGGGAAACCCCCGACTGTAGGGCAAAACCCTACGTCGTTACCTTCAGACCTAAATTCTTTTGTTAAAAATAGTATATCCGATTCAGCACAAAAAATCAAGGCGGAAGAACCGGAAATAGGCGATATAGTAGACAATGCAACCATTGAAAGAGCCAATAAGCCGGATTCAGCAGTGATGATTGACCTAGAGAGCGATCCTCATGTTAGAGACATTTTTTCAAGGGATAATGGAACAGCAAAAGACGCGGGTTCATTGAAACAGAGACTTATCGCAACCAAAGATATGGTTGCCCAGAAGACTGTTGACAGCCTGCGAGGAATTGAGAAGATGGGTCGATAAGTCAGCTGAACGACAAATACCCTGACTTTAGTGTATCGGCAGAGGAGGTCGTTCAGTTTTATCGTAACCATAATACCCATGGTGCGAAATGCCAATCGCCGCCTGATTGCTTCCCGATTGGCCTGGGCGTTGTGGACAAATTGGACCAGATATATTCCTCAGACTGCTGAGCATACTAAAAAATACTACAGTAGCTGGTAATATCTCGACTAGTATGCGCCTTACCAAATAGATGAAAAATATCGAGCAGGTGCTATTTGCCTGCAGTGTTTAGAAAAATGAAAAGCTGGCATAATAAATACATTGAAATATATCATCACGTTAGGAAAGGGCAGAGGAACTAAATACAAGTTGAATCAGTAACCCTTTATGTCTGACGGTATTGTTCCGCAACTTGACAAAATATTATTCCGATAGCGGTTGTATTGTTCCGTAAAACTGATATACTGTTGACTAGGATGGAGGTGGATGGAATGTACATCACGGTTAAAACCGTTGCGGAAAGATGGGGAATATCAGAAAGAAGAATACGCGCGCTGTGCGCTGAGGGAAAGATTCCTGGAGCGTTTCAGGAGGGACGCGGCTGGAAAATACCAGGTGATGCCGTAAAGCCCGCGGATGGAAGATTCAGATCAACTGAAAGTCTGCTTAGCCAGATTGACAGAAAGAAAAAGGAATTAGATGGACGCAGACCTTTAACTGAAGGGGAACTTGAAAGGCTCAACGAGGAATTTACTGTTGAATATACTTACAACTCAAATGCGATTGAGGGGAATACACTTACTTTGCGGGAGACGGACCTTGTTCTTAGAGGTCTTACTATTGATCAGAAGCCGTTAAAGGACCATATGGAGGCTGTAGGCCATAAGGAAGCTTTTGATTTTGTTAGGGAACTCGTAAAAGAAAATACTCCTTTGACTGAAAGCGTCATCAAACAGATTCATTATCTGGTTCTTGCGGACAAGAAGGATGACCGCGGAGTATACCGCAGGGTGCCAGTTCGCATTATGGGGGCAAAGCATGAACCGGCGCAACCTTATCTTATTAATCCTATGATGGAACAGCTTCTTAGAGAATATGAAGAGAGCAATGACCATATTGTAACAAAGCTTGCCAGATTCCATATTGAGTTTGAAAGAATACACCCTTTCATCGATGGCAATGGCAGAACCGGAAGACTTCTTGTAAATCTGGAGCTTATGAAGGCGGGATTCCCCCCGATAGACATTAAGTTCATAGACAGACTCTCTTACTATAATGCTTTTGAAGACTATCATTCGAAGCATAGACTTAAGACTATGGAGGACCTGTTTGCGGGATATGTCAATCAGAGACTTGACGCGTATCTTGCGATACTGCCGGACTAAGGGTAAAGTCCGGATATCTGCGTAAAAGGAATGCAAGGTATAGTTAAAAGCAAAATTACGGTAGATTTTTCTACCACGATTTTGCTTTTTTCGGTTACAATATTAATAACGAGCTTAGCAGGTTATAGCATTGGCGCAGTAATATAAATGATATTGACCTTGGGGATGGGATTATATAAAATATAGAAAAAGTCTATAACTGTTTCCGAAGTCTATGAAAAGCTGGAAAACTTTGATACAGGATTATATTTAGAAAGCCCGGCATATATCTATGAGCTCTTTAAAGATGAGAAGAAAAACAATGGCTTTGTTCAGAAAGAAATATAAGAAATTGCAGTATTGGATTATTTATTGAGCAATGAACCTGCTTCCACAAAATTCTGGGGAATGGAAGGCAAGATCAAAAAGGATAAGAAAACACCTGGAGTTTTCTTATCTTTGCGCAAGACAAATATGAAGTGGGATATTGTACGACTCGTGAATGATGACGTCATTGATATAAACGATCTGAAAGGCTTTAGCGAAGAGTTAAGAGATGAGGTGCAGTGCGTTTTAAAATTTAGAGAAGTGGAAAAATAAAGAACCTTTGGCAGATTAAATCAGGACATACAAGTGACAGATTATTTGCTCTGTTTAGCAAAATTTGAGGTTTCTGTTCGCTTCATGTGTTGTTGATATGATTGCGAGAGGAGGATGAATATGAGTTTTGCGGGAAGATTTGCATATAGGATATTGAAAATTACAACCATTATTTTTCCATTCATGAAAACAAAAATAACGGATGTGGAGAAAGAACTTGAGAAGTCGAAGGGAATAAATGAGAAAAATAAGTTTGTTTTTCCTATCGATAAGAAATCTTTGTACAAAGAAATAAAGGTAAGAGGCTATCCTTGTCTGATTATTAGAAGCAAGAAGACAAAGAATAAAGAAGATAGAGCGATTTTGTTTATATACGGCGGTATCACCAGACAGTGGAAGGCAGAGCTTGGTATGGCAAGAGGCTATGGGGACCGAACCGGAATGGATGTGTGGTATCCGATTTATCCGCCCATCACGGAGGTAAATATTACAACTACTTTAAAGGTAATTTATGAAACATATTGTAAAATGGTTGAAAAGTATGGCGCGGAGCATATTGCAATTGTGGGAGATTCTATGGGTGGATTGTTTGCCGCAGGTGTTATAAATCAGATTAACAGAAGCGAATCTCCTGTTGATATGCCAAAACTCTTTATTGCGAATTCGCCAGCAGGCGTGCCTGACACCAACGAAGATTGGGTGGAAATGGAGAAATACGCGCGGAAAGATCCGCTTTTTGATGTAAGCGCGTTTCGTGGAATTGGTAAAATAGCTTCCTATGGTCAGAAAACGCCGAAAGATACATATTGCCCCATTCATATGGATTTTCATAACGCGCCGGAAACATACATGTATTTTGCGGAAGAAGTATGTGCGGGCAACGCAAGGGCTTACAGAATAGCATATGAAAGAGCGGGCGTTGGGGACAGGTTGCGTATACACATTCAACCCGAAATGATGCATGGCTATTCTTCGATGCCCGTTTTTCCTGAAAGTAAGCGTAGTTTCTACGAGGCTATCAAATTATTAAATGAAGTCTAGTATTAATAAAATTCCAGTCAGAGGAGTTCCCTATGTGAACTCCTCTTTTAAGAATTTATAGAATTTTTAGAGGATTCATGATAAACTATAAGTACTTATACAGAAGGAGAATGTTAGGATGTGTGGAAAATGGCGCAAATTCCTGCTGTCGGGGACTTTAATCGCAATCATAATTTTATTTTCTGGTGTCTCAGTCAGAGGAGCGGAAACAACGGATGAGGGTTCTGTAAACTTTGGGATATGTGATCGGCTGGATGGATTCACTACAGACTCCCAGATTTCACAAGCGAATTATTCCTCTAATAAAAATGAATATCATTATATTTTCCATTTGGGTCTGGCTGGACCGGGATTGACAGCGTGGGACTACGCAACCGGAAAGGGCGTTAACGTAGCGGTCTTCGACGGCGGAGCAAATGTTTATCATAAGGATCTGGCTTCCAATGTAAAAGGCGCGTATAATGCGGTAACTTTAAAAGAAGGAAAAGGACAGGTTAGCGATAAAAATGGACATGGAACAGGAGCTGCGGGAATTTTAGCCGCAGTGGGGAATAACAAGCTGCTAAGCGCCGGAGTAGCGTATGAAGCCAATTTGTATGTAGTCAAGGTGGCTGCCGATGGATCGCAGAGCGCGTATGTGAAGTCGGTCATTGAAGGAATACGTTACGCGGAAGAGAAAAAATGCAGGGTCATCAGTATCAGCCTTAGTGACACTATATATGAAAAAGAAATAGCGGATGAGATTGAAAGGGTCGCAAATAAGAAAAATAACAGCATTCTTGTAGTTGCGTCTGGAGGAAATACAGGCAAGAAGGAATACCGTTATCCGGCTTCTTATGAAAATGTTCTGGCCGTTTCAGGAGTCAAATTTGTAACAAGCTCTAAGTCCTATACTTCCGCCGGTTCCACCTACAATGACAGGATCGATGTGGCGGGGCCTTCAAATGGGCTGTATACGTTATCCAAGGATAATAATACAGACAGCAAAACCATGGGCGCTACCAGCGCTGCCACACCGTATGTAGCAGGCGTGGCAGCTTTAGTTTTCCAGGCGGACCCAAGTCTTACGGCAAAGGAATGCGCAGGCATTCTTACATCGACTGCCCGGGACGCGGGAACAAAGGGCTATGACACCTGTTATGGATATGGTATCATTGATCCTCTGGCGGCAGTGCAGAAGGCAATCTATAAAAAAAGCTCCATCAGCAGGAGGATTACAGGGCTTTCCAGCACATACAAGAAAACAGCTTCCAGTAAGGCATTCACTTTAAAGCCAAAATTTTCAGGCTCAGGAGTCCTTTCCTACCGCTCCAGCAAAACCAGCGTTGCCAAAGTCAGCGGCACTGGAAAAGTTACCATCAAGGGGCCAGGAAAGACAACGATAAAAGTATCCGTTCCAAAATCGGGAATCTATCAGGCGGCATCCAAAAGCGTTACCCTGACCGTAGCTCCGAAAAAAGCGACGATTTCCAAATTGACAGCAGGGACACGTTCTCTGAAAGTAACCTGGAAGCGGGATAAAACCGTGACAGGATATCAGGTGGTCATTGCGAAAAACAAAACGTTTAAGAAGGGCAGAAAATCAGTAACCATAAAGAGTAATAAAACAACCAGTAAGGTTTTTAAGAAGCTTTCAAGGAAGAAGGTCTATTACGTAAAGGCGCGGGCGTATAAGACCTCCGGTGGAACGAAGCTTTACGGCGCCTACAGCAAAGTGAAAAAGATCCGGGTAAAATAACAGTTAAACTTTTATTAGCGAGACATCCAAAACTGCCTCGCTATTTTTCCGCAGCAGAGAGAGCGTCTAAACCTTTATAAGAACAAAGTCGGCTTCACCGATTTATTTTCAGCGGTAGACTTTGTTGATATGCCGGAAATCTCGTTTTCGATATTTCCGGCATAATAAAAAACCGGTAAGGAAGCTTACCGGAAAAATATAACGCTATATTTATTTTTGGGAATTAAGATTACATTACTTGAGTGTCCCGTGCTGAACACATTCGTCAATCATGATAGCGCAAATGTCAAACTGATGCTTCATTTCCTTCAGCGCTTTGACGATCGTGTTTTTTGTAGCAGTACTCATAATATCCCTCTTTTCTCTTTTTCTTTGTACTCTTATTATATTGCTTAATTTATGTGATGTCAAAGGTGAATGAGGAATTAATTTGTCTTATTGATTGAATTAAAATGCTTATTTGTTGTACTTATTTGCTTGTACAAAAGAGGCCTGAATATATAATCTGAAAGTTACGCAAATATACAGAGGATAACTTGATGATGTTTTTATAAAGGCGATTAAAGCAGTTCAGTAAAATATTATTGACCGTACAGAGCGGACCGGCCTGTAACCCTGCGAGTTCTTGAAATTGAATTAAGATAAAGTGTTTAAAACAGAGTATATCAAAGTATGCTCTGTTTTTTGGCCCTCTGAATATAGTACGGAATGATAGGATTGCAGGTTGGCATGAACGTTGCATAATAATTTGATGTAGAACAAGTAAGCTGATAGAAATAGGGTATTATAAATATGGCAATTATTTTTTATAAAATCATTATAACGTTCGCGATGATCATTATCGGGTATATATGCTGCAAAACAAAGGTTCTGCGGCCCGAAGCGAATGAACATCTCATAAGCCTTCTTATAAATGTTACCGGCCCATGCCTTATTATAACGTCGATAGCAAGCGAAACACTGAGCGGGGACACAGTCATCGCAACGGTCCAAATGCTGTTGGGAACGCTTATTTACTTTATAGCGGGGTTTGTGGTCGCGCTGTTTATTGTAAAACTGATTAAGGTTCCAAAAGAGGATACCGGTGTATACACAATAATTCTGACAGCGCAAAATACAGGATTTATGGGCTTTCCGGTTTCAAAAGCGGCCTTTGGAAGCGAAGGCTTGTACTATATGGTTTTAAATAATATTATGCTAAGCATTTATATGTATTCCGCGGGGCTGCTGCAGGTCAGCATGGGAGAGAAAAGAAGGATTCACTTAAAGCAGATGCTGCGCTCAATGGTCAACATGTGCTCTATAGCGGCGATGGTTGGGATTATCTTACTGTTTTCAGGGACACAGCTTCCTAAGATCCTGTATGACATCATGGCCCCTGTTGGCGACGCGAATATTCCAGTTTCGATGATTGTACTGGGAGTGCAGCTGGGACAAAGTAATATACGGGGAATTATAAAAAACAGAAAATTAGCGGCTATAGCCATAATCAGCCTTACGGTATGGCCGGCGCTGACCTTTCTGGCAGTAAACTGGCTTCCGCTATATAAATTTGTGAAATTAATAATGGTATACGCGTCTGCTTTTCCGACAATGGTCATGATCGTAGCGATTGCCGCCCGTGAGGGCAAAAATGCTCAACTGGCGGCAGAAGGCGTGGCGCTGTCCACAATGCTTTCCATCATTACATTGCCTATTGTAACGACAATTCTATCTGTATATTATGGAGTATGATCCTCTTCTATGAATATCATGATATCTTCTACTTTACAGGATAAGATCGTGCAAAGGGTATTAATTGTATGGGTGGAGACATTACGATTCGCACGGAGACGGGACAACTGACCAGCTGATACACCGTGTTTTTTAATCAGTTGATACTGACTGATATTCTTTTGTTTTAAAGTATTCCATAAAGGTTCATAACTGATCATGATACAATATCCTCTCACTTTGAATGTTAGCAGTAATCGGGTTATAATGATATTAGCCATAAACGGCTAATGATAATCAATTTTAAATCGTAAAAAGGAGGCGTGAAAATGAAAACCGGGAACACAGGTCTTTCCATGACAAACAATCTGGGTGAACACGACGAACTATTGGCAGAACTGCAGGAAATTATCGAGGGCTCCTTTGACGGACTTTTGGTGACGGATGGAGAAGGAAATGTACTGCTTGCGAACCATTCCTATGAAAGGAATACCGGGATCAAGCTGGAGGATATTGTTGGACACAATGTGGGTGAGCTGATTAACCCTGTATGGATGCGGAACTCAGTTGCCACGCTTGCCATCGAACAGCGAAAGACGATATCCATGCATCATACAACACAACATGGAAAAAATATTATCGTTACAGGAACTCCTATTTTTGATGACAATGAGACTGTAAAAATGGTAGTAGTCAATACCAGAGATATGTCTGAAATATACGCGCTGCGGGAAGAATTGCAGAAAACAAAAGAACGGGAGCTGCATTACAAGGAGCGGCTGGAAAATGAGGAAAAGGATATTTCCATAAATGGAGAAATTGTAATTGCAAACAATAGAATGCGGGAAATCTATCAACTGGCTTCAAAGATTTGCAACTTCGATACAACTGTTCTGATTACAGGAAGCTCCGGTGTTGGAAAAGAACTGGTAGCAAGATATATTCATAATGAAAGCTCTTTACGAAAAGATAAGCCCTTTATTGCGGTTAATTGCGGAGCTATTCCGGAAAACCTGCTGGAATCGGAGCTTTTTGGCTATGAAGAAGGCGCTTTCACAGGAGCGGCAAAGGGTGGGAAGAAAGGACTCTTTGAAGCTGCTGATGGCGGTACGATCTTCCTGGATGAAATCGGAGAAATTACCCCTTCCTTACAGGTAAAGCTCCTTCGTGTTCTGGAGGACAGAGCGGTTGTGCGGGTTGGCGCCTCAGAACAGATCGATCTGGATATACGGGTCATAGCCGCGACCAATAAAGACCTTAACAAAATGGTCAGCGATAATCAGTTTCGAGAGGATCTGTTTTACCGCCTTAATGTAATCAATTTGAAAATTCCTTCTTTAAGTGAGCGAAAAGATGAGATTATACCGCTGGCCCTTAAATTTATAAAGCAGTTTAACAGGCATTATGGGCTAAACAAAAAGCTAAGCTATGAAGTTATCAAGGAATTGGAAGAGCATGAATGGCCGGGCAACATACGGCAGCTGAAAAATGTTATTGAGAGCATGATTGTGATCAGCAATGATGACTACATTGGCCTTGACGATGTTCCCTGGATATCCCTGCCGAATACGGGGCGGGACACTGGAGAAAACGGTGAGAAATCCCTGCAGAGCATGCTTGATGAATATGAGAAAAGTATCTTGCTGCGGGCGAAGAAGAAATATGGCTCATCAAGAAAAATTGGGGACTTCTTGAAGGTGGATCAGTCTACAATCGTGAGAAAAATGAAAAAATATGGAATATGATGATGCGAGACTACATGAAAAATGTAATGATGATGCAAACTTACATCGAAAGCATGGAAAAAGTTTCCAAAATAAATCAAATCAATAAAAAGTTTGAAAATTAAAATAACTTACAAAAACAGTTTAGACTGATTGACTCCATTGATGCAGCTTTTCATCGATTAAAAATAATGATGATAAATTACATCGACCCGCAATGGAAAATAAAACAATATAGCAAGTCGCGTACAAAAACAAAATAAATTTTAAAAGACAGAAAAACACGGAAATTTCAATCATTCCGTGTTTTCTGTCTTTTTTTGAAAGTGGCTATTGAAAAATATGGCCCGAATTTTGCGGAACGTATAGACAAAAGATAAAAGTAAGGAGGAAGACAGTGGATAATACAAAAACATCAAAACAGCTTTTGGGAGAACTGCTGGATAAACACTACGCGGACGCAATGCAGGCAAAGCGGGATGGAAAACTGGTAGCCTGGGCGACTTCCATATCACCGCAGGAGCTGCTTACCACAATGGATATCCATACCGTATATCCTGAAAACCATGCTGCCGCGATTGGAGCGCGAAAATGCGCGCAGGAATTTATCGATTATTCTGAGGGCAACGGATATTCCGTGGACATCTGTTCCTATGCCAGGGTAAATCTGGCCTACATGGATATTATGAACAGCGAAGCGGGAAACATTCCAAAACCGGATCTGATTTTCTGCTGTAACAATATCTGTAACACAGTTATTAAATGGTATGAAAATATTGCAAAGGAACTGGACATCCCAATGATCCTGTTTGATCTGCCTTTTAACCATGAATACGAAGTAAGCCAGCAGAACATCCGATATATAAAGGGGCAACTGCTGGACGCTATCAATCAGCTGGAAAAAATCACAAACAGAAAATTTGATTATGACAGGTTTGCGGAAGTTATGAAAACTTCTACAGAGACCTCGATCTGGTGGAAAAAGGCGGCTCTTCAGGCGAGAGCTATCCCTTCTCCGCTCAATGGATTTGACCTGTTCAACTATATGGCGACCATCGTATGCGCGAGGGGAACGGAAGAAGGAAGGGATCTGTTCAAACTCTGGTATAAGGAATTGGAACAAAAGGCGAAAAACGGTGCGGGCCCGTGGAGAGAGGGCGAAGAAAAATACCGGGTTATGTGGGATGGAATCGCCTGCTGGCCGCATCTTGCCGACACCTATAAGGTTCTGAAAAAATACGGGATCAATATGGTTACATCCACTTATCCGGATTCCTGGTATATCGTTTATGACGTTAATGACCTGGACGGCATGGCAAGAGCTTACAGCTCCAATTATGTAAATCGGAATCTGGATTTCGGAGTAGATAACATTACAAACCTAGTAGAGGATTATCAGCTGGACGGAATCATCTATCACTCCAATAGAAGCTGCAAGCTAATGGACTTCAGACAGTATGAGGTTCAAAGACGTGTTGAAGAAAGGACCGGAGTCCCATCTGTGATTTTTGACGGAGACCAGACGGATCCCCGGGCGTTTTCTTTGGCTCAGTATGAGACAAGAGTCCAGGCTCTCGTGGAAATGATGGAGGAAAGGAAAAAACAGAAGGGAGGCAAAGGAGAATGAACAACGTGTTAGACATGATATGCGAATTGGAACAGATTGCGCTACAGCCAAAGAAATCGGTCTTAAAAGCCATGACAGAAACAAGAAAACAGGCCATCGGCTGCTTTCCCATCTACGCGCCGGAGGAATTGGTCTACGCGGCTGGATTTTTACCAATTGGCATGTGGGGAGGCTCTAAAACTGGAACGCTTTCAGACAAATATCTGCAATCCTTTTGCTGCTCGATTATGAAAGCCAATACAGAGCAGGCTCTTTCAGGAACCTATGATTTTCTGTCCGGAGTGATCCTGACCGCTTACTGTGACACTATGAAATGTATCATGGAAAACTGGAAGATTGCGTCCCCACAGCTGAGATTGATTCCTATGGTATATCCGCAGAACAGAAAGACTGCGGCGGGCATTTGTTTCATGGAAGAAGAACTGCTGCGAGTCAAAGGCGAACTGGAAAAGATAAAGGGATCGGAAATCACAGAAGAAGCCTTGGAAGAAGCGGTGGATCTGTATGACGAATATCGAAGCGTCATGCAGCGCTTTACAGCGGAAGCTTCCAAACATCCAGCTATATTCAACGCGAAACGCAGACATCTGATTATAAAGGCAGCTTACTTTATGGATAAAAAAGTCTATACAGAAAAAATAAAGGCTATTTTGGAATGTCTGAAAGAAATCACGCCGGAGAAGACCGCTCATAAGAGAGTAATTCTGACAGGTCTTCTGGCGGAACCGGTTGAATTCCTGGAGATACTGGAAGAAAACGGATTCTTTGTCGCGGCGGATGACCTTGCGCAGGAATCCAGACAGTTTAATGTGATAGCGCCAAAAGAGGGCAGATGGATGAACCGAATGGCAAAGAGAATTGCCATGAGGGACGGATGCGCTTTCCTGTATGATCAGGAGAAAACCAGAGGGGACAAGCTGTTGGAGCTGAAAAAACAATATAACGCGGAGGCTGTGATCTTCTGTCAGCTGAAATTCTGTGATCCGGATGAATTCGATTATCCTATCATCAAAAAACAGCTTGAAAAGGCGGATGTTCCACTGCTTCATGTAGAAATCGAACAGCAGATGGAAAGCGCCGGACAGGTGAGAACGAGAATACAGAGTTTCGCAGAGATCCTTGGATAAAAAAGGAGCAGAAAATGTACTTAGGCATAGACATAGGATCCTCTTCATCGAAAGCGGTTATTTTGGATGAAGATGGACAGATTGCGGCAAGCGCGGTTGTGAATTCCGGAACCGGAAGCACCGGGGCGGATCAGGCGGTACAGATCGCGTTGATCAAAGCCGGTCTTTCGCGGGAACAAATTAAAAAATGCGTCGCTACTGGATATGGAAGGATGCTCTATAAAGGAGCGGACAAACAGATCACAGAAATAAGCTGTCACGCGAAAGGCGTGCGGCATATAAGGCAGGACGCGAAGACCATCATTGATATCGGCGGACAGGACGCGAAAGTCATCCGGCTGCGGGAATCCGGCGCGGTAGAAAACTTTATTATGAATGAAAAGTGCGCGGCGGGAACCGGACGGTTTTTAGAAGTTATGGCTATTGTGCTCGGATGCTCTTTGCCGGAGCTTTCCGACATGGCAAAGGCAGGCAGCGCGGGAGTTCCAATCAGCAGTGTATGTACCGTTTTCGCTGAATCAGAAATGATCTCGCAGCTTGCCAGCGGTGAAACACCGCAGGATGTGGCAAAGGGAGCTCTGCAGGCAATTTCGAAACGGGTTGCGGGAATGGGAAACCGGATCGGAATTGTGCCGGAAGTTGTAATGACCGGTGGCGCGGCTCTGAACCAAACGCTGGTAGACACGATGGAGGAAACCATTCATCAGCCGATCATAAGGCTGGAGGCGCCCCAGATCATGGGAGCTCTGGGAGCGGCAAAATACGCGGCGGAGCTATAAAAAAGGAGGGAAATACAGTGCCGGAAATTAAAAAAGTGGCCGTAATAGGAGCAGGTATCATGGGAAATCAGATTGCCATGCAGACTGCGCTCCATGGATATGAAGTCTTCTGTTACGACATCAAAGAGGATATGGTGAAAAGCGCGGAAGCCTTTTCAAAGAAATGGTTTGAAAAGCGAATCGCAAAAGGGAAGATGGACAAGGAAGAGGCGGAAAAAATACAGAGCAGATTGTTTTTTACAGACGATTTGCGGAAAGCCGGAGAAAACGCGGGGTTGGTCATTGAGGCGGTTTCCGATATCGTCGCGGTTAAAAAGAAGGCTCTGGCGGCGATAGACGCTGTCACGCCGGAACATACCATCTACGCGAGCAATAGCTCTTATATCGTAAGCTCCAGGTTTGCGGACGCGGTCAAAGACCCATCCAGGGTTCTGAATGTACACTTTTTCAACCCGGCTTTGGTGATGAAGATCGTAGAGGTTGTAAAAGGACCGCATGTATCAAAAGAAACCTTTGACACCGCCTTTGCCTTTATTGAAAGCATTGGAAAGACACCGGTAGCCGTAGAAAAAGAAATCTATGGGTTTGTCGTGAACCGGATTTTCAGCGCGTTAACAAGAGAAGCCTGTTATCTGGTAGATCAGGGAATCGCGTCGATTGAAGATATCGATAAAGCGGTAAAGGGAGCGTTAGGCCACTCCATGGGACCTCTGGAAACGCTGGATATGACCGGGATCGACCTGGAATATAACGTATACATGGAAAAATTCAGAACAACTGGAGACATGGCTGACCGGCCGGCAGCCTGCCTGACTGAGCGGTACGCGAGAGGCGACTACGGAAGAAAGAGCGGCAAGGGCTTTTACGATTACAGAAAGGACGAGTAGCTATGGGGATCATATATGAACAGCTAGGAAGCGTAGCCGTCCTGCGAATCGACCGTCCCAAAGCGTTGAACGCTCTGAACAGGGATATTGTTGACAAAATGGATACCTTTCTGACCGGGATAAAAGGGGATAAAGAAATAAAGGCCTTGATCCTGTATGGAAAAGATAATTTTGCCGCGGGAGCGGACATCAAGGCCATGGTTCAGTGTACAGAGCGCGAAGCTAAAGCGTTCTCCTTTTCTGATACCTTTAACAAACTGGCGGCGCTGGACATACCGACGATCGCGGCTATAGAGGGTTATGCCCTGGGCGGCGGCCTGGAGCTGGCGCTTGCCTGTGATCTGAGAATTGCGGCGGAAGACAGCAAGATGGGATTTCCGGAAATCAATCTGGGAATCATGCCGGGAGCTGGAGGAACCATCCGGGCGCCAAAATTGATCGGCGCTGCCAGGACTAAGGAACTGATTTTGACAGGAGAAACCATCAGCGCGGAAAAAGCCCTGGACATGGGCCTTGTAAACCGAGTTGTAGAAAAAGAAGCGGTTTGGGAGGCCGCTTTGAAGCTAGCTGAAAAGCTGGGGAAAAAAGCGCCGATTGCTTTGGCGGCAGCGAAGAAAACCATTGATCGGGGACTGGAACAAACCAGCGTCGAAGCGGGAATCGCAATGGAGGCGGATAACTGGGCGGCCCTTTTCAATACACAGGATCAAAAAGAAGGAATGAAGGCCTTTCTTGAAAAGAGAAAGCCGGAATATACAGGAAAATAGACAAGTAGGAGGAATTTATGAGAAATGTAGTAATCATAGCGGGATGCAGGACACCCATTGGGACCATCGGCGGACAGTTTAAGACCATCACGTCTCTTGACCTGAGCATCCCGGTCATGCGGGAGCTGGTAAAGCGGGCGGATCTGGATCCGGCCCTCATTGAAGATGTTATATGGGGATGTAATTATCAGCGAACCTATAAGGAAAACAACCTGGCAAGAGTGGCAGCGGTAAAAGCGGGTCTTCCGGAAACAGTACCGGGGATCACCGTTCATCGGAACTGTACCTCTTCCATGTCTTCCATTCAGCTGGGATATTATCAGATTAAAGCGGGTGAAGCGGACTGCATTATGGCCGGAGGAGCGGACAGCATGAGTACAGCGCCTCATATGGTATTTAATGCCCGCTATGGACAAAAATTCGGCCATATGGATCTGCGGGACTCCATGTGGGATTCTCTGACGAATCTGGGTGTAGGGCCGGCGATGGGAATCACAGCGGAAAACGTCGCGGAACAGTATGACGTTACAAGAGAGCAGATGGACCAATACGCGCTGCTGAGCCAGCAGAGAGCCGTAAGCGCCATTGATGAAGGAAGGTTCAAGGAAGAGATCATTCCTGTTACTGTGAGCGGAAGACGGGGTGATACTACTTATGATACAGATGAATACCCAAAAAGAGACGCTTCCTTAGAAAAATTGGCAAAGCTGAAACCTTCTTTCAAAGAAGGAGGGAAAGTTACAGCGGGTAATGCTTCCGGTATGAATGACGCGGCATCCGGCGTAATCCTGATGGAAGAAGAAAAAGCGAAAGAACTGGGAGTACCGATTCTGGCAAGGATTGTATCCGTGGCGACTACCGGGGTAGCGCCTGAGGTAATGGGAATCGGGCCGATCAGCTCTTCGGAAAAAGCTCTGGAAAAAGCGGGACTGTCCATAGACGACATCGATCTCTTTGAGATAAACGAGGCTTTTGCCGCTCAGTGCCTGGCTTGTCAGAAGACATTAGGCATTGATACCGATAAGCTGAATGTCAATGGAGGCGGAATTTCTCTCGGACATCCGGTAGGCGCCACTGGCTCCAGAATCGTGATTTCCCTCATGTATGAAATGAAGCGCAGGGGAAATCAATACGGACTGGCGACCCTGTGCGCCGGAGGCGGAATGGGAACCACTGTAATCATCGAAAACGTATAGGAGGAACAAAATAATGGAAACAGCAAGAACTTTATGCAAGCTGAGCCAGATTCAGGCGGAATACAGCCGCAAACTGACAACTGCGGATGAAGCTGTAAAAGTAGTCAAATCAGGAGACCGGATACATTATGGACTCTTTGGCGGGATCGTAAGAGATCTGGACACAGCGCTGGCAAAACGGACAGAAGAACTGGAAAATGTTATCGTAATGGACACCATATGGAACTATCCTGAGCCGCCGGCGATCCTGCAGGCAGACCCGCAGGCAAAGCATTTTAAATATCTCAGCACCCACATGAGCGGTCTGGATCGGAAGATGAACAAGCAGGGATGCTGCTGGTTCATTCCGGTACAATTCCGGGAAAACCCAAAATACTGGGCTGAAAATGTAGGAGATATTGATGTAGCAATGTTTCAGGTAAGTCCGATGGACAAGTATGGAAACTTTAACTTCGGACCGCAGCTCGCGGAATACTGGGGAATCCTTAAACGGGCTAAAAAAGTCATCGTAGAAGTAAATCCGTGTCAGCCTATCGTCCACGGCGTAGAAAACACCATCAATATCGAACAGATAGATATGATTGTAGAAGGCGAAGCGAGACCACTTCCCAATATCGTAGCAAAAGAGGCTTCTGACATCGAAAAGAAGATCGCGACGCATATTGTAGACAAAATTGAAAGCGGCAGCACCCTTCAGCTGGGGATCGGCGGTATGCCCAATTATGTAGGAAAGATGATTGCCCAGTCCGATATCAATGATCTGAGTGTACATACAGAAATGTTTGTAGATGCCTATGTAAACCTGTACAAAGAAGGAAAGATTACAGGCAACAAGAACATCGACAAGGGCAAAATGGTGTTTACTTTTGCTATGGGCTCTCAGGAAGTATACGATTTTCTGGATGATAACCCTCTGGGCTACGTTGCGCCGGTTGATTACGTCAACGCTCTGGAGGTTATTGCGGCAAACGATAAAGTGGTTTCTATCAATAGCTGCCTGCAGGTGGATCTGTTCGGTCAGGTCAATTCCGAATCCGCAGGGCTTCAGCACATCGGCGGCACGGGTGGTCAGCTGGATTTCGTCATGGGCGCTTTTAAATCTGAAGGCGGAAAGAGCTTCCTGTGCACCCCTTCCGTAAGAATCGGTAAAGATGGCAGCAGAAGCTCCCTCATTCTGCCGACACTGCCGCAGGGTTCCATTGTATCCGCGCCGAGAAGCGCGACCCACTATGTAGTAACAGAGTACGGCGCGGTCAACCTGAAAGGAAAATCCACATGGGAGAGAGCGGAGCTGCTGATCTCCATCGCGCATCCGGATTTTCAGGATGAACTGGTGAAAGAAGCGGAAAAGATGGGTATCTGGAAAAACAGCAGTAAAGTCCAGTACTAATAAAAGAAAGGGAGGAAAAAAATGAAAGATTTTATCTTTAAAATGCCTGCCAGAGTAAGGATGGGGATCGGTCTCAGCGCTGAGATTGGAAGAATCCTGAAAGAAGAGTACGGTTACAAGAAAGCCTTTATCGCAACGGATAAGGGAATTGTGAACGCGGGGATCATCGGAAAAATCGAGGAAGGCCTTCAGGCCGGAGATATGGACTATATTGTATATGACGCGTTGATTCCTGATCCAACGATTGAAGTTGTTGACGAAGCGGCTGATATTTTGAGAAACAGCGGAGCGGATGTAGTCCTGGCAGTAGGCGGCGGAAGCCCCATCGATACAGCAAAGGCTATGTGTATGCTTCAGACCAACGAGGGTTCTGTCAGAGAATATCTTTTCGGCGGCACGAAGACCGTTACCAATGAAAGCATGCCGCTGTTCTGTATCCCGACAACTGCGGGAACAGGAAGTGAAATGACAGCAGCATCGGTAATTACCAACAATCAGGAAAAGACAAAGGTTTCCGTTACACATGAGAACCTGATCCCGAAAATGGCCCTCATCGATCCGTCTCTTCAGCTGGGAATGCCGGCTTTCATTACAGCGACTACCGGTATGGACGCCCTGACTCATGCCATTGAATCCTATGTATCCCTCAACGCGGAGCCAATCAGTGACGCTATGGGTCTGGCCGCGATACGGATGATCGGTGAGAATCTGCGTACCGCGGTTTCTGATGGAAGTAACATAGAAGCCAGAGCGAATATGGCTGTCGCAAGTACCATAGCGGGCGCTGCCTTTATGAATGGCGGCCTTGGGGTTGTCCACGGCATCGCTCAGACCATCGGCGCGGTTGCGCATGTTGCCCACGGAACAGCTAACGCGCTGCTTCTCCCATACTGTATGAAGCGGAATGTGGTAGGGAATCTGGAAAAATTCAGGCAGATTGCGGTTGCCCTGGGAGAAAACGTTGACGGGCTGACTCTGAGAGAAGGTGCGGACAAGGCAGTAGAGGCGGTGTTTAAACTGGCGGAAGACCTGAGAGTTCCGATGAAACTGAAAGATGTAGGCGTGACAAAGGAGATGTTTCCTGAAATTATAGAAGGAACCATGGCGTACCGTTTGCTGGCGGTAAATCCGTGTAAGTTAGCGCCAAAGGATGTGGAAGAAATTTTAGAAGAAGCCTTTGCGTAAAAAACAGAAACAGCCTTTAACGGGCAGATGCAAAATGTCATAGCCCCAGTTAAAAAGTGATGTGAAATTACATCGAAAAAAGAAAGCGTAAAGCGTGGCTTTGGATACTTTTAAGAAACAGTTCTTAAAGGCGGCGCAAAAGAAAAAATCAGAAGAAATCAGGCTTGGAAGAAAGAACCGTATGAAATTTCAGTATTTTCAAAGTCTAAAATAATATTTTGTAAATTTAAGGAGATTGCTTTTATCGTACACAGCGACAATTCTTTTTATCTGATACCTTTGTGGCACGATAATTGCTCTATAAATAAGCAGTAATATAAACAACAACGTGAAAGGAGTTACACAATTATGCAGTTTAATGATTACAAAAAGTATTTGAGTCCGGCCTTATCAAAATCGACTGATTTGATTATGGAAAAGGGAAAAGGCATGTACATCACAGATGTGAATGGAGATACTTACCTCGACTGTGTACAGGGCATCGCGGTTAACGCATTCGGTCACAGCCATCCGAAAATTGTACAGGCCGCGAAGGATCAGATCGATAAGCTGACAACAGCGTCCTTCAACATGGTAAACTACCCGACTACATTGGAGCTGGCCAGAAGACTTTCTGAAAAGCTGCCGGGAGATATCAGCTCAATCTTCTTCAGCAATGGCGGTTCTGAGGCAAATGACGGAGCTATGAAGCTGGCAAAGGCCTATACGCACAGACCCGCAATCATTTCCTTCAAGGGATCGTTCCACGGAAGAAGTATTGGCGCGACCACAGTAACAGCGTCCAATTCCAAATACAGAAAGTATTACGAACCGCTGATGGGATCGGTATACTTTGCGACTTATCCGAGCAAGGATCTGTGTCCAAAGGGGTTTGATGAGCATCAGAGAGCGGAATATTGCCTCAACGAGCTGCAGCAGCTGTTGGATTATGTAGTAGCTCCGGAAATGGTAGCGGCAATTCTGATGGAGCCTGTACAGGGAGAAGGCGGATATGTAGTTCCACCGGTAGAATTCGTAAAAGGCGTTCGTGAGCTTTGCGACAAACATGGAATCCTGCTGATCATGGACGAGATTCAGTCAGGATACTGCAGAACCGGAAAGATGTTCGCAAGCGAGCACTTCGGCGTTGTGCCTGACATTATGACCATGGGTAAGGCTATTGCGGGAGGATTCCCGATGTCAGCCATCGCAAGTACAGAAGAAATCATGAGCAAATGGGCTCCGGGGATGCATGGAACAACCTTTGGAGGACATCCGGTATGCGCGGCGGCAGGTCTTGCTGTTCTGGATCTCATTGAGGAAGAAAACATTCTGGAAAATGTAAACAAGCAGGGTGAATATCTGAAAGCAAGATTAAATGAAATCCAGGAAAAATACCCGATCATGGGAGACGTAAGAGGTCTGGGCCTGATGGTAGCTGTAAGCTTCCAGAATCCGGAGGATGGATCTCCAAGCGCGGCAATGCTGAACGCGGTAGCGAAATACTGTCTGGAGCATAAGATGATCACACTGAGCTGCGGTGTACATGGAAACGGATTCCGCTTCGCGACGGCGCTGAATGTTACAAAGGAAGAGCTGGATAAGGCTCTGGCGATCTTTGAAGACGCGGTGGCCTACGCGACAACTCAGAGATAATGGTTCATTATCAGCGGGTCATTATTTGCATCATATAATTCACCGCAAAAAAGGTGTGATTATAAAACTAAATTAAGGAGGGAATGAATGAAAGTTGATAAGTTATTTGTAAATGGGCGCGTCTATACGATGGAAGCGGAAGGCGAAACCCGCGGAGCCATTGCGGTAACCGGCGATCGAATCGTGAAAACCTTTGCCACTGATGATCTGGAAGGTTATGAAGCGGATGAAGTGATCGATCTTCATGGAAAATCGGTGCTTCCGGGATTTATTGACTGCCATCTGCATCTTTTGTCATACACACAGAGCCTGCAGTCAGTAAGCCTGAGAGGATGCAAGTCATGGGAAGAGTGTAAGGAAAAGCTCATTGAAAGAGCAAGGATCACTCCAAAAGGCGAATGGGTAAGAGGCGCTGCATTCAACCATGAAGACTGGACGGTTCCTGAGCTTCCGGATCGTTATGAGCTGGATACCATCTCCACAGAACACCCGATTATTATCGGAAGGTACTGCATGCACGTCAGTGTAACCAATTCCCTGGCGCTGGAGCTGGCAGGAATCGACAGAGATTTTATTCCGGAAGCAGAGAATTCGGTAGCAAAGGACGAATCCGGAGAACCTACCGGCGTACTTTGGGAAAGCGCCATTACACCGGTATTGAATATCATTCCGGACAAGCTGGCAACCACCGAGGCGAAAAAAGACGCCATCGAAGAGGTAATTGCCGATATGAACAGCTACGGAATCACAGGAGCGCATCCGATTCAGGGTAAATTCTGCGACGCCGTAGAATTTATGGATGTGTACCAGGAGATGGAGGAAGAAGGAAGATTAAACCTGAGATTATACATAAGCTATGATGATTTCCCTTCCTTCTCAATGAAGACCGGATTTGGAAATGAAAAGATCAAGTACGGATTTTACAAAATCTACAGCGACGGTTCCCTTGGCTCCCGGGCAGCCGCTCTATATGAGCCGTACAGCGACGCGCCTGGTGTCTGCGGTGTATGCAATTACTCACAGGAAGAAATCAATCAAATGTGCCAGGAAGCCTATAACCGCAATCTGCAGATTGGAATCCACGCGATCGGAGACAAGGGCCTTGATATTGCGCTGACTGCTATTGAAAAATGCTATTACGCGGATCCAAAGCCGGACTACCGTTTCCGTCTGATCCACGTCATGTGTACCAATGAGGATCTGATCGCACGGATGAAAAAGCTTCCGGTCGTTTTGGACATCCAGCCTAAATTCGTATCGACCAATGTAAGCTGGAGCGAAGAACGACTGGGTAAAGAGCGATCCAAATACGCGTATCCTTGGAGAAGGCTTCTGGATGAAGGCTTTGTCATCACCGGCAGCTCCGACGCTCCGGTAGAGCCGTATAACCCATTCTTAGGCGTCTATGCCGTAACCACGAGAAAAGATCTGGACGGAAATCCTAAGGACGGATGGTATCCTGAGCAGTGTGTCAGCGTGTATGAAGCGCTGGAAATGTATACGAAAAACGCGGCATTTTCATCCTTTGAAGAAAATCTGAAAGGTACCATCAAAGAGGGAAAACTGGCCGATTTTATCGTACTGGATACCGATCCTTTCAAGGTAGAGCCGGAAAAAACAAAAGATATTTTAGTAGAACAAACCTATTTAGGCGGAAAACGTGTCTATCAGAGATAGCGCGGAAGAGAGGAAGTAAAAAATGAAAAAGAGAGTATTAGCGTTAGGACTGATTCTTATTATGGTATTAGCAATTGGTTTATCCGGATGCGGAGGTGACGGAGACGATGCGGCAGGAGACAGCTCCGATGTGCAGACCCTGAGAGTTTCTTATGTAGTTGCCGAGAGCCACGCTTCTCACATTGCCTTCGAAGAAATTTTTAAGAAAAAGCTGGAAGAGACAGGGAAGTTTAAAGTAGAGCTTTATCCTAACGGACAGCTGGGCGGCGACGCGGATCAGGTTCAGGCCGTAAGTCTTGGACAGATGGAAATGACAGTTCCTGGAGAAGCCGCTATGTCCGGTATCGTTCCTGAGATGGAGCTTGTAGGTGTTCCTTATTTATTCGACTCTATCGAAACCGCAAGAAATGCTCTGGATGGTGATTTCGGAGCTTATCTGGAAGAAAAAATGGCCGAACAGAATCTCGTTTGCCTGGGATGGGGAGAAGTAGGATTTCGGGAAATTTCCAATACAAAACGTGAAATTACAGAGCCTTCTGATTTGAAGGGAATTAAAATCCGTACACAGGAAGTCACTTGTCATCTCAATTATTTCAAAGCCTTGGGAGCAAACCCTACTCCAATGTCCTTTAATGAAGTATTTACCGGACTGCAGCAGGGAACCATCGACGCCCAAGAGAATCCAGTAGCCTTAACCTATAATTCAAAATTCCATGAGGTAACCAAGTACATGTCCTTAACCGACCATGTATATTCCGCTGCGCCGGTTCTGATCAACAAGGGCATTTATGACGGACTGTCTGACGAATTAAAGGAAACCTTAAACGATGTAGCGGCTGAAACCGTTGCGTATCAGAGGGAACTGATTGCGCAGCAGAATGATGAGGATCTCGCGCTTATTGAAGACGCAGGCGTCAAAGTTACAAAATTAACCGATGACCAGAAAGAAGTGTTCAGAAAAGCAGCAGAAGATTCCATATGGGATTCCATTATCGACACTTACGGACAGGACGCATGGGATCTGGCAGTTAAATACAATAAATAGAACAAAAAGTAACGAAGTAACAACATTGGGAGACATGCTCCACCTCTGGCGCATGTCTCCTGAAATAAAGGAGATCTATCGTGAAAGTGTTAAAAATACTAAATGACAAATTCGAGGAGGTTTTATCCGTTATTTGTCTGGCCATCATGGTAATACTCGTTTTTATGCAGGTCATATGCAGATATGTGCTGCATGCGGCACTGCCCTGGAGTGAAGAGATTGCCAGATTCCTGTTTCTGTGGATCATCTGGCTCGGCGCCTCCTACGCCACAAAAGAAAAAAAGCATATCCGGCTGGACATTATTGTAAGCCGGCTGAAAGGAAAGGCGCAGATGGCCGTAAGCGCTGTCGCCTATATCGTCTGGCTGGTCTTTATGTGTATCCTGTCTGTACTGTCCCTGCAGCTTACCGCGAATATATTTAATCTGGGACAAATTTCAACAGCCGCAGCAGTTCCAATGTGGATCGCTTATGGTTCTGTGGCGGCAGGCTCGGTATTATGTGTGTTCAGACTCATACAGAACGTAGTGCTAGACCGGATGCAGGAGAAAAGAGGTGACGGGAAATGATAACTGGCGTAATTGTAATGTTTATTGTGCTTTTAGTAAGTATGACTATCAGTATACCTATCGGTGTATCACTGGGAGTCGCTACCTTTGTTGGTATCTACTGTTTTTCAAGTATCGATGTATTGTCCATTGCGTCCTACTGCTTTACAGGGCTGAATTCCTTTACTCTGATGGCGATCCCCTTCTTCATCCTGGCAGGCAACCTAATGAAGTTCGGTGGGATTTCCAGAAGAATTCTGGATTTTGCTGGAGCGTTAGTAGGAACCATCACAGGCGGTATTGGAATGGTTACCGTTCTGGCGTCTATGTTCTTTGCGGCTATATCCGGCTCTGCTCCGGCCACGGTAACAGCCATTGGAGGAATTACCATTCCGGAAATGAAGCAGAAGGGATATGACCTTGGCTACGCGGCTGCCGTTACCGCCGCATCCGGAACCATTGGTGTAATCATCCCGCCCAGCATTCCATTTGTAATTTACGGTGTTGTAAGCGGATCATCCATTGCGGATCTTTTTATCGCAGGCATTATTCCAGGAATTCTAGTAGGTGTCGCTCTGATGGCCGTCAACTACCTCCAGTCTAAAAAGCACGGATATGAAGTGGAAAAGAAGCCTTTCAAGGCAAAGAACCTCTGGGACAGCTTCCGCCATTCCATTCTGGCTCTGCTCTGCCCGGTGATTATTCTGGGCGGTATCTATGCCGGAATTTTCACACCGACAGAATCAGCTGTAGTCGCTTCGGTATACGCAATCATCGTAGGCCTTATTTATAGAGAACTGAACGTAAAGGAGTTATATATCGCCTTTAAGGATACGGTACTGGTAAACGGGCAGACAACCTTCATGATCGGGCTTTCCATGGCTTTTGCCGCATATCTGACCATGGCTCAGATTCCGACTATGCTGGCCAGCGGTATGCTGTCATTGACCAGTAACCCGATCATCATACTGATTTTGATCAACATTATTCTCCTGATTATCGGCTGCTTTATCGATAACATTTCCTCCTGTATTATCCTTACGCCGATTTTACTTCCTATTGCGACAGGAGTCGGTATGGATCCGGTGCAGTTCGGCGTGCTGATGACCATCAACCTGGCGATCGGCTTTATCACTCCGCCATATGGAGCAAATCTTTTCTTTGCGTCTGCGGTTGCGGAAACCTCTGTAGAAAATATCTCAAAGCGGATCCTTCCGTTCATCGTTGCGTCCGTAATTGTTCTGCTGCTGGTTACCTATATTTCACCAATAACCATGTGGCTTCCTAGTTTGATGAAGTAACGCGGGAAAACGAAGTAACATGAACAGGAACATAACAGGGAACGCAATGCTGCTTTTGACCGCGGCAATATGGGGTACCTCCTTTATCGCCACGAAAAGCGGAGCAGAGGGCATGGGCCCCTTTGCCTTTAACGCGGTCCGGTCCCTGATCGGCGGCATTGCGCTATTTCCCGTAATTTTTTTAATGAATCGATGCCCAAAAGAAAAAAGGGAGAAAGAACATAAAAAAGACCTGTTTACAGGAGGAAGCCTCTGCGGGATAGCGCTATTTCTTGCAGGGGCTTTCCAGCAGGTTGGAATCCTGTATACCTCCGCTGGAAAGGCAGGCTTTATTACCGCTTTATATGTAGTTATCGTACCGCTGTTTCGGCTGTTTTCAGGCAAACGTGAAAAGCTGCCGGTGTGGCTCTGTGTTGGGACGTCCCTTGCAGGCTTCTGCCTTCTTTGTATGCCCCAAATAGGGAAGATCGGCATAGGCGATCTTCTGGTATTGGCAGGCGCAGTGGGCTTTGCCATCCATATCCTGATCATCGACTATTATGTTGATAAGGCCGATACCATCAAACTGTCCTGTATCCAGTTCTTTTCATGCAGCCTGGCTGCCTTTTTCGGGATGTTTATAATAGATCCCCGACTTGGATTTGATGAGCTTCACATGGCTCAGATCATCGATTGCCTGGGTCCGCTTTTCTATTCCGGAATCATGTCCTGCAGCGTTGCTTATACCCTGCAGGTAGTGGCACAGAAAAGGACCAATTCGGTGATTGCCTCCATGATTCTTTCGCTGGAATCGGTATTTGCTGTGATTTCAGGAATGATCTTCTTCGGAGAAACGATGGCCTTTCGAGAGATCCTGGGCTGTATTGTGATCTTTTGTTCTATTGTGGCAGCACAAATTTCCACAACGGAGACGCCCTTAGATAAGAAGCTATGACCCGCAAAGGATCCTTATTGTAAAAAGTTTCCGCACAGCAGGAAAACGCTGACCTGCTGTGCGGCATACATTTTGAACAGATCTCTATAAATTCCGAAGGCCTCTGGATTCCGCCTTTTTATTTCAGGTTTCCTTTCACTCCGTCTTCTTTTCACTTGAAAAAAGCTGTGCTATTACAACCGCCGCAAAAATCAGGATACATCCCATCACTTCTCTGAAAACCATCCGTTCCCCAAAAAAAATCATCCCTGAAATGACTGCAAATACAGACTCTAATGATAATATGAGAGACGCAAAAACAGAATCCGTAATTTTCTGCCCTACGATCTGCAGTGTATAGGCGACGCTGCAGGACATAATCCCGGAATACAGGAGCGGAAGAGCGCAGTCTACCAAAGTTTCCGCACGCAGTGAATCAAAGCCAAGGAGCGGATCCACGCTGAACATTCCAACTGCCGCTGCCGCGCTGCATGCAAAAAACTGAATACACGCCATCTTAACAGAATCCGCCCGTTCAACATAATAGTCGATAATCAGAATATGCAGCGCAAAGCAGAAGGCGCCAATAAAGATCAGAATATCGCCCATACTGATCTGCCCCAGCTTTGGCATACTGAGCATAAAAAATCCGATCATTGCGGCAATAACACAAAACCAGACGCCTGCCCTGACCTTTTTTCTAAGGAACACTTGCAGTACCGGCACCAAAACTACATATAAAGAAGTGATAAATCCGGTTTTTCCGGCGGAAGTATATAAAATTCCAATTTGCTGAAAGGCCCCGGCAAAGAACAGGGCCAGTCCGCACAAAATCCCGCCGATAATTAAATCTTTTTTGTTTTGAAACCCGGGCTTCTCCTTTTTACTGCGATCCAATGCCAAAATAACTGGAAGCAGCGCAATCCCTCCCAAAAGAGACCGGACAGAATTAAACGCGAAAGGCCCCATCCCTTCAGCGCCACTTTTTGTCGCAATGAAAGAAGTACCCCAAATAATTGCCGTAAGCAGCAGCAATAAATTGCCTTTTACTCTATGACTCATCTTTACTCCTGATCCACCAACCGCCTCATATCATCGGGCATTAATCGAAATGTAATAACGGAAGAAATTTCTCTGGAAGCGATCCCTCGATAAAACTTCAGTGAAGGCTCATTCCAATTTAAACAAAGCCATTCGATCCGTTCATAGCCTCTCTCCATGGATAATTCGGACAGCTTCCTGATAATTGCTTTTCCTACACCTTTTCCTCTCAATTCCTCTTCAACATAAAAAATATTCAAAAACATGCTGGTTTTTCCGGTAAATCCTGAGGCTAACGTGTAAAAGAGACCAATCCCCACCGGGGCTTCATTCAGGTCAGCAATCACGCATTCCAGCGTTTTCCTCTTTAACTGTGCCTGTAACACTTCTTTTGAGATTGTGACACTTTCCGGGGCCATTTTCTGATAAGCGCCAAGTTTGTAAATGAAACTATATACCGCCTCAACATCCGCTTCGTTTGTTTCCACTGCCATTCTTATCTTCAATTCGTTATTACACATAATATTCACCTCTTTCATGCCAGCTTTTTACAGAGCGTTTCTCTTCTCCGCCTGTATCCGCTAAATACACAATATATTAAGAAAGCGGCTTCAAATGATTCAAAGCCGCTTCATCCTATTTACTTACAAATTTCTGATTTCCCGTCAGTTAACAAGGAATAATGTTATTTGCGGCACATACGTGATTATGAACAAGCATCCTACCAATATGAGGAATGGGATCAGTATATGCTTTAACATCGCTTCCATTTTTACGCCGCATGCCGCCGACGCGACAAACAAGCTGCATCCATATGGAGGAGTAACCAATCCGATCAGCAGATTGATGGTCATGAATATTCCAAAGTGGATCGGGTCAACGCCGTAAGCCAGCATTGTAGGCAGCAGCATCGGCGCAAGGATTGTAGTTGCCGGAATATTATCCACAACACACCCGATGATCAGCAGGGCGATATTGACGATCAGCAGGAAAATAATTTTATTATCTGTCAGGCTGGTTAAGAGATTTGTCAGCTGTCCCGGTATCTGAGCCAGACTCAGATACGCCGCAAAGCCTGTCGAGATCCCAAGCAAGAAGGTTGTAATACCATTTACTACCGCAGTATTCACAAAGGCTTCGTACAGACCCTTCAGTGTGATTTCTCTGTAAACAAACAAACTGATAACGGAAGAATATACCACCGCTACAACCGCTGCCTCTGTCGGAGTGAAAATACCAGCGTAGATTCCGCCCAGGATAATAATTGGGGCAAATAACGCCCACTTTGCGTCCCAAAGGGTTTTAAGAGCCTTCTTGGGAGGCGTCTTTTCGTCCTTCGCATAGCCTCTTTTTTTGCAGATAAAGTAGTTTCCAATGATCAGACCAATACCGATCAGCACGCCTGGAACAATGCCCGCAATAAACAGATCTCCGATGGAGGTTCCTGTTACACAGCCATAGATAACCAGCGGGATACTAGGCGGGATAACCGCGCCCAGAGTGCCCGCGCACGCCGCGAATACAGCGCTGTATCCAGCGTCATATCCTTTTCGGGTCATTTGCGGAACCATAATACTTCCGATTGCGGATACGGTTGCCAGAGATGAGCCTGTCAGCGCGCCGAAAAACATAGAGGCTACACCGACTACCGCGCCAAGGCCTCCTACAAAGGAGCCGATAAAGGCTGCCGCCGCGTCGATGAGTCGTTTTGCGATGCCGCCTACGCTCATGATGGTTCCCGCCAGAATAAAGAACGGAATGGCCATCATAGGAAACGAGTTGATCCCCGTTGTGGAATACTGAGCCAGAACCGTCAGATCCAGATCACTGAACGCCATTAAAACAACGATTGTCGCTCCGCCGATACAAAGACCTACTGGGACGGAGATGGAAATCAAAGCGAATAATACTACAAACAATATGATAATATTCAATTATGCCACCTCCTCCTGATTCTTTCCTGTCAGCGTAAACACAAAGTCTTTCGCGACTCTTATGGTCATCAAAAGACAGCTTACCGGAACCGCCGAATATACCAGCCATTTCGGACATCCTGTGCCAGGCATCGCGGCGCCCAAGCCCATTGTCTGGCTTACAACTTCTGTACCTTTGACGCAAAGGATCACTAAGATCACAATGGTACAGACATCAGCCAGCAGCAGCATGATTTTTTTAGCGTTTCCTTTCAGCTTATCGGTTACCATGGTAATCTTGATATGCTCGCCTTTCTTCTGCCCCAGACTGATACCGATCCAAGATACCCAGATAAACAGGATCCGGGACAGCTCTTCCGACCAGGACAGGGAGCTGTTGAAAATATATCGAAGGACAACCTGAACAAAGATCAATAGCACCATGGCAACTAGCAATACTACCAGAAATATCTCTTCGAATTTGTTATAAAAGTTAATGATTTTTTTCATGATGTAACCTTCCGAGCCTGATTATTTCGCGCTGTCAGCCGCGTCTATAATCTGCTGTACATAGTCTTCTCCGACTTCTTCCTTCATCCAGTCATATACAGGCTGCGCGGCTTCTTTCCATTCTGTCTTGTCTTCGATCTCTGTTACCTTCAGGCCGCCGTCCTTGAGGTCCTTCAGATATTCTTCTTCCTGAGCGATCGCGTTTTCTCTCTGATATTTAACCAGATATTCAGCGCTTCCTTCGTCGATGATTGCCTTGAGATCTTCTGGCAGACCATCCATAAAGTCTTTATTGCAGACCATTACGCACTGCGCGTATACGGTATCGATCGTGCTGTAATATTTCTGTACTTCATAGAACTTGTTTACATAGGTCAGCATCGGAGAGTTGTCCTGTCCGTCAACGGTTCCCTGCTGCAGGCCTGTATACAGGTCAGTAAAGCTCATTGGAGTAGGGTTAGCGCCGAAAGCTTCGAACAGTTTGATGTAAAGGTCAGACTGCATTACTCTGATTTTCAGTCCTTTCAGATCGCTCGGTGATTTTACTTCTTTCTTTGCGTTGGATAAACCTCTTGCGCCGTCATACTGAATACCGCCGTTGTAGAATCCGTCTTCTTCCAGCCACTGTGTATACAGCTCGCCTACTTCACCACCGTTGATGGCGGCTTCCATCTGTTCTTTGGATTCAAACAGGTATGGCAGATCCATCAGTCCCAGCTTAGGGTCATAGCTTGCCAGTGCGGAAGTTGTCGCGCATGTCATCTGCTGTGTATTTGCTTTAACCGCTTCAATGGATGTTTCATAGTCGCCAAGTTCACCGTTTGGATAAACCTCAACGCTGATTCTTCCTTCTGATTTTTCTTCTACATATTCCTTGAATTTTTCACAGGATTTGTGCAGGAAGGAATCGGTTGCTTCTACATGGGAGACACGGAATACTAACGGATTGTCAGCTGTGTATTCAGCGTCTGATCCGCCGCTGCCTCCGCTGCCGCACGCAGTGATTCCGATTACCATAACTAATGATAATACCACGGCTATAAGTTTTTTCATTTTGTTTACCTCCTAAAATTCGGGTGCTTGTTTCAAAAAGTACGCGGGCTTCAGGCGCCAGTTACTATGAAAATAGAGATATAGAGCCTTAAAGTCAGATTACGCGGCCCTGAGGAGGCTGTAAGTGTTGGAAAGTTTGAAACAAAGCGCCTAACCTATTGGATTGTTTCAACTTTTTCTAAAAGGGTTGAAACAAGAGTCTCTCAGTTTACTTATATGGCTGTCTGGAGAAAAAAATTGCCGCGTTGCGGTTGGAGCGGGAGCGTGCTATACTGAAGATGAGCCATAACGCCAAATGCGCGGGCGAGTGCGTGCGGCTATTAAAAACTTTTAATAAAACTTTAAGAAAAGCTACACAGAATCCATACAACCATAGGGTATAATACTAAGAATGTACGCGAAATGGAAACAGTTGGATAAGAAAAAGGAGAAAAGTTCAAACTATGATAATCGAGAAAAAAGACAGCTTCCGGCTGGACGACGCAATGGTGCCTGCCCAGCTCAGGCCTTTGATGGAGGAATTCCAGGACTTCGTCCTGCTTAGAAATACTTATCACGCGGCCATTCGGGAGGTGAGCACAAAACTGGAGATTCTGGATGATGAATTTCAGGTGCGTTACGACTATAACCCGATCCATCACATGGAATGCAGACTGAAATCGCCCAAAAGTCTTTTTGAAAAGCTGGAGCGAAAAGGGCTGGACATCGATCTGGACTCAATCTATAAAATCACAGATATGGCCGGCATCCGGGTAATCTGCAATTATATCGATGATGTGTACGCGGTTGCGACCCTGCTGCTGCAGCAGGATGACATTAAGCTGCTGCGGCGCAGCGACTATATTAAAGAACCGAAAGAAAGCGGCTACCGGAGTCTGCATCTGGTAGTGGAAATACCAGTATTTCTTTCTGATAAAACAGAACATGTTCCAGTGGAGATCCAAATCCGGACCATCGCTATGGACACCTGGGCAAGTCTGGAGCATGAACTGAAATATAAGAGGGCCGGCGGTATCACCTCAGCCATGGAGAAGGAGCTGATTGACTGTGCCGACGCTATGGCGGAAGTAGACCGAAGAATGGAATTGATCCATAAAGAATTATAAATAACATCTAGGAGGAAACTATGAAAAAGAAAGCAGTGGCTCTGGCTCTGGCTGTATGCCTGCTGGGCACAATGGGACTGACCGGGTGCGGAAGCAAACCCTACAGTAATTATGATCTGTCCGAATATGTAAAGGTGGGACAGTATAAAGGTCTGGAAATGGAGGCCATCAAGGTATCCGTTTCGGATGAAGAGGTGGACGCCCAGGTTGAAACCAATGTGGAAAACACCAAGACTACAGAAAAGAAAAAAGAAGGGAAAGTAGCCAAAAAGGACAAGGTCAACATTGACTATGAAGGAAAAATCAATGGAAAGACCTTTGATGGCGGAAGCGCCGAAGGATATGATCTTACCATTGGTTCCGGAAGCTTTATTGATGGATTTGAAGATGGACTGATTGGAAAAAAAGTAGGCTCCACTCAGGAACTGAAGCTGAAATTCCCCGATGACTATCAGGAAGAAGATGTAGCGGGAAAAGATGTTGTGTTTACAGTAAAAATCAACTATATTTCAGAAGATGTGATTCCGGAATATAACGACGCGTGGGTAGCTAAAAACAGCGACGTGAAGACGGTTTCCGATTATGAAAAGCTGATAAAAGACCAGCTTTTGGAGGACAAGGAAGAAGAGGCAAAAAATACAAAGATCAGTGAGCTGTGGTCGGAAGTTACGGAAAACAGCGAAGTCCTCAAGTATCCCGAAGAAGAGGTGAATACCTATATCGAAGAGATCGAGAATCAATACCAGACCATGGCTGACAGCTACGGTCTGGAACTGAAGGATCTGTGGGAGCAGTACGGTATCGAATCTGAGGAAGATTACGACGCTCAGAACAAAGAGGCAGCGCAGGCTTATGTAAAAGAGCAGATGATTCTTTATTCCATTGCGGAGCAGGAGGACCTCAGTTATTCAAAAGATGAGGAAGAGGAGCTGCGGGACGCGATTGATAAAGCCGGGTACACAGAAGAAACCTTCAAACAGAACTATGGGCAGGACATCGACTCTTATGTGGAAGCGGCTTTAACCTTCCAGAAAGTGGGAGAGTTCCTTTTTGACAATGCCAAGACAGTAGAAAAGAAAACTGATAAATCCAAGGACAAAGAGGAATCAAAAGAAAGCACAGAAAAAACGGACACAGAGAAGACCAACAGCAAAGATGACGGCTCCGATGACGCGACTTCTAACGATGAAGCGGGCGGGGCTGATGCGTAGGATATCTCAGACATAATTACTCTGCGGGACAAAAATTAGAAGAAATAGACAAATTTTAAAAATAAGCATTGAAAAGAACTGCAAGATATGGTAATATCGATACGTTAGTTTATCGATCAAGCTCGAATCTTGCAGTTTTTTCGGGCTGGAAAGAAACTATGATTCTCTGGAGAGTCTCAAATAACGAGCGCCGAAGGTGTAAGTCAGAACAAAACCGATTCTGATGATCTCTCAGGCAAAAGGACAGAGCGGATAGTTTTTAATTATCTCAATAGCTTTGCCCTATCTCTGGAAGTCGATTTATCGGCTTTTTTTCATTTTATTATTTAAGTAGAGAGGGTAGAAAAAAATGAATCAATTTACAGCATTATTGGACAGCATCGATGGTGTGGTGTGGGGAGTGCCGATGATCATACTGATTATGGGTACCGGTATTTTCCTTACGATCCGGCTTGGGATCCTGCAGTTTAGAAAACTGGGACTGGCTCTCAAGTACATGGTAAGGAATGAAACCAATGGAGAAGGAGAAGTCTCCAGCTTCGGCGCGCTTTGTACCGCAATGGCGGCAACCATCGGTACAGGAAACATTGTAGGCGTTGCGACAGCTGTTGTAGCCGGAGGGCCGGGAGCCTTGTTCTGGATGGTCATAGCGGCTTGCTTTGGAATGGCGACCAAGTATTCGGAAGGACTCCTTGCTATTAAATACCGCGTATTGAAGCCAGATGGACACGCGTTGGGCGGACCGTTCTATTACATTGAGAACGGAATGGGAAAGAACTGGAAATGGCTTGCCAAGCTCTTTGCTATTTTCGGCATTGGCGCGGGGCTTCTGGGAATCGGTACCATTACACAGGTAAACGGTATCGCGTCAGCGGCTCAGGGTTTCTTTGACCCGGATAATCAGAATACCATTGCTCTGTTTGGTCGGGATTATTCCATTTCCATCGTAGTTACCGCCATCGTAGTCGCCATCCTTACCGCGCTGGTAGTAATCGGCGGAATCCAGCGTATTTCAAGCGTTACAACTATTGTTGTACCGTTCATGGCGATTGCCTATGTAGTCATCTGTGTGGCGATCCTTATCGCGAATATTTCTCAGATTCCAAATGCTGTAGTTACAGTAGTATCCAGCGCGTTTGGCCTGAGAGCGGCAGCGGGCGGAGCGCTGGGCGCTTTGATGCTGGCAATGCAAAAGGGTGTAGCGAGAGGAATCTTCTCCAATGAAGCCGGCCTGGGAAGCGCGCCGATCGCGGCGGCGGCGGCACAGACAAAGGAACCGGTAAGACAGGGACTGATTTCTATGACAGGAACCTTTGTCGATACAGTGATTATCTGTACTATGACAGGGCTGACCATTATGGTAACAGGCGCTTATGATGTCGCGATGGAAAAGGGACTGGAAGGCGTACAGGTAACAGCCATTGCCTTTGGAGAGGGACTTCCATGGTCCGCGGAGGCAGGCTCCTTTGTACTGATGTTATGTCTGGCGTTCTTTGCCTTTACGACGATCCTGGGATGGGATTACTACAGCGAACGCTGTCTGGAATACCTTTCCGGCGGACATAAAGGTGTTTTGACTACTTATCGGTGGCTTTACATCCTGGCTGTATTGGCAGGTCCGTTTATCACAGTCAGCGCGGTATGGACCATCGCGGATATCTTCAACGGCCTGATGGCTATTCCGAACCTGATTGCTCTGCTCGCGCTGAACGGTGTTATTGTGGCGGAGACCAGGAGTTATTTCAAACGTCTATCTGAAAACAGACTTTCATAAGCTTATTATGCGCTTCACAGCATAAAGAAAACCGGCAGAATAAGAATGAAAAAACGTTCTTATTTCTGCCGGTTTTTAATATACATATAAGGACAAACATAAAAGGGGGATAAATTATGTTAAATACGGAGAACATTAAGAATAAGGAAGTCATCAATATTTATGACGGAAAGAGTATGGGCTTTGTCTATGATATTGAGATCAATCTGAAGGAAGGGAAAATCGAAGGCATCGTTTTGCCGGGACAGCGGGGCCTTTTTAACATATTCGGAAGAGAAAGCGAGGACATTGTCATCAAGTGGAAAAATGTGAAGACTATAGGAGAAGACGTGATCCTGGTGGATCTGCCGCTCGCGCTGGATACTTTAGATACCGGAATTTAAATCACTTGGCAAAAAACACAATATGTAGTAAAATCAGAGTGCAGGTTACAGCAATGGAAGTTATAGGAGGGATACTGTAAATGAGATGCCCGTTTTGTGAAAATCAGGACACAAAAGTAATCGATTCCAGACATACAGAAGATGGACATGCGATTCGCAGAAGGCGGGAGTGTGATTCCTGCGGAAAGCGGTTTACAACTTATGAAAAAGTAGAAGAGATGATCCTCATGGTCATCAAAAAAGACGGCAGAAGGGAAGCCTTCGACCGCAATAAAATCATGAGCGGGATCGTCAAGGCGTGTGAAAAACGTCCGGTAGCCATGGCGGACATCGAAAAGGTTGTAGACGACATCGAGCGGGGCCTGAATAATATGATGGAAAAAGAAGTGGAAAGCGCCTTCATTGGAGAGCTGATTATGGAGCAGCTGCGCAAGCTGGATGAAGTGGCTTATGTCCGCTTTGCGTCCGTGTACCGCCAGTTTACAGATATCAATACCTTTGTAGCTGAAATTGAAAAACTGCTGACAAGCAAAAAGACAAAGTAAAGGAAGGTACACAATGGAGAACAGGATCAGAGTAGCCATTGACGGACCCAGCGGCGCGGGAAAAAGCACCATAGCCAAAGCCGTCGCGAAAAAACTGGGGATCGACTATATCGACACAGGCGCCATGTACCGGGCAGTCGGATACAAAGTCCTGAAGCAAGGTGTCGATCCGGGTGACGCCCAGGCGTTAAAAACGCTGCTGGATGAAACGGAAATCGATTTTTCCAAAGGAAATATCATTCTGGACGGCAACGTCATCAACGATAAGATCCGCACCCCGGAGATATCGAAAAAGGCGTCGGAGTGTTCCGCTCTGGCCCAGGTACGGGAAAAACTGGTTCAGCTTCAGCGAGGGATGGGACAGTCCAAAAGCGTCATTATGGATGGCAGAGATATCGGAAGTAATGTGCTTACCGACGCGGAATACAAGTTTTTTATGACCGCTTCCCCGGAAGAAAGGGCCCGCCGCAGATTTGACGAGCTGAAAGAAAAAGGCCAGCAGGTCACTTATGAGCAGGTGCTGGAGGATATACTCCAAAGAGACCATAATGATATGACAAGAGAGCTGAATCCGCTGCGCAAGGCAGAGGACGCGCGGGAGCTGGATACAACGGGAATGAGCATTGAAGAAGTTACAGATTATATATTAAAGGAGATAGAAAAAAATGGCAATTGTTAGACCGTTTAAGGCCATCAGGCCGGCACAGGAGTACGCGGATAAAGTAGCGTCACTCCCTTATGATGTAATGAACCGGAAAGAAGCGTCTCAGATGGCAGAGGGAAATCCGTACAGCTTCCTTCATATCTGCAGATCGGAGATCGATCTTCCTCAGCAGGAGGACCCTTATGACAGGAGCGTTTATGAAAAAGCGAAGAGCAACATCGCGGACTTTCTGGAAAAGGGCGTTTTTATTCAGGATGAGACGCCTTCCCTCTATATCTACCGTCAGGTTATGGATGGAAGAGTTCAGACCGGCATTGTAGGCACGGTATCTGTAGATGAATATCAGAACAATACCATCAAAAAGCATGAATTTACCAGAGTTGAAAAAGAGCTGGACAGAATTAACCACTTTGATATCTGCAACGCTAATACAGAACCGGTATTCCTGACTTACCGGGATGACAAGAGAATCCGGGTTCTGGTAGAGGGCTGGGCAGCGGCAAAGGAGCCGGTCTATGACCTGACAACAGAAGACGGCATCCAGCATACCCTCTGGGTAGTCGACGATCCAAAAACCGTAGAAAGCCTCACCGGCCTGTTCGGCGAAATCCCGGCGCTTTACATTGCCGATGGACATCACAGAAGCGCGTCGGCCTGCAAAGTGGGACTCAAGAGAAGAGAAGAACACCCGGACTACACCGGTGATGAGGAATTTAACTTCTTTATGGCCGTGGTATTCCCAGACGCGGATCTGCACATCTTCGACTATAATCGGGTAGTAAAAGATCTGGGCGGAAATACAGCCGAAGCGTTTATTGAAAAAATCAAAGAAGCCGGGTTTGAAGTGGAGAAAAAGGGAAGCGAAGCTTACCGGCCGGAGGAAAAGCACTGCTTTGCCATGTTCCTGGAAGACAACTGGTACAAGCTTACCGCGAAAGACGAGATTATTCCGGATCATGTCATCGACTCCCTGGATGTGGCTATCCTGCAGAATAATGTACTGAATCCGATTCTGGGCATCGAAGATCCGCGTACAGATAAGCGTATCGATTTTGTAGGCGGAATCAGAGGACTTTCCGAGCTGGAAAAAAGATGCCATGAAGATATGAAGGTGGCCTTTGCTGTACATCCGGTAGAAATCGCGGATCTTCTCGCGGTTTCCGATCACGATATGGTTATGCCGCCGAAATCCACCTGGTTTGAGCCAAAACTGGGAAGCGGATTGTTCGTGCATTCGTTATAAGCCTTTAATATAAGAGAGAAAGCATAAACACTCCTTTAAAAGGGAAAGCTACTTTTAAAGGGGTGTTTTTATTATGAGAAAACGATTGCTGCTGACCAGTCTTTTTATGGGGCTGATTCTGATTGCGCTGGTGGGACGGCTGGCTTATATACAGATCGGGGGACATGAAGATCTGTCCAAGGCGGCTTCCGCTCAGCAGCTGGTTTCTCTGGACGGAGCAAACAGCAGGGGGATCATTTATGACCGAAACGGCACGCCGCTTGTGGGAAACCATCAGGAATACATTTACATTATACGGAAGAACTGTTTTGACGGAGAAACTATGAACGCTCTGAACAGCCTGGGCGCGGAGGAGGTCCCTAACGGCGATAACGGCTACCGGGTGTTCGCTTCCGAAACCTATAACAAAAGAACAGGGGATCGGCTTATACGAAATTCTTCGGCCTATATTATTGAAGCGGGACGGCGGTACGGAGAAAATCAGAGCGCCGTTCACATCCTGGGTTATGTAAATCCCAAGGATTCCAGCGGCGCGTCAGGCGTAGAACTGATGTGTGATGAAGAGCTTTCCCTGCTCAACAAACGCATTTTTACAACAGCGGATGTAAAAGGGCAGATCCTGCGGGGACGGGGTTTGTCAGTGACAACCGCGAAGGATCAGGATTCCTATGTAAAGCAGGGCGTTACAACTACATTGGAGGCAGGCCTGCAGAAAAAAGTGGAACAGCTGCTGGCGGAAGCTGAAACCAGCGGCGCGGCGGTGGTGCTGAAGAGCAAGACCGGGGAAATCGTCGCGTCAGCAAGCACTCCTGTTTTCGATCCGGCTAAGATCAATACCTATATAAAAAGCGGCAGCAGTGAACTGGTCAATAAAGTGACCCAGGGAGAATACCCTCCCGGTTCGGTCTTTAAAATTGTTGTGGCGGCCGCGGCCCTGGAGCAGGGGATGAGTTTGGATCAGACCTTTGTGTGCAACGGATCTGAAACGATCAATGGAAAAACCGTAAAATGCAAAACAGGAGGCGAAGCCGGGCACGGGACTATTACGCTGAAAGACGCGTTTGCCAAGTCTTGCAACTGCGCGTTTATTCAGGTGGGAAAAAAGGTGGGAGCCGAAGCGATTCTGGATATGGCGCGGAACATGGGACTGGGAAAAACAGCGATGGAAGGCTATCCGGGAGAAAAGGAAGGAAACCTGATGACCACCCAGCAGGCGTCCGGCGCGGCCATCGCCAATTTGTCCATCGGTCAGGGGGAGCTGCTTATGACACCCCTGCAGGTGGCCCATATGACCAACCTTGTAGCCAGCGGAGGGACGGATCCCGGTGTACATCTCCTGCTGGAGGAGGTAGAACAGTCAGAAGAAAGCCAGGAAAGTCTCAGCAGAATCATCAGCCGAGACGCTGTAGAAAACTTGCGGGAAATGATGGCGGAAACCATGATCTCCGGTTCCGGAAGCGGAGTGAAAGCGGATGTCTCCATGTCTGGGAAGACCGGATCGGCGGAAAGTCATATGGAAGGAAAAGACGTGGTGCATGGGTGGATGACCGGCTTTGTTCCGGCCGAGAAGCCGGAATATACCATTACGGTATTTATGGAAAACGGACAGTCCGGAAGCAATTCGGCGGCGCCGGTTTTCGCGAAGATCGCCCAATATCTCAGCGATTCCGAAAGCTTTGAACAGTCTGTGGATTTTTAGGAGCTTTAAGGCGCTGACAGCAGTACCCCGCCAGGGAATAAAAGGAGCCTAGAACAAAAAAGGACCGGCGGCTAGACGCCGTCTGTCCTTTCATATTTCAGTTCTTCCCGAAGCTTCAGCAGGGCTTTCTTTTCGATACGGGATACATAGGAACGGCTGATTCCCAGAGCAGCGGCTACCTCCCGCTGTGTTTTGGAATCATGACCGAAAATCCCATACCGGTTCAGGATCACTGTTTTTTCTCTTGGTGTCAGTACCGAATCAATGGCCTGCGTCAGTTTTGTAATTTGGATCTGCAGGCTGATGTCATCAAGGATCTCATCCGGGTCAGTTCCAAGAATATCGTTAAAACTGATTTCATTTCCATCCTTATCAATCCCGATAGGAACAGAAAGAGAGACCTCCGCTTTGTTTTTCTTGGATGAACGTATACTCATTAAGATCTCATTTTCGATGCACTTGGCCGCGTAAGTTGCCAGCCTGGCAGCTTTCCTGCTGCTGTAAGTGCTGACGGCTTTTATCAGGCCGATGGTCCCGATGGAAATCAGATCATCAGCCGGATAACCGGTACCTGTATATTTTTTCGCAATGTGGGCTACAAGCCGGAGATTGCGTTCGATCAGGATATTCTTCGCATCCTCATCTCCCGATTCATAAAGGGATATGTAATGCTCTTCTTCTTTAGCGGATAATGGTTTCGGAAAGGAAACACTCATTTATGTAAACCCCCTCTATTGATTTTTACTATATGCAAAATCCAGAGGGGAAGTGCCTGACCCAGGCAAAAGTGCATGGTCCTATTTACATCTGAAAGACATGCAGTCTGTGCACTGATCTACAGTAGGGCAAGCTTCATGTGTTCCTACTGTAATACAGTCCAGGGAACAATAGTTCTGAGTCCCCGCATGGTTTGCGCACTGCTCTACAGTACATTTGATACTTTCGTTAATTCTGCTCATTTGAATTACCTCCTTTTTTCTTCTCGCTAATATTATGGCCCGAGCGGGCAAAAATATAAAAGGGAATTCCTTGAAGAAAGAAAAAATAGATGGTAAAATATGTAAAACATAAAAAGGGGGAATATTTTATGAAATTAAAAGGCTTGCCGCGGGAGGAGCGGCCGAGAGAAAAAATGCTGTTTCAGGGGAAAGAGGCGTTGTCCAGCGCGGAGCTTCTGGCCATTTTGCTGCGGACAGGCACCAAAGAAAAAACGGCGATCCAGCTTGCCCAGGAAATTCTGTCGCTGGATGAAAGCGGCATTTTATTTCTGCAGGACTGTACTCCCGAAGAGCTGCAACAGATCAAGGGAATGGGAATGGCAAAGGCCTGCCAGATTCTGGCTGCTGTAGAACTGGGGAAACGAGTGGAAACGCACCCAAGAAAAATCAAAAAAGAAATCACAAATCCTGACGATATCGCGCAACTTTTTATGGGAAGAATGAGATACTATAAGAAGGAACATTTTGTGGCGCTGCTGATTAACGCAAAAGGAAAAATACTGGAAGAGTGTGAGGTTTCCATAGGCGATCTGTGCTCCACGCTGATTCATCCCAGGGAAGTGTTTTCGCAGGCGGTAAAGCGCGGCGCCGCCGCGGTAGCTCTGGTACATAATCATCCCAGCGGCGATCCCAGCCCCAGCCAGGAGGATCTGAAAACGACAGAGAGACTGACTGAAGCGGCGGAGATCCTGGGAATCAATGTGCTGGATCACATCATTATTGGGGATGGTACATATATAAGCCTGAAAAGTGAAGGGCTGATGTAACAGAGAAAGGCCGGAAAGCATGAAAGCGAAGAAACAGAACAATTTAAAGATCCTGATCTGCGTTGCCTTGATATTTTTGGTAGCCGCGGGCATACTGGTGAAATTCCGGGGCGGCCCAAACGGAATAAAAGGCGGGACGCGGGACGCGGTCTCCTTTATAACAGCGCCGATATCCCGTACTGCCCAAGGGATCAGAAATGGCTTTCAGGGCATTTTCGGATTTAAAACACAAATGAGGGAAAATGAAGCGCTGAAAGAGGAGAACCAAAAGCTGAAGCAGCAGAACAGGCAGCTGAAGCTAAGCCGGGAGGAAAAAGAGGAGCTAGAGCGGCTGTGCGGGATTTTTGATTATCAGATTCCGGCTGAAACAGAGGTAACCGCGGCCAATGTAACCGGGCTGGATCTTTCTCAATGGCAGGGAGTTTTTACAATTGATAAAGGCAGCGGAAGCGGAATCACAAAGGGAGCGGCGGTTGTCAGCGGAGATGGGCTGGTGGGGAAAGTGTCGGAAGTATCCGGCCGGACCGCCAGGGTAGTGTCTGTACTGGCCCGTCAGACAAAAATTAGCTTTCAGATTGAAGGCGGGAACGGCCAGACGGGCGTTATCGAAAGCGATGGGCAGGGAAAGCTGACGGGATATCTGGCGGATGAAACGGAAGCGATCAAGCAAGGCGACTGCCTTATCACTTCCGGCATCGGAACCTATCCCGCGGGGCTGGTTATCGGAACGGTAACGCGGGTGAAGAAGACAGAGGATTCCCAATGGCTTCGGATTGAGGCGGAACCGGCAGTTTCTGTTTTCAGCCTGAAGAAAGTAGGGGTACTGCAATGAAGACAGGGGTCATGGCCGCTATTTTCGCGGCGGCCTTTTTTCTGCAGGGAACCGCTGTGCCGGCATTTGCTTTTGGGCCTTTCGGACCGGATCTGTTGCTGTGCGGTACAGTTCTGGCTGTGGTAATGTATGAAAATACTGGAGCGGCCATTGTTACAGCGGTCTTTACTGCTGTTGCGCAGGGGATTTGCTTTTCATCCTGCCCGGCTTCGGAAGCGGCGTCTATTTTCCTGGTTTGTCTGGCTGTAATTTTCGCCGGCCGCGTTTTTTCCTGGGAAAGTCCGGTTTTCCTTTTTTCCTTTACGGCAGCGATCACACTGCTTCACAATCTGACGCTGTGGGCGGGACAAGCCCTGATGGGCGCGCCTTATACATTTCTTTACGCACTGAGGCTGCAGCCGGGCTACATGCTGTGTAATACGGCATTAATGGCCCTACTTTATTTTGCTTTTATGAAAGAAAGGAAGGCAGGTAGTTGAGATGAAGCAGAAAACAGATTCCAGATATATTCACCTTGTGGCTGTGATTGCCCTGCTTATGGGGGTCCTGGTTATTCGGCTTTTTTTTCTTACTGTATCCCAAAATGAAAAGTGGTCGAGGGCCGCGGAAGAGCTCAGCGTAAAAACGATCTATGAATCGGCGCCAAGAGGCAGGATCCTGGACCGAAACGGAAAGGTACTGGCAGGAAATACCTATACAGCTTCTGTACGGCTCAATCAGGGAGAACTGTCAGATGAAGAGCTGAATGAAACCATAGAAAAGCTGGTACACTTGCTGGAACAAAACGGGGATACCCTATGGGGCAGCTTTCCCCTTGAGGTCAGCGGAAGCCAGTGCCGCTTTCAGAGCGAGGCGGACAAAGAAGGCTTTCTTAAAAATTATGGGCTTTCAGAGTACCTAAATGCCAGTCAGGCCTTTTCAAAACTGAAAAATTATTTTAAAATAAAAAATACACTGTCCGCAAAGGAAGCGGTACAGGTTATGACCGTCAGGAACCAAATGAAGGAGCTGGGCTATAAAAAATACATGCCGGTAACGGTTTCCAAAGGCGTATCGGACCGTACCATCGCGGTCCTTGAAGAGAACAGCAGTGAATATCCGGGAGTGGAAGTTTTTTCGGAAGTTTCCCGCAGCTATCCCAATGGGAATGCGGCGTCCCATATTCTGGGATATCTAGGAAAAATTTCAGACAGTGAAAAGGAAACGTATGTCGATAAGCTGGGATATCAGAGCTGGGATATGGTTGGAAAGGACGGGATCGAAAAGACCTATGAAGAGGTTCTGCATGGAACAGACGGCCAGCGGAAGGTGCAGGTCAATGCGGCGGGAGAGCTGGTGAAGACCATCAGTGAAACCGAGGCGAAAAAGGGCGGCGATGTGACTCTGACCATCGATCTGGACCTGCAGCAGACAGCCGAGGAGGCTCTGGAGCAGGCGTTGACAGCTATGCGTCAGGGAGGAACCTTTGTGAGCCAGTATGGAAATTATACGATGAAATGCGCGGCTAATGCGCAGGTAGGGGCCGTTGTCGCCCTGGATGTGAAAACCGGGGAGGTGCTTGCCATGGCGAGCTATCCGGATTTCGACCCGAATCTCTTTGTAAACGGGATATCCACAGAGGACTGGGAATCGCTGCAGAGCAGCAATCCGAGGGATCCGCTGGCGCCGGCGCCTTTATACAATGTGGCTGCCAAAAGCGCGGTTCAGCCGGGTTCTACCTTCAAGATGGTTACCGCTACAGCAGCCATCCAGTGCGGCCTGGATCCTGAGCAAAGACTTTATGATAACGGATTTGTACAGCTTGGAAATAAATCCTTTGGTTGCGCTTTCTGGAATCTGTCTCATAAAAAACACGGGTATCTTAATTTAAAGGAAGCCTTAGGCGTTTCCTGCAATTATTATTTCTTTGACGCGGCCACAGGGACGGATTTTTATACTGGAAACAGTCTGGGCTATAAAAAAGAGATCTCCATTGATACCATTATGGACTATGCCGCTCAGTATGGATTGGGTCAGCCTACCGGCGTCGAGATCCCGGAGACGGTTACCGGAACCCCATCGAAGGAATCCAAGATACAGGGGCTCGCGGCTTCTCTGAAAAATGTGCTGCTGGCCGAGGCGGAAACCTATTTTCAAAGAAGCGCAATTGATGACAGGGACGCTTTGAACCAGAGTATCAGTACCATTACAGGCTGGATCGGACAGCAGCTTACAAAGCAGCAGGTGGAGGAGAAATTAAAAGACGTCCCCGGAATAAAGGAAGAAAAACGCTCACAACTGGCGGATTTATGTAAATACACCTATATCGACCAGGCAACCTGGAATACAGCAGACGCGCTGAATATCGCCATCGGGCAGGGAATCAACGCGTATACCCCTCTGCAGATGGCTGGTTATACGGCAACTTTAGGAAATAAAGGAATAAGAAATCCGATAAGTCTGGTTGAAAAGATTGACGGACGTGGTAAAATAGATAAGGAACCGCAGACTAAGGTAGAGGTGGAAGACGATTCCTGCTTTGACTATATCATAGAAGGTATGGTTCAGGCGGCGCAGGGTGAGGGAGGAAGCCTTACCAGTCTTTTCGGAAACTTTCCGGTTACAGTCGCGGGGAAATCGGGAACCGCTCAGCGGTCAGGAAAGATCAATCCTCCCGATGAAGAAGAATATCTCAAAAGTCATCTGGGGGCCATCGCGCCATATCTGAGCTGGGACGATATTCAGGCAGAAAAGGAACGGCTGATGGAGACATACCCGGATATCTATACGTCGCGTCATAAAGCGGTCCGGCGCGCGGTTATCAATTTGAGCGGCGGCCGGGTTACCGCGGAGACGATGGACCAATTTAAGGACGATTACGATAATTTTGCGTGGGTCGTGACAATGGCGCCTGCTGAAAACCCGGAAATCGCGGTGGCTGTCATGATTGCGCAGGGCGATACCGCGTCCAACGCGGGTCCTGTGGCCAGAGAGGTCATGGGAAAATATTTTCAGCTGAAAGAAAATTAAGTATTAGTGAGGAAACTATGGGTGAAGTGATTTTAGTCGCATCAGGAAAGGGCGGTACAGGAAAGACTGCGGTAACCGCGAATCTGGGGGCTCTTTTGGCAAAACAGGGACACAGGGTGGCCCTGATTGACATGGATATGGGAATGCGGAACCTGGATTTGTACCTGGGCCTTGAGAACAGGGTTGTCTACAATATTATGGATGTGTTTTCCGGCATATGCAGGATCAAGCGGGCCCTGATTCGGGACAGGCGTTTTGAAAACCTTTATCTGATGTCCGCGTGTCCGAGAAAGGATAACCGGGATATTACGCCGCTTCATATGGAAATCCTGTGCAAAAAGTTAAAGAAGGATTTTGATTATATTTTTATCGACTGTCCGGCGGGGATCGGAAGCGGACTGGATATTTCCATGGCCGGGGCGGACCGGGCGCTGCTTGTGACAGAGGCGGATATGGCGGCTGTCCGAGACGCGGATGTTCTGAACCGGTATCTGAAAAAAGCGGGACTTACCAATACCTGTTATGTTGTAAATAAAGTGCGGGCGGATTTGATGGCGCGGCATCTGGTTCCGGATCTGACAGAAATAGCGGAGATCCTGAACAGCCGCATGATCGGGATTATTCAGTTTGATGATAATATCTATATTTCTACCAACCGGGGGATCCCTATCGTGTTTAAAGAGGGAACGTACATAGAAGAAAATTTCCGCAATATAAAGGAGCGGTTTCTCGCCTGCGGGCCGCCACAGGACTGAGCCGGCGGCTAAAGGCCGGTTTTGCGGCTTCGTATTCCTACGCTGGTAATGAGCCCCAGGGCAGTCATTGCCGAAAGCACAGAGGATCCGCCGTAGCTGATAAAGGGAAGGGTCACCCCTGTTACCGGCATTATGCCCATAGTCATGGCGATATTCTCAAAGGATTGAAAGAGGAACATGCCAAGAAAACCGATGGCAAGAAGCGCTCCGTAAAGATCGGCGGCGTGGTAGACTACTTTGGCCGCGCGGTACAGGAGCAGGGCAAACAGGAGAATCACCAGAAGGCCTCCCAGAAAACCCAGTTCCTCTGTGATAACGGAAAAAATAAAGTCTGATTTTTGAACTGGGAGAAAATCCAGTTCTTTTTGCGTTCCGGCAAAGAGTCCTTTCCCGTAAAAACCGCCGGAGCCGATGGCAACCTTGGAATTCCATACATGATAATTTCCGGGAAGGCTCAGATCGTCCGGGTGAAGAAAGGCGTCGATCCGTTTCTTTTGATAGGCGGCCATAAATCGATAAGCGATGGGAAGACTCAGAAAAAAAAGAAGGGAAAAACGGGCGAATATTTTTTTGTCAATACCGGCAAAGAAAATCATAAAGACCCATATGAAGCAGTATACCGCGGCGCTTCCAAGGTCTTCTTTTACTACAATGAGAATAAAAGGGGCAGCGTAAAGGGCGGACAGCAAAATTCCCTTTAAGTCAGCAAGGGAATCTCTTCTGCGGGAAAAATAGCTGGCCATAAGGATCGTAAAGGGAATCTTAACCAGCTCCGACGGCTGAATTGTAGTAAATCTTAGGTTGATCCAGGATCTGGCCCCGTTGGAAACCAGGCCAAGGCCAGGAATGTATACCGTCAGGAGAAGGCAGAGAGAAGCCGCGTATAAAATTTTACTGATATCTTCGAATTTTCGGTAATCGAAAAGGATCATCAGAATCATAGAAAAAAAACCCAGCCCATAAGCAATGCTCTGCACCGCGATATCCCGGGGCTGTAAATGGCCATTTTTCAGCGAAATACTGGTGATCATCAGTATGCTCAGTGAGGCGAAGCATATCGCCAGCAGCAGAAACAGCTTGTCTGCATTTTTCCAAAACTTCCAATAATTGTCCATTCATTCCCTTTCATAACCTTGACGAGATGGTCGTAAAACATTATAATACTAATGTGTGAGTTTATTTAAAAATTATTACGTGATGCAGAATTTTTATTATATTTTACAAGAACGATTTGATTACAAAATATGAAAAAATAAAATGAAAAGGAGGTGGTTGGATGACGAATGTCATTATTACTATTGTCATTGCAATAATAACCCTGTTACTGGGGCTTTTAATCGGATATATAATCAGAAAGACAGTAGGAGAAAAGGCCATCGGCAGCGCGGAACAAAAGGCCAGGAATCTGATTCTGGACGCGGAAAACCGTTCAGAGACCATCCGCAAGGAATACATTCTTGAAGCCAAAGAAGAAGCGCACAAATTAAGAAGCGATGCTGACAGAGAAATCCGGGAGCGCCGCTCGGAAATTTCCAAATCAGAGCGCAGATTGGTTCAGAAAGAGGAATCAATCGACAGAAAACTTGAAAATATAGAGAAAAAAGAAGAAAGCATTACAAACAAAGAGCAGTCGATTATATCGAAGCAGAAAGAATTAGATCACGTAATCCAAAGACAGATGGAGGAGCTGGAAAAAATATCGGGGTACTCGGTAGAAGAAGCCAAATCCATTCTGCTGGCAAACACAGAAAAAGAAATCAGGTATGAAGCGTCCTTAATGATCAAGGATATTGAGTCCAAAGCCAAGGAAGAGGCGGATAAGAGAGCCAAAGAGATCATTACCGGGGCGATTCAGCGGTGCGCGGCTGACCATGTAGCGGAAAGCACCGTATCAGTCGTGCCGCTTCCGAACGATGAAATGAAAGGTCGTATCATCGGACGGGAAGGACGGAATATCAGAGCGATTGAAACTCTGACCGGAATTGACCTGATTATCGATGACACTCCGGAAGCTGTTATTTTATCAGGCTTTGATCCGGTAAGGAGAGAGGTGGCGCGCCTGTCGCTTGAAAAACTGATTGTTGATGGACGGATCCATCCCGCGAGGATTGAGGAAATGGTAAAAAAATCCGAGAGGGAGGTCAATGCCATTATAAAAGAGGAAGGGGAACAGGCTACCTTTGAAGTAGGTATACATAATCTTCATCCGGAGCTGGTAAAGCTGCTGGGAAGACTGAAATACCGTACTTCTTATGGTCAGAATGTGCTGAAGCACTCTGTAGAGGTCGCTCATCTGGCAGGTCTTATGGCAGGCGAGCTGGGACTGGATGTTACTTTAGCCAAGAGAGCCGGTTTGCTCCACGATATTGGTAAAGCCATCGACCATGAAAAGGAAGGTACCCATGTTGACCTTGGTATGGAGGTCCTGAAAAAATACAAGGAATCCGAAGCCGTCATTAACGGAATGGCCGCTCATCACGGCGACTATGAACCGAAATCCATGGAAGCTGTCCTTATCGCGGCAGCCGACGCTCTGTCCGCGGCAAGACCAGGCGCGAGAAGAGAAACTCTTGAAACTTACATTAAGAGGCTTGAAAAGCTGGAAGAAATCGCGAATACAACTCCTGGCGTGGACAAGTCCTTCGCGATTCAGGCCGGAAGAGAAATACGGATCATCGCTAAACCGGAAGAGGTTACAGATGAGTCCATCGTATTCCTGGCGCGGGATATTTCCAAGAAAATCGAATCGGAACTGGAATATCCGGGACAGATCAAAGTCAATGTTGTCCGTGAAACCCGGGCCATCGATTACGCTAAATAAGAAAAAGGGAATGTTTTATTTCGGCCGCTGGCCTGGGGATCCGCTTTGGGATTCCCAGGAGGCCGCCGTAAGAACGTTCCCTTTTTATATTGCGAATAAGAAATTTGTATAGATTTGCGTAAAATTTGAAAGTTCCTATTGACTTTTTTGCGGAGCGCAGGCATAATAAAACTAAAGAGTTCGTAAAAAACTCGTCAGTATCCAATCTGCGATTGGATGATCGCTGGACGGGTTTTTGTTTTGGAGGGATAAAATGGAAGCAAAAAAGCGGCATATTTTTGAGGCGGCCAGGGGATTGTTTTCCGAAAAGGGCTATTTAAGGACTTCAATGCAGGATATTGCGGAAGGCTGCAATGTTTCAAAGGCTACATTGTATAAGCTGTTCGGATCAAAGGAGGAGCTTGGGATCTTCGTCCTGCTGTGTATGACAGTTGAGATGAAGGAAAAGGTAGATCAGATCACAGAGGATCCGGAGCTTTTCCCGAGGGAAATGTTTAAACAGGCCATCATTGCCAGAATGGAGGACTACCCGGAGCGCAGCCGGCTGATCAGCGAGCTGCTGTTTTCTCTGGCTCAGGAGCAGAGGGAAAAATATCTTCCCCTGATCAATAAAAATAAATTTGAGATCTTTGAAATGTTCTCTAAGATCATTATGCAGGCGTTCGGCCTGGGAAGTGAGACTATGGCCAGCGAGCTGACGCTTAATTTGAACGGCCTTTTAAGTGAAGTTACCTTTGTTTCAAGGGAAAAGTTCCTTGAACTGGATGAGGCCGCCGCGGCGGATTTTATGGTGGACAGCCTGGAAGCGATTATGGAAAAGCGCAGGGGAAAAGAGCCTCTGATGACAAAAGAGCAGCTACAGGAGCTGAGGCTGTTTTTCCATGAAGAAAAACAGGAAATGGAAAAACTCTTCCGCAGAAGAAGACTGATGAAAAATCTTCATTCTGTTTTGGATGAGTATGAAAAGCATGGCAGCAGGGGAAAGCTGCAGGAAGCGGAAGGCCTGCTGAAAGAACTGGAAACGCTGTAGGTTAATATAGAAGGAAGTTTGGAGGGATTGATATGAGTGAGGACGCGTTGAACAGAAAAGGGGAAAAGAAAACGAAACTGATTATCGGGGTAATGTTAGCGGGAGCTTTTATTGCGGTTTTGAACCAGATGGTTCTTTCGCCGGCATTGCCAAGTATTATGGAAGAGCTACATATTACGGCAGTAGAGGGGCAGTGGCTGACTACCGCATTTATGCTGGTCAATGGAATTATGATTCCGGTAACGGCCTATTTAATCAACCGGTTTACTACAAGGCAGCTGTTTTTGAGTTCTATGATTCTTTTTACCGCGGGTACCGTTCTGGCAGGCTTTTCAAAGACATTTTTGCTGCTTCTGGCTGCCCGTATTCTGCAGGCAATGGCGGCGGGCGTTCTGATGCCTATGATACAGACCGTTATCCTGCTGCTGTTTCCTAAGGAAAAACGGGGTTCGGCCATGGGAGCGGTAGGAATCGTTATCGCCTTTGCTCCGGCAATCGGTCCGACGGTATCGGGCTGGTTTGTGGATGTATGGGGCTGGAACAGTATTTTTCTGGTGATTGCGCCTTTTTCCATGCTTGTTGTAATTTTGGGGTTTGCTCTTTTGAAAAATGTAGGCGAAACCAAGGTCCTGAAGCTGGATTTTCGTTCGGTGGCTTATTCTACACTGGGCTTTGGCGGGCTGCTGTATGGCTGCAGCGCTGCCGGAAGCTATGGGTGGACTCATGCCCTTACCTGGGGACCATTGGCCGTAGGAATCGTATTCCTTATCGTGTTTGTGAGACGTCAGGGAAAAATCGACACACCGCTTTTGGAGCTGAGCATTTTAAAAAATAAAACCTTTCGTTATTCCACCATTATCGCTATGATCGTCAATGCCGCGTTGATTGCGGGAGGGATTATAACGCCCATCTACCTGCAGAATATATTGCACTTCAGCGCGCTGCAGTCAGGCTTGATTATGCTTCCCGGAGCGATTATAATGGGGATAATGAGCCCGATTACGGGAAATCTCTTTGACCGCTTCGGACCGAGAGGAATCGCGCTGGCCGGTCTAGGCATTATGACTGTGTTTTCAGCAGTATTTGTTTTTATTGGCGAAGATTGGACCTTTGGCGTATTATGCGCGATTTACACCATCCGGATGTTTGGAATGTCCATGGTGAACATGCCTCTTACTACATGGGGACTGAACGCTCTGGAAAATCAGATGATCGCGCATGGAAGCGCCATCAACAATACTGCCCGGCAGGCGGCGGGCTCCATTGGAACAGCGATTCTTATTACGATTATGGCGTCGGTAACAGCGCTAAGCCAGGCCAGAGGCCCTGTTAAAGCGACACTTGCCGGGATGCACGCGGCATACGGAGTTGCCGCGTCCTTCAGCGCTGTAGCGTTGATTATGGCATTTCTCTTTGTAAAAAAAGAAAAAAGGATCGATGATATCTTTTGCGATTAAACAGGAGGAGCAAAATGAATACAAAGCATCATGTTATTACCATTGGAAGACAGCTGGGGAGCGGCGGCTCCGCTATGGGAAAAGCCCTTGCCGACTATTTTGGCTTTCGCTATATCGATAAAGAATTCTTAGTAAAAGCAGCGGAAAAAATGAAGCTTTCAAAGGAAAGCCTGGAATTCGTTGATGAAAAAAACACATCCATATGGGCCGCCCTGGCACAAACCGTTGTTTATGAAATGCCCTATGTGGCAGATGAATGGTATGTACCGACCAGCAATCAGCTTTTTGAGACACAGACACAGATCATGAAGGAAGCTGTGGAAGAGGGACCCTGCGTCATTATAGGCCGCTGCGCGCCTCATTTGTTTCGCAACTATGAAAAGCACGTCAGTATTTTCCTACAGGCCGATATGGAAAGCAGGGCAGCCCGGCTGGAAAAAGCGCTGGGTAAACCTGTGAGAGGGGAAGCGGCCAGGAAGATGATGGAAAAAGAGGATCGGGAACGGGCCAGATATTTTAATACCTTTACCGGGAAAAAATGGCTGGACCTGCGGGAATACGATTTTATGCTGGATACGACCGCATTCAGTGATGAGCAGGTAAAAGAGATTCTTGTTCATTTTATTACCGCCAGATTTCCGGAATTGCAAGAAAGAGTCTGATTCGTAAAAAAAGAATTGCATTTTTGCTGAAATCTGCATATAATTTTGGGGGAGATAAACGGGTTATCTCCCTGTTTTGTTACATATAAGGAGCTGGATGGACTTTTATTATGATTTATTTAGATAACAGCGCGACAACAAGGCAGCTGGATCAGGTCACAGAGGTGATGCTGAAATATATGAAAGAGGATTTTGGAAATCCTTCTTCTCTCTATAGCCTGGGAGTTACAGCGGAAAAGGCCGTGAAGGAAGCCAGAAAACAGATGATGAAGGCTATGGACCGACAGCAGGGAGCGCTTTATTTTACTTCCGGAGGAACCGAAGCGGACAGTATGGCTATTTTTGGCGCGGCCATGGCGAGAAAGCGGAGAGGACGCGGGATCATTACTTCCAAAGTAGAGCATCCGGCTGTGCTGGAGGCGTGCAAACGGCTGGAGGAACAGGGCTTTGAAGTGATCTATGTTGATGTGGATGACCAGTGCCGCCTGGATACCGCGCAGCTGAAAAACGCCGTAAATGAAGAAACCATACTGATTACTATAATGCAGGTAAACAATGAGACAGGAACCATCATGCCCATCGATGAGATTGCGGGATACAAGAAGGACGCTCTGCTTCATACAGACGCGGTACAGGCTTTTGGAAAAGTTCCCCTTCCTAAGAGGGCGGACATGATTTCTGTCAGCGGACATAAAATCCATGGGCCTAAAGGAAGCGGCGCCCTATGGATCGGTAAAGGCGTCCATATTCCTCCGTTTCTTGTAGGAGGTGGACAGGAATCCGGAATGCGGTCCGGGACAGAAAATGTTCCGGCTATCGCGGGGCTTGGAAAAGCGGCAGAAATAGCAATGGAAAAAAACGCGGGGGAAGCGGTTCGGGATTATCTGCTGGAAGGGCTGAAAACAGAAATCAAAGACATTCGGATCAACAGTCCGGAAGACGGATGTTCCTCTGTTTTGAATGTTTCCTTTCTGGGAACGAGAGCGGAGGTGCTTCTTCATACTCTGGAGCAGGACGAGATCTATGTTTCCACAGGCTCCGCCTGTTCCTCCAATAAAAAGGGCCAGAGCCATGTGCTGAAGGCAATGGGACTGACGGATAAGGAGATCGAAGGCGCGATCCGGTTCAGCTTCAGCAGGTATAACACGATAAAAGAAATGGATCAGGTACTGGAAAAAGTAAAGGGGGCCGTAGGCCGCTTTCGCAGACTGGGAAGCTTTCGGTAAGATAAAGGAGAGACTACATTGAACGAACAACATATTTTTATTGTGAGATGCGGGGAAGTCGCTCTCAAAGGAATGAATAAACCGTATTTTGAGCGAATGCTGGCGGAGCGGATCCGCAAGCTTTTAAAGCGGAAATTTGAAAACTTTGAAGTGAAGCGGCATGAAGGACTGATTTTTGTCAGAGCGGACAAAGCTTATGGGAAAGACGATATCATCAAAGAAATATCGAAGGTGTTTGGCGTCGCTTCCATCAGTCCGGCTGTGGAAGCCGAATCAACGCTGGATTCCATTGGTGAAGCCGCTGTGGCGTACATGAAAGAGATGATTGAGGAAAGAGGGATCCGGACCTTTAAGGTGAAAGCAAAACGGGCAGATAAGAACTTTCCGGTTAAATCTCCGGAAATCGGCAGGATCATCGGAGCAAAGGTCCTGATCGGATGCAAGGTTTTGAAAGTGGACGTCAATGATCCGGACTGCCTGCTGTTTGTCGATGTGAGACAGGGCAGGTCCTATATTTATCAGGACAAGATTCAGGGCTTCGGGGGACTGCCTCTGGGAACCAACGGAAAGGGGATGAGCCTGCTGTCCGGCGGAATTGACAGTCCGGTAGCCACCTGGATGATGGCAAAGCGGGGAATGCTCATTGAAGCCATTCATTTTCATTCCTATCCTTACACCAGTCAGAGAGCTCAGGAGAAGGTAGAAGAACTGGCAAAGATCGTGGCCACATACTGCGGCAGGTTCAAAATGCATGTGATCAATCTGCTGCCGATTCAGGAGCAGATCGTGCAGAACTGCCCGGAGGAGGAAACCACCATTTTGGTGCGCCGTTTTATGATGCGAATTGCCGAGCGGGTAGCTAGGGAAACTGGCTGCGGCATGCTTATTACAGGAGAAAATCTGGGGCAGGTAGCAAGTCAGACCGCGGAAGCTCTGGTGGTAACAGACGCCTCTGTGCAGCTTCCGGTTATGCGTCCTTTGATCGCTATGGATAAAGTGGATATTATGGACAAGGCTAAGGAGATCGGAACCTATGAAACCTCCATTCAGCCTTATGAGGACTGCTGTACGGTATTTCTGCCAAAGCATCCGGCAACAAAACCAAAGCTGGAAAAGATCCTTCAGTCGGAAAGCCGTCTGGATTGTGAAAAATTGATTGCTGACGCGGTCGCTTCACGCCAGAGCATCGACATAAAACCGGAATAATCGCTAAAAATAGAAGAATTTCCTCCTTTTCTCTTAAGGACAAGCCCGGCCCGGGCGTACTATAATAAGTATGTAACAGCTATGAGAGAGGGGAGGATTTTTTATGCGTTTAGATTTTCAGATGACTGACGACATACTTGTAGCTTCCGCCTGCGGAGAACTGGACCATCACAGCGCCGGGACTGTGCGGGATGAGATCGATGAAACCATGGAGGCTTTTTCGTGCCGTCATTTGATTTTGGATTTTGAAAAGATCACATTTATGGACAGCTCCGGGATCGGTGTAGTGCTTGGGAGATATAATAAAGTGACCAAAAAGGGAGGGCGGCTGTTCGTGGCCGGATGCTCAGAATATATAGAGAAGATCCTGTATATGGCGGGAATTTTTACGGTTGTAGATAAGCAGAAAGACGCAAAAGACGCGATCTGTCTTTTAAAAGGGCAGCAGCAGATGGAAATGGAGGTGAATGTCAGTGGAAAATAAGATGAAGATACAGTTTTCGGCGCTTCCTGAAAACGAGGCCTTTGCCCGGTCGGCGGCCGCTGCCTTTGTTGCTTCGATGGACCCTACCATCGAGGAACTGACAGAAATCAAAACTGGGATTTCCGAAGCGGTCAGCAACAGTATTATCCATGGATATAAGGAGGATCCGTCGGAGCTTGTAGAGCTGGAGTGTCAGATCCGTCCCGGAGGAAAGGTAATCCTTATCGTTCGGGATACTGGAATTGGAATCGAGGATGTGGACAAGGCCAGAGAGCCGATGTTTACAACCGGCAGAAAGGAAGAACGTTCCGGTATGGGGTTTACGGTTATGGAAAGCTTTATGGACCGGGTGGAGGTTGTGTCGAGGGCCGGGGAGGGAACGACGGTGACTATGACCAAACAGCTGGATATTAGCAATGACTGCTAAGTATATACCGGTAAAGAAAGAAGATACATACGCACTAATCAGACGGGCGCAGCAGGGAGATAATGAAGCCTGCGAGCAGATTGTGAATCAGAACACAGGACTTGTAAAGAATCTCGCGTTGAAATTTACCGGACCAGGATATGAGCTGGATGACCTTTTGCAGATCGGCTTTATCGGGCTTTTAAAGGCGATAGAGCGGTTTGACACAAAGTTTGACGTCATGTTTTCCACCTATGCCGTTCCCATGATTTTGGGGGAAATCAAACGATACATCCGGGATGACGGAAAAATAAAGGTCAGCCGCCAGCTGAAAATGGATATTCGAAATCTGAAAAAGCTCAAAGAGGAGTATTACAATAAAAATGGAACCTGGCCAAAGCTCAGTTACCTTGCGGAGCAAATGGAACTGCCGGTAGAAAAAATTCTGGAGATTCTGGACGCTTCAGAGGCCCTTGCCAGTGTGGAGAGCCTGGATAACGCGGAATTATCGGAGGGCTACCGGGAGAAAAAGGTAGATCATGTTTCAGAAGAAGAACGCAATATCAACATGATCGATCTGAAAATGATGATCGGAACGCTTTCTGAGAGGGAAAGGCAGATCATTGTGCTGCGGTATTTCAAGGATATGACTCAGCAGCAGATTGCGGGAAAGATGGGGATATCCCAGGTACAGGTATCCCGCATCGAAAAAAAGGTATTGAAGAATATGAGAGAAAAATTGGGATAATACGGGATCACTTTATTTGGATCTGACACATTTTCATGGCTTTTAAAGCGGTTTCGTGGCTTTCTGGTGTAACGCCCGCGCAGCAGGCGCTGTCTACTGAGACCGGCACCTCCGGTAGAAAGGCTTTTACCATCATTGCGTTGGAAATAACACAGATATCCGTGCAGAGCCCTACAAGCTCAACGGATTTAGGAGCGTTTCCCGTCCGCTCCAGTTCCATCAGCGTGATTCCAAGCTCTTTGGAACCGAAGGTGTCCTTTTCGAGGATAGGAGAGCCTTCCGGACGAAAGAGCCTGTTGTCGATTTCCCAGCCCTCTGTCCCGCAAATGCAGTGAGGGATAGGAAGGTTACGCCCTTCCTGCGTCTTCAGGTAATTTTCGTTGTGGGTATCTGCTGTAAAAATCACCAGATCCCCCTTCTTATCATATTCTTTTATTTTCTCATTTACTGCTTCGATAATAGCTTGCGCTTCTGGGGTGCCGAGCGCACCGTCGATAAAGTCTTTCTGCATATCCACTACGATCAGTAAGCTGTCCATTGTTTTCCTCCTTTACAATCCGTTCCGTTAAAATCACAAGAAAAAGTTTTTTTTAGCTCCCTGCCTTGACGCGGGCTGGAGTCTGAAATAATAAAAATCCCGCAGACCCCTTCAATTGTCAGATCCTGCGGGATTTTCGTGGAGCTACTGGTGGGATTTGAACCCACGACCTGCTCATTACGAGTGAGCTGCTCTACCCCTGAGCCACAGTAGCAAGTACCTTTCTATTATACAATCTAATAAGGGTATATTTCAATACTTTTTTTATTTTTTCCCGGCAGATTCAGATGAACTGCATCAGAACTACCACCAGGACGCCAGTAAGAAGAGAAAAGGTTGCTGAGCGCTGATGCCCGTGTTCATGGGACTCCGGAATGATTTCATCACTTACTACATATACAATGGCGCCGAAGGTAAAGGCGTAAAAAAAGGAAGTGAGAAGCTGGGGGAGCGTTCCCAGCAGGACACCCGCGACAATTCCGGGCAGCATCATAAAGGCGATCAGCAAACTGATTTTAAAGGCTTTGCCGCGCTTCATCCCCATTCCCAGCAGGGGGACGGCGACGATCAGACCTTCCGGGATTTTCTGGATTACCATGGAAATCGCAACCATAAGAGCGTTGTCTGTAGGGCCGTCACTGAAGACAATACCCGTAGCCAGGCCCTCCGGTATATTGTGGATGGCAATGGCAATAACCAGCAGCAGAACCCGGCTGCCTCCGCCGCGGCTTTTCGTTTCACTTTCATGCAGGTGGCCGCTGTCAAAATGGATGTGTGGAACGAACCGGTCGATCAGGCTGATAAGGACAGCTCCGGCAAAGACCCCAAGAACGCCCGCGGTTACCGGAATCGGCCGGAAGCTTTCAAAGGCAGTGGGAAGAAGTCCAAGAAACGCCGCGGTCAACATAACTCCGGAAGCGAATCCCAGGATCATATCGTTGGTTCGGTGACTTATTTTTTTAAAGGCAAGGCCCATAAGAGATCCGGCAATACTGGCCAGGATCACAAAAAGCCCCGCAAAGATTCCATACATAAACCGTAGTCCCCCTTGCTTATTTTTCTTATATTATGATTACCCAAAATGTGGGAGAGTAAAACAAAATCTCAGAAAAGAAGAGGCGTGTTCTGTTTGGCTCCCGTAGATAAAGCCCGGAGAAATATGTCCCCTGCGTAAAAAAATCTGTGCTATACTATAAACTGTAAAGTTTTAACAAATGACAGGCGCATCCGGATCGCCATGAAAAGACCGCGGGTTTTATTGCGGCCTTTTTAGTAAGAGAATTATAAAAAAGGAGGGAAACGCATGACTTCATACAGAGCCAGGGAACGCCCAAAAGACAAAAAATGAAAGGATCAAAACAATAAAAGGGAAGAAGAAAGACAGCTGGAATAAAAGCTGTTTTTTATTATGTAGGAAATATCGTTTTCGATATTTCCGGAATATCAACAAAGTCTACCGCTGAACATAAATCGGCGAAGCCGACTTTGTTCTTATTTGAGGATTAAGGAGAAAGAGCAATATGTTGACAACAAAAATAAACAGGGAATATAAAAAAATTCTGCTTTTGCTGTTGGCCTTCATAATGGCGGCGGCAGCGTTCAGCACATCCTTCGCGTCTGCGGCGGTAAAAAGCGGAGCCTCCGGCACTGTATCCAATTCGCTTCTGGGAGAGGGATACAACGGAGCAAAATACAGATCATCCCATTATACCTCCGGCGCCGCTGTAAAATTTGGAATTAAATCAGGGAGTAAGACCTATGTAGGATACTGTCTGAACCCAACTCTGAGAAATAAAACCGGAACAGCCTATACCGCAAAGACAAATACGGGATCAGGTATGTATAAAAAGCTGAACAGCGCGTCAAAAACGTGGCTTCCGGTTCTGATGGTTTACGGGTACCATCCGGGAAAAGGCTCTCCCGTGGCAAAAACCAATGTAAACGATTATTACTTCGCGACTCAGGTCATAGCCTGGGAGTTTACCTGCGGATATCGGACTTCGCCTGAAAAACGGACATCAGCCAAGGAATATAATAATCTGAAGGGAAAGCCGGCGGAACGGTGTTATAGCTGGATCTTAAAGGAAATGGCGAAGCACGCGAAGGGGGCTTCTTTTACAAAGGATACAAAAAGCGGCGCAAAGACCTATGCCATGACTTACAGCTATAAAACGAAAAAATGGTCTGTAACGCTGACGGACGCCAATAAAGCGAATTACTTGAAAAAGCTGTCGAAAACCACAGATGGGCTTTCCGTATCCCGAAACGGATATAAATACACATTCAGCGCGTCCAAAGCAGGATCTTATACAGCGGCCCTTGCCAATTCGGGTCTTGGGAATTATGACGGAAGCGAGAACCAGCCGCTGCTGATCTGGCAGGCAAAGAGCGCTGCGGACAGTAATCAGGCCGTCAGTGTGGGAGCAACGGATGAAAAGGAGTTTTTTGTAAAATTTACAACTGAAAAAACCGGTAAAGCAAAAATTATAAAAACATCAGACAGCAAGGTGGTCCAGGGCTTTCAATTTAAATTAAGCTGTGCCGCGAATGGATATTCGGGAACCTTTACTACAGATAAAAACGGAACCATCGCGGCGGATTTGTATCCGGGAACTTATATCGTACAGGAGACACTGACCAATGAGCAGAAGGCAGCCGGCTATACGGAGGCTAAGCAGACTTCGGTCGCGGTAAAAGCGGGGCAGACTGCTGAGGTAAAGGTTCATAATACTTATACTCCGCGGAACGGCGGACTTCGTATCTTTAAAGAGACAACAGACGGCGGGACCGCGGAGGGCTTTTCTTTCCAGGTAAAAGGAGCTCAGGCGGACAGCCGGACTCTGTCGGAAGAAGAATTCCTAAAGCAGGCGCGGCCGAGTCTGAAAGACTCTGGGGCGGATATAAGCTGGAGCGTTGATAAGAAAGATCTGGAAAAGCTGAATCAGGCGGCAAAAGAAGGAGAGACAGGGGCCTATAAAATAAAGATTTCCGCGGCGCTAGCCGCGGAGCGAGCCGATTCCTCCGATGCCGCAAAGGAGCCTGCGGACTCTGTTTCTGTCACGGTTGCGCTGACTCATGTTAAAGACGCCGCAACAGAAAACGAGGAAAAAAGCCAGGGATCCCTTTCCTGGAGGGATTTCAGCTGGGCAGGCAGCGCTACCTTATTTGAAAAAGAAGTTACTACAAATAAAGAAGGAGTTTGTGAAATCGATGAAATGGAATTTGGAACATACCGCGTAACGGAAAGAATGAATGAAAAGCAGAAGCAGCGTTACCACCAGCCGGAACCTCAGACGGTAACATTGAATGAAAAAAATAAAAACGCTTCGGTGTCTGTTTCTTATAAAAATGAGGCGAAAGAAGCCAATCTGGATATCCGGAAAATCTGTGTAAATGGAAAAATCTCTAATATTGAAATGACGGTTACAGGAAAGACCACCTGGGGCGAGGAGATCAAACCGATTACCGCGGTCACTGACGATGAGGGATATATTCATATTGAACATCTCGCGGCAGGAACTTATACAGTGACGGAATCTGATCTGGATACGAAGGTCTATGTCCCGCAGGATCCGAAAACAGTTGTAATCACCGGTGATGAAAGCGATCCGGTAGAAGTTGTCTTTGAAAATATTCCTTATACGGATGTAGAGGTCAGCAAGCAGTCGGAAACAACGGGAGAAGAGCTGCCGGGAGCTTTGCTGCGGATACAGGATAAAGAAACTGGAACCGTTATCGAGGAATGGACTTCCGGGGAAACTCCGCATACAGTAAAAGGACTGAAATTCGGTAAAGCGTATATCTTGCATGAAGACCTGGCGCCCATAGGATACGCCTGCGCGCAGGATATTACCTTTACCGCCGGAGGGACAGAAAAGGTAAATATGGTAGATGAAGTGACCAAGCTGTATGTTACTAAAATCGACAAGGAGACCGGTGACTATCTGCCCGGGGCTTCCTTTGAGATTTTAGACGCGGACAGCAAGAAGCTCGCGGCAAGCTTTACAACTCCACAAACCAGGGATCAGGACGTGGTATATGTGGAAGTCGCCAGTTTGACCGAAGAACACGATTATATTATCCGCGAGACAGAAGCGCCTAAAGGATATCTGCTGGCGAAGGACAAGAAAATCACATTTAAAAATAAAATGAAGGTTGCCATTGCGGACACGAAGGAAGGAGCCGTGATCATAACAGGAGAAGATAAAATCAACAGAATCGTCCAGACCGGAGATGATTTTGATGTTCTTCCTTATGCGGCAGCCTTAGGGATTGCGTCAACGGCCGGAATTTGTCTGCTGCTGGGCCGTAAAAAGAAAGGAGGACCGCGCCTGTAAAAAGGCAGAAAGCAAAAGGTACGGCAAAAAGGAAAAAAGTTAAAATTTTGCTTTACACGACAGGGTGTTTTGTTGTATAATAATTTTCGTTAACGGAATAAGCGCCATTAGCTCAGCTGGATAGAGTAGCGCACTACGAATGCGAAGGTCTGGGGTTCGAATCCCTAATGGCGCGCCAAGAAAACCTTGAAATCTAAATGATTTCAAGGTTTTTCTTTGCGTGAAAAGCCCGCTGAGGGAAATTGATTTCCCGGAATTTTCTATGATACCTTCATAAATCTTAAATTGCCAACCAAATCCATATGTAATATAATAATGAAATGATAATTAAAACCTGAAAAAACTTGAGCTAAGGAGGAAACCTATGAACATCGTAATGCTGGAGTCCCTTGCCATCCGCGAGGAACTTCTCCACCAATATACAGAGCCGCTTATACAGGCCGGACATACCTTCAAGGCCTATCAGCGGGATGACGATATAAACACGCAGATCCAGCGGTGCAAGGACGCGGATATCCTGATTATTGCCAATATGCCTCTGAAAGGGGAGGTCATTGAAAGCTGTCCAAACCTGAAGTTCATCGATATTGCTTTCACGGGTGTAGACCATGTGGATATCCAGGCGGCTCAAAGGATGGGAATCGCGGTCAGTAACGCTTCTGGCTACTCCAACGATTCAGTTGCGGAGCTGACCCTCTGCATGATGCTGTCGCTTCTCCGAAATGTGCCGCAGGTGGATCAGCGGTGCCGCAACGGGCAAACGAAGGATGGCCTGGTTGGAAATGAGCTGCGGGGAAAGACCGTAGGAATCATTGGAACCGGCGCTATTGGCAGCCGGGTTGGGGAGCTCTGCCGCGCTTTCGGCTGCAAAACCATTGCGTATAACGGATTTTCAAAAAAAGAAAGCACAGAAGAGATCACCTATCTGCCTCTGGAAGAGATGCTGAGCCAGTCGGACATTATCACTCTTCACTGCCCGGTAACAGAACAGTCAAAGGGCCTGATCAACGCGGAGTCCCTCAGGTCTGTGAAAGACGGAGCTATTTTAATCAACGCGGCCAGAGGCCCTGTGGTAGATTCCCAGGCTTTGGCAGACGCTTTGAACCGCGGAAAAGTGGCCGGCGCGGGAATCGATGTATTTGAAAAGGAACCGCCGCTGGAGAAAGACCATCCGCTGCTGCGTACGCCTAATACCATCGTGACGCCTCATGTGGCTTTTGCTACTGCGGAGTCCATGGAAAAGAGGGCAAAGATTGTGTTTGACAACATCGACAGCTGGCTTTCGGGAAGCCAGATCAACAAAGTGATTTAAATTGATTTTAAGAGGTAAACTATGGAACTGCAAGCACTGATACAAAAGCAGCCTTTGGTGGGACCTGTAAGCGAATATAAAGAAATTTTCTGGGGCAACCCTGACTATGGGAAGGAAGTGGAGCTTCCCTTTGATCAGAGAGATATCGATGACGCGGAAGCGAGACTCGCTCGTTTTGCGCCATATATTAAAAAGGCTTTTCCTGAAACAGCGCCGTCAGGCGGAATTATTGAGTCGGATCTGAAAGAAATCCCGGAAATGGGAAGGACCATGGGCGTAGATGGAAGATTGTTTCTGAAATGCGACAGCCACCTTCCGGTATCCGGATCAATCAAGGCCAGAGGCGGCATCTACGAGATACTTAAACTGGCGGAGACGATTGCTGAAGAACATGGAATGCTGACAAAGGAAGAGGATTACAGTAAGCTGACCGAAGAAGCTTTTCGAAAGCTGTTTTCAAAATACAGTGTGGCGGTAGGCTCCACAGGAAATCTGGGACTTTCCATCGGAATCATCAGTGCGAAGCTGGGCTTTCATGTTACAGTACATATGTCGGCTGACGCCCGTCAGTGGAAGAAGGATTTGCTGCGGGAAAAAGGCGTAACCGTTATAGAATATCCGGACGATTATCAGAAAGCGGTAGCGGAGGGCCGGGCGGAAGCGGCAAAAGATCCTCGATGCCATTTTGTGGATGATGAAAACTCGCGGGATCTTTTTCTGGGCTATTCAGTGGCCGGAAAACGTTTAAAAAAACAGCTGGAGCAAAAGAACATCACAGTCGATGAAAAGCATCCGCTGTTTGTATATCTGCCCTGCGGAGTAGGAGGAGCGCCAGGCGGCGTTGCTTTTGGCCTGAAAACCGTTCTGGGGCCGCATGTACACTGCTTTTTCGCTGAGCCGACCCACGCTCCATGCATGACGCTTGGTCTGATGACTGGACTCCATGATCAGATCAGTGTACGGGATATCGGCCTGGATGGAAAAACAGAAGCGGATGGACTGGCTGTAGGGCGGCCTTCAAAGCTGGTGGGATCCATTATGAAAACTCTGGTGCAGGGATGTTATACCATCAGCGATGAAAAGCTGTATTACTATCTCAGGACGCTTGCCGATCAGGAAGGCATTTTCATTGAGCCGTCTGCCTGCGCCGGATTTGAAGGACCGCTGCGGGTTGTATATAATGATGAATGTGAAGCGACCCATGTGGTATGGGCTACGGGAGGCGCAATGGTGCCCAGAGAGGAAATGGACGCGTATTATAAGCGCGGTTAAGCAGTAGGAGGTAAATTATGGATGGACAGGAAAGAATGGACGCGTATTTAGATAAAACCATGTATGAAAACAACCAAGTTCAAAAAGATACAGTCAATGGAATGATGAAATCTGAGAAGATCGGATGTTCCTATGAGGAAAAATCCATTACTTTAGGATTTCCTGTTTTACCGTGGCAGGCTAATCGGGGAGGCATGATGCATGGAGGGGCCATCTGCACAGCCTTTGACATGACGGCGGCGGCGGTCGCGAGGTTTTGCGCCGGAGAAAACTACGCCCCGACCATCAGTCTGGATGTAAAGTATATTCGGCCAGTTCAGCTGGGAGACACAATGGTGGTAACGGCAAAAGCGACAGCGGCGGGAAAACGGATCACACAGATCGTATGCGAGGCAAAGAGCCGGAACACGGGAAAGCTGGTGGCGACAGCGGCTACTGTGTACATGAATGTAGACACAACAAAGGAAAAGAGATAAGAAAAACAGGAGCGGACGCCTTATAAAAAAGGTGAGACGCTCTTTTTTCGGAAAAAGACGGAAAAACTTTGAATATACACTTGCATAAAAATAGAAAAAGATGTATAATTATCTGGATATAAAATAAGTAGTAAGAAAAAGGAAGAGAAACATGGATAACAACAAGGAAAAGATGGAAGGACTGCTTTACCTGGAGGACGGATCCGTTTATAAAGGATATGGGTTCGGATTTAAAGGAACACGGGTAGGCGAGTTAGTGTTTAACACGTCTATGACAGGCTATCAAAAAATCATGACAGATCCTTCCTACAAGGGGCAGATTATCACCATGACTTATCCATTGGTGGGAAACTACGGAATCAGCAATATCGACAATGAATCCGGAGGCATTCACGCCTTTGGAATGGTAATAAAAGATTTGTGTCAGGAGCCATCCAACAGCAACTGTGTGAAGACTCTGGATGAATGGCTGACAGAACAGGAAACCCCGGGAATCTGGGGCGTTGATACAAGAAAAATCACAAAGAAAATACGAAAAGAAGGCACTGTAAAGTGCGTCATCAGCAATGAAGGCATTTCAACAGAAGAGGCCAGAAAGCTTTGCGAAGAAGCTTCGCTGCGGGGAGACTGGATGAAGGAAGTCTCTACAAAGGAGCGAATGACTTTGGGAAAAGGCGGTCAGTATAAAGTCGCGGTAATGGACTTTGGCGTGAAAATGAATATCCTCAAATCTCTCATGGACCGGGGATGCGAGCTGGAAATGTTCCCTTATGGGGCTTCTGCCGAGGAAATTCTGGCATATCATCCGGACGGGATATTCCTTACCAACGGACCGGGGGATCCGGAAGAGGCTGTTGAGGCTGTAAAAGAAACCGCTATTCTGTTAAGAGACGCCGACGTGCCTATCTTTGGCATCTGCATGGGACATCAGATTCTCGCCCTGGCCGCGGGGGGAAAAACCTACAAACTGAAATACGGCCATCGGGGAGGAAACCACGGCGTCTATGATAAAGAGACCAAACGGTCCTACATAACTTCCCAGAATCATGGATATGCGGTAAAGATGGAAAGCGTCATGCTCAATGGGATGGAAGTCACGCATCTGAATCTCAATGACGGTACGGTAGAAGGCATGGAACACCGGGACCTTCCTGTGTTTTCTGTGCAGTTCCATCCGGAAGCTTCTCCGGGACCTAACGACAGCATGTATCTCTTTGATAAATTTGTAAATCTTATGAAAGGCGGTAACGAGAATGCCTAGAAAAGCATCTTTAAATAAACTACTCATCATCGGTTCCGGGCCTATCATTATCGGCCAGGCGGCAGAATTCGACTATGCGGGAACGCAGGCATGCAAAGCGATCCGGGAGGAAGGGATCGAAACCATTCTGGTAAACAGCAATCCGGCTACTATTATGACGGATAAAGGGATTGCTGACAAAGTGTATATGGAGCCCCTTACCGAGGAAGCTATGGAAAAGATTCTGGAAAAGGAGCGCCCTGACGGGATTCTGGCAGGATTCGGCGGTCAGACCGGCTTGAATCTGGCCATGGCTCTAGAGGAAAAAGGAGTACTGGAAAAATACGGTGTAAAACTGCTGGGCGTAAACCGGGAAAGTATTGAAAAAGCGGAAGACCGGGAAGAGTTCAAAAAACTTATGCAGGAAATCGGTGAACCGATCCCGCCAAGTATTATTGCTACCAGTATGGAGGAATGCTATCGTTTTGTAGAGGAAATCGGTTATCCGGTTATCGTGCGGCCCGCCTATACTTTGGGCGGCACAGGCGGCGGCGTCGCGAACAATGATGAAGAGCTGGAGTTATACTGCCAGAGAGGGATGGAAAACAGCGCCATCGGTCAGATCCTGCTGGAAAAATCCGTAGCGGGATGGAAAGAAATTGAGTATGAAGTGATCCGGGACAGCAGAGACAACTGCGTCATCATCTGCAGTATGGAAAATCTGGATCCGGTAGGGGTACATACGGGAGACAGCATTGTAGTCGCTCCGACTCAGACCCTGAGAGATGAAGAATATCAGATGCTCCGAGACTCTTCCGTGAAGATCATACGCAGCCTAGAGATCGAAGGAGGCTGTAATGTGCAGTTTGCCTTGAATCCGGACAATGGAGAGTATATCGTTATTGAAGTAAATCCGCGGGTAAGCCGCTCTTCGGCCCTTGCGTCTAAGGCGGCAGGCTACCCGATTGCCAAGATCGCTGCCAAGATTGCCCTGGGCTATAACCTGGATGAGCTGAAAAATTATGTGACCCAGGAGACCAGCGCCTGCTTTGAGCCGGTATTGGATTACTGCGTGGTCAAATTCCCGAAATGGCCGTTTGACAAGTTCCGTACCGCTTCCAGAAAGCTGGGAACCCAGATGAAGGCTACGGGAGAAGTCATGTCCATCTGCCGCACCTTTGAAAGCGCGCTGCTGAAGGCTCTCACTTCAGTGGAGATCAAGTGCGACGGACTGAGAGTGCCGTTTGTTTCCAACCTGGATGACGAGCGGCTCATGGAAAAACTGGCGGCCTGTGATGATGAACGTATTTTCTGTATTGCGGAAGCCCTGCGAAGAGATCTGATCGATGTGGAAGGCCTTTATGAAATGCTGAAGATCGACCGCTGGTTCCTGAAGAAAATCAAAGGCATCATTGATCTGGAAAAAACACTGCAGAGCCAGCCTCTGACAAAGGATCTGCTGTATGAAGCGGAGTCCAGAGGCTTTACGGACAGTGAGATCCTGAGACTTTCCGGAGTATCCAGAGAAGTCCTGCAGGATATTCGTATATATAATGATATTTTCCCTGTTTATAAGATGGTAGATACCTGCGGCGGTGAATTTGACGCGGCCACGCCTTATTATTACTCCTGCTATGACGCTGAGGATGAGGTGCGGGTCTCCGATGAAGAAAAGATTCTGGTAGTAGGCTCCGGCCCGATCCGGATCGGTCAGGGGATCGAGTTCGACTATTGCTGCGTGCAGGGTGTATGGGCCATCAAGGAGTTAGGCTATGAGGCCATCATCATGAACAACAATCCGGAGACAGTAAGTACAGACTTCGATACATCCGATAAGCTGTATTTTGAGTCGCTCCATATCGATAACGTGATGAATGTAATTAAAAAGGAACGCCCTTACGGTGTTATTCTCCAGTTCGGCGGCCAGACGTCCCTGAATCTGGCGGAAAAACTTAACAGCCGCAGCATCAATATTCTGGGGACACCGTATAAATATATTGATCTGGCGGAGGATCGGGAAAAATTCTGTGATCTGCTGGATGAGATCGGGATATCCGTGCCGAAGGGGATGGCGGTAACCACAGCGGAGGAAGCCTTTGCGGCTGTAGAAGAACTGGGGTATCCGCTGGTAGTGCGTCCGTCCTATGTAATCGGAGGAAGAGCTATGCAGGTGGTTTACAGCGACGTAGAGCTGAAGCGCTACCTGAAGGAGGCTGTCTCCATTTCTACGGAACATCCGGTGCTGATCGATAAGTACATTCAGGGAAAGGAAATTGAAGTGGACGCCATCGCGGACGGCGAAGATGTGCTGATTCCGGGCATTATGGAACACATCGAACGGACCGGAGTGCATTCCGGCGACAGTATTTCGGTTTACCCGCACTTTACTCTGTCCAAAGAGGTGGAGGATACGCTTATTGATTATACCAAGAGAATTACAAAAGCCCTTAATATTGTAGGACTTGTAAATATCCAGTACGCTTATGATGGAAAGAAGATTTATGTCATCGAGGTGAACCCAAGAGCTTCGAGAACCGTTCCGATCCTGAGCAAGGTAACAAAGGTTCCAATGGTAAAGCTGGCTGTCGCGGCCATGCTGGGCCACAAGCTGAAGGATTCCCAGTACGGAACCGGCCTGTACAAGCGGGCGGATTACTATGCGGTAAAAGTTCCGGTATTCTCCAATGCGAAACTGACCAACATGGATATGGCCCTTGGACCTGAAATGAAGTCTACCGGAGAGGTATTGGGAATCGACGCGGATCTAAGCAAAGCGATTTATAAGGGATTTTTGGCGGCAGGCTCAAAAATACCGACGGAGGGAGGCGTCTTTGTAACGCTTCGCGATCCGGACAAAAACGCGGCCGCGGCCAAGACCATCAAACGCTATGCCCAGGCCGGGTTCAAGCTGTACGCTTCCTCCGGCACAGGCGCTTTCCTGAAGGCCGCGGGAGTTGACGCGCGGGTTATAGGCTATGATGAGGTAAAGAAGATGATCGGGGAAGAGATCAAAATGGTTATCAATACGCCGAAGGTGGCCAACCGGCCGGAAAGCGACACCTTCCCGATCCGCCGAAAAGCCATCGAACGGGGGCTTCCTGTCATGACCTGCATGGATACGGCAGCGGCGTTCCTGATTGCTATTACCTTAAAGCAGCAGGGTACAGAGCTGGAGTATAATATCTTATAGTCAGGTCCGTTAAAACTAAAATCGATCGCTGTAATTGAGCATGTTTCTCAGCCGTCCGCTTTGGGGCGGCTTTTTCTTTGGTGTCAGGCTGGAGTAGTAGACGATGGCGCAATTAAAGGTATCTGGAGAGGTATGAATGATGGCGTAGGAGCCGTCGCTTCCATCCCTTGGCTGAGAAAGGCTTCCCGGGTTTACCAGATAGATGCCGTGTGTCTCTTCATAGGCGGGTTTGTGTGTATGGCCGAAAAGAACCGCTTTGCAGTCCAGCTCCCGCGCCCGGTAGATCAGGTTCAGGGGAGACATTTTTACATTGTCCATGTGGCCGTGGGTCAGCAGCAGCTTTCCGAACTCGGTTTCCACGATCTTATAATCATCGGGGCTGTAGGATCCGTCCATGTTGCCTTTGACCGCGATCACCTCTGTCTGGAAAACCCGCTCCAGGCGCCGCGCGTCTTCCGCGTAATCTCCCAGGTGGATGACCAGATCCACTCCGGTCAGTTTTTCCCAGACCTCTTCGGCCTTTGAAGTTTTTCCATGTGTATCGCTGATGACGAAAATTTTCATATGGTTTCCTCCTTTAAAAGCATTGTAACACAAGATGTATCAGTTGACTAGAGCCGGGGGATAGGGTAAAATGACTTTGTCTTAAATTAGGAGGATATCATGAGAATTGAATTAAAGGAAGCAGGCGTCCCTGCAAAAGCTGAAATACTGGAAATGGCAAAGGGGCACAGGCAGGTAGTCCTGGCAGGTGAAGAGCCCCTGAAGAGGGCAGGAATCATCGATCTGATCAAAAAGCTGGACAATGAAGAAATTTTGATTGAAACCGATGGACAGGAACTGGCTTTCATGGCTGAAAAACTGAAAAAGGCCGGACTGACAGGTGTGATTATTAGGGTGAATACTATGCGTCATACCCGTTATAAAAAGTCCCATAACGGACAGGATCTGAACAACGTTATAGAGGGAATCAACAAATCGGTTGAGCAGCGGATGAAGGTAAGGCTCAATGTGTCTTTAGAAAAAGGCTTTAGCGATGATGAGATTCTGGACTTTGTACAGCTGACCTTCCAGCATGACTATGAAATCGTCTTCCTTCCTACGATGCCGTATGAAGAGATCAAAGAGAAGATGCGTCTCCGCCCGGTAGAAGGAGATTTCGGTCAGGTGGAAATGTTCAAATACGCCGTTGCCAGAGGCAAGATCGGGTTCCTGAAAGAGGCGTGACATATTACGTCCAAGCCGCGGCGGGCAGAAACTGGGGCGCGGGCCGTCAGGCCGCTCTTTTTCGGCAGGAGCGTGAGGATCATTGACAAAAGGAAAACAGCAGTATGATAAATTGAGGACGCGTCATACTGCTGTTTTTTAATTTACCGTATTACCAGCCGATCCAGGATCTCATCGACCCGTTCGATACAGCCGCCGCAGACGGACCCGGCGCCTGTTTCTTCTAAAATATCTTCATAGGTCTGCGCCCCATTATTGATGGCGTCTTCAATTTCATTGTAAGAAACGCCCTTGCATACACATACATGTTCATGTTTGTCCATAATTCTTCTCCTTTCATCGTATAATACAGTAACCAGATGAAAGGATCTTATGCGTTAAATTTCTTCAATAAGGGTGACACCTTCAAAATCCCCGAATTCTTCAATGGCCTGGCTATGGCTGATTTCCTTTGGTAAAAGCATAGAAAGGTGGAAAGCAATGCCTCCTGGCGTCACAGGATGGTCCTGACTGAGATGGGTTTCATAAAAAGCCGCGTCGATGGAGCGGATATATTTTATAAAAGCGCGGAAGTGCTCGATCGAATCGATTTCTATATAGAGATCGATGGCTTTGGAATTTTGATAAAAATGATTTTCAACTTTGGGAAGCAGGGCAAGGCTGATAAAAATAACAACGGCGGCAATCACCGCGCCGGAATAAAAGCCGATCCCAAGAGCAAGTCCAAGGCAGGCGGAGGCCCAAAGACCGGCAGCGGTAGTCAGTCCTTTGATTTTGTGACGTCCAGTGACAAGGATCGTTCCTACGCCAAGAAAGCCCACTCCGGTAATAACCTGGGCACCCAGTCTGGCAGGATCGCCGGTCCCGTACATCTGGCAGATATACTGATTCGTAAGCATAGCCAGGGTCGCGCCGACACATACCAGAATGTGGGTTCGAAATCCGGCGGGATGACGGTTCGCTCCCCGCTCAAGACCGATAATTCCGCCGAAGATGACCGCGAGGACAAGGCGCAGTCCGGTAGAAACTATCGTAATATCATAAAATTGATCCGGTAATGTAAACATTGAGTGTTCTCCTTTCCGCGGTACAAATGGGAAGCCGCTGGCAGACGCGGGCTTCCCCGGAGTATAGGAATCTATATATTATATGCCCAAAAACATCCTGCCGCAAGCGCTGAAACAGAGGATATCTGGAAAAAGTTCTTTTTTTATGATACACTGATTGTATTGTGCGGGAATTCCCTATCACAGAAATACAGGAGGACACCGACCATGTATCAGGAATTAATCAAACAGAAAATCGACCTGGGCCTGCGCCGCCCCTTTAAAAGAGAAACCAGCCGGAAGCTGAGAAGGCTCAGAGAGCTGGATTATATATACGGAGCCATGTCTCTGGACGGCGCGGAGCTTTCACGCAAAGAGATCGAAGGGATGATCCAGGGGGAAATCCCAAGAGAAGCGGCGTTAAAAGACTGTGTCTTTATAAAAAATTATTTGAACACGCTGGAGCTGATGGATGATTGCCTAGCTTTGCGAAGCAGCCTGGATAAGCGTCTTTTGCTGAAATTCTACGCCTGTCTGACGGGAAAAAACGCGGGCTTTCGGAGAGGAAACCGGCCTCTTGCTGACTTTAAGCATGTTCCCCCGCATCATTCTGATGTAGAAAGTCTGCTGAGCAGGCTCTTGCAGGACGCGTATAAAAACAGCGCCAATGAAATACGAAGCGCGTCCAGAATCCACTGCGGGATTTTGGAAATCTGTCCTTTTGAAGAATATAACGGAGTTATGGCGCGCCTTGCTATGAACTACTATCTGGAGGAAAAGGGATTTTTACCAGTGGCTCTCGGATACAACCGGAGGGAATATGTAAAAACCATGATCGAATGCCTGAAGGACAGGGATGACGCGCTTTTCTTCTGGGGTCTGGAACGGGCGGAATATAACAAAATGGCGGAAGTCCTGCAGATCGTAGAATCGGAAGAGGATGAGGAATAAAAAGGGAGCGGCAAAGAATTTTTCTTGTTTCTTTGCCGTTCCCTTTTAGAATACAAATTTTCTTATCAGCGAACTGTCTTATTCGATGAAATCTCCACCTTTAAGAACTTTCCGTTCCAGAGCTTCATGCGGTTTTGCGCCGCCTTCCCGGTTCTGCTTCTGGATTGCGCGAATCTTCAGAGGCAGGGAGAAGAGGTTGATGAAGCCTTCCGCGTCGCTCTGATTGTAAACCTCGTCCTTGCTGAAGGTCGCGAACTCTTCGCTGTACAGGGAGTTCGGAGATTTACGCGCGGCGGCTACAGCGCTGCCCTTATATAATTTCATTTTAACAGTACCAGTTACCAGCTTTTGCGTTTCGTCTACAAAGGCTGAGATAGCTTCGCGCAGCGGTGTGAACCAAAGGCCATCATAACAGAGCTGAGCGAACTTCTGCGCGACAATGTACTTGTACTGCGTTGTATCCCGGTCAAGGATCAGTTTTTCCAGCGCGGAGTGAGCGGCGAAGAGGATGGTTCCTCCCGGAGTCTCATAAACACCGCGGGATTTCATACCAACCAGACGGTTTTCAATCAGGTCAGCGGTACCGACACCGTTAGCGCTGCCCAGTTCGTTAAGCTTTGTCAGCAGCTGGATCGGCCCCATTTTTTCTCCATTGATGCCTACAGGAACGCCGGATTCAAAATCGATATCTACATATGTAACTTCATCCGGCGCTTTTTCAGGTGGAACGGAAAGCACATGGATCGTGTCATAATGCTCATTCCATGGATTTTCCAGCTCGCCGCCTTCATGACTGATATGCCAGATGTTTTCGTCGCGGCTGTAGATCTTTGCCTCTGTCTGGTTGATTGGAATGTTGTGAGACGCGGCGTAAGCCAGCAGATCTTCTCTGGATTCAAAATCCCAGAATCTCCATGGCGCGATGATTTTAATCGCGGGATCCAGCGCCTTGATGGTTGTTTCAAAACGTACCTGGTCGTTGCCCTTTCCGGTGCATCCGTGAGCGATATAGAACGCTTCCTCCTGCTGAGCGACTTCTACCAGCTTTTTAGCCATGAGGGGTCTTGCCATGGACGTACCCAGCATATATTCATTTTCATAAATAGCGCCTGCTTTCAGTGTAGGCCAGATAAAGTCTGTAATAAACTCTTCTCTCAGGTCAATGGTGATGGCTTTGCTCGCGCCGGTCGCGATGGCCTTCTTTTCGATTGCGTCAAAGTCTTCCTTCTGGCCGGCGTTGCAGCACACCGCAATTACATCATAGTTATAATTCTCTTTCAGCCAGGTCATAATGATCGATGTGTCCAGCCCGCCTGAATAGGCCAGTACTACTTTTTCTTTCGCCATATTTAATCCTCCTAATAATTCACGTACATTTATGAATATTTAATTTATTGTATGAATAAAAATTTATAACATAGGCTAATTATACAACAAAAGCATAAAAAATCAACCCCATTTTTGTAAAAAATCCACAAAAAATAAAGAAAAGCGAAAAAACCTAAAGACTTTGATGTATAAATGTTGTAGAATGGGATTACAGATAAAAAACAGAAAGAAAAATGAATGAGGAAGATCTTTGTATGAAATTAGAATTTGAAGAAAAACATATAAAATGGGGGATCACTGTATTCCTGGTATTAACTGCCTGTCTCATTGTATTTTTCGCGATTTACCGCTTCGATGTGCTTTCCGAGATTATTGGTGTTGTGACAGGGATACTGACACCGTTTATTTATGGCCTGGTGTTTGCGTATCTGCTTTGTCCCATCTATAATTTCACGACCAGAAATACTTACAGTATTTTGAGCAGAAAGGTGAAAAAGCCCAAAAGAGCCCTGTCCTTTTCCAAGGGCTTCGCGACGTTTCTTTCGCTGCTGGCGCTGGCGGTGGTTATTAGCGGGATATGCTGGATGATTATACCAGGACTGATCGACAGTGTTATGCATATTATAAGCATACTGCCTGACAGCATGAATCATGTTATTGATTGGATCGATACAAAGACCTTGCGTTATCCTCAGATGCAGGACACATTGGAAAACTGGATCAACCGTTTTACAGATAATATAATAAAATATGTAGAAAGCAAAATGCTCCCCAGCTATGTAGAGGTGGCTACCAGTATTTCCACAGGAGTATTCGGGGCCATCAACCTGCTGAAGAATTTTCTCATTGGAATCATTATCTGCGCCTATTTCCTGAACAGTAAGGATCTTTTCGCGGCACAGTCTAAAAAACTGATTCTCGCGACCTGCAGTGAAGCGAGGGCGGAAGAGATTCTGAAAGGTGCGGCTTTTACCAATAAGACCTTCGGCGGCTTTATCAATGGAAAAATTATTGATTCGATCATAGTCGGCATCATATGCTTTATCGTAATGTCCCTGCTGGGATGGGAGTATCCGCTGCTGATCAGCTGTATTGTAGGATTGACCAATATCATTCCGTTTTTCGGGCCGTTTATCGGAGCGGTGCCTTCCGCACTGCTGATTCTCATGGTAAATCCGATGCAGTGTATTTACTTCCTCATATTCATACTGATTCTCCAGCAGGTGGACGGTAATATTATCGGGCCGAAGATACTGGGCGACAGTACAGGCCTTTCCAGCTTTTGGGTTATGTTTGCCATTCTGGTGGGAGGAGGTCTGTTCGGATTCGTGGGAATGGTCATCGGCATACCGGTTTTCGCCGTGTTCTACACGTATTTCAGCCGGGCAGTCAACCGCAGGCTGGATAAGCGGGGATTTTCTACAGATATACGGGATTATACTATCGATAAATACAGGGTGAAGGAAAAGAAAAAGAAGAGTAAAAAGGAGGGGCCGGGAAATGGCATCATTAAAAAATAAACTGATTGAGCAGACAGGGGAAAGCTGCGTGATCGAGCATTGCGATATGAGCAGATTCACTTCTTTTCGGGCAGGAGGAAAAGCGGATTTTCTCATTACGCCGCAAAGTCTGGATCAGCTGAAAAGGGTTCTTAAGACCCTGTCAGAAGAAGGCGTCCGGTATATGGTCATGGGAAATGGGTCTAATATACTGGTAAGGGATGGAGGTTATAAAGGCGCCATTGTCAAACTTGGAGAGGCTTTTGCTCAGATCCGGATCGAAGGAGATCGGCTTACTGCGGGCTGCGGGGCGTTGATGTCCTCCGTGGCGCGGGCGGCAATGGAACAGAGCCTCACCGGATTTGAATTCGCAAGCGGCATACCGGGAAGTCTGGGAGGCGCTGTGTTTATGAACGCGGGCGCTTACGGCGGTGAAATGGCCCATATTATAGAAGAAGTGCGGATTATCTCAAGAGACGGGAGCCGTGAATATACCTTGTCCTGTCAGGAGCTGGAGCTTGGATACCGTCACAGTGTTCTTCATGAATGCGGGGATGTCGCGGTCAGTGTGACGCTGCGGCTTGCGCCAGGAGATCAGGAAGCGATTCGGCGGGAAATGAAGGAGCTTGCGGCCAGAAGGAATGAAAAGCAGCCTGTTTCTCTGCCGAGCGCGGGAAGCTTTTTTAAACGGCCGGAAGGGTATTTCGCGGGAAAGCTGATTCAGGACGCGGGGTTGAAAGGAATGGCGGTAGGAGACGCCCAGGTCTCGCCTCTCCACAGCGGATTTATTGTAAATAACGGGAACGCGACGGCAACGGATATTCTGCGGCTGATGGAGATTGTACAGGCCTCTGTACTGGATCAGTTCGGCGTAAAGCTGGAACCGGAGGTGAGGATCATTGGAGAATAGAAAGTTTCAGTTGGGCTATGACCTTCATACTCACACCACCTTTTCACATGGAAAGGGTTCCATCGAAGACAACGCGCGGACGGCAATGGAGCGGGGGTTATCCCATCTTGCCATTACAGACCACGGGCCGGGCCATCTGTTTTATGGAATGAAGCGAAGTGATGTGCCGGTGATGCGAAAAGAAATCGACCGGCTTAACGCCAAGTATCCAAAAATCAAAATCCATCTCAGTGTAGAAGCTAATATTATAAAAAATGGAAACCATTTGGATGTAAAGCCGGAGGAATTCGGCCAATATGATTTTGTTATCGCGGGATACCATTATGGACTGCCGGGAGGCTACTGTATTTCCAACTGGCTCTGGAACAAGGGGCTGAAGCTGGGAGAAAAACGTCTGCGGAATAAAAATACAGATATGGTCATCAAAGCGCTGTACGAAAATGATATTGCCATTCTGACTCATCCGGGAGACAAAGGGCCTTTTGAGATGCTTCCTATCGCGGAGGCCTGCGCGGATACGGATACCCTGATGGAAATCAGTACCTGGCATCCGCATCTGACGGTGGAAGAGATCCGTATCGCGGCGCAAACGGACGCGCAGTTTATTATCAGCAGCGACGCTCATGTGCCGGGGCGTATCGGAGATTTTGAAGGCGGATTGGAACGGGCCATGGAAGCCGGCCTTGACCTTTCAAGAATTGTGAATCTGAGGAAAATCAAATGAATACCGTAATTGTAACAGGATTATCAGGAGCGGGAAAAACGCAGGCTATGAATTGCCTGGAGGATTTAGGCTATTATTGTGTGGACAATATGCCGCCAGCTCTGATCAAAAGCTTTGTCCATCTGGCGTCGGGAGAAGCCGCGCCTATTGACAAGGCGGCCTTTGCTGTAGATGTAAGAGGCGGCGAGCTGTTTTCCGATATGGAGCGGGCTCTGGAAGATCTGCAGGCTGGAGGCATCGATTACAAAATACTTTATCTGGAAGCTTCCGAGCGGGTGCTGATCCGCCGCTTTAACGAAACCAGACGGCAGCATCCTCTGGCAAAGGGAGAAAGCACGCTGGAAGGCTTGAAACGGGAAACTCTCATGCTGAAGGATCTCAGGAGCCGGGCGGATTATATTATCGATACATCGAATATGAAGGTGGCCCGCCTTTGGAAGGAGGTCAAGGATCTGATCACTTCCGGGGAAAGTGAAAAAACTTTTGTGATCAATGTTATGTCTTTTGGGTACAAGAGAGGGATCCCGCTGGGCGCGGATATGGTCTTTGATATGCGGTTTATACCGAATCCTTATTATGTGAAATCGCTTCGGCCCCTTACCGGAAATAATAAGAAGGTCAGGGAGTATGTAATGCGCCAGTCAGTCACAGGGGATTTTCTGCAGCGTGTGGAGCCTCTGATTCTGGAGCTGATCCCTTCTTATATGCGGGAAGGAAAGTACAATCTGAATCTGGCCTTTGGCTGCACCGGAGGACATCATCGTTCTGTAGCGACAGCCAATGAGATGGCGGAAAGACTGCAGCTAAAGGGCAAGCGAGTTACAATTGAACATCGAGACTTGTGAGAAAATTCCGATAGTTCCTGTTGCCAGAAGAGTCCGTTCATCGTATAATAATAGCATGGTTTTAGAGGATACTTAATTAAGGAGAATGCTATGAAAAAACTGATTATTGCCGCGGCAATCTGCGGCGCGGAAGTGACAAAGGAACATAACCCCGCGGTACCTTATACGGTGGACGAAATCGTCCGTGAAGCCAAATCCGCTTATGATGCGGGAGCTTCCGTCATTCATCTTCATGTACGGGAGGATGATGGAACACCAACTCAAAGCAGGCAGCGGTTTCAGGAATGTGTAGACGGGATATTGAAGGAATGCCCGGATGTGATTATTCAGCCTTCCACAGGCGGAGCCGTAGGGATGACCGACCTGGAGCGGCTCCAGTCTACGGAGATTACGCCTACACCGGAATTTGCCACACTGGATTGCGGTACCTGTAATTTTGGCGGCGATGATATCTTTGTAAATACAGATAATACAATTTTTAATTTTGCGAGGATCATGAAGGAGCGGGGGATCAAGCCGGAGCTGGAATGCTTTGATAAGGGAATGCTGGATATTGCGTTGAAAGCGGACCGGAAGGGATTGTTGGAGCATCCTCTTCATTTTGACTTTGTACTGGGCGTGCAGATGAGCGCTACGGTGCGGGATCTGGCTTTTTGTGTAGACAGCCTTCCGCCCGGGGCGACCTGGACCGGAACTGGTATTGGACGGGCCCAGTTCGAAATTGCGGCGGCGTCCATTATTATGGGCGGACATGTACGGGTCGGATTTGAGGACAATCTGTATATCGAAAAAGGTGTTCTGGCAAAGAGCAATGGCCAACTGGTGGAAAAGGCAGTAAAGCTGGCAAAGCTGTTGGGAAGAGAGATTGCCTCGCCGGATGAGGCCAGAGAGATTCTCAGTATTAAAAAGAAATAAGAAACAGAAAAGGGACCGCTGATCCGCATTGCTGATGAACAGGTCCCTTTCTTGCGGAGGAAGAAAGCTATGTCATTTTCCATGGATACGAAAAATGAGCTGGCGCATGTGACGCCGGAGAAAAAATGCTGTATGCTGGCTGAAATCGCCGGCTTTATTCGTATGTGCGGCAGCATCCGTCTAGCTGGCGGAGGAAAATTCAGAATCGTTACAACAACAGAAAATCCGGCGGTGGCCCGTCACTATAAAACGCTGATCAAGGATTATTTCGGAATTGACGCAGCACTGGAAGTTGGACAGGGCAATACACTGAAAAAGGGAAGGGCCTATCTTATTACCATCGGACCGGAAGATCTGAGTAAACAGATCCTTCGGGAAACCGGGATTCTTATGGTAAGGGAAGGCATGAATTACATAAGCGATGGGATCTACGATGGCCTGATTCGGACCAAATGCTGCCGGAAAGCCTGCCTTCGGGGGATCTTTTTGGCTGCGGGGACGATCACGGATCCGGAAAAAAGCTATCATCTGGAGTTTAACTGCAGCAGTCAGATCCTGGCCGGAGATGTGAAAAAGCTGGTCAATAGTTTTGTAGACCTTCACGCAAAAGTGTCCGCCCGTAAGAAAAATTACGCGGTTTATGTGAAAGAAGCAGAGCAGATCATCGATATTCTGGCTATTATGGGAGCGCATTCCCAGATTTTTACCTTTGAAGATGTGCGGATCACAAAGGAAATCCGCAATAAGGCCAACCGGATCAACAACTGCGACAATGCCAATATTGACAAAACGCTGCAGGCGGCGGAAAAACAGCTTGCGTGGATAAGGAAGATTCAGGATACCAAAGGGCTGCGTTTTCTGCCAGACAAGCTTTATGACGTGGCGGTGCTGCGGCTGGATCATCCGGAGGCAACCCTGCAGGAGCTGGCGGATATGATGGATCCGCCTATGAAAAAGTCCGGGATCAATAACCGCTTTCGGAAAATACAGGAGCTGGCGGAAAAATTGTAAATGATAAATTCATCGGGATGGAGGCCAGTACTTCCGCCCGACACAAAAGGAGGAATTGATATGAGAAAATTTGAGATTGAACACAGAGTGGATTACGCGGAGACCGACGCTATGGCTATTGTACATCACGCCAATTATATCCGGTGGTTTGAGAAGGGAAGAAATGACCTTCTTCGCAGTATAGGGTATCCTTATTCGGAGCTGGAAAAAATGGGAGTGTGGATGCCGGTCATCGGTATTACCTGTGACTACAAGGCGCCTTCTGTCTTTGATGAAGTGATTGTTATCCGATCCTGGGTGGAAAAGCTGAAGGGCGCGACGGTTTGCCTGGGATATGAGGTAATCAGCAAAGAGACCGGAGAGGTAAAGGTGACAGGGACCAGCAGCCATGGGATTACGGATCCGAAGCTGGTACCGATCCGGCTGAAAAAGAACTTTCCAGAGCTGTATGAAAGATTGGCGGCCGCGGCGAAATAGGAGCCTTGAATGATACGCGGAGGTGGAATACATGATTGATACGGTAATATTTGATATGGATGGAACACTGCTGGACACATTGGAAGATTTGGCGGACGCAGTTAACCAAGGCCTTGCCGCCCGGAAATACCCGGCCAGGACTTTGGATGAGGTGCGGCATTTTGTAGGAAACGGTGTGAGAAAGCTGATGACAGAGGCAGTCCCGGAGGGCGCTTCGGAGGAAGATCTGGAAGAGTGTCTGGCCGCTTTTAAGGCATATTACGCAAAGCACTGGCAGGATAAGACGGTCCCCTATGAGGGAATCACAGAATTGCTTGCGGCTTTGAAACGCGAAGGTCTGAAGACGGCTGTTATTTCCAATAAGTATGAGCAGGCCGTGCTGCGGCTTTGCAAAGATTATTTCCCGGGAAGCTTTGATTCTGCCCATGGCGAACGGGAGGGCGTGCCGAGAAAACCGGCCCCGGACGGGATCTACGCCATTTTAGAGGAACTGGGAGCCTCAAAAAAGAATGCGGTTTATGTGGGAGATTCGGAAGTGGATATGGCGACGGCTAAAAACGCGGGGCTTGTTTCTGTTGGAGTCACATGGGGCTTTCGGGACCGGCAGCTTCTTGAGGAAAAGGGCGCGGATCATATTATCGATCGGCCCAAAGAGCTGCTTGCGATCGTAGGAAAAAGGAGTTTGTAGATGTTTGAAAAAGGACAGACCCACAGGGTTGAGATTATAGATATAAGTGACCAGGGCCAGGGCATTGGCAGGTCAGATGGAATGGCTGTTTTTGTACCAGGTACAGTAGTCGGCGATATAGCCCTGGTACAGCTTACGAAAGTGAAAAAGAATTACGCTTTAGCCCGGCTGCTGGAAGTGGAAACCCCTTCAGAAAACCGGATCGAGCCTTTGTGCTCTCATGGGCTTTCAAAGGGCTGCGGCGGATGCGCTCTGGCATGTCTGGATTACCCGGCACAGCTTTCTTTGAAGGAAAAACAGGTGCGGGACAAGCTGACACGGCTGGGAGGTCTTGCGGACCCTGTGGTAAAGCCCATCATCGGTATGGACGTCCCTTTTTCTTATCGGAATAAAGCCCAGTTTCCGGTCAGTACCGGCGGAATCATCACCCGTAAAGGCGGGATCGTGGAAAACCTGGGCGACCCGGCGGTAGGATTTTACAAGCTGCGCAGTCATGAAGTAGTGGACTGTCAGGACTGCATGCTTCAGTCACCGGCAGCCATGGCAGCGGCAGACGCTTTGCGCCGTTTCATGAAAGAGGATAATATTACCGCCTGGGATGAGCGGTGGGAGAAAGGACTGATGCGCCATCTCGTCGTAAAAACCGCTTTCGGAACCGGCGAAGTCATGGTAATTTTGGTCATCAACGGAAAAGGAATTCCCAATGGACAGAAACTGGTGGAAATGCTGGATGACGCCATCTATGAAGCCGGCTTTTCTCTTGAGAGTGTAATCCTCAATATTAATAAAAAGAAGTCCTCGGAGATCCTGGGAGAAGACTGTGTTACGCTGGCGGGAAAGCCGACGATTTTGGAAACCATCGGAGATATGTCTTTTGAGATATCACCCATGTCTTTTTATCAGGTGAATCCGGCGCAGATGGAAAAGCTCTACGCCAAAGCGCTGGAATACGCCGCTTTGACCGGTGAGGAAACGGTTCTGGACCTGTACTGCGGCGTAGGAACGATCGGACTTTACTGCGCGGGCGCCGCAAAACAGGTCGTAGGAATTGAGTCCGTGCGCAATGCCGTGCTGGATGCCAACCGGAATGCGGTTATCAATGGAATTGTCAATGCCCGGTTTCTCTGCGGCCGTGCGGAAGAAGAACTTCCCCGCCTGCTGCAGACAGGCGATTCCGCCCGGCAGGACGCGGATGATGTGATCCGTTCGGCTGTCCAGTCCGCGGATGTGGTAATTCTGGATCCTCCCCGGGCCGGATGCAGGCCGGAGCTTTTGGAAGCGGTGGCAAAGGCGGCGCCGGACCGAATTGTTTATGTTTCCTGTGACCCGGCCACCCTGGCAAGGGATGTGAAGCTGCTGGGGCAGATGGGATATCGGTTTGTGGAGGCTACGCCGGTGGATATGTTTCCGTGGACGGGGTGTGTGGAAACGGTTGTTCTTTTGTTCCAACAAAAGCCGGATGATAGGATAGAGGTTGAAATCGAGTTGGACGAGCTTGATTTGACTAGTGCAGAGAGTAAGGCGACATATAAAGAGATACAGGAATATGTGCTGGAGAAGTATGGGCTTAAAGTGTCGAATCTGTATATTTCACAGGTGAAGAGGAAATGTGGAATAGAGGTTGGGGAGAATTATAATTTGCCGAAGTCAGAGGATAGCAGGCAACCGCAGTGTCCGGAAGAGAAGGAAAAGGCTATTAGGGACGCACTGGAACATTTTGGGATGGTTTAGATAGTGAGGTGGTTACATGGCATTAAATTATACATTATATTGTTATAATAGAAGCAAAAATTCTGTTGTAATGACGGATATAGATGGTAGAAATCTTGTAATTGACTGTGATATGGCAGAGTCGCAGGTTATATTTGATGAGCCGGAAGACGAAGGTATTCTTGCTAGACTTGCAAGGAAAGCGCCTGCAAGTTATGTGAGTTTTGCCATGCGTCCGGGTGGATTACAGGACTATGTGGATGTGTGGAATGAGTTGAATTGATATAATAATAGGAGTGTCGGTTGGAGAAATCTAACCGACATTTTTTGTGGGAAGATTATTGGACAGGTAGGTTTGGTATAATGAAAATGTAGAAATGTAGTTGATATAGTGTTGCAAATTGCAAACTTCAATTCTTGATTGAGAAATATGGCAAAAGTGCTATAATAATATGCAGGATAAATGTTAGATTGTTCATAGGAATTGGAGGATTAAAATGGCAGTTAGCTATGATAAATTATGGGGAATCTTAAATGAGCGTGGAATGATGAAAACAGAGCTTATAAGACAGGCAAAAATCAGTACAAATGCAATGGCGAAGCTTGGTAGAAATGAAGATGTTCGCGTAGGAGTGTTGGAAAAAATTTGCTTGGCATTGAACTGTAAGTTTGACGATATAGTAGAGATTATTTCGGAGAAAAAGTAGAGAAGACTGAAAGAAAGAGAGAGTTATGGATACTCCAGTGAAAGTAATAAACAACATTACTGAGACGGTAAAGGATGATCTTGTTGCGACCTTAAAAAAGGGTAGCAAGGTATCCGTTGCTGCAGCATGCTTTTCCATGTATGCATATAAAGAATTAAAGAAACAGATGGAAGGTGTAGATGAATTTAGATTCATTTTTACATCTCCTACCTTTACAACAGAAAAGGCTACAAAGGAAAAACGTGAGTTTTATATTCCTAGGCTGAATCGTGAAAGCAGCTTATACGGTACGGAATTTGAAATCAAACTTCGAAATGAGATGACTCAGAAAGCAATTGCACGTGAATGTGCAGAGTGGATTAAGAGTAAGACTGTATTTAAGTCTAATACTAGTGGTGAAAATATGCCTGGGTTTATGACGGTAGATAATCATCAGAGTAAAGTGGCTTATATGCCAATGAATGGATTTACTACTGTTGATCTTGGTTGTGATCGTGGTAACAATGCGTACAATATGACTAACAGAATGGAATCTCCATTTTCTATGCAGTACATGCAGTTATTCGATACTATTTGGAATGATAAGGAGAAAATGCAGGATGTGACAGATGTAGTAATTGATAATATTTCTTCTGCATACAATGAGAATTCTCCAGAATTTATCTACTTTATGACCCTGTTCCATGTGTTTAGTGAATTTCTGGATGATATTTCTGAGGATGTGCTTCCTAATGAAGCTACAGGATTTAAGCAGAGTAAGATCTGGAACTTGTTGTATGACTTCCAGAAGGATGCAGTACTTGCCATCATCAATAAGCTGGAGAAGTACAACGGCTGTATCCTTGCAGACAGTGTAGGTCTTGGTAAGACTTTCACAGCGCTGGCTGTTGTTAAATATTATGAAAATAGAAATAAGACTGTTCTTGTGCTTTGCCCTAAGAAGCTGGCAGAGAACTGGAATACATATAAAGATAATTATGTGAATAATCCGATTGCAACAGACCGTCTGAACTATGATGTATTGTTCCATACAGACCTTTCTCGAAATGATGGTATGTCGAATGGTCTTGATTTGGATAGATTAAACTGGGGAAATTATGACCTGGTTGTAATAGATGAATCACATAACTTCCGTAATGGTGCAGGTACTCATGCGAATACTGTAGAGAACCGCTATGTGAAGTTGATTGATAAGATTATTCGTGCTGGTGTAAAGACGAAGGTTTTGATGCTTTCTGCAACACCGGTTAACAATAGATTTGTAGATTTAAGAAATCAGTTGGCTATTGCATATGAGGGTAATGCAGAAAATCTTGATAGTAAGCTGAATACCAGCAAATCTCTGGAGGATATTTTCAGACAGGCACAGAAGGCTTTCAATGCATGGAGCAAACTGGAACTAGAAGACAGAACCACGGATGCACTTCTTAGAACATTGGATTTCGACTTCTTTGAGGTGCTGGATAGTGTAACCATTGCAAGATCAAGAAAGCATATTGAGAAGTATTACAGTACGGAAGAGATTGGAAAATTCCCTGAGAGACTGAAACCAATATCCCTCAGACCGAATCTTACCTCTCTGGAATCAGCTATTACATACAATCAGATTTATGAACAGCTGATGCTGCTTACATTGTGTATTTATACACCGTCGAATTATATATTCCCAAGTAAGCTGGATAAATATATGGATTTGACACACAACAAGGGTGCAAACCTTACTCAGAAGGGGCGTGAGGAAGGTATCAGAAGACTTATGAGTATTAACCTGCTTAAACGATTGGAGTCCTCTGTTTATTCCTTCAATCTGACACTTTCCAGAATCAAGGATCTGATTACCAATACGATTGAAGCTATTGATCGCTTTGAGAAATACGGCACGGCTGATATCGATATGTATGAAGCATCCGAGGATGAATTCGATATGGATGACGGAAACACTGAATACTTCACCGTAGGTAAGAAAGTGAAGATCGACCTTGCCGATATGGATTATAAGAGCTGGAGAGATGAGCTCAAAACAGATGCCGAGGTACTGGAGCTTCTTACTCTTATGGTGGCTGATATTACACCAGAGTATGATACCAAGCTGCAGATACTGTTTGATTTGATTTCAAAGAAGATTGAGAATCCAATCAACGAAGGCAATAAGAAAATAATTATCTTCTCTGCATTCTCTGATACGGCAGAATATCTGTATGAGAATGTCAGTGTATTTGTAAAGAATAAATACGGACTGGATACCGCAATCATTACTGGTGCGGCGGATGGTAAGTCTACGATCAAGGGATTAAAGGCAACTCTTAATAACGTGCTTACCTGTTTCTCACCAATATCTAAGGGCAAAGCAGTGTTGATACCGAATAATGATTACAATATTGATATTCTGATTGCAACAGACTGTATCTCAGAAGGTCAGAACCTACAGGATTGTGATTATCTGGTAAACTATGACATTCATTGGAACCCGGTAAGAATCATTCAGAGATTTGGTCGAGTAGATCGTATCGGAAGTAAGAATAATTATATCCAGCTGGTAAATTTCTGGCCAGATATGACTTTGGATGATTATATCAATCTGAAATCCAGAGTAGAGACCAGAATGAAGATTTCCATTATGACTTCTACCGGTGACGATGACCTTATCAACGCAGAGGAAAAGGGCGATCTGGAATACAGAAAGCAGCAGCTTAGGAGATTGCAGGAAGAGGTTGTGGATATTGAGGAAATGTCCGATGGAATCTCTATCATGGATCTTGGCTTGAATGAATTCCGTTTAGATCTCTTGGAGTACATGAAGACACATCCTGATATAGATAAGAAGCCGAGAGGTCTTCATGCAGTAGTACCTGCAACAGAAGAACTGCCAGAGGGAGTTATCTTCGTTCTTAAGAATGTTAATAACAGTGTAAATATTGATAATCAGAACCGTATCCATCCATTCTATATGGTTTACATGGGTATTGATGGTTCTGTGGTATGTGACTATTTGAATCCTAAGCAGCTGCTGGATGATGTGCGTCTGCTCTGCAGAGGAAAGAAGGAACCTATCAAGGAAGTATACTCAATCTTCAATGAGGAAACAGACGATGGAAGAGATATGTCTGAAATGTCAGAGCTCCTGAGCGATGCCATCACTTCTATTATTGATGTGAAGGAAGAGAGCGATATTGATAGTCTGTTCTCCGCTGGTGGGACATCAGCACTTATGTCAGATGTTTCTGGATTGGATGATTTCGAGCTTATTTGCTTCCTGGTAGTCAAATAGAAAGGTCAGGTGATTAGATGTTAGGATTGCCAAAGCCCACGGAATTCAATAAACGAATTCCGAAGCAAAAATTCTATGAGAATCTTGATGTATCGCCTGCACTTAAGAAGGTGTTCGTGGATCAGGTCAAAACAATCTACTGGAGAAATAAGATTGCAACGACGACCGTGAACCTGGCACCAGGTACAGACGTTACAGAGATTGAGGTCTTTGAAGTTAAGCTAAGCAGCCAGACGCTGGATGAAGGAATGCTTCGGCAGATGGATAAGGAAATACCGTATCACATCCTATTTATTCTGGAATACAAAGGGAAATATCAGGCATGGATAGGATATAAAGAAGAAGCAGCTTCCGGTACTGCAGCATTCAAGGTAAATAAGTATTATCATACAGACTGGCTGGATGAAGATGATTTGCCAGTCAAATTGGAAGGACTGGATATAGATACCGTTTATGAGAATTTTGTCAGACAGATTGCTGGTGACAAGCTGCAGGTGACAGAAGCAGGAGAATCTCTGAAAGATTCTGTTGCAAGGGATGAAGAGGTTCAGGTATTGAAGAAACAGATAGAAACTTTACAAATAAAAATCCGCAAGGAAAAACAGCTTAATAAGCAGATGCAAATGAATAAAGAATTAAAAGTATTGAAAAATAAGCTAAATAGTATCTAAGGAGGGAGGTGAAGTCACATGGACTATTATGTTGGAAATGGTGTTTATGATTATTTAATTGAATGCAATCATAGAGAAGATTTTTTCTGGACCAGTGGAAATATGTGGCTCCTGACATATGGAAATGAAGATTATGAACCTAAAGTTGTAACGGTGGCTTCAGAAAATGAATTAGGAATTAGAACTACTGAGGCTGAGCGGGCAGGAGTGGATGTTGCTAAGAAAGTGACTGAGGGAACTGGAATTCCGGTAAATTTCATAAGATTTGCTCCAGAGAGACGAATAGAGAACGTTCAATACTGGGAACCAGGGATGAAAGCGATTCCGGAAATATCGTCGAATGACTTGAAGAAGAGGTTTATCCAGTATGGTTTGAGAATGAATCAGTTGATGGCTCAAAAGTCGATAAATGACAAGAGTTCGAGTCCATACCATGATTGGCAAAGAAGTAATATGGGAAGTTCTGTAATCGTTGCAGACATAGACTTGCTTAGGTTTGATGGTCAAAATCCAACAGAAATATTAGAACTGAAGAGATCATATATAGCGATGGAAGAGTGGGAGCCATACCGTCAGGACTACAAGAATTTTTTCCTTTTATCTAAATTGGCACGAAAAAGAGATTTGGATTTTTATATAGTCTATAACCATAGAACTAAGAACCCATTTTATGATGATATCTCAAGACTAAAGATTTTTGAATTTGATCATAGAACGGCAACATACTGTAGATTATTAGGATATAGGACAATTCAACAGTTTGCAGATACTACAAAAGGAGAGGAAGAATAAATGGAAAAGATGAAAATGGAATCGATAGATATGGTTTCTCATAATGTAGCATTACTACAGAAAGTATTCCCTAATTGCGTGACAGAAGGCATTGATGCTAGTGGGGAAAGAAAACTTTCCGTTGATATGGAGATACTTCAACAGATGTTGTCGGATACAGTATTGCCTGGTGATGAGGCATATCAGTTATCGTGGGTAGGTAAAAAAGCGGCGATTGTCGAGGCAAATAGATCGATTAGAAAGACATTAAGACCGGTTATACCTGAAAGTAAGAATTGGGATGGTACAGAAAATCTGTATATTGAAGGTGACAATTTGGATACACTTAAACTGTTGCAGGAGAGCTATTTAGGAGCAGTCAAGTTAATCTACATAGATCCTCCTTACAATACGGGACATGATTTTGTGTATCCAGATTCATTCATTATGGATAATGAAGAATATGCAAACGGAACAGGTTATTTTGACGAGGATGGAAATGTAAACTTTAGCCGTGAAAATAGTGAGACCGCTGGAAAGTACCATTCGGACTGGTGCTCAATGATCTATTCCAGACTGATGTTGGCAAGAAATTTATTATCTGATGATGGAATCATTCTGATAAATATGGATGAGAATGAAATCAGTAATTTACAGAAGATTTGTTCAGAGGTTTTTGGTGAAGCAAATGATTTAGGTACTATTGTTTGGGATAAGAGAAATCCTAAGGGTGATGCAAGAGGCATTTCTTATCAGCACGAATATATTGTGGTTTATGCAAAAAATAAAATGGTTTTCACTGAAAAGTGTAAAATGCAACGTCCTAAAAAGAATGCAGAGACAATAGTGAAAAAAGCAAATGCATTGTTTTCAAAAGTGGGTGTGGGATATAGCTTAGAGCAGGCAAATACTGAATTCGGAGCATGGATGCGTAGCCAAACAGATTTTAGTGGAGGCGAAAGGGCATATAATAAAATAGATAAAAATGGGGAGGTTTACCGTCCTGTATCTATGGCATGGCCAAACAAGAAAAAGGCACCAGATGATTATTTCATTCCATTAATTCATCCGGTGACGAAAAAACCTTGTCCTGTTCCGGAAAGGGGTTGGAGAAATCCTTCTGCAACGATGAAGAAAATGATGGAAGAAGGAAGAATCCTGTTTGGAAAGGATGAGACAACAATTCCAAATAGCAAGTATCTTCTGAAAGATAATATGTATGAAAATATTCCTTCATTGTTATATTACGGTGGCAGTGATACAGATATGCTGTCACAAATGAAGATTCCATTCGATACGCCAAAAGTAGTTTCAATTTGCAAGGAACATATAAAATCATTTACAGGAGATGGAGATATAATTCTAGATTTTTTCTCTGGATCAGCTACAGTGGCGCATGCTGTAATGGAATCAAATGCAGACGATGGATTGCGCAGAAAATATATAATGGTACAAGTTCCAGAAACAATTTCTGAAAATACTGAAGCCTATAGACAGGGATATAGAAATATTTGTGAAATAGGAAAAGATAGAATTCGTAGAGCTGGGGAAAAAATAAAAGAAGAAACGGGAGCTCAGATTGATTATGGATTCAGAGTTTTAAGAATAGATGAGAGCAATATGAATGATGTGTATTATTCTGCAGGTGACTATTCACAAGGATTGCTTACAATGCTTGAGTCAAATGTGAAAACAGATAGGAACTCGTTAGATTTATTATTCGGATGTTTACTTGAATGGGGACTTCCTCTTTCGCTTCCTTACAGTTCAGAAAAGATTGAAGGATGTACAGTTCATAATTACAATGATGGAGACCTTATTGCATGCTTTGATGAGAATATCCCTGATAGCGTAATCAAGGCAGTTGCAAAAATGCAGCCGCTTCGTGCTGTATTCCGTGATAGTAGTTTTGCGAATAGTCCTGCTAAGATTAATGTTGGAGAAATCTTCAAACTCCTGGCACCAGACACTACCGTAAAAGTAATCTAAGGAGGGGAATCTATGAAGCTACAATTTAAGCATCAAAAGTTCCAGGCAGATGCTGCAAAGGCTGTAGTAGATGTTTTTGCAGGGCAACCATATCTGACTCCTTCCCATATGATGGATAGAGGTAGTGGTAATTACCAGATGACTTTAACCGAGGAACAGGATTTCACCGGTTGGGGTAATCAGCGTATTGTGCCGGAACTTAATAACCAGATTATTCTGGATCATATTAGAAAAATACAGAGAAAAAATCAGATTGAACCTTCTTCAAAGCTGGAAGGTACTTATAATCTGACTATAGAAATGGAAACCGGTGTTGGTAAGACCTATACCTACATCAAGACCATGTACGAACTGAATAAACATTATGGATGGAGCAAGTTTATCATTGTTGTTCCAAGTATTGCTATTCGTGAAGGTGTTTATAAATCATTCCAGGTAACACAGGAGCATTTTGCAGAAGAATACGGAAAGAAGATTAGATTCTTCATCTACAATTCAGCTCAGCTTACAGAGATTGATAGATTTGCTTCTGATAATTCCATAAATGTAATGATTATCAACTCTCAGGCATTTAATGCAAAGGGTAAGGATGCCAGAAGAATTTATATGAAACTGGATGAATTCCGTTCCAGAAGACCAATTGATATCATTGCAAAGACGAATCCGATTGTGATTATCGATGAGCCACAATCTGTAGAAGGAAAGCAGACAAAGAAGAATCTGGAAGAATTCCATCCCCTTATGACGCTACGTTATTCAGCTACTCATAAGAGCGACAGCATCTATAATATGGTTTATCGCTTGGATGCGATGGAAGCATATAACAAGAAACTGGTAAAGAAGATTGCTGTTAAGGGTATTCAGGAATCTGGAACTACGGCAACGGATAGCTATGTGTATTTGGAAGGATTGAATCTTTCTAAATCAGATCCGATGGCAACAATCCAGTTCCATGTAAAAGGTGCGTCTGGTGTTAAGACTATATCAAAGAAGGCTGGTATCGGATTTAACCTGTATGCAAACTCCGGAGAGATGGAAGAGTACAGAAATAACTTCATTGTGAAGGCTATTGATGGACGTGATGATTCAATTGAGTTTGTAAACGGAATAAAAATTTATGCCGGTGATGTTATCGGTAAGGTAAGTGAAGAGCAGCTCAGAAGAATTCAGATTCGTGAGACTATTCTTTCGCATATTGAAAGAGAACGTCAGCTGTTCTATAAGGGCATCAAAGTTCTATCTCTGTTCTTTATCGATGAAGTAGAACATTACAGAAAATATGATAAGTCAGGTAATCCTGAGAACGGTATCTTTGCGGATATGTTCGAGGAAGAGTATGAGGATATCATAAGTAATCTACAGCTTGAGATTGGCGAGGATGAGTACATCAAATATCTGCAGGCCATCAGTGCAAAGAAAACTCATGCAGGTTACTTCTCCATTGATAAGAAGGGAAGAATGATTAACAGTAAGGTTGGTCGTTCAGAGACTTCTTCCGATGATGTAGATGCATATGATTTGATTATGAAGAACAAGGAACTCCTGTTGGATTGTAGTCCTAAGAAGTCTCCAGTAAGATTTATTTTCTCTCACTCTGCATTGAGAGAAGGATGGGATAATCCTAATGTATTCCAGATCTGTACTTTGAAGCAGAGTAGTTCTGATGTTCGTAAGCGTCAGGAAGTTGGGCGTGGTATGCGTCTTTGCGTAAATGAAGACGGTGATCGTATGGATGAGAATGCGCTTGGCAATGACGTTCACAATATCAATGTGCTTACAGTAATCGCAAGCGAAAGCTATGATAAGTTTGCAAAGAGCCTGCAATCGGAAATTGCAGAGGCTGTCGGCAGCAGACCACGTCAGGTCACAGAGATTCTCTTCGAGAATGCCAGAGTGCATGACAAAGACGGTAATGAAGAGATTATTGATTCTGCTATGGCAAAGAGACTGATCCGTTACATGATTAAGATGGATTATTTGGATGAAAATGATGCTCTTACAGAGAAGTTCTATGAGGACAAGGCTAATGGAGAAGTTCAACTTGGCGAAGAGATGGAACAGTACAAGCCAGATCTGTTGGTTATTCTGGACAGTATTTATGAAGATAAGAAGATGGCTCCTGAGAACGCACGTAGCAATAATGTTGAACTTAAGGTTGATACAGATAAACTTTCAATGCCGGAATTCAAGGCGTTGTGGAGTAGGATTAATGCAAAAACAGCTTATGTGGTTGATTTCGATACAGATGAGCTTGTAAGAAAAGCTGTTGCAACTCTTGACTCAAAGCTTCGAGTACCAAAAATTTTCTTTAAAGTAGAAACTGGATCCATGAAGGAAATTAAATCAAAGGATGAGCTGTTGTCAGGAGCTTCATTTGTAAAAGAGGATTCCGGCATATATGGAAAGACAAAGATTGCAGCCAATACAAGCGTAAAGTATGACCTTGTAGGAAAACTGGTGGAAGAGACGGGTCTTACAAGAAAAGCTGTTATTCAGATTCTTACAGGAATCCAGCCTTCTGTATTCAATCAGTTTAAGGATAATCCGGAAGAGTTTATTATCCAGGCGTCTAAGCTCATCAACAATGAGAAGGCTACAGCAATCATTCAGCACATTACTTATGATGTTCTGGAAGACATGTATAATACAGACATTTTTACAGATGCAACCATAAAAGGAAAGCTGGATGTAAATGCAATGAAGGCAGACAAGCATCTGTTTGATCATATTGTTTATGATTCGACCAATGAGCGCAAGTTTGCTCAGGAGTTGGATGTAAGCAAGGAAGTAGCTGTATATGTAAAGATCCCGGATGGATTCTTTATCTCTACACCGGTTGGCCATTACAATCCGGACTGGGCGATTGCATTCAAGGATGGGTCCGTAAAGCACATCTACTTTGTTGCAGAGACAAAAGGTTCTATGGATACGATGGAGTTAAGAGGAATTGAGGATGCTAAGATCCACTGTGCAAGAGAGCATTTCAAAGCAATCAGTGGTGAGAATGTAATCTATGATGTAGTAGATAGCTATCAGGCATTGCTTGAGAAGGTTATGAAATAAGAAGGGAGAGATTTGTGCATGGCAGATGCTGATAGATATTATCCAAATTTAACATGGTCACAATTCGCTATGTGCAATGACGATGCGACAGGCGCCTTTGAAGATATGTCAAGGCGTCTGTTTGCCCTGGAGTTTTTAGAAAATGGCACAGTTCCCCATTCGGACCATAATAATCCGGGGGTTGAGGTGCTACCAAATTCTGGAGCCACCACATTCCGATGGATCAGAACAAAGAAAAATAAGTTTTCAAGCAAAGCATTTTGAAGGTAATGTTAGTTTTTCAAAAATAAAGGAGTCAATGAATCAGGCTATTAAACACTATAAGAATGAGCTTGATTTGATTTATTTGTTTTGCAATAAAACGCTTACTACAACCAACAAGGGGTACAAGGACACAGTTGAGTTACTAAAAAAAGCAGGAATTGAATTATATCCTATCTCTGATAAAGAAGTATTGGATTTGGTGGCAAAGTATAAAGAAATAGCAAACTATTTTTTCTTGCCGAGAAGAAGACCTGGTGATGCTCAGTTTGAGCAGGTGCATGCAGGAATTGTTATAAATAATAGTAACAGTGATAGTGGATGTAATTCTTGTCCAATAAAGACTGCTGAACAGGTTATAGATTCAAAGTTGCTTCAAGGCTTTGTTCAAGAGAAAATACAAACTTGTAAAGCATTTGTTTTGGAGATGCAGTTAGATAAGCTCAGGGAAGAAATTGATAAGATATTTGTATACAGTCTCTCTGGAGTTTTAGGCGCGGATACTTTATTGTTTTACAAGCGGATTTTAGAATTGCATGATGGTAAGCAGATTGACGTTACTGAAGATGGTCTTACAGAACAGTACAAGAGTGAATTGTCATGGATAGAAGATTATTACAAGAATCCAGTATCGATAGGTGTATACACATTTGCTCGTCATTGTATTGAAAGTCAGACGCTTGTTTTGGATAAAATGTTTTCATCACAATTATGGGATGCGGTTACTGAACTCTGTAAAGAAATTGTAGATGATGCATCGTCGGAAATAATTGATACTGTTAAACAGTATTACGGATTAGCTTTGTTCAATTTACAGAAATACTATATGGCATCGGATCTTCTTAAAGGTCTCTACCAGAAAAATAGAAAAGAAAATATTCTTTTATATTCCATTTTTGCAGAGATGAAATGTATAAACTATGCATGGCGCAAAGGTCGCTACGAGCATAGAGATAGGCTTATTGAACTAATAAAACAGCTTGATACACTTAATGATAATAAACAGTACAAGAGTAATGGTAATCTTGTTGCAATGTTGTATCTTGAAACGGGATATAACCTAGGTGTCCATGAGAAAGAATATCTTGAAAATACCATCGAAAGATATCAGGATTTCCCTGATGAAGTTAAAAAAGAAGAGGTAGTAAACTATCTGTATGCTCTTTGTTTGGAGTTAAATGGTAATATCGAGACAGCAGAAAATATTTATGCAGGACTTGATTGGAGAAACGATGCAAACATTGCTTGTAGATATTTGATTTGTAAATTATCAAGAAATGATTATGCTGAAGCCGTCAAGGCATATAAAGAATGCAATTCTTCTGAGATGCATACGAAGTTAAAGAGCCTTTATCTGACAGCAGTGTACTATGGTGATACGGACAATTACTTGGATATGCTGAAAGGAGCTCTGGCTGAAGTACAGGATGACTCTGATGGTATTATAGATATCGCTTTCGGAGTACATGAAAAAAGGTATTTAACAGAGAATATCGTTCCATTGATAAAAAAACATTTTGATAATGAGATAGACAATCTAGGGTTTTTGCAAAAAACAGAGTTGATTTCTGTTTTGGCACATGCAGGAGATTTGGAACTGATATTGATGGTAATAAAGAGCATACCGGATATAAATATCTTAAATCACTATATCATAAAGGAAATATACGACGCTGCCTTTGTGGTTAGCAATAAAGAATTTATCGCCCATGATAGGGTATTACTTAAATCTGATAAATTGGAGGCGGCAGAACTTATTGCAGATATCTTTTTGGAAGCGAATGTGTCACGAAGAGAGTTTTTACAAATAAAATATCTCTGTGCTGGGGCTAATGAGAAGCGGCTCAGCATGCTGAAATATGCTAAAGAACTGTTTGATATTACTCATGAAGAAGGCATGGCGAGAAATATTATTGCAATGCTATTTGAAAGAAATGAAACAGATTTCAATACATATGCTCCTTACATAAACGTGTTGAGTAATTCTGTTAAACCGGATTATTGTATGGCGGTTGCATCTGCAATGTTACGTTTAGGAAAGACAGAGGAAGCTGATTTATACGCATACAAAGCACTTTACTATTTGAATGATACAGAAAACTATGAGATATTTAAGAGTTACTTTGGCTATTATAATCAGAATCTCAATAGGTATCACGATGAAGGTGAGTTAAAGCGAGTTAAGAGCAATTCCGTAGTAACTCTTGAAGAGAATTCTCCAGGAGATGATGGTAAGCCTAACATCATTACATTATGTCTTGATTCTGAAAGTGAGTTCTCAGATCCAAACCATACAAGTATGGGAGTAAGGCATATTCCGTCAGGTAGTCCTTTGTATCTGAAAATACAGGGAAGTAGCCTAAACCAAATATTGAAAATTGAAGAGAACAACTATCGTATAACCAATATAAAATCTAGAACGGATTATGCTGCAGGGTTTATTTTTAGAAAGATTAGCGCGCATCCTGAGAAATTTGATGGTGCAGTTCTTGTATTAGCATCGGAAAAAACTGAGGATTTGATAGATAAAATCAAATCTATGACAGATAGAATTGAACAAACAGAAACTCTGCTGAATATCTATCACTTCAAAGAAAATGAAACTTACTTCTTCCAACATCGTACATAGACTTCTTTGCTGAACGTTATAGCAAGGCGAAGGAAATCAGTCTTGTATCATCAGGTAAATTGGTAAATGTAGATAATCAGCTGACTTTGATTCAGAACGACCATTCACATGTTGAAATATGGGAGAGAATTATTGACTTCTGTTCAGACTGCGAGAAGGTGGAAATATCAGATGATGAACGAATAGGATTCTCATTGGGAGATATAAACGGTGAGCAATTTATAGCGGCTGCACAATTACACTTGATTCATCTTGATTCTTTTGTAATTTTGTTTCATTATTATGGCATTATGTGGATGATGATTTTGTAGTTCCAATTGTAATGGAGCTGTCAAAGACGAATTATTTGTATATTCCACTTATGGCAAGGACTGACGAAGAGGCGATTGAATTAAAGAAGAATATACTAGATGGAGAAATGAAGTAAAAATTCTATAGTGACATTCTGATTGCGTATAATGTAGCTTGGAAGAATGTTATGCGTGAAATATTTGGAGAGGACATAGAGTATGAAGAAACAGAGTAATCGCTAAACATTCCTAATTCACAGAATTTGTCTATAATTGTAGCTGTTAGGTATTTAGACTATTTCACTATACAAGGATTTGGAATAAGCAGGAGGTGAGTCAAAAAGTGAGTCAAAATGTGACGCACCTATATAAATATCAGGGGTTTTAGGGGATTTCGCCCCTAACTGGATGCATTTTGGTATGGATATCCAAAATGCATATCTAGCAAAAGCCACCCGAAGAACTTTTTAAGCAACCAATATTAATCAGATTGTACATAATCACAATTCAGGCTTCTATTCAGAGGATGATAAAGACCGATTGGTAGCTTATATGAGAAAGCTGAATGTAGAAGTAAATAAGGTTTATGAAACTATAAATAAAGAAAAATTCGATAATTAACAGTCGGAAGTTTTTTCTCTTTTGAAACCTTGTTATTTTATCCGTGAAGATGTATATTAGGGATAGGAATAACATACCACCTGATGCGGATGCATTTGATGCAGTTGGTGGTATTGCAGTATGTGGAGGAAAGGAGGAAAGCTTTGAATAAGGAATTTGAACGCTGCTGCACATTCCTGGCTGAGATGATGGAGAAGTATGGAGTACAGGTTATGCGAGACATAGCTGTAGAGATTCAGTTTGATCCGGAGACTTGGTAATTTGATGCAAAAGGAAAACGATTACGGTGCGAAGCTTATGCAAGACGGTTTATGAAGCAGTATTTAAAGGCAGCATAAGAAACATCGGCATCCTGCGAGAGTGGGATGTGATACATAGAAAGAGCGTTCAAGAGAATTAAATCAGTATTTGCCGTGATATATACGGTTGTGATAAATAATGTAAAGGTCATAATTTATGAGAATGAAAACAAATTAGCGAGCTTCGGTAAAAACAGTTACTGGAGCTTAATTTTTTGTTGACCTTTAATGTTGATAAGAATATAATGGGTTTATGCAATGCATAAAGAGGTGGAATTATGGAAGCAAGAGAAGAATTAAAGAAATTAAGAGAAAGTACAGGTATGAACAGAAAGGAATTCTGCGAATACTTTGAGATTCCGTATATGACAGAAACAGATTGGGAATTAGGTAACCGGAGAGTTCCACCATATCTGTTGCGGTTGATGGAGTATAAGGTTCGGATAGAGCGGCTGGCGGATAAAAAGACACAAGATAATTCTGAAGAATAGTAAATTGTGCAACAGACTGCCGCATAATTAGGAGGAGACAATATGAAGTGACCTCACAATTGTAGATTCGTGGATTTACCTGTAAGATATTATTTGAACCAATAATATTAGATAACAGGGATTACCGCATACAATAGGAGGTCACATATGAATAGTATAGTTTATGTTGGGATGGATGTCCATAAGGAACAGTACACATTTTGTTGTTACAGCTACAAAACAGATAAGGTTGAGTATAAGCAAACAATTCCATCGGATTACAAGCTTGTTCTTAAATACATGGAGCAGGTTCGTTCTAGATATGAAGGTGAAAGTTACATTTGTTTGCGGATATGAGGCAGGCTGCCTTGGATATTCCTTATATCATCAGCTTAGAGACCATGCTGTAGATTGTAAGATATTGGCTCCAAGTACAATGGCTGTAACGAATACACATCACGTTAAAACAGATAAAAGAGATGCCGCAAACATAGCCAGATGTCTAGCATTTCACACTTATAGCGAAGTATATGTTCCTGATAATGATGATAATGATGTAAAGGAATATATCCGAATGCGTGATGATCAAAAGCTGTATCTCAAAAAGTTAAAACAGCAGATTCTTGCGTTTGTATTAAGACAGGGAAAACATTAGATGAGTACCTTTTAACTTATGAATACCTGACAGAAAAAATCAACAGGTTTGATGAAAGAATTGAAGAACTTGCATTAGCGGAAAGATATGAAGAAAAAGTAAAGCATATGAGCTGTCTTCTTGGAATTAAGACGCATACAGCGCTTTCACTGATAGTCGAAGTTGGTGATTTCGAAAGATTTGAAAAAGCACCAAAATTTGCTTCATTTTTGGGTCTTGTACCAAGTGAAGATTCCAGTGATGCGAGGGTTAATCGTTACAGCATAACAAAGGCTGGAAATAGTCACTTACGAAGACTATTAGTCGAAGCAGCACAAAGTTATACAAGAGGAAATATAGGGCATAAATCAGTGGCATTGCGAAAGGCTACGCAGACGTTTTTACAAAATGACACTTAATAAAGGTGTAAATAGGAATGTTGCAACTACTGCGATAGCACGTGAGTTAGCTTGTTTTATCTGGGGGATGATGCCAGAACAAATAAGTTAGTAGAATATTCATCTGTTCAGTCAAGGATGCTTTGCATCGTCGCTGGCGACAAGTTATTGACAGAACCATCTGAATATTCTTATGGGTAATCAAGCAGAAGAAAACTAATTAGCACTGGATACAGAGGAAGGGTCTTAGAGCACTTCTAGGTCCGAATTATTTGCGAGCAACCTCTGTTGACATTATATTTATATATTTTGATTCACGCTAGGAGACGGCAAGATTCACGGCGGACCATTGACCTGTAGGTAACCATCCATGTATAACAGAGTGGCCAAGGCCGGGGACTGTTAGATCTGAGGCTCTGCCTCTGTACCCAGTGTTAAAATTTAAAGAAAGGAAAATGTGGTGATTTCTTGAAATTTACACTTGACAAGAGGTCACTTCATAACAGGTTTTTGTGGATAGAACAAAGCATAAAATAATTACAGTGCAGAATATACCAATAACAATTTCAGAAGCGGATATAGATGATTATATTTGTATTACTGATATGGCATCAGCAAAGTCTGAAAACTCAAGAGCGGCAGACGTAGTGCGTAATTGGTTGAGGAACAGAACAACACTTGAATTTCTGTCTACATGGGAAGAAATATATAATCCGGATTTTAAAGTGTTCGAATCTGAACACTTTAAAAAACAGGCAGGTTTGTTGACTTTCACGCCAAGTGTGTCTGAGTGGGTTGAGCAGACGGATGCTATTGGACTTTTTGTAAAGAAGGGCAGATATGGTGGAACATATGCCCATAAGGATATTGCTTTTGAGTTTGCGTCAGCAATAAGTCCTGTATTTAAGTTATATTTAATTAAAGAGTTTCAGAGACTCAAAGAGGAAGAGAATAATCAAAAGAAAATAGAGTGGGATGCGAAACGTTTTCTTGCAAAAAATAATTATCTTATACAAACAGATGCAGTAAAGAATTATATAATTCCCCAAGGGGATTATGTAACAAGCCTTGAGTGGCTTGCATATGCAGAAGAAGCAGATGTTCTGAATGTTGTATTATTTGGTTTTACTGCTAAAGCATGGCGGGATGCGAACCCAGAATTGGCAAAGAAGTATAATGTAAGGGATTTTGCAACCATTAACGAGTTAACAGTATTATCAAATCTAGAGACTCACAATGCACAAATGATACGAGAAGGAAAAAGTAAGATTGAAAGATTTGCTGCCTTAAAAGAGATTGCAAAATATCAATTGGATATTTTGGATTCGGCAGAAAGATTGCGATTGGAAGCTAGTGAATAATTAATTTTATGGAAGAGGATGTGATTATATGTCAAGACAAAGAAAATGCTACATCTACACCCGTGTATCCACTTCCATGCAGGTAGATGGTTACAGCTTAGATGCACAAAAAGATAAATTGCATAAATATGCCGATTATCAGGACATGATTATCGCAGGAGAATACTCTGAAATGTAAACCCAAGAATTGATACAAAGAAATGCCGTTGTCAGAACGGCAGGATGGCTTGAAATCAAGGGATTTCAGAGATTAGGGAGTCTCTGGCGGTTCTTTTTTTATGCCTTGATAACAGCAGTTCTACGACAACAGCGGCAACAGTAGTGACAACAGCGGTCGAGAAAATGACAACACCTACGGATAAAACGGCAACAACTAAAGACCATGTGACAACACCCTCTGACAACAGCAACAGGCAAAATCAATATATATGACAACAGCAAGAAGCCCGGAGCGACCTCTTCATTGAGGTTCGCTCTGGGCGATTATTGTTTTGCATATTACCGAGGAGTATCGTGTGTGGTTTTCCCCCTAACAATCCGGTTTTCCCCCGTAAATGATCTTATCAATTCCTTAGGAGTGAATCTGTTTTGAAAGTATAATTTAATCAACATCAATCAAACGAAAGTGATGTTAATGCTCCTTCAAAAGTTGCGACCTGCTGGGAGAATCTGCTCGCATTGAATGTGGCATAGGTGCGAATACAGGGTCACAGTCTCTTGCCTTGAACTACGGAGAAATATTGTAGGTATAACAGTATGGTTGGCGTTCCCGCTAAATGGTGAAATACGCATTATGTGATTGATGAAACTGGCGGGAATTGTGGGAAACCCCACGTAATACGCTATACAGCTTCTGTAGTCATACTGGATGTCGCGAACCCAATATGTACTGCAAGCGAGATGTCATAGTCGATGTTGCTGAACGAATATTGAAGGGAAAAACGGAGGATGAGTAAACTCTGTGGCAGTTCAGCGCTTTCGTCTTGGTTCTGAAAGGAGGACAGTATGAAAAACTATGAAAGGTATCCCGTTGGTTGGATTCTAGGATGCTTTACCCGCCTGATGAGAGCCAGTTGGCATCTGGCCGAAACCAGCAGATTTGCTGGTCGCGGGAAGCCAAATTACTACCCAAGATAAAGCCCGCTTTTTCCCCAGAATAGTATGCTGTTATTCCCGTTACAGCGTGTGAGCTCGGATGGTATAAAGAGTGTGTAAGCCGCAGACGTGAGCAAATGTCGGTGGTTTGCAGCAAAACAAAACATGGAAAGGAAGTATCACAATGAGCAAGTATGAATTTAAGGCAATCAATCTCATCGCCGAAGCGTTCGAGAAACATGAGGCAAAATTCCGCGTGTTTAACATGCAGGGACAGGAAGAGTTGGTCGCAGGGTTTTCTGTGGATGGCGGACCCAATGTCATGATGAAGTTCATTATGCGTGATAATGACAATGATGTTGCCGCCCGCATCTTTGGCCTGATTACCAAAATTCCGAAAGAAAAGTGGACTCGCGTAATGGAAGCATGCAATGTCCTGAATCGGAAGATTCGCTTTATGAAGTTCTACCTTGACAGCGATGGCGACATCAATGTGGAATATGATTTCCCTGTTCACAGTTCTGACGAGTGCATCGGAGAGATGGCTTTTGAGATTTTCGTTCGTACCATGCATATCTTGGACAACGAGTACGAGGTCTTCATGAAGGCTCTTTACACGGAAGAAGAACTTGATGTGCGTGAACCTAGTCTGCCCAGTGAGTTGCGTGAACTGCTTGAGGGGCTTCGTGGTGATCCGGATCTGCCCAGTGGCCTGCGCAGTCTCCTTGACGGTCTTGAAGAAGACGAAACTGATGAGGAAAGCGAAGATGGCGAAGAGGTTAATGAGGAGAGGAGCAAAGATGACATTGGGGTCAATGGAGCCGTAAAGGGCACGGATACTGATCCCGTAGATGGACAGGAATCTTTTGCAGCATTTTTGCGAATGGTTTCTGCTGATATGAGCGTAGCCTCCAACAACGCTGAAGACATCGCATAGTTGACCAGTATATACCACTCACAATAAACAATTTCAATAATGAAGGGAGACAAACATCATGACGAACTATCCTATTGACGGCGCTCTCGCCGCCACCGAAGGCACCTTTGAGATCGATCTGCTCAACAAGGTGACCGGTACAACTTATCCCCAGGCCGCTGTGTATGGCACTAACACCCTCGGACAGGTTCTCCAGGAGTATGCTGTTGACATTGGCGTGAATCCCAACGACAGCAAGATCCTCTTCGAGAACAAGCGTACAGGCGCATCTACCAGTGATACCAACGAAACCGTTGAAGGCCTTGGTCTCCAGGAAGGCGACGTGCTCGCTATCAGTGACAATGCTGGCGTGGCTGCCGATGAGGAGACCTTTGAGATTGACCTTCTCAACAAGGTAACCGGTACGACCTATCCTCAGGCTGCCGTGTACGGCACTAACACCCTTGGGCAGGTGTTACAGGAATATGCTGTTGATATCGGTGTCAACCCGCACGACAGCAAGATTCTCTTTGAGAACAAACGCACCGGTGCATCTACCAGCGACACCAATGAAACAGTTGAAGGTCTTGACCTGCAGGAGGGTGATGTGCTGGCCATCAGTGATAATGCCGGCGTAGCGTAAACGAAAGGGGCTGACATGATGGTGGCAGTATGTATCCTTGTCGGCTTGGGTTTGGCTGCTTGCGGAGTCATTATCGCTTGCGCAACGAAAAAGGGGCGCAAAGAAAAAACTGCTAACTCTCCTCCTCCGCTCCCACCTCGGGTCAACGTGGGCATACCCTCACCAACAGTCAGCCAGCCCCAAACCAGGACAAGCAATTCTTCCATTACGAGAGCTCTTCCGCCTCGTCGTTCTTCCGCGTCGGCAACAGCTAATGCAAATCGAAGAACTGTTGAGACCGGCTATGGTCCTCGTGGAATAAAACCTTCTCAGTTTCCGTGTTGCCCCTTTGATAAGCAAAGGAATGTGCCTGGAGAACGGCAGGTGATATTCTGGGACAGCGGGGCGAGTTGTTACCGCTGTTCCAGAGGGCACCAGTTCAAGAGCAACGGGAAACTACTCTGACAACACGAATTGAAAGGATGGTATAGCATGCCCAATGTTGTTTACAACGCATTAAAACTCTCAGAATACCGGCCGCTGTTCCATGCGCTTCGTGTGCTGATTATCGGCACGGGTGCTGTTGGCACACACCTCATGGAGTTCTTCGCAAAAATGGGACTTTCTCCTGATGCGATGGATCTCGATACCTTTACACTCGAGAATGCGGCAAAGCATAGTTGCCTTGTTCGCACCCCAGATGATGCTGGCCGAAACAAAGCAGAATGTACATCAGAACGAGTACAGCCGTTGTTGGATGATGGTTGCTCATCTAACGGAATTGACGGCGATCTCTGCAAGCTCGGTCCTGAAGCGTTCGCTGACTATGACTATGTGGTCGCTGCTGTTGATAATTTTGATGCCAAAGTGCTTCTCAATGAGTTGATCCGTCAGCTCCCGGAAGATCGGAGACCGATCGTTATCATGGACGGGACTCATGATGAGATGGCCCAGAGCGTTATCCTCGACAACACCGAGTTTTGCCTCCGCTGTCTGATCGATGAAAACTGGATGAAGGACAGCAGCATCAGAACATCCTGCACCGGTCCGCAGGTCAGGCAAATCGACGGTGTCAATGAAATCGTCCGCACATCAAATCTTGCCAGTTCCATGGCTGCTCATCTCAGTGCTGAACAGTTGAGGGCCAATGTCGTTGGGAATGATGGCGCGATGAATCGTAGATTGACCTATACTGCATACCCGCATCTTGAACTGAGTTCTTCTCATCCTATGCGGAAACGTAGCTGCCCCGGTTGTGCAATCCATCCGCCTGCAAAAATCGAATGGCTTCACGGCAGTGTCATAGAAGTCACCCTAAAAGACGCCATAGCGCAGATATCCGCCATCCTCGGTACGACAGATTTTGAATTGTCTGTTCATCGTCTGAACTACAGAAAGGTTGTTCATGCCGGTTTCATTGTAGATGATGTTTGCCATTCGTGTGGAGCCCCTATCAGAGTGATGCAGCACGAAGGACGCATTTTCCTCGATGATCTGCTGTGTGCCGAGTGTTCTTCCCAGGGAAAGCACGCCCACCACGACGCAGTCTTTTCTCACGGCGAGATTTTGCATGCCTTTGAATCGGGAATCCGGGAAGATGTCCAGAACATGTCACTCTACGATCTCGGATACCCTCTTGGCGCTCACATTGAGGTAATTCAGCGCAACGGTGCGATTGACTTTCTGGACACCGAAATGATCACCAAGACCGTGTTCGCTTTCGATGAGGATAGTTTGAAAATGCACGATATTCATAAACTCTAATTAGGAGGTTCAATATGAGTTACACAACCAACTACACCGATGAGTACGGTCACACCAGAGAAGTCTCCATTACCGAAGAAGACTCTGCTGAAGCTCTGAAGAACGATTACCAGGAAATCGTTCGTAAATACAATCCCAAGTATGTGACGATTCAGAGGGTTCAGACGAAAGCCGGGGAGGCGATGCACCTTAAAGTTACCGTCAAAGCCCCTTCGCATTATCTCACTACCAACGAGGATTCCTCGCCAAAAACATGCGAGTCTATGACTGCGGATATCATCTGCTATCCCGGTTACCCGTTGAAGTCTGTATCGGCCTCTTACGCTTCGGATCATTATCTTGCAAGTCCGAACGTGTTTCGTTCCGGCAACGCTTGCATTGACACTTGGATTCCCTTCACGAGTTCTCTGACTACAGTTGCGGACAAGCTCGTGCGAGACATGATCCATGATCCCGGTGTCACACGATATGAAAGCATGGCAAACAGCAGTGTTGCGCAGTGGCACAAGGACGGTGTTGCAGCCGGCCGTTTCCCCACCATTCATCCCAAGCTGCTCTATGCCCCCGAGATGACAGCACTCCCACCCCGTAGAGCGGTAAGCAAGCCAGTTTCTGCGCCCCCGCTGCCCAGCAGACGTCACTGAAAGGAGATGAGCTATTATGACTGAATACACCCCTATGCCTACCAGACGCCCTCCGCAACCCAGAACATACCCGGTTTGCAGCCTTAAAAAGGCAATGGACATTATCAAAAGCAAGTGCGGTGATGTCTATGTCAAGGAAAGACACGGCAAGGGCCGCAACAAAGTAATCATTCTTCCGGAACCCGAGCAGGAGCTTAACTCGATCATCTCATATGGGAGACGATCCCCGATGAATGTATATGAGCAGAAACTCTACGGGATGGGGCATTTCCTGGTCGATGATGACGGTAACGTGATCACAATTATCAGCCATATCATCGAGATTCAGACCATGAATCGCAATCCGGTCGGAGCATCAAACCTTGGTCCCAACGGAGAATACAATCCGGGACTCGATTTTCTGGAATATCATCGCGAGGAGTTTCTGAAAAACGAAGCCAAATTCAATACGGATGCCTTTGGCTATCAGGTTGATCCTTTCCTCAAACTCTGCGGACCTTCGGAGTTTGTGTTGGAGGGGCATACTCACCCCGATCTCGGTGTGTTCTACAGCGGGACCGACAAGGTTAGCGGCGCTGCCCGCGCTGCTTCGTCTCCCGTATGTATCTTTGTGTGCGATCCGATTCGGAAGCAGATGCTTGGTAGCATCGGAAAGAATTTTGCCGAAGCCGAGATCATTGTTTATTCACGCGGGAAGACTCCTCAGGAGGAACTCAGCGAGGATAAGAGGCTGATCCCTCCGACTGACGAAATCGTACGACTCGCCAGTCAGTGCCTTCGCACACGCGGATATGCTGGAGATGTTAGACTCCGTACGCGTATTGATGGTAAAGGATGCCTGAAAATCAAGCTTGTAATCCCCAAGGGAAGAAGGGAGTGACTTCTAATGGCGAAGATACCGGAGAGGCTTGGTTCAGAATACTACAGAGGCTTCCTTACCCGACAGGGTCAGGTATTCTATGACTGCATCAATGCCCAGCTTCTCCGGGGGGATTACTCAGGCAAATCGACTTTCTCAATAAGTGATCCCGAAACCGCCGCCTCTGATGGCTTTGCTGCATACAAAGCCATCAGGGATGATCATCCGGAATACTTTTATCTGGGATTTCAGAGCGAATTCACCCATAGAGGCCGAACCGGAACGTTAGAGTACCCGATTCTGTATACGCCCGATATCATAAGTCGAATCCAGCGACAAATGCGCAAAAGCATTTATCGCCTCGTTCGCGGAACCGCGCATTTGCAGATGATTGATCGGGAAGTCCTGGTTTATGGGCGGATTTCAAAAAAGCTTACCTACACAAATCACAGCGATGTTAGAGATCACAATATCGTTGGGCCGGTGCTGCTGTCTTCGGGTGTATGCGAAGGGCACAATGCGTTGCTGATGTTATGCTTCAGACGGCTCGGAATTCCCTGCATTAAGGTTTATGGCAGAACCAAAACAGACGGATGGCATTGCTGGACGATTGCATGGATCAACGGCATTCCCGTTCACTGTGATGTTACATGGGATGGAGCGAAAGAAGACATTCTACGCTTCGATTACCTGAACCTGTCGGATAGACAGATTGCAGTTGACCATTATGACTTTAAAGGTCCACGTGTTCCCGTGTGCTCGTCAGAAGCATTAAGCTATTACATCAATCACGGTCTTTGTGTTTATTCCTATAGAGATCTGCGGGTACGCCTTAAGAAGGATTCGGAAGTTGGTGTATCTCCTATGCTCATTCATTTCAGTTACCATCTTCCGTCCGGTGACTACTTAGAGGAAGCTCAAAGGGCGTTTTCTGAAGAGCGGATTAGCGGAAAGTATGAGCTGTATTATCACCCTGCTCTGAAAAACCTGGCTGTGAAAAAGCTAAAATAAGTACAAGGAGATGAGACTATGTATCAATCGATTATCAGAGATCCGGGAGGCACCGGATTAATCAGAATCCAGCCGGACGTATGCGGACAATACTCCGCTATCGTCAACGGCAGCATTCTGATTGTCCCTCCCGGCACTACCGCTTTCGTTGCCATCAACGGCACGCTTTCGCATCCCTACGGTCCTGGAAGATATGAAATCTTCACAGGTGTTGACCCGTTCTTCGTAAGGCTTCGGAACATCCTGACCCGTGGAGATAGCGGAACAACCGTATCCGTTTTCTTTGTGTCTACGGAAAGGGCTAAGTTTGTTAAGCTTGGTACTGGAGAGTTTCCTTTCCGTGAGCATCGTTTCCGGATCACAATGAAGGCGCTTGCGTCATGCAACCTTTCCTTCTCGGTTTCTAATCCTCTGAAAATCCTCACAAAACTGGTCGGAAGCTACAGTTCTGTTTTTTCTGAAGAGGATATAGATCCGTGTATCGAGCAGATGGTCATCACTCCAATCAGAGAAGCTATCTCAAAGGAGATCAGTAAGCTTGATATCACTGAATTTAATAGCAAACTCTCTCATATCGGGAACATGGCGGCTGCCACAATCAGAAATGGCCTGTCTGAATATGGCATCAAGATGGAGCGGTTTAATCTTGTAGCTATCAATATCCCCGATTCGGAGATCAACAGACTTTATAGCCTGGAACAGGAATATGCCGGAGGCAAAACGAGGACAGACCTCGAACTGGATAATCTGCAAAGGGTGTGGAACGGCAACGTCAACAACCGCACGTTAAGTGAAATGATGACAGGAATTCCTTCTCGCGGGCAAGCTCCTTCCAGCGGTGCTACCAATCCCGGCGGGAACGCGGGCGGGATGGCACCTATGATGATGCAGATGATGATGCTTTCTCAGATGCTTCCGGCTTTGCGGGAACCGCTGGCCGATATGACCCGGCACACTGATATGTTCAGTGGATCCACGTCTGACGCCCAGGAAAGCACTTCATCTGCGGATGCGCCGCCTCCCATACCAGGTCGGTACAAGCGTTGCCCGTCGTGTAACGGAAATGTGATGCGTGGCAATAGTGTTTGTCCCATCTGTGGTTATAGATTTTAAATGAAAGGAATGATTAAAATGACACGCAAAAACTACTCTATGATTCCCGTCCTTGCCGCTATCGTTATGATTCCCCAGTTTCTCTTCTGGTGGCTTGCTCCGGTGACGGCAGTCGCTCGTCTCGCAGTATACATCGGAGGCACGATCCTCACAATCGGAATTCCTGTGGCTTATCTGATGACATACTGGAACAGCAACCTTCGTAAGGCAGCGGGTCTTTCGGTCGTTTGCTGTATCCTTGAAACCGCAGTGGTTGCTCTCTCCGCCCTGCTTTTGGGAATCAATGTTTCTGTCAGATCAGCCGTATTTGCCTTTATCATCACTACTCTGGTCTGCCTGATTGTATTGATCCCGTTAATCAGTGCCTCACTGAAGCAACAGAGGCAGGGTGTCTATTCCGCTGCTATTCCTTCAGAATCGATTAGCCAGCCCACACATGACATCCAAAATCACGGCGATCGCTCCGCTGGTGGTCAGTCACATAGCACCCTCCCTTCACAGATGTCTCACCAGGTTCCTGCCAGTAAACCTTTGCCTCCCAGAAACCGATAATCGACTTATAGCAACAGAAAGGTGGTGATTCTATGGATCGCGTTTGTAGTCGGTGTGGCTGTTCCAGCTTTCACTATAATCGAAGCAGGATGAGAATGGAGTGCGATTCGTGCGGGACTCCGGTTCAGGATCCGCAGCAAGATCAGCAGCTCATGCAGTATGACAGGACGTATTCCCAAGCCATGAGTCACCTTACAGCCGGCAACTGGGAGCAAACCATCGTCCTTTTGCGGCCGTTGATGAGTTGGTATCCTACAGAAAAGAGGTTGTATGTCGCAGTATTACGGGCGGCTACCCAGGATTTCCGGGACATAGACATGGGAAACGCAGCCAATAGAGCTACTGCTTCTGAGGCGTGGGATAAGCTGATACGGCTAAACGGCGTAACCAGTGAGATGCTCAGATATGGCAGACAGCGCTATGAGAAGCATAGAGAAGAACTCGGCAAACAGAGAACAAAGATTCTTGCGTGGATCTTTGCGGCTGCATCTTGTTCGATTCTCGCCGGCATCCTTTTCGGGACGGAGTGCTATTTTCCCGCTGTGCTGTGTACGGGCGGCCTAGCTGGCTGCCTATACAAGGCGTTCAGTTCTCACCCTGTCAAAGTAGTCAAGCAGCTAATGAGTGCTGTGCCGAACTATCAGCAAAATCCATTCGTTTAGGAGGATTCACATGAAGAAGTTTTTCGAAGGCGGAGAGTACTTTGTTTTATCTTCATTTCGCATCAACGCAGTTCCTATTGCGGAAGATAGTGAGGTCGGCGTAGAGCTTGCAAAAACAATTTGTGAAGATGCCTGTTACCTTTCCGCTGCAGGAAACGGACAGACATCAATCGAAATCCTCCGAGTTGCGGGGGAAAAAATAGGTAGCCGTATTCATCATCTGCTTACCATCAGGACGCACGATGCGTCTGAACAAGAATGCGTTATTCGGCAAGAAGCACTTGAGAAAGGCTTTCTCTCTCTTCTCCATCACGCTGGTTTTCTGACCGAAGAAATCTCCTTTGAAGGCTACAGACGGCACCTGTCAAGTATGGAGAGCGATTCCGTTTGGGCTTTAAGAAAACAAGACATTCAGGAATACGGTGTGCAAGGCACATATAAGTCGCCGTCAGTGGTTGAAAATGTTTCATGGAACAAAATCTACTCCGCATTGGACGGCTCCGGCTGTGGCTTGTGCATTCAGATTATCCCGGCATTGCTGTCAGATAGCGAACGTCGGTTAATCGCAAAAACCTCTGCTCAATGCTCACAGGCAGTAGATGGGGTGATGCCAAATATGCGAGACAGCCTCGCTGCGGCATCAGCAGAACGTTGGAAATACTATGCGCAGGAGGTTTCGCATCCTTTTGCTGAAGTAAACATTATAGTTATTGGGGCGGTAACCAGCGCAGCGCTGGTTACCGCAAGGATAAAACAGTCTATAAAAGTAGCTGTTTTCCGAACCATTGCTGTTTCAGAGTACCGCCGGTATGGTATTTACAACCAGCCCTGGAAGATCGCTCACGATTTAAAAAAAGCGGATACTGTAAGCTTACACAAGTGGACATCGGATGAAGTTTCACAAATCTTTCAGTTGCCGACACAAAGCGACTTTTTCGTTGGCATTGAGCGAAACGCTTTCTCGCTAATGCCCGAAGTGGATCTTCTGCCTGAACAACTGACCAACAGCGGCAGCCAAAGCCTTATTTTGGGGAAGTCTATTTTTTCATTCCAGAAGGTATTTCTGCCTCTTGAACAGCTATTGCTTCATACCGCAGTGATGGGGAAATCGGGCGTAGGAAAAACCACACTTCTCAAACGGTTAATATCACAGTTTCAAAGCCGCAACATCCCTGTTTTGATATTGGAGCCAATCAAACGAGAGTATCGTGATTTGGTTGCCAACATGGAGGACAGCAGGATTTTTACTGTTGAACGTCCGGTAACGCCGCTCCTGATTAACCCGTTTTATGTTCCCAAAGATGTGCCTCTCGGGGAATACAGAAGCAGTCTATTATCTGCGTTCAAAGCGGCTTTTTCCCTTCCAGATCCGCTGCCTGCTCTTTTTGAGAAAGCAATCTCGGAGGCATATACGCTGCATGGCTGGACTGACATTAATACGAGTGACGATGACAATGTCTCTGTTTTCGATATGGCTGACTTCATCCGCATTTTTAAGCGCGTTATTGCAAGATCCAGTTATAGCAATGAGGTAAAAGGGAACATGATGTCCGGCGGCGCGTTCAGGCTTCAAAGCCTCATTGAGAGATGCCCTCGCACTTTCGACACAATACACTCTACATCTGTGGAGGAGCTCCTTAACGGTTGTGCAGTCCTTGAGATGGGAAGTCTCGAGCCGGAGCAGAAATCACTGGTCTCGGCATTGACTCTGATTAGTATATTGGCATATTTGAAATCAACAAGAAAGAGCGATCACGACCTTAGAAATATCATTCTAATTGACGAGGCTCACGCTCTGCTGGATCAGGGGGAAGGCGCTACCCAGGAGGAAAAAGCTCTTAACAGCACCATGACACAGTTAATGATTAATGTCATTACTGAGATCAGAGCATATGGGGTTGGCGTCATATTTTCAGATCAATCTCCCTTGCGTGTTGGAGGGAGATTGCTTGATAATGTTGACAATATTATATCTTTTAGGTTAAGTGGCGAAGAAGCAGACATGCTTAGAGAACATATCGGAGCAGATACAAATCTTTGTGACGTTTTGCCGCTGATGTCTCCCGGTGAATATGTGCTTAAGAACCGATTCCTTCGATCTGCTTTACCTGTCAGAATGGAATACTCACCTGACAAGGATGCGCTGCATCATGTTTCAGATGAGGATATTGTCAAGGCACAGGAAAAATACTTGACTTCCCACGCAAAGGATTATCGTCCTTTTATATATTGCGAAGGAGCCGGCTGCGATCATTGCACGGTTGCTATTCGGGAAGAAGCAAATATGTATGCAGAACAGATTTTTGCTGAACGCCAGCTCAAGTTGAACACTCCGGAAGAAGTCGCAGCACACATTGTCCGTATTCCGGCTGTCCTGTCTTCTCGCATTAACTATGATGACGCGAAAGTATTCAAGAAGAAGTGCAGATGTATTGCTGTACATCTCTTAAGGAAATGCTCGATAGAAAACGGCATATCATTCAGTTTGCAGACCGTCACAAAGCTTTTACCAGAAATGAACAAACAAGGGAATGGAGGAACTGAGAATGAGTGAATTCGATGATTTGACAGTAGAGGCTTCTGATAACTTGGGAGCTAATGTGCCAGACACAAGCGACTGGGCTGGCTTTGATTTCGATGAAACGAACGAAGTCAGCCCGGATACAACAGAACTCACTGATGCAGCGGCTACCTCAGATCTATCGACGGAGTTTGAATTTGACGGAAGCGATATTCCGTCAGAAGCGGAAAAAGCTGCTGATTATGCCCGTTCTTTTGGATTCGATAAGGCCGCCGATTACATTGAACGGCATTATGACGGAGATGAGTTCATCCCCGGAAACCCTATTCCGATAACCACTCGCAACATGGCTCTGGATGGGCTGGAATCCGAAAACGGCGTTTCCTTTGAAAGGCGAACGGCAGAACTTGCTGACGGCTTAACTGTAGAAGGCGTTTTCCCGGAATTTGACAGCAAGCACCATGTTGACCTTGGAAGCGCAGCTAACGATATGAGTCTTCATCAGCAGTTCAGTGCTTGCAAGGAGGATTTCCAGGACCATATGTACGACTGTCCCGAAAAACTGCAGGGCATAACGTTCGGTGCCATGGAAAGGATGGACTTGCCGCAAGGCTATACGCCTGAAGGATACACCTGGCAGCACAATCCAGAAACAGGAAGTTTTGACCTGGTGTCGCAGGATGATCACTCTGTCGGTCACACAGGCGGAAATGCCCTGTGGGGAAGTTAACGTATAGTGGAGCACACCTCGCCACAATAGGATTACGGATATTGATTAGCCGGTCAAGTACCTCTACAACGAGGTAATCAGGATAACACAGTGTTTATTATCTTTTTGAATGAAACATTCACCACATATAACCCCCCTAAGTTTCTGTTTGTAGCATCAAAGCAGAAACTTAGGGGGATTGACTTGCGAATTATGCGGCTTGGATTAACTCACCTGTTTGCACGGGAATGATATCCTCTCTCTGAAGAATGTCCCAAATGGTAAGCTGTCCAGGTATTTCTTCAATTTCCGGAACATTACTTTCTTTGAGTTGAATTTCGCATTCCTCTGCTTCCATTAATGCCAGTTTCTCTTCGGCGATTGAGATAGCGGTCATAATGTCAGAAGCTCTGGAGAAGTATTCCGGAGGCACATAGGCAAGGTCTTCTTTAGAATACCGACAACCCATGTAGTAATGCGCGGTAACGCCATATTTGCCTCCTGCGATATCCTCAAGATGACTTTGCAGGTCTTCAATCCTCCAACGGAGCTGCATTTCAGGCGATGTATAACTATGGTCTTCACGATAGTTTGCTTCTATCGTCAATTCGGAGTAATACCCCATATTCAATACCTCCTATCGATTTCCACCTGTTTATTTTAGTTTGAACCCAGGTACGAACGAATCTGCTCATAGTAGTCAACAACTGAGGCGTTACCATATTTTTCTGCATCTCGCTCCAACTTCTGCGAACTGTACAGATAATATGAAACGACGGAATTGTCATCCGGCGAAATGTAGGTGCTGAACTCCTCTTCATACACCCCAGCGTTATCCAGGAACAAGAGGTTAGCATACTTTGCCGTGTCATCACTGTCTCGAATGGCCTGAAGAAGGTTCACTTGACACCTCTGATATCTGTGGTAAAGCTCGTGACAGAGAACCTGAACTACTGAGTAGCCGCTTGACCCGGAATCAACAACGTAATTATATGAGAGCGTGATTACATCCCTCTCGTTGTCATATTGTCCGAGCAGCCCTTCCTCAAGATACGCAAGTTCTAGTGAAGGGGCGGAATCACGCATTCCCAGGTATCTGCATTCGATACGAACCACCGTTTTCAATACGGCGGTTTTCTCATCAATGGACAAAGATCCCCACCCTCCATCAGGATCAATCTTGGCTACTATTGCGATATTGGCGGTAAGCGAGTTTTCATAGTCCGGTATGTCATTATAGGAATCGGATAAACTATATGCTATATCGCTGTAGCTGACGGTAAAGTGCGTGGCGATTAAGGATTTTCCATATATACAGACTCCTATGAGAAGCAAACAGCAGATTATTCGTGATGCACGAGCCGCCTTAATAATCAATGCTTCACGCCTAAGGTTGACCCGTTTGATCTGGCTAACCTTTTTTGATGCCCAGGTGATGCCGAGCGCTATAGCAATGATGCCAACGATTATGCTCACGATTCGGATCACGAGCGAATACTTCCACATGCTGACTACTTCAAATACAAGCACAGGTAACATAGTACCGCTCAGAAGACTTAACCAGTTTCTTTCAAGCTTCCATGAAAGAACAAGGCTACCTCCTGCAAACACAGCAATAGCAATAGCCAGCAGCCAGAGCCTACTTCCGTACACAGAGAATGTCGCGATATACTTCGCGTAAGCAAATACGAGCAGTATCTCAATCAGGGCAAAGGACCGAACGAATCTTTCAAATGAGATTCTGTTGTTTGCTATTCTGGGGTTTCTCTTTATCTCTTCCATCAAGCTCACCTCATTTCTCTTTGCAAATCTCAAAATATATTGAAAAACACTGATACGATATCAAGGCCGATAAGCAGCCAAAGTATACCTTTTGAAATCATGGTAAAAGCGAAAACACAGTAGCATGCATAGCCGGAGAATCCAGAGCGAAGGAGCTTTTGCCGACGCTTTTTGTTAAAGAGACATTTTTTTGCCACCTCGCTGATACTGTTCATCCCGAATACCGCGCTTAGTGCAGATTCACCATCCAGACCCGAAGCAGGAAGCAAGTTAATGCCGGCAAGAACCACGTTAATATTTGCAACCGAGACCAAAAATAAGGATAACGGATAGTACTGCATCGCAATCAACAGACAAATGCCTGCAATCAGCAGATTCATTTCGACTCCTGCCAGGGCAAACTGCACTTTCTCAGATCTTGACGCATCTTTCTTGTCTTCATGTGCAACGTATGCACCAATCGGGATTATTCCGAGCAGAAGAATACCAGTATCACTGATCTTATAACCGTAAGCGAGTCCTGCGACCAAGTGCCCCACTTCATGTAAGGCAAGAGAGCAAACAAGAAGGCCATAGTAAAGCCACCAACTGAAATGGTATCCGGTATCTATACCGTTTGATCTCATAAGGAATACACTTATCGCAAAGATCAAAGCTGAAACAACGGGAAGCGCTGCATTGATTGCCTTGCAGATCAGAAGGTTTTTTTTGCTTCGGCTACCGATGGGTAACAGAATAAACCTGTTGAAGATGCCGTCATCTCGAACAAATCTTGATGTCCGAACGAGCCCAAGTCGTTTTAGCTTTGGAAGTACCCGGCTCCCGTTGTTCGGAAGATTCAGAGGACGGGTTCCATCCGCTTGAAGAAGCGCATCCCATAGTCTGTGGCTGATTTCAAACTCCTCGCCATCGGCGTTTTCAATATAATAGTGGGTGGTATCGGAACCTTCATACTGGAAGGTTCCGATAGACACGCCCTCTTTTAGAATTGGATACATTCTTTTACTCCTCCCTATTGGCCGTTATTTCTTTAGCTTAATTTAAGTATAGCTATGAAACAGATGCCAATCTAAGGAAAGAGAAAAGAATAGTGGGGGTATAAAAGGAGTCACAGGGGGGGAATTGAAGAACAAGAAAATCCGCTCGCACATTAAACAATAGTGAGAGCGGATTTGATGAGTTTCTATTCAGCTAGACGCTACCGTGGGTGTTGGTGCATCGGTGTACACGTCACGGATAATCTCGCTAATGTGTTTGACAGGAATGATTTTGATTTGTAACGAAGAAAGTCTATTTAACTCGGTATCCGAGAGTTTTTCAAAACTCTGATAAGGAATATATGCCTTTTTAATACCAACCATATCCGCAGCTTCAACCTTCTCAACAATACCCCCAACTGCCCAAACATAACCAAACAGATCAATCTCACCAGTGTAGCAGGCACTGGTAGGAATAGGTTGACCGATAGATGCGGAATAGATACTCGTCAGGATGCTTGTTCCAGCTGAAGGACCGTCTTTCTTAACAGCACCCTCGGCAAAATGGATGTGGAGCTTTTTATCAGAAAAGTCCACTCCGTAATCAGCCGAAAGGACTCCCATGGCAAGTTTGACCGAATCCGTAATGACTTCGCTGGGAAGACCAGTAATCTCAACCCCATTTCCGGGAAGTAAGCGACTCTCAATTGCAAAACACATCCCAGCACCATTTCCGGTGACGGCAAGCCCATTAGACAGGCCGGGGAGACTATCTGCTACAGGACGGTTGCCACGCACCGTGGGGCACGGCCCCAAAACATGGTAAACATCTTCAGTCTGGATGCAGACGTCTTCAGTTTCACGCTTGGCAAACACAGTTTCCCTGATTACTCGAACAGCCTTCTCCTTAAGTTCACGAACACCACCCGCTTGTGCGTAGTTCATGAATGCCTTTTTGGCTTCATCACTAACGATGATAGGGAAGTCATATCCTTCGCATGCTTTCGGGAGAACATAATCACTAAGAATTTTTTCCTGTTCATAGCGAGAATATGTGCCGACTTCGATTATTGTGAATCTGGACAGAAGAGCAGGAGAAAGGTTATAGTCATTTGCTGTCGCAATAAAGACAGCAGAACTGAAATCAATGGGGATCCCATCCAGAAAGTGATCTGCAAACAAGCCAGAATCATCCAACAGGGAGATGAGTGCTGCCTGGGTCTCCTCATTCGAAACCTTATCCAACTCGTCCAAATGGATTAACGAACGCAACGAAGCTGCTTTTGCTACTTCACGAACAATGATTCCTGCATCTGCGCTTGCCCAAGTTTTTTCAAATCCCGAAATAAACTCAGGTCGAGAAGCTCCATTAAGCCCAATGCGGACATAGTTCAACCCAGTAGCGAGCGCTGCAGCATGAATCAAGGCAGATTTTCCTACTCCAGGAGGTCCAATCAGCAGAATCCTCTTATTCGCTTCGGTGCTCTTCACGGACATCTCATGGAACACGGAGGCAAGAAGACGTTTCTCTGTCTCCATCCCATACAAGCTCTTGTTTGCTTCTTCATAAAACATATCCGGGTCAAATGCAAATGGCGTTTTGTCCGGGTGAAGCTTAACAAAGTACTCCAACTGCCTCTGACAGACTTGCTGTTCACTGGAGTGTTCGTGAGGTCTGTCCAGCTGCTCCTCCAACGAAATAACCTTCTTAATGACTTCAGGGGAATAATCCTTGATGTGCTGACGAAAGTGAATTCTGATATTGTTCAAATCCACATTAGCCCTCAGTACTGCACTTACCAGCTCTGCAGTCACGTGCGTCTTTTCTACAGTTTTCCTTTCGACCCAAGAGGAAATCAAATTTTTATAAAGGAGTTCGATATATTTTTCAGTGCGGCGGGCCCCGAAATCATCAATATAGCGAAGGACTTCTCTTACCGCTTTTTCATCGAACACAATGCCACCCTCGGGAACATTGTACTTTGTATTCATCTTCGGGATGATATGTTCGAAGACAATTTCAAGAAGCTGGTCATCTGTATATCCAGGAATACTGATGATAGAATCAAAGCGATTCTGGATGAATGCAGGGATGTTATCGAGGCTGTTGCAAGTACAAACAAATATGGTGTTGGGGCAGAGAATTTCCGTACCAATGAAAGTATCCGTGACCTCCTTTTCAGAGAAGACCTGAAGAAAAGCATTATAAGGATTACCATCTTTACTCTGACTGGCCGTTCCTAGGCCAGGCATCTTATCGAACTCGTCAAGGTGAATAAGGCAGTCAGTTGTGCCAACCTTATAGAATGCTTCAACAAGTCTTCCCACACTTGCAGAATTATAAACTGGGCGTTCTCCAAGGACATCCAATGACGTGGTCATACCGGAACACGGAAGAAACGCATAAGGTTTGTGGAGAATCTTGCCAAGTGCGCGAATTACAGCAGTTTTTCCGGTCCCTGCAGGTCCAACCAGACAAATAACTGTTCCTGTATGGTTCGCAAATTTGGAGGAGGCAAGATGGCGAATAATTTCTTCCTTTTGCCTCTCCATACCAGAAAATTCTGCATTCAATGCTGCCCTTATCTCCTCAACAGGAATTGTATCCTCCTTTTCTGAGCCAGCGGTCGTAATACCAAGAACATATTCAAGCTTTTTGGCATTATCAGCATGACGATAATTATCAAGCCACTGCTTAATAAATGCTTGCTGATTCGGTGTAAAGGTTGTCTTACTAAGGGAATATACGGTTTTTGCACGCATATAATCATTAATGCGAACTCTGTCAACGCTACTATTGGGGAAGTGTTCTCCCAGATTACGCTCAATGATGACTTCCTGCAGAGAGCGGTCGCAATTGCGGAAATTATCTAACAGTTCAGTGTCTCCTCGGAAAATGTCCGGGAAGTTCTCGTCCGCAATAATTGCGGGGAGGGGTGCGGTGTGTCCGTTTTCACTTTTCAAAGCGGAAAAAACTCGAATTCTGTCGTTTTCACCAAAGGAGCGACTAAAATAAGTGCGATCATCCACCTTGAGTACGGTTTCACTCGGCGCATTCGGTGTATCGAAGCGAACTCTAATAACTCCAGATTCCCTTTTCTTAGATGCTACTGTGTCGGTAGACAGTACCAATGCAGTCATATTAAGATATTTTGCCTTACTTTTCATATTAAGTCAGCTCCTTTCGTTTTCTGACTTTAGTATAAGGCCATTTCAAAAGCATATCTAAGGGAGTATGGTAATGCACTAAGGGAAAATCGGCTAAACTGTTCGGGGAAAAACCCGCGCTTAATAATAAAGGCCTCCGATGTCTCGGAGGCTTGGGTCAGCCTAATTTCACTTTGTGAGAGTCATATCTCAATTTGAGTAAGGTAGTTACTTGGAACGTGCTTCGTCAGCCAGACGCCGTTCTTCGAACGATAGAACTTGAAACCGTCCCTCTGCATTTGTCTGCTCATTACCGTCAGTACAACCGGCTTGCCGTGCCGTACACCGACAGTTTTTGCGGTTTCAACATCCGCAGACAGATGCACGTACAGTCTGCTTTTGGGAATAAGACCCTGTGCCATGATACTCGAAAGAAACTTTTCGCCGCTCCCGTGGTACAAGTTCTCCGGCGGCTGCACTTCCTCCAATTCAACGTCCACCGGAATGGAGTGCCCCTGGTTGGCGCGGATCAGCGTGTGATCTTCGTTGAAGGTATAGCGCTGCTTTTCGTCCGTTGCAACAATTTTCTCCAGCGTTTCCATATCCAAAGAATACCTTTTTCCGACGCCTGCGATCAACTCCTGCACTTCCGCCCAGCCATGCTCGTCCAGCGAAATGCCAATCTCCTCTGGCTTGTGGCGCAGGACCATACTGATAAATCGGCTTGTCGTCGTCAAATCATCTGCACGGCTATTCAGTAATCGCAGCTCAATGCCCACAACGCCGTATTGCGCCTGCTCCTCAGGTGAATAATATTGCTCCATATCCTTGTAGGAGGCATGCTTCAGCGCTTCGCCGCCGTAACCGCACTTCTTCAGCGGCAGCGCATCATAGAGCGCTTGAAAAGAGGGGAACAGATGGAGTGCTGTCACCTCGGTCAGCAGCTTCTTTGCCGGATTACTGATCCTTGTGAATTCGATCTGGTCACCGATCTTGATTGCCTGCCGTTTTTCGTCGTACAGACGGAGTTCAATCGTCTTTCGTCCGGAAGCGATTTTGTTAAACGGATCATCCTTTAACTTCATTGTATGAGTCATATAAGTTCGCCTCATGTATTCCAATATCTGTCAATCATTCGCTGCATGTTGTCTCTACCAACTGGGTTCATGGTATGCAGACGAATCGGATATAACGTGCCGCGCTCCAAGAGCCAGTCAAGAAGCTTAATGCCGTCTCCACCGTCATATGCATAGTCACCAAGATCGTGATCGCAGTCAATCAGATCAATCGATTCTGTAGTTTCATGAATTTCAATCATCCGAATCGCTTCGTTTACACTGTGACATAGCACGTAATCCTGCGGAGCGGGTCGGAGATCATCAAGCCAAATTTTCATCGTGCGAACTCTCCTCAATGTCATCTATTGTCGATTCCTATATTTTTTGCTGGGGACACCGTTTTTCTCTTCGTAACACTTATTATATAATTCGGCATCATAATAAAAACGCTTCGCGGTATGTGAAAAGGATCCGCCGAACTCGTTTGCCTTTTCCGGCGCCCATTGAATTAATTTGCAAAAGCCGTACCCAATATAGGACCAGTCTACCGAAAAAGACATTAACATGGGAATATCATCCCAACACTTAAAATCATCGACATATTCAGCGATGAGCTTATTACCATCGGCATTGATAACATTGGCGGCAACATATAACTCGTTTTTCCAGACTTCTATCACCGCATATCTTTTTTGCTCTTCCAGGAAAACCTCAACATCGAACAGAACTGTTTCTGTTCCGGTTCCCGGAATCACTTCAGACTTTAAATTTTTGATTTGAACTTCATTGAATTTCATTGATAACCCCTGTTACTTCGGTCCGTCTATAAAGTAATCTCTTACTGCCGCTGTAGAATAGGTAGGCTCTTCAGCATCGCGAGATACATTCTCATCATCGGCTTCAACTTTGACTTGTGAGCCATTTTTTAACACAGTGTACTCTCTGTGTTCTATTATATCGAGCTTTCTGACTATTTCTGTTCCGAGATCCACTTTTGCAATTTCAGCAATTCCCAAAAGATAAATTGCAATATCGGCAAGTTCCTCACCGAAGTCAGGCTTTTCCTTTCTCCAAGCATCATATGCTTCTGCAACTTCCCCGTAGAGGAGGCAGAACTCCTTATTCAAATCGGTAGTGTTAAAGCCTTTGTTGATCTTGTTCTTCAGAATTCTCTTCTGAATATCGTTAAGTACTTCCAACGCCACAGCCTTTCCCTCCTCATATGTTTTGTTTTGCCCCTAATATCAAAAACAATCAGATCAAGCTTCGTAGGATTCCCATCTGCGCACAACCTTCCCGGATGCAATCTCCCTAACCGAATTCAGTATGGCCGTCTGATTTCTCCAAAGCTCTGTATCTACATGGAAATGCCCGAAATACCAGTGCTTGTACTTCACTTGTTGCTGAATTCCATCAAGGAAGGTTGTCAACGGCAGTTCCTCTTCAACGTTATTTCTTATTCCCGTGCTGCGAATGGTCGAAAGATAGTAGACCGATTCGGATGGGGCGGTGTGCGTGATGATATAGTCAACCTGTGCATCCGTCTTCTTCAAATTCTCTTCGGCGTTTTGATATTCCGCCTCTGAGGGCATTTCCTGCGGCCACCATGAGACATTTTCCTGTCGACGGTATTTGTCGATGGAGTAGCCGCCGCCGAAGGTGAAGACCCACAGCCCCTCGATGCAATACACTTCGCCGCGCATTAAATGGATGAGATTATGACGAATCTTGTGAACTTTGCCGCCGTTCCACTCTTCAACCGGATAAGCATTCAGCTTGTTGAAATTTTCGTGGTTTCCATCAACAAACAATACTGTATAACCCCGTCCTGAAATATAGTCAAGAAATGCTTCTTCCGACCAGTATCTACCGTTCCAGAATCCGATACCGAAGTCCCCGCAAATGATCATGATATCACTGGAAGAGAGGACCGGTTCAATTTGCTCAACCCATTTATACTGATTTCCGTGCATGTCGCCGGTAATATAAATCATGTGATAGCTCCTATCCACTTATAGGCTGACATCCCGTGTGATTGCATCGGTGAATCACGTACACTCACCGATATTATTCTAATCCCCAAAGCAGGAAAGTAATTCTTGGGATTTCCTTTTCCAATTCTTTCGGCAATATATTTTTACAATGCAACTCTTGATTTCGGGAAATACTACATGAGAATCCTGTCTCCCATTTTATTTCAACACCAGCGGATGATATGACCATTTTAAATGAGTTGTTAGCTATCTTTAGTAAAAAAGAAAGGATTTGACTTATCCGATCCTGACTGACCTTAAAGTCGGGCACAAATTCTATTAATGCGCGCAATTCGTCATCAAGAATGGATGCAGACCCGTGTCCATCACCGCCCCAGTCTTCATAGCAACTGACCTCAACGAGATCTTTCTCGTCCTTTGATAATGCGATAGCGCGAAGTGTTCTTCCGTAGGTATCGCGTTCCAGAATAATATCTATACTGATATAACCTGTGGTATAACATTCAACCTCTAAGCAATCGGCTTTCTGAATAAAGAAATCTAAAGTGTCCATTTAAGTTCCTTTCTAACTGTTGGTATAAGATGATGATCCTGAGAGTCCTGGTTTTGATGGACGCAAAAAATTTCGTATTGCCATCTTCATCCACCGAGTTGTTTGTGAGTGCGCACGATATTACACTTTCTGGTTTTTTCACTGTCAAATGTGAATAAAACATCGCATTTGCTTTCTATGTCGCTTACATCTAAAACGGAAAAGAACACTGACTCGTTCATCATGGCATTGTTCCTGACTTTCGTAAGCGATTGAACATCCTGTGTTCTGAACCTTACATACGGAAGGCAAGAGCGAATATCCATATTCTCAACTCACGATACAAAGTTTTCATACAACAACGAATTTTAAGTGGTTCCTCTCAGCAAATTCATGAGCAAATGATCCCTCTTGAACTATAAGTACGAGATTAGTAGAGCAGCCAGAAAAAGTGTTATCTTGAATAAATGAAACTGATGCTGGAATTGTTATCGTCCTAAGAGCCTTGCAATTTGCAAATGCAAGACCGCAAATTTTATTGCATCCTTCCGGAATGATTATTTCTTTCAAAGAAATACAGTCGTTAAAGCAGTGACCCCAAATCACCTCAAGAGATGCAGGAAGCGCTATTTCTCTTAGACTAGTGCATGATTCAAAAGCGCACCCGTCAAGGTGTGAAACATGATCAGGAATAATAACACTTCGCAGTGAAGTACATTTTCTAAATGCTTTAGTGCTCACACGGCGAACAGAATCGGGTATTTTAATAGACTCTAATTTGCGAAAATTTTCAAATACTCGCGCTCCAATGCATGTAATGTCGGCGGGTAAAGCAATAGTCTTTTCATTTTTCAGAAAGCATTTCAGAACCTTGCCATTCGAAATATACCAATCTTGATCTAAACATTCACATGGAACTACTGGAGTGCCATGCTCAGTTGCATATTTTTCCCCAACGGTACCCGGGTTTGAGAAAATCCATTTCACCTGATTACACTTTTTAATTACTTCACCTACAGATTCCAGCCCATCTGGCAGAACAATCTCTTTTAGAGCACCGCAACCGTGAAACGCACTTGACTCAATCCGCTTGACATTTTCCCCAACAACAATTCTGTGAACATCAGCATTATGAAAGAAAGAGTTTTTCCCTAGTACGATTACTTGTCCGGGGATTTCAACAGTATGCATCTTCCCGTTATAAGAAATAAGACGACCATCGTTTATAACAAACATATCTTCCATAACATTTCCTCAAGTCTCTATAATAATATCTCGTTCCAAAATATCCTGATTTCAACTGTCTATATGTCAGTAATGTAATTCTTCAAGAGTTTCTACTTGGACGCTTCGTAAACCTTCAGGGACAACACTTTTTTACTGCCAGTTTCAGTTTTATCAGCTTTCTTGCAACTTATTCTGAATGACAATAAACAAAATGTCCCAATTGGGGTTGAGAATCAGCCTAAGCAATATACTTTTACCATTGTACTTAACTGGAATATCGAGGTACTGTTGTTTGAGAACATCATTGATCTCATCTGGTTCAAAATGAACTACTAAGTTTGTTAAATCAGTATCCCATACAACATCCTCCATAAAAAAGCTATAGGAGATATGAGAAATACTATTTAAGCTGGAATTTGGGTGATCTTTATCTGTTGCAAAAATACATAACTCATCCGATAAAACGCTACTGCCATCTGGGGTTATATGACGGCTTAATGCGGCCTGGATTTTTAACGCATTTAATTCCTGCTCATCACCAGCTTCTTCTGGCGGTGTATAATAGAAAACCTCGGATGGACTGCCGACATGCAAACCGCACCAAACATAAAAAGCCCGGTCAAATTTATGATAATCTGACCCTGGATACTCACGAGGGTAGACAAGGTACCCATTAGGACGGAGCATGTTTTGTAAAACAGTACTCAACACTATCCCATCAAGACATAATGTATTTTCCCGTAGTTTCCACAGTTCAAAAAAATCTAAACTGTTAAAGCAGTTTTGTTTGCGATCTTTATTCTGTTCGTTATTAAAAGATTCATTTAGGATCGCACTGCAAAAATCGACTTGGATTGATTGTGGGAAGAACTTTCCACATAAGCGAACATTTGTTTCTATGTTGACTATGCAGTCCTTTGAACTACTATCTACCCAAACGATACCGTTATACTTCTGACGAATATCGAGACTTAAACTAACATTCAGATTGTTATTTGCATCATGCAAGGATATGGCAATAAAAGCATCACCGGTTGTATCGGTACATTCCATGCTTACCGGAATTCCAAAACAATGTTTATCTTTAGAAAAAAACCATTCTTTGCGAAACGTCAAAGATAAGTAGGATTGGCTTACTACAACGTCAGTTTCTCCCGTATAAATTATTCTTGCACTACTATCTAACAACCCATCCACCTCTGCTTTCCTTTTGGGTAATCTACTATAAGACGTCCGCCCAAAGCGGAGCTCTATCCGTAACAGTTTTTAGCATTTCCTCAGACTCAGGGAATGTAGCGGCTCCAGCACGTTGTGACAACAGACATACCAAGGCTCCCTCAGGCTCCATTCGCTTTTTCCACATGATTGGATACCAAAAGTTCCTGGAGATATCACTTAACTCTTCAGTACTCATTGCGTGAAGTAATTGTTTGGCCTGATCTGTGTCATCACGTTCTAGTAAAGACAGGGCATAATTCATGGTGGAATAAGGTTCATGAGCCTTCACACCATCATACAGCAAGGCATCTAAAAAAGCCCATCTGCTTAAGCCAAACAATTCCGTTGTATCATATTTTAAAAATCGAACAAGAAACGCTAAGTTGTTGTTATTAGCAGTATAGCCCTCTCTATAAAGCCTTAGCGACAACTCTAGTGCCTTAGTATCTTCTCCAGCAATGAATAGCTCTGTAGGATTGTTGCTCACGGGCTGTAAATCCGTTATACTCACTCGATTGAGTTTCGAGTTTTGCTTCAAGTAATAGTCAGACTCTTCTTTTGAGATAGAATCTCTAACCAACAGGAAATGACGATTTTCTCTCTTTGTCAGATGATCCTTTCGCACCTCGCTAGAAAGTCTTCCTTTGCAAATATCTTCTGCCCAGGAAACTATAAAATCGTCTGTAGCTCCAGCAATATGGTATTTACAGATGGCAATGCTAATCTGATCCAAATCTAAATCATCAAACGAAAAATCATAATAGGCAGATACAAGTGCTCGAATCCACGGACTATGATTACCAACAAAATTCACAGATCCCAACTGATATGGAAAAAGTCCTATAGTATTAATTAGGTTTTTAAGATACTGGATGTAATCACCTTGTAGAGTTCCTGTACTTAGTATTTGCTTTTTCACTTCGGCTTCGTTTAAAAAGAGTTGTTCACAAGCGAGGTCAAGAAGCTGGTGATCCAGAAAGGCAGTTACTGTACAAGGATCTGCTAATTGAGAAATCGTAAGCTCAGTCAACGCTCGAACAAAAACAGGTGCTTTAGTAACAACAGCTAAATCACGAAGAACAATAAGTAAATCGTCAGAAAGTTTCATTTCAAAAGCATCAAGTACCCTCTCGTCAACAGGCTCTTCGCCTAATTTGATACCTGAAACAAGCACTAGCAATTCTGCACCTATATTTTTTTCATACCCCTTTGTGGATTGCAGCAGTTCAGATGCTAAAGAGATGGGATTATTGCCTTTCTCTATCGCTTCAATCAAATATGCATAAGAAACTGCTTCTAAAAACAGGTCGCTGCCTTCACTGAAAGCGTCTCGATACAATACAGTAAGCGCCCAACGGAATGAAAAGGAAGATTTAGATTGCATGCATCTTTCGATTAACTGTTTTTCCGCACTGCCTAATGTGATCTTTCTAAGTTTAACCCTACATAAAGATTTGGCTGATTCACGTGAGTTGAAAAAGTCCACCTCCATAAGGTCACATAGGCTATTGATACTTTCAGCAGTCGAATACAAAGAAGACAAAAATTGGTCTAAATCTGCAAATTCATTGCATTCCATTCCAGCGATTACAAACCCAAGAACTCCCAACCAGGTTGATTCGTTGATATAGGGCTCAAGGAGTTTGCTAGGATTAGGGTATAACTCTCCATCAATTAAGCAAAGGTTACAGCACGCATATGCAACAAGGTACTCTTGATAAGAACGGAGCGGTATAGTTACAGATTTCGTGCTTTCTATTGTTTCAACGGTTCCAATGTTTTGAGCGACATGTTTTAAATGTTTCCAAACCTTATCGGCAGTAATACCGCAATTATCAGAATTAGAGCCAAATATATCCGTATAGAAACTTAGCCTCATAATGGAAGGAAGCAACGTTTCCAACTCAGTAAAAGTCAAAGATTGCATATTTCTAATCTGCATTTGGAAGGCTAAGAAACTCAAAAATTTACACTCGTCATCGTAAACGGACTGCTTGTTCTCAAATTTTACATGATTAGTGATCTCCGCCCAGAGAATATTGTAAAACAAATCCCACCTGTTAAATGAAGCATAGCTTTGATGTGGTAGGTACTGTAAAAGCATTACTAACTCTAAGGGCTTTCTAATGAACTCCCTTAAGTATTTAAGATGAGATTCTGTTTGAATGCGGTCTAGACTTTTTAATAAATCTGGACTGCTCTTGGTTTCTTGAATCCACTGTTCACAAAACTGTTTCGCCTCTTGATCACTTAACGGCAAAATCGTTCTTCCGCGAAAATTGGTTTTTTGAAGTATAGCCCTTGCTTCATCATCGTCTATTCCGGAAACTCTTGTGGTCATAATAACCCTGGTGCTTGGGTACAAGAATAAATAGTGCTCAAGTTCCGACAGAAAGGGAACAACCAATTCACTGGGGAGTTCATCTAATCCATCAATCAATAAGACGAGTCGTGTACGGACTTTTTTAAGCCACTCATTTACTGCTTCGTTACTCAACTCCGCTTGCATAGTTGAGATAACTGCATTGATTATTAAAGAGTCAATGCTATTAAGTCCGGCACTTCTGTCACGCAACGAGATAACGCACGGAACAATATCATTCAGCTCTTTTTCTTCAATAGATGACAGAAACGAACGATCGATCTCTCGATCTATTTCAGGCACATCAGGTCCACAATCAGACAGAGCAAGCGCAATTCTTTGAATAAGAGTTGTCTTGCCAAATCCTGCGTTTGCAAGGATAAGCACCCGGCTTGCAGATGTTGCGGAAAAAATGAGTTTATTACACAAGTCTCTTGGTTCATCCAATAGAAGATTAACCGAGTTTCTCTCTTGATTTTTAAACTGCTTGGGATTCAACGCAGAAGTAATGCTTGAAAGCAACAGCTCCGACTCAGACTGATATCCTTTTTTTACGTGGGGCAACACCGGTCTGGTAGGAGATTGTTTTCTGGCAGAATACTGTCGCAGTATTTGTCGCATCGTATCATGCCCATAAGAAGTTGCTTGATCATATTCATTCTCAGATTTCTCGAGCAAATCTTCGTATCGAGTAAATGCATGTTGACCTTCCGCAAACCGCTGCAAAAAGAACAACGACCTTAAACTGTATCGTTTACCGCTGTTTTTATCATATACATAGCGTGTTGCGTTAACGACAGACGCGAAATATTCATTCGTATTAAGTATTTCGCTCATGGCTTAACCTTCCTTATTTAATCAGTCAAATCTTCAACCAAAGGAGCAAGGCTCTTCAAAATATCCTCTCGTTCCGTTCTCTTATATCGACCTTGGGCAGCTTTTTTAATTGCAGAAAATGCTTCGTCGTCAACAGATGTCCGAATTACGGCGTGAAGAATTCGTAGGAAATCGTCTTGAAAAAAACCGTGGGTGATGGGGTAACTGTAGTCATAAGTGATTTCGCCATCATTTTGGTCGTAACTGAATGCGCCATAAATGAAACGCTTATTAGCATCGACAATTGCCCTGCTAAGGAGATATTCATATGTTTTCTCTCCTACAAATGGAAGCGTTGCATGAATGCGAATCCGCTTAGGCAAATCTTCAACAAAAACACTCACTCGAATGGATGTGTTCTCAATATTAAAACCCAGCTCATATTGCATCAAATCGTTGCGTCTGCTGCGCTTCGAAAAGTTTGACCACCCCTGTGAAGTAAAGGCCTCTTCAACTGCGGCCGAAGTCTTTTCCATGTATTCAGGGTCGGCGTTCTCTTCAGAAATGTCACCGAGCGCTCCTCCCAAGTACTCCTTAAGCACTTCAGTCAGTAGTTGTTCAGCAGCATCTGCATCTGTAGGGTCTTGCATGGTATCTCTCGCTTTGACAAGCTTGTCAAGAAGACCATTCATGGATTCGTTGGCGTTGGAATCGGACTGAATCTGTTCAATGAGTTCGTCGAGTTTCGTCATTTTTATTTCCTCCAATGAAAGAATAATTATGGGTGTCCGTCGTCGACACTATTAGTATACTCAGTTGGTGGAGTGTCAACAAAGGAATTTTGATAATATTTTAGGGGTAATCATCTGTCTTAGTGCAGGAGTTTAATTTGATAGTCACTAAGGAAGCCATCACACACTTTAAGAGCATTAGATTGTAGGATACTTTGTTTCTCTAATGTTTTTGGACTAAAAACTGGTGATGAAAGCAGTCGCATCATAATCAACCTATCAGCATTGACATAATGCTCGTACGCCATCGAGTCATTTTTATTAGGGACAGAACACGTGATGTTTAAACCATATCTGCCCAGCAACAAGTCAATCATCGCCCGAATAGCTAAACTTTCATATTTAGGGTCAAATGTTCTCAACGCCAAGTGCATAATAAGGCTTTCTGACACCGGAGTACGGTTAACCATTTTACAAATTAAAGGGACAATCAGCAAGATATACTCATTGTCATTCTTTAAACGGCTTAAAAAAGCGTTGCAATACTGAATTGCATGAGTATCAGAGCCGCGTTTGAATGCTTCGCCAGATATTTTTGATGCAGCCAACTCATATCTAATTTGATTTGACATGAACTGAAAACGGTCATCCTCATTATCTGCTGGAACAATTAAACCGACAGACGTCGTAAAAAGGGTAATTAATATATCGTAGCAATAATTAAACTCGTCTTCTGACAATTCTAAGTCTGCAAAGCGTGTCATACAGTGTTTCGCTAATAAGTCCAAAGAAAAGTGCGGCAAAGACAATTCCACAGTTTCGAGAGCAAGGTCCTGTAATATTTCTTTAATCTGCTTACTTTCTAATACAGAACGCAAGAGGTCGCTATCTAGTGAACTGGCAGCAACCCTTGTTCGGAAATATAAAATGCTAGATATCAGCTTATCTGTAATAAGGTTAATTTTTGTGCCGGACATATTACATGCAACTGACAGCATATAAGGATTTGAACACAACTCAGTAAAATAATGGTTATTCAATTCATTGATGTTATCTCGAATTCCGTTGCCAAAAAACCGATCCCAATTTATAATCAATTCCTTTTGCTGCTCAACCGACAGGGGCTTTATCCTATAAACATTTGCGGATGACAGTGTTATTGCCATAGATGAGGCTAATGCCTCCATCGTGCTTTGTGACATATCGCGGGATGTCATGAAAATATGAGCACCAACTGCTTCGGGATAGTTGCAGTAGGTTTCTCTGAATGATTGCAATGCTTGTAAGTATGCCTGCCTCATTTGTCCAGGAACTATTTCGTCAAAAGAATCGGCAATTAAGACTAGCTTCCCATTTTGAGCTAATACTGAAATATATTTTAACAACTGCTCATCTAGGGTATACCCAGGAGTTTCAGGCGTAATCCGGCTATCTCTAGTTTCGTGCTTATCAAAATTGATTGCACAAGAGAGCCTGAACATGCAGTTAAAATAGAGCTTCACAAAATCATCTGTCCAGGCTTTATACTCTTGTTTTTGATAGCAATAGGAAAACATGTACGCCGGAATATAAATAACATACATATCATTCGGAAGATCTACATCATTTGATAGCGCAGTAATGCGATCGTCAGTTTCTAGTAATTCGCGCGCAAGGCAAAGCGCAGTCATTCTCATGTACATAGACTTTCCCATGCCCGTTTGGGAAACTATAAGGCTACGTACACTCGTGTTTGTGTTGGATAGCCTTTTCATAGGTTCTGAACAAGGTCTATACTGCGATTCGAAGTCCGACCGGACATAAAAATCCTGCATGGAAAGGCTATCGGTTTTTTCTATCGAACGAGGGCGGAAAAGACTTACATCTGTTAACCAACTTCTTTCAGCAAAAGTTGCTGCATTAACAGGGTCTTGTTTACTGTCGATAAATTCTTCAAATAATTGAAGCCTCTGGCCAAGCCAACCACTCCCTTTACTACAACCTAGAAGAATATAAGTAGTAAACAGAACAAGATCCTCATTCCAATTAAGCATTGTTGCACAGTCATAAAGAAACGATGCATTTTCCTCTATGCCAAGTACATCAAAAAAATACTGAATATATGCTTTGCAATCAGCTAGGTTAATCAGTCCAAAGGAATAATAACCACTTCCTTGATATAGTGTTGATTCTTGCATTTTCTTCGTTTCTCCACTAAACCACGAATCCACGTTTTTCATGTTCCAGTCTACAAAAGGGTCTAAATTAATCGATTCCCTCGATAGCACTTTCTTGGGCCTATCGTATTGCTGCAACTTCTCAACTAATAGCCATACTGCATTTTCATTTTTTGCATATTGCGTCGTCGTCATATCTTGGCTAAAAAGGACATTATTTACTGAAGTTAAATAGCCATATGCTGTAGTACTATCACTATCAGGAACGCAGAAGGCATATATCGTTTTTATTACTTCTGCTAAACTTGGAGCTTCTTTTTTAAGTTCATATTTCATAGACTTACCTCTACCTACACTTATAATATAATCAGCTTAAAGCAAAGAACCTGCAAGATACTCTCGGATCTCAGCATCAAGCTGTTCCTTGGATTTGGTAAACGGTTGCAAGTTTGCCGCCCATGCTCTACCGGGATGGAACCAATCCCAGGAGGGAGTCATCATGCTGCTTCGACCACGACCGGGTGCATGGTTTCCAAACCCTTCAAGCAGACAGTTCCAGACAGGTTTGAACCGCTCGATTACCATCGATTCCGCAAGTGGAATCCAGATGTCATCGACCGCAAGGAATCGACAACGGAAGTCAGCAAGGTTAAGATTGGTCGCTGCTTCAATTGATTTGGCATGATCGTTGAGCCGCTTATATAGCGCAGTGCCAGGATCAACATCATCACCCTGACCACCTTTTCTGGCCCCTTCCGGTACTGCTTTGCCGACATAGATCGGGCAGAGATACTGGTCATCCTTGTTGACTTCGGTCAAAGCGGAGTAAGTCGGGAAGTCTCCTATGTAGTAGAGCGCATACACACCAGCACCGATGAAGCGGCTCGGCGGAAGAGGTTGAACATCCTGCTCAAGAAGAGCTTCTGCCACCTGTTCTCCAAGGTGACGCTTATCCAGCGGGTTGTAGGGTGTCAGAACGGGGATATTTTCATTATTTCTTGGAGCCATTTTTACTCATCCTTTCCATTTGATCGTACACAGACTGACCGACTGCCGCAGCGAGCTTTACGGGGACAGCATTTCCTATTTGTCTCATGCTCTCTGTCCATGATGCGCTGAACAGATAGTCATCAGGGAACGTCTGTATCCTTGCGCTTTCTCTGACCGTGTAGTAGCGGACGCTGCCATCATCAAGCACGACCATATTTTCACCGCCGGGGACGCCATGCGCTCCGGCTTTTATAGTTTTAGAGGGCTCATCCAGCAAGCTGCCGGAATGCCCTGCATAAATCCTCGCACCGGGACGATGCTCGTGATTGCGGAACAGAGTGGTGTCATATGGCTTGGTCGGATCAGGAAGATCACCGATAGCATCCCTCACTGTCTGCCAGCGCATGATCGGGCAAAGTCCCTCTTCAACAGATTTCTGCACGGCTCTTAACTTCGCTTTAGTGAGAGGGACATCAGAGGGCGTTTTCATGTCGTGTTCATCCCAATAATCCTTAGATATCCACTTGGAATACAGTAAGGCATCTTGAGAATGGGTCGGCTCCGGGAATGCCCAGCTTGCATTGAAATCACTACGGAATCCAACGATGATGACACGCTGACGAATCTGTGGAACACCATAATCGGCTGCATTCAACAACCGGAAAACCACATTATAGGACAGCTCATCAGTGTGAACGGCTGTATGGTGCTTTTCCAATAGAGCGAGATGCTCCATCCAGGTCATGTTCTCAGCTTTTACGATATCCGGGTGCTGAAGCTGAAGGAGTATGTAATTGAAATACTCGCTAAAAGACTTCCGCAACAAACCGCGTACATTTTCGAAGATAAAAACTTTCGGTCTTACTTCGCGGACAGCGCGGACAGCTTCCGGGAACATATCTCGCTTATCATTGTAAGCCTGGTGCTTTCCGCCAAGAGAGAATGGCTGGCATGGCGGTCCGCCCGCCACAAGCTGTATTTTCCCGGTATAACCATCATAATGTACGGTGCGTACATCCGTTTGATATACTTTCCAATCTTTGATGGCAGGATACCCATGCTGAATGTTGTAATTCAGATTCTCGCAGGAATCCTTATCCCATTCATAAAGAGCCGTATGATCGAACCCGGACAGCTGAAGTCCGAGAGCGAGGCCGCCGGTCCTGCTGAAGAGTTCAATAGAGTTCATCATAAGCCTTTTCCTATCCTTTCTATCGTCACGACAATGCCATCTTAGACATCATCCCTTATTCCTCTGTTCGTTCAATTTCCACGATGTCATCAAGCTCGCAATCAAGTGCTTTGCAGATCCGGAGCAGCACATCTGTGGTGACGTTCTCATCCTTGCCGAGTTTCGCAAGGGAAGATGAACTGATGCCTGCCGCCTTTCGCAAATCCGTCTTCTTCATATCTTTGTCAATCAGTAGCTTCCACAGTTTCTTATAACTCATCTTCATTTTGAGATACCTCTTTATTCCATGACTCACCATAAAGTTCACAGTTACCATCGGACAGTTTCAATACGGTGTTGTCAGCTAATATTTTCTGAGTGTCCGGCTTATAAGCCGCCTGCTTGTCAAACGCTATAAACACCTGCTTTCTGCTCTGTGCGTAAATTTTCATAATGCCATCAACAGCGCCGTCCCCGATATTCTTCAGGATAAGGGAGTCGTGCGCGATGGCCGGAAGTGCCGTGAGATAGAGGACGGCCAGGTCGTAGACCACCATGCCTTTATAGTTGGAGCCTGTTCCCGTATCGTCCGGCGTTTCAAACCGATAGCTGTTGTATTCGTTAAAATGCAAATGCGGAGCTTTGCGCGACTCTGTGAAAAGAGAGTCGTTGAACTCCTTCATTTTATCATTGATGGAACGTTCGATGTCCGCAAGGATATCCTCGATAGCGTGTTTCAGCATTTCATCCGCTTTCTTCCTTGCATCCTGCAGGTCAGTCAGCGTGAGATATGCCTCGTTCTGCGCTTTCAGAGCGTCAATGCGCCCTTTGATCTCGGAGTGCTTGTCCAGAAACTCCTTGGAGAGGTTTCCGACAAAACCGAGCTGGTTGATCTGCGCCTGCAGATCACTTATCTGTTCCTGCAGAGCGGCGATTTCTTCTTCAACAGACTGGCGTTCTGCGGTGAACTGCTCATCAAGGATAGCCGCAAGTTTCTGGTGGTACTTTTCAACTTCATATAGCTTGCGGATGTTGACGCCTGGGAAAAACTCCTGCAGGGCGGACAGATCCGCTTCCGTTGGATACAAGCCGTATTCAAGGCTCATGTTCAGCAGGTTCAGCCTGCGCTGCTTGGACTGCATTTCAGTCTCAAGGCGCAGCTTGCTTGTCTGCAGCTGGGACTTGATGCGGCTTTTTTCTATATCAACCTCTTTTTGATCTTCAACCTGCTCGGCAGTCAGATTGTCGAGTTCCACCTGCAGGCTGCGGATCTGAGCCACATTCTCATCGTACTGCGTCTTTCCGCCGACAAGATCAGGAACAAAGCGGTACTTCCGTGCCTCGCGGTATGCGGACAGCTTTTTCTTCTGTTCCTCCAGCCTGCCGTTGAAGACCTCTACATCCTTATATCGGTCAAACAGTTTTACAAGGATGTCGATAGACTTCTGCATACTCTCGCCGGGGAGCCCTTTGAGCGGTCTGCGCTCATCTGTGTTCTCCTTGCCGTAAATACGGAAGAAGCTGCTCATGGTCTCACGGAAGGAAAGCCCGGCAAAGTCGATGCCGTATTTCTCCTTGAGCCAGTTTGCAAATTCCTGCTTTGTCCATACATCCCCGGTCAGCTGATAGCCCTCGGAACACACATGGATATCATCAGGAGTAGAAGTGTTGCGGGCAAAGCGGTAAGGTTTTCCATCAAATTCAAAGGTAAAGAAAATGGTATGATCGCCTATGTGCTTCACGCCATCGCTGGACAGATAGGTGTTGCCGCCGAAAACAAAATCAATGGCGAGCATTGCGGAGGACTTTCCGATAGAATTTTCCCCGTCCTCTTTTCCAAGAACGACGTTCAATCCCTCTTTGAAGCGGATTGGAGGCCGTGCCTGTCCTTTTTCCTTAAACGCAGGTGAGGTCATTTCTATAAGCATGAGTACACCTCCCCATCTTCATTGATATCGACCGCCCGGAGAGCATACAGGCAGTCCATGACGGACAGAAAGTCCGTGGCATCGGCCAGAGCCGGTCTCATCACAAGGAATAAGTCCTTCACTTCTTTCGGACCGTTTTTCAGTTCTGTCAGCACCTTGGGAACCAGTTCCAGGGTGCTTGCTTTATATGAATACAGTTTATTCGGTAATTGCATCGAAAACCTCGCAGCTCTGCACGAAATAGGAGACAACGATCTGGCAGTAGATATCGTCCTGCAGGGTAACGCGGTGTATCTTCCCCGCGATCTCGTTGAATATCTCCAGACGTGACTTGTTTGCCTTTTTCAGTCTTTTATAAAAGCGTGGATCTGATCCTGTATCTCATCGTAGTCGATTTCTCTGCGCTTATCTTGGTGCATCATGATTTCCTTGATCCGAGGATAGTAGGTCGTGACGTACCCGTTCACTGCTATGTATAACGCCATGTCCTGTGTGGGACTCAGTTTCTGCTTGATCTCTTTCGGGTCAAGGGAAGCTCCAACAAGTTCTTTTTCTCCGAGCTTCTTTACCTTCTTGATCACGCCCACGATCCCTCTTTCAAGCGGAAGGTCATCCAGCAAGTGGACACTCTGCTTATGCGTGGACAGGATGTTTTTTATCTCTTTCAGTTCTTTAGACAGTTTCTTGCTGTCATCCAGAAGATATGTAGCGTAGCACTGAGGACACATCGCCATCAAATTATCCGGCGTGGCCGGTTTTTGCTTGTCTATCAGGCTTACCTCGTATGTATGAACTGCTTTGCCTCTATTGGTGATGGTCAGTTGTCTGCCGCAGCCGGGAAACGGGCAGTAACCGTCCGTCTCTCCAAGAAGGTAATCCCCATATCTGATTTTGAGGTCGGATGCAAGCTGCTGTTGCCGCTGTTTCTGCAAGGCGTCCTGCGGAACAAGTCCGGCAGACTCTTGGACGATCTCTACCATCCAGCCGGAAATGGCGTCCGCGACATTACTTGCATCAAGCGTTGGGTCATAGCCCTTCAAATCGTCGGCAAGGAGGCTCCGGGAAGTGTCACTGCGTTCATTGATCCGCTCGACCATTACCTCCGGCGTAAGCCTGTACACGATGGAGCCTGCCAGTTTCTTTGGCAGCTTTCTTTTTGTGTAACTGCGGATCGTCTCATCACTCAGCTTAACAGACGGGTCTTTTCCGGTTCCCCACTCATCCTCGGTCACAGTCGTTATCATCGCCATAAGCTCGCGGAAAAAGTATAGAACATCGTCGCCATAAGCTCGCGGAAAAAGTATAGAACATCGTCGCCATCGGCTAAATGCTTTTTCATGATAGGAAACAGCGTTTTAAATTCCACGTTGGCCTGACACTCCTTTACCAAGATTTGCACCACGACGCACCACGATGCACCAAACCATCCCCAGATTGGGAGGACCCATTTTCTATAATGAAAACGACTTCTGAAACGACAGTGGGCGGGTCAAAAGACACCAAAGATAGTATATCACAAACGAGTTCAAAAGTCAAATAAATTATTTGCGAAAAGGACATGGAGTAAATCCTATGATTAATTTAATCATGAAGAATGAAAGCCGATTCGAGAAAATGAATTGTTAAAGCGGAGCTAATAGAACCAAGAGGGAAAGAAGCTGTACATAGTTTGGAATGAAAATGTGTATGGCTTTTTCTTTTGCCATCAGGTCAAATTACCCATTGTAGAGGTCAAGAAACGCAGCGGCTATTGTGATATTTCCCGAAAAAATATACCGTAGATCAAAGGATCATTTCAAGCGTTTACTGAGGCCCTGATGTTCTAGCAGGCGTATATACAAGGTTTCTCCTATGAAAGCGTTAAAGTTTGTGAAAGGTGCCGGGTAAAGTAAAGGCGCATTGCGGTAGCGGAAAACTTTACCGTATGGCCTATCGAAATGTATTTCGTGTTTTTACTTGACCAATAGGTAACTTGTTGCTACAATTAAACGTAATAAGTTACCTATAAAAGAGAGGAGCAAGAAATGGAAATAGATGATTTGATTGCAAAGTTTTCTGATACAACCGAAAATCAGCAAAAGGCAATTTTCAACAGCTTGTTTATTATTGGGAATAAATTACAGACATTATTTGATAATCATATTCCAGAAGTGTCATTAAAACAATTTATGCTATTGTCGATAGTCAGACATTCTAAAGAATACCTTACATTTACGCAATTAGGCAATTTATTAGGCTGCTCAAGACAAAACATTAAAAAATTAGCCAGCGTGTTAGAGAAGAAAGGATTTGTTGCTATTCAGCAAAGCCCTAATGATACAAGAGCTTTGTGCATATGTCCCACAGAAAAGGTAAATGCGTTTTTCAATAATGAATTTTTTAAATATCAAAGAGAATTGAGATATTTATTTGAAGTTTATACAGAGGAAGAAACAAGTGCGTTATTTGCGCTTTTAATGAAATTATATTCTGGCATAGATATTCTTGAAAAGAGGATTGATGAAGGAGAATAAGCATGAATAAAATATTAGTCATATATAAATCAAAGTATGGAGCAACAAAGAAATATGCCGACATGTTAAAAGAAGAATTATCCTGTGATGTTCTTGAAGCTGAAAACTATAAAAAGGAGCTGCCTGAAAGATATGATTGTATTATATTTGCTGGGGCAATATACGCAGGTGGAATAGCAGGACTAAATACCTTGCGTAAAAATTATGAAAAGTTAAAATACAAAAAAATTGCCATTTTATGTGTAGGAGCTTCTCCTTTTGATGAAAAAGCTATTGTAGAAGTTAAAACGCGCAATTTAAAAGAAGATTTAAAAGATGTCCCTTTTTTCTATGCAAGAGGCGCGTGGAACGAAAGCAGTATGACTTTTAAAGACCGCGCTTTGTGCAGAATGTTACAAAAAATGATTTCTAAACGAGATACCGCTTCCTGTGAACCATGGATGAAAGCGTTATTGTGTTCTCAAGGACAGATATGCGATTGGACAGATAAGAAATATATTATACCACTTCTTGAGTATATTAGAACATAACCCGCGAAGTGAATCTGTGGAAGACGCGAAAAAACGCATGGCGGATGAGCAGGCCGCACGGGAAGCCGCGGGTAAGGCGGAAGCGGAAAAAGGATTCGATACACCAGAGCGCCTTTCCTGATTTTACATGTTTTTTCTATAAAAAAACCGAAAATATAAACAAAATTTTAATATCTCCATGTTATAGTAAAAAACATAAGGAGATACAGGAAATGTTCAAAATATTAGTAGTTGAAGATGACAGAGCGTTAAACCGTACCGTTTGCTCTTATCTGAACCAAAACGGATATGAAGCGGTCGGGTGCTTTTGCGCGGATGAGGCATACGACGCTATGTATGGAAGCACTCTGTTTGACATGATTATTTCTGATATTATGATGCCCGGAGCGGATGGTTTTGAGTTTGCGCGGACGATTCGGGAACAGAATCAGGATATTCCTATTTTGTTTATGACAGCGCGGGATGATTTTGCGGCAAAGCAAAAGGGGTTTCAGTCCGGAATTGATGACTATATGGTAAAGCCTATTGACTTGGATGAGCTGCTTCTGCGTATCGGAGCGCTGCTTCGCAGAGCTAAAATCGCAAGCAGCCGCAGATTAGAGGTGGGGGAGCTAAGGCTGGACGCGGATGAGCGTACCGCGTATCTTGGTGAAGAGGAGATCGCGCTGACCGTTCGGGAGTTTAACCTGCTGTACAAACTTCTTTCCTATCCGAAAAAGACCTTTACCCGTTCCCAGCTGATGGATGAATTCTGGGAAGGAGATACGATGTCCAGTCTTCGCACTGTGGATGTATATATGACAAAGCTGAGAAGCAAGTTTTCTGAATGCGGAGATTTTGAGATTGTCACAGTGTACGGTCTGGGGTATAAGGCGGTGCTGAAGTAATGGAACAGAAGAGCGGAATACAATTCAGACAAATACTGATTGCGGCCCAGAACTTTTTCAGCTTTTTCTTTTTGATGTGCTTTGTTACTACCTGCAGTATGGTTCTGTTTTTGGAAACCATGATAAGGGTGACAGGAATCGCTCTGGGAGAATCAGAGATTAAACAGGCCGCGTTGGTAACCTTTATCAATGTTGTGTTTTTAAGTCTGCTTTGCGCTGTAATCGACGCGTTTCGCCGCCGCGTTATGGTAAGAAGACCGGTAAAACGGATCATCAACGCTTCCGAGAAGGTTATGAGGGGAGACTTGTCTGTACGGATTGAAAAGCTTCGCAGTATTGATCCAAATGACGGTTTTAATATTGTAATTGATTATTTCAACCGTATGACAGAAGAACTGGCCGGGATGGAAACACTGCGAACGGATTTTGTCGCTAACGTATCTCATGAGCTGAAAACCCCCCTGGCTGTAATACAGAATTACGGCACGATGCTCCAGCAGCCGGATCTGACAGAGGAAAAGCGGATCGAATACGCAAAGTCTATTACGGAGGCGTCTCAAAGGCTTGCCAATATGATTTCCAATATCCTAAAGCTGAGCAAGTTGGAAAATCAATCGATTTATCCGTCCGTTCAGACCTATGACATCGGAAATCAGCTTTGTGAATGCCTGCTGGATTTTGAAGAGCTATGGGAACAGAAGGGGATTGAGCTAGATATACAAATCGAAGAACATGTGCGGGTCTCGGCAGATCCGGAGCTTTTGTCGCTGGTGTGGAGCAACCTGTTTTCCAACGCTTTCAAATTTACGGATCCAGGAGGGAAAGTTTCACTGTCGTTGAAAACAAAGGGGGATTCTATCCTTGTAAAAGTTGCTGATACCGGCTGCGGCATCAGCGAAGATGTGGGAAAGCATATTTTCGAAAAGTTTTATCAGGGAGATACCTCTCATGCTACGAAAGGAAATGGTTTAGGCCTTGCGCTGGTAAAGCGCGTAGTTGATATTACAGGAGGGGATATTTCTGTAACAAGCCAGGTTGGAAAGGGCAGTACATTTACTGTAACGCTTAGCGGGAAAAACAATGGACAAGTTTAGAAAAAAACTTAAAAGACTTGTTTTCCTGCCGCCTGGGCTGACTGTCCTGATCGCGGCGCCGGCCTTTGCTTTTGTGTTTGTCATGCTGAATATAGGAAGCAATTATTCTATCCTCACCTACAGCTCCTATTTCTTGTCCGCGTACGGGCTGCTTATTACGGTGGCAGGGTTCGCTGATCTTGTAGAAGCGGTACGGAGAGGCATAGTTAATCTGCCCCTGACGCAAAAGATACGAAGCGTTCCGGTCGGCGCCCGATATTTGGATGATCCTGTGTTTCGCACGGAAGTATCGTTATATGGAGGCCTGTTTATTAATCTTCTTTATGTGGGTGTAAAATTGGCTTCCGGTATATACTACCACTCGCTATGGTTCATTGCGCTGTCCGCTTACTATGTGTTCCTGTCAACGATGCGTTTTTTGCTGCTGCGTCATGTCCGCAGCAGTCCTATCGGTCAGGAATATGAATCGGAGCTGCGGTGTTACCGGCTTTGCGGAAAGCTGCTGATCGTAATGAATGTCGCACTGTCCGCGATTGTGGCGCTGGTAGTGGTCTGGAATCAGGGTTTCAAATATGGTGGGTATTTGATCTATGTTATGGCAATATACGCTTTTTACAGCCTGATTACATCGATTACTAATACTATAAAATTTCGTAAGTATAATAGTCCGGTATTGTCCGCCGCAAAGGTAATCGACCTGACCGCGGCCTTTGTATCCATGCTTTCTCTGGAAACCGCTATGCTTTCCCGGTTCGGCGCCGGAGAGCCCGAGTTCAGGCGCGTTATGACGGCGGCTACAGGGTCCGCGGTTTGTATCCTTGTGCTTGGCATGGCAGTTTATATGATCATCCGGGCAAGAAAAAAACTAAAACAGAAAAAACTATAATTCAGGAGGTTACAGAACATGAATGAAAAAAAAGAAGCTTTCAGCTACACTTATTCTTCCGCGCGGCAGGAAGAGATCAGGCGAATTCGGGACAAATATATTCCGAAAGAAGAAAACAAAATGGAGCAGCTTCGCCGGCTGGATGAAAGCGCGGAAAAACCAGGCATGATTGTCTCAATCCTTGTGGGAATCATCGGCGCTTTATTGCTGGGTGTAGGCATGTGCGGCACAATGGTCTGGACAGAAACCATGTTTATCCCAGGTATAATCATTGGCGTCATTGGAATTGCAGGTGTTTCGTCCGCTTATCCGGTGTACAGCCATATCACAAAAAGGCAGAGAGAAAAGCTGACGCCTGAAATCAGGAGACTGCTTAGTGAGCTGGAGCAGTAAAAGGAGGCTTTCGGCCTTTAGCGGTTCTGCTTCTTACCCCTTGGCTTTACGCGGGTTTCATAGTCCCTGAGGGAGGCGATGGCCTGAGGCGCCAGTGGGATCAGCGCAATCAGATTGAAAATCGTCATGAGTCCGATGCCGATATCTCCCAGATCCCAGACAAAGGTATACGCTGTCAGGCCGCCCATAAAGAGCATGACGAGAGCAAGGATTTTGTACAGGATTTGGGATGTCCAGTTATCTCCCAATAGATAGGCCACATTGGACCTGGCGTAAAACAGGATGCCGATAAAGGTGGAAAAACTGAACAGCCAAAGGATTCCGGCAATCAGGACGACGCCGAAGGCTCCCATGTGATAGTTCATGGAAGTCTGCAAAAGATCCATACCGACAAGTCCCTCTGTCAGCTCAACCGGTGTCAGTAGCATAATCATAGCGGAGCAGCTGCAGATTACAATAGTATCAATGAATACACCGAAAGCCTGCAGCAGCCCTTCTTTTGCGGGATGACTGATATCTGCCGCCGCGGCTGCGCAGGGCGCGGAGCCGGAGCCGGCTTCATTGGAAAAAAGCCCCCGCTTGGCCCCGTTCATGATAACGGCCCCAAAACCACCGGACACTGCCTGACGCAGCCCAAGGGCTTCCAGAAAAATTCGCTGGAAAACCGCGGGAAGCTGGCCCGCGTTTTTGAAGATGATAAACAGAGTGATCAGAAAGTAAACCGCGGCCATGATAGGAACAATTATATCCAGGACTTTTACAGTCGTGTTTTTACGCAGTACAATAACTGCCGCGACGAGTACCAGAATTATTGTCGTATAGATCGGCGGTATATGGAATGCGTTTTCAAAAGCGGAAGAGACCGAATTGCTGATAACCTGACTGATGCCGCACCAGCACAGCAGTCCGGAAAGCGCGAAGAGAACCGCCATTACAGAACGCTTGCGATGGCTTCTTTTCTTAATAAAAAGGTGATGAATATAATAGGCGGGACCACCCCGATACCCTCCATAGAGAGGGTCTTTTTCTTTATACAGCTGGGCCAGAGTTGCCTCAACGAAAGCCGTAGAGGACCCAAGCAGAGCAATGATCCACATCCAGAAAACCGCGCCTGCGCCCCCTGCGGAAATGGCGGCGACCACACCTACCAGATTCCCCATTCCTACTCGGGTGGCCGTCGATACGATCAGGGCCTGCAGACCTGAAATGGCGTCTTTTTGAGAAACCGTTCGCTTTTCCACCGTAACCCGCAGCATTTCAGGAAAGAGCCGGAAGGGCAGGAAGCGAGTGCGTATGGTAAAATAGACGCCGGAGGGGATCAGGAGCAGCACCAGCAAGGACAGACCAAGAGAGCTTCCTCCAGGCAGAGGAATTGTAATGAGATCTCCCCAAAGTATGTTATACACAGTTTTAAAGATCGTCATGTTGATGAATCCTTTCCATTTTGTATTATGCGCCAGTTCCGTATATCTTAGAATCATAGACATGTAAATTCTTTTCAGGAAATCGGCATGATCTTTCGGAAAACCTTCGGACAGAGAACTTGAATGTGATATAATCAGCTATATATAAGTTTTGTTGCAGCAGCGAGTTGCTTGCGAAAAATATGCGGCCTGTCTGAGAAAGAAAAAAGGTCACCAACGGCCCCGAATCGGATTCAATGGCGACCTCTCCGTGTTAAAATATGAAATTTGGCGACTAGCCCGCGGCGGCAGCCATGAAAGAAACCAGAAGGAAAACAAAAAACATTGAGCTTAAGGAGGCATATATGATTAGAAAAGCTATGTTACAGGATATCGATCAAGTGGAGCAAAGCTATACAGAGCTGTTATTGCATGAGAAGAAATACGGAGCCTATACAGTCTGGGAGCTGGGCGTTTATCCTACGAGAGAAACTGCGGAAAAAAGCCAGGAAACAGGCAGCCTGTATGTGCTGGAGCAGGATGGGGAAATTTGCGGAAGCGTCATTGCGAACCAGAACCAGCCTGAGGAATATGAAGGCGTAAATTGGAAGTGCCCTGCGTTGCCTGATCAGGTACTGGTTATCCACCTTCTTTGCGTCAGACCATCAAAAGCAGGAAAAGGGATCGGAAAAGATCTGGTACAGTACATAATCGAAGAAGGAAAACGGCGCAACTGCAAGGCCGTCAGACTGGACACAGGATCACAGAACAAGCCGGCGGTAGCCCTGTATGAAAAATTAGGGTTCGAGCTTGCCGGAACCGGAAATATGGCTATAGGCGGAGTAATCGCTCATGACGGACACTTGTTCTTCGAGAAAAATATAAGTATATGACGCCGTGAATTTTTAAGAGGTGATTTAATGAAAAATCCATGGGAAGAAATCCCATTAAACGATTATGAAAACCATATGAAGCTTGCTTCGGTAATGCAGCTGCAGGCTATGAACGAAATGATGAAAGCTCAGTTTGAGGCTTATCCTGTTTCCAGTGTCATGATCTTCGGCATTGCGGGCGGAAATGGTCTTGAGCATATCTCAAAACACAAATTTAAAAAGGTATATGGAATAGATGTCAATTCCTCCTATCTGAAAGAAGTTCGTATAAGATATCCGAATTTAGAAGGGACACTGGAATGTCTGTGCCTTAATTTGATCCATGAAGCGGATCAGCTGCCAAAAGCGGACCTGGTTATCGCGAATCTCCTGATTGAGTATATTGGATATGAATGCTTTCAAAAAGCCATCCAATACGCGGCGCCTAAGTACGTTTCGTGCGTGATACAAATTAATATGGAGGGGAACTGGGTATCGGATTCACCATATTTAGATGTGTTTCAAGGTTTGGAGCGGGTACATTATCAAATGGAAGAGCGTGCGTTGGGGAAAGCCATGGATGAAATCGATTACCACACGATCAGAAGGCTGGAGCGTGAATTGCCAAATGGGAAAAAACTAGTTCAGATGGATTTTGAGCGATCCTTTCCATCCGCGGGAGAGGTATAGCGGCGGAGTTATTTCCGGTTTGGGACGGCGGAAGTGCGGAAATGTTAATCCGCGTTGCTGGCAGCCGCGGGCAGGTGTGCTGTATACTTTGTGTGTCAATAACAAGGAGCTTGAAAAAATAACGATTTTGGGCTCGAAGAAACAAGGAGGAAAAACACAATGCTTGGAGAAAACATAAAGAGCTTTCGGAAAAGAAACGGGTATTCGCAGGAAACACTGGCACAGCAATTGAATGTTGTTCGTCAGACCGTGTCAAAATGGGAGAAAGGAATATCCGTTCCCGACGCGGATATGCTTACAAAAATTGCGGAACTGTTCGACGTTACTGTGGAAGAACTGCTGGGAGCAGAGCCGAAAGAAAACAGGGAAGCGGCGAATATGAATGAGATCGCGACGCAGCTGGCAATACTCAATGAACAGCTGGCCAATCAGAGCCGCCGCCGCAGAACCATTATCAGGCGGGCTGCCTTTGGAATATTCGCGGTGATAGCCCTGGTTGTTTTTATCTATATTGCTTCTTTGATTGCCTTTATGTATATTCCTTCGTCAGGAGAGACGAAAACTTCTGAGCTGCTTTGTACCTTAGATGGTGAGGAATACATATATTCTATTACCTACGATGAACAATACCGGATTATTTCCGCGGGGGGAGACGCCTTTGTTGACGATCATGTACAGACAGAGCAGTACTATGACGCCAATATTCTGATGGCCCAAATCGAAGATTATTTTACAGACCGGGGCGGAACCTGCCAGCGGACCGACCAAACCGGAAATACCGGGCAGCAGTAAAGCCTTTTGGCGCGGAAGCCGCCCGATGTAAAATGCCGCTGAGGCCAGCCGCCTTATGACGAAGCGTACAGCGTCCAGGTCTACAGACTTTGCAAAAATTCCATGACATCTTCTTCGCTTGTTCCCCAGGAAGCGACCAGACGAACCGCGGAAGCCCGGTCTCCGTATGCTTCCCAGATATCAAAGGAAGCGGTTTTCTGAAGATGGTCAATCAGCGTATTGGGAAAAATAGGGAATATTTGATTCGTAGGTGAAGGCGTAAGGCATTCATATCCCGCTCCAAGAATTCCTTTTTGCAGGATTTGCGCCATTTCATTGGCATGCCGCGCCAGCTGAAAATAAAGACCATCCCTGAACAGCTCTGTAAACTGAACTCCAAGGAGTCTTCCCTTTGCCAGCATCCCGCCTCGCTGCTTGATATGAAAACGAAAGTCCTCTTTCAGCTCTTGGCGTAAAATCACCAGGGCTTCTCCGAAAAGAGCGCCGTTTTTTGTGCCGCCGATATAAAAGGCATCGGTCAGAGCCGCCATATCGGAAAGGCTAACATCGTTTCCCTCCGCGGTCAGAGCGCAGCCCAAACGCGCGCCATCCGCGTAAAGGTACAGATCATATTTATCGCAGATCTTTCTCAGGGCGGACAGCTCTTCCTTCGTATAAATTGTCCCGACCTCTGTCGCGTTAGAAATATAGACCAGCTTTGGTTTTACCATATGCTCATTTATATGGAGCCGGACAGCCTCCTCGATTTGCCGCGGAAGGATCTTTCCGTCGTGACCAGGGACGTGAAAGACCTTGTGGCCAGTCGCTTCAATTGCGCCGGTTTCATGAACGCAGATATGAGCGCTGTCCGCTGCCAGGATTGCGTGATGCGGTCTCAGAAAAGCGGAAAGCGCAATCAGATTGGCAGACGTGCCGCCTGTAAGAAAGTGGATATCTGCGTCTTCCGTTTCGCATAAATCCTTCAGCAGTATTTTTGCTTCTTCACAGAAAGGATCCATACCGTACCCTTCTGTATGTACCATATTGGTGTCAGTCAGCGCTTTTAAAATTCTCGGATGCGCGCCGAGACTGTAATCGTTTTTTAAAAAAATCATGAATAATCCTCCTCTTTTCCTACAATTCCCTCAACAGCTCACCAAATAATATCATACAACAGCTAAATTGTCATGCGTACAATTTAGAGGACTATGACGCGCGCAAATGGTTCAATCCATGTTATAATGATCATGCGTTATGGCATTATTTGAAAGGAGTTTTCATGAGTAAATCACTTACAGCCGAGCAACAAGAAATGATCAACCAAGTTGCGGCTACAATGGCAATTGAAAACATGCCCGTTACAAAACAAGCTTACGAAAATATGCGCGCGTATCTGACTGGCGAAAAAACAAAAAAGGAAATCCTTGATGACATCAAAGTGAGGTATACTAATGCGCGATGACATTTATTGTTACCACAATTCAGACATTTTGAAAAACAAATTAGATATCCGAGATAAAAAGATGTTATTGCAGGCTGAAATTGAATATGCGACCATACAATTAATGGACTTGCAGTGTCATCCTATTGACGGAACTTTTGATTTCAATCATCTTTGCGGTATTCATAAATACATCTTCCAAGACTTATATGACTGGGCGGGAGAACCTCGAACCGTTAATATCGGTAAGGGTAATTTATTTTGCCTTACACAAAATATAGCGTCCTACGCAAATTTTATTTTTGCAAATTATTATTCAGACTGCTTTGGCGCCAAAAATGATGAAAAACAATTCATACACCAATTAACCAATCATTATGCGGATCTAAATGCGTTGCATCCGTTCCGAGAAGGTAACGGCAGAGCACAAAGAGAATTTGCCAGAGAATTATGTCTAAAATGTGGTTATGTGCTTGATTTAACACAAACAACACACGAAGAAATGTTAAACGCAAGTATCAAATCTTTTCATGGGGACAATAGAGAACTTGCGTATATTTTCCGACAACATCTCAAACCAATTTAATTTTTTTCAATTTCTCAGCTTGCCGGACCATCTACGATATATTCAAAGGCAATATCGCCCCGCGCGTATTCATAGTCATCCAGCTTTACTTCCCGAAAGCCGTACTTTTCATAGATATGCAGCGCGGCATTCAGCGTGCTGTTTGACAATAAAAACAGCTTTTTGGCGTTATGGTTCACAGCCCATCCCATAGCGGCTTCAAAGACAGCGCTTCCGGCGCCTTTGTGGGGAACATGCTTGTTGGAAGCCAGCTTGCACAGCTCCCAGGTGCCATCCTTATCAAGCGGTTTTGCCATGCAGGTCGCCAAAACAACGCCTTTTTCAACGGCAAAGTAGATCATTGCGCCTTCTTTGAGACTTTCCTCGATATGGCGGAAGGTTTCTTTGTCTTCTTCTTCCAGAATGCCAAAATTATCTACGATCCAGTCTGTATTAAACTGTATGAACGAAGGCTTATACTCTTCTCTATATTGGATAATTTCCATAATTACAGATAATCCTCCCTGTGCGGTGTAAAGACATCGACAACTTCGCCTGCCTCTAATACTTTAAAAGAGTGAGGGACATTTCCAGGCACGGCGTAACTGTCACCAGCGTTAAGGATGAATTCCTTATCTTCCACAGTCATGCGGTATTTACCGGAAATCACATATCCGCACTGTTCATGAGGGTGAGTATGCTGGTCCGCGTAATTTCCCACAACATAATTCATCTTTGTGACCATGGACTTTTCTCCTACCGCGAGAGAATCCAGGCTGACTCCCTTAAAGGTTCTTTTTTTTGCGTCTTCTTTTTTTACAACAATTCTATCGTTCATAAAATTCATCTCCTTGCGTTTATTTTTTATTTAGTATATACTGATATTAAATATAAGTAAAACAATAATATCTAATAGTAGTATAAGGAAAAGTGAATTAAATGAATCGATATCTCGCGCTTCAAAAAATTGTTGAACTTGGAAGCTTCTCCAAAGCGGCAGAGGCCATGGGGTATTCTCAGTCCGCCATGAGCCAGATGATCGCTTCTTTGGAAGACGAAATATCCATCAAACTGGTTAATCGTTTTCGTACCGGCGCGAAGCTGACGCTGGAAGGGGAAGAGCTCTACCCTCAGGTAGAAAAGATGATCTATCAGTATCATTCTGTTCAGGAAAAAATAAAAGAAATAAAAGGGCTGGAAACAGGGGTCATCCGCATGGGAACCCTTGCCAGTATCTCCGCTCACTGGCTCCCAAATCTTTTGAAGGAATTTCAGCAGCAGTATCCGGGGGTGGAATTTGTCATCCATCAGGGAGACTATACTTCAATCTATGAGTGGATCAAGACCGGGGCGATTGACTTCGGCTTTGTGAATCCGAGGGCGGTAACAGGAATTGAAACCATAGTGCTGAAGGAAGGGGCGATGCTGGCGGTTTTTCCAAACGAGCATCCTCTTGGTGAAAAAGATGTGGTGCCTCTTAAAATGCTGGCGGAAGAGCCCTTTATCCTTTTGGAAGAAGGGCATTACTATGAACCCCTGGAAGCGTTCCGCTCGATAGGGGTGTCTCCTAATATTAAATACACGATTCACGATGATTACGCCATTATGACGATGGTAGAAGCGGGGTTGGGAATCAGTATTCTGGCAGAACTGGTTCTGCACAGGACCAATTATAAAATCAGGCTCTGCGCGACGGATCCTCCGATTTTTAGAACAGTAGCTATCGGTTATAAGGATAAAGCCAGTCTGCCCATTGCCTGCAAACGCTTTATTGAGCTTTTGCGTTCCCATCTGGATGAACTGCCATAATAGGAAGCAGGATAAAGGAAATCTTTCTGCCCGCGCGGCCCGGCGAGCGGGACGGGCTCCTTATTCTATCCGAGTCCCAGCAGCAGACCAGCGAGCCGGACCAGCCAGGCCGCGAGCCACGCGATAAGACACTGGATTACAACCACCCCAAAGGCCCATTTGCCTCCCAGCTCCCGTTTTACCGAAGAAACGGCGGCAACGCAAGGTGTGTACAGGAGTGTGAATACCAAAAATACAGCGGCTGTCAGCGGAGTAAAGATACTGCCGAGGGCAGCCGTAGTCCCTCCCAGCAGAACCGTTAAAGTAGAAACAACACTTTCCTTGGCCATAAATCCAGTGATCAACGCGGTAGAGATCTTCCAGTCCCCAAAACCCAGAGGCGCTAAAAGTGGGGCGATGATGCCGGACAGAGCGGCCAGCAGACTGTCCTGAGAGTCAGCTACCACATTGAGCCGGGCATCAAAGGTCTGCAGGAACCAGATCACAATGGTAGCGACAAAAATAACGGTAAACGCCCGGGTAATAAAATCCTTTGCTTTATCATAAAGTAAATGCCACACATTCCTGATCCCGGGCATCCGGTAATTGGGAAGCTCCATGACAAAGGGGACAGGCTCGCCCCGGAACGCGGTGCCTTTCAGCAGGAGCGCGTAAAGGACACCTGTCAGGATCCCAAGGAAATACAGGGCAATCATAATCAGCGCGCCGCGGCTTGGAAAAAAGGCTGCTGTAAAGAGGGCGTAAATCGGCAGCTTGGCCGAGCAGCTCATAAAAGGCGTGAGAAGGATGGTCATTTTTCGATCCCGCTCTGAAGGCAGAGTGCGGCTTGCCATGACGCCGGGGACACTGCAGCCGAAGCCGATGAGCATAGGTACAATGCTTCGCCCGGAAAGACCGATTTTTCTCAGCAGCTTATCCATAACAAAGGCTACTCGGGCCATGTACCCACTGTCTTCCAGTATGGAAAGGAAGAAAAATAAGGTCACAATGATGGGAAGAAAGCTTAAGACGCTTCCAACTCCGGCAAAGATTCCATCGATGATAAGGGAATGGATCACCGGGTTCATCGCGTAGGCGGTCAGAGCCCGATCTGTAATGTCCGTGAGCCAGGTGATTCCCAGATCCAATAATTCCGAAAGCCAGGATCCGATTACCCCAAAGGTAAGCCAGAACACCAGAGCCATAATCGCCGCGAAAGAAGGGATAGCTGTAAACTTTCCCGTCAGCAGCCGGTCGATTTTCAGACTGCGGGTATGCTCTTTGCTTTCCTTTGGCTTTACAACGGTTTCACGGCAGACCTGCTCGATGAACTGAAACCGCATATCCGCGATGGCGGCGGAATGATCAAGGCCGCGTTCTTCCTCCATCTGCTGAATAATGTGCTCCAGCATTTCCCGTTCGTTCTGATCCAGCTTTAGTTCTTCCAGAATCACAGGGTCTCCCTCTGCCAGCTTGCTTGCGGCAAATCGGAGCGGAATCCGCTGATGGCGGGCGTGATCTTCGATCAGGTGCATGATGGCGTGGAGACTCCGGTGCACCGCGCCGCCATGGTCGTTTGGGCTGCAAAAATCCGCCCTGCCTGGGCGCTCCTGATACTGAGCGATATGTACAGCGTGATCTACCAGCTCCCGGACCCCTTCATTCTTGGCCGCCGCGATGGGAATGACCGGAATGCCCAGCATGGCTTCCATCTCATTTACCCGAATTGAGCCGCCGTTTGCTCTGACTTCATCCATCATATTGAGAGCCAGAACCATGGGAATATCCAGCTCCATCAGCTGCATAGTCAGATAAAGGTTCCGCTCAATATTCGTCGCGTCCGCGATATTGATGATGGCTTTTGGCCTGCTTTCCAGCAGGAACTGGCGGGTAACCAGCTCCTCGCTGCTGTAGGGGGACATGGAATAGATACCGGGAAGGTCGGTCACCAGCGTATTTTCATGACCTTTGATCACACCGTCCTTACGATCTACAGTAACACCGGGAAAGTTGCCTACATGCTGGTTCGCGCCGGTCAGTTGGTTGAACAGTGTCGTTTTTCCGCAGTTCTGATTGCCCGCCAGAGCAAAGGTAAGCTGCTGTCCGGGAGGAAGCGGGTCGCCATCCGATTTGGTGTGATAGATTCCCGGCTCGCCCAGTCCCGGGTGATAGGCCTGCGGCCTGGAAAGCGGCAGAGGGGCGTTTGTATCCGCTTTGCGGACCTGGTCGATTTTTATATTTTCAGCGTCGGCAAGACGCAGGGTGAGCTCATAGCTGTGGATGCGCAGTTCCATAGGATCGCCCATAGGCGCCAGTTTGATCAGCGTAACCTCCGCGCCAGGGATCAGCCCCATATCCAGAAAGTGCTGTCTTAAGGCTCCTTCTCCGCCTACAGAGACAATGGAAGCGCTTTGTCCGATTTTCAATTCACTCAGTTGCATAAGTATTGATCTCCCTTCGTAGTCAGTTTAAATTAATGAGAAAAATTTGTCAATAAGAAGACAAAATCGGAAGAGCTTGAGATTTGTAAATGTACATAGTATACTGAAAGCGTAACAAGAGAAAAGGAGTTGAATCAATATGACCCAGACCTTTGCGAGCGCGTTTTTTCATATATACGACAGAAAAATCGCCAGCGGAGAAATCACGTTCAGCCAGACAGGCATGAGTAAAGAGGACTTTACCCGCATTTGTACAGACGAAACCTTTATCCTACCAAGAAAAGAGCTGGAGCGGCTCTGCAAAGCCATGAAGCTGACAGAAGAAGAAAGCGGGCAGCTGCTTCAGTTTGCCTGCGACTAGCTACATTCCAAACTGACCGGTGACCGGATCCTGAAACAGGAATACATGCGGAGGCTGCATGGTAAATAAAAAGAAGCAGACTATGATAGCGGCAGTAAGGACCCGGGCCGTCATTTCCGCGCCAGCGGAAGCAAGCAGATTCCGTTTCATCAGCAGCAGACTGAGGAAAAAGGCGGCGAGAACGGCCAGAATAAAGGTAAGGATATCCGCCCACAAATAATTGTCTCCTGTAAAAGAGGTATAACCGTAGAACAGGACTACAATGAACACCATACCGCTGAGGATGGACAGGGCGCGGATGATCAGAAAGCCGGGACGGTATTTTCCGTAAACCCAGTATTCTAAACAGGTGAAAAGAAGCATGGGAGTAACAAGGAGCTTTAAATGCTCCCATGTGCTTTCATTGACTGCGCAAAAAGGAGCTGCCAGCGGATGATTGCCGGACCAGCTATAGATAAAATGGTCCAGTGTTCCAAAGACAAGTGTAAAAAGAATACCGGCAAAGTGCCATTTTTTTAGATTCATGCTTTCAGTACCTCCCGCATTAGTGTATGCAGAAATGGGAAAATACTTTACATGGATTTTTTCAATTTCTGATAGTAAAAAAGTCCCGTCAGATCCGCCAGCGCCCAGCCGGTAGGGATTGCCCACCAGATAGCGGAAACACCGATAAAGCCAGGAGCGAGACTGTAAGCGAGAAGGACCCGTATGCCCAGAGAAATTACAGTCAGAATGACCGAAATCCCGGGACGGCCTATGCCTCTGAAAAAGCCATACCACAGAAAGAGAAAGCCGATCCCGCAGTAAAAAGCCCCTTCAATACGCAGATAAGAGACTCCAATGGAGATGATTTCTGTTTCCTCAGGAATTATGAAAATCGACATGAGTGATTTTGCGAAGAAGCAGACCATGGCGGATAAAAGAAGGCCGAAGAGCAGCGCGGTGATAAAAGCTGACCGGAATCCTTGGCGGATCCTGTCTTTTTTTCCGCTTCCGAAATTTTGAGCGATAAAGGTAGAAAAGGCATTGCCGAAATCCTGAAGCGGCATATAAGCTAGCGCGTCGATTTTTACGGCGGCGGCAAAAGCGGCCATAACGGCAACCCCAAAGCTGTTAACAAGCCCCTGTATCATAAGGATTCCGAAATTCATGACAGACTGCTGCATGGATGTGAGAAGCGAATATTGGATCACTTTACGGCAGATGAAAGGCTGAAGTCTGAAATGGCGGCCCTCAGGCCGCAGGACCGGCTTGCCGAAGAAACAGTAAATGGCAATGCCAAGAGCGGAGCATGCCTGTGAAAGGACTGTGGCCCAGGCTGCGCCCAGAATCCCGGCGGAAAAGCCGAGAATAAAAAGAAGATCCAGCAGAATATTCAGCGCCGCGGAGAATCCGAGAAACATCAGAGGAATCACAGAATCCCCCAAAGCCCGCAGAAGAGAAGCAAAAAAATTGTAAATAAAAGTAAACAGAATGCCATAAAAGATAACCCGCAGATAGGAGCGGGCCAGCTGGAAGATTTCAGGAGGGATCTGCAAAAGCCGAATGATGGGGTCCAGGAACAGCAGGGCCGCCGCAGTAATCAACAGAGAGATCACTCCGATAAAATAAAAGGAAAATACAAAGGATGATTTTAGCTCATCCTCTTTTTTTGCTCCGAAAAACATGGAAAACAACGCGCCGCTTCCCATACATAGGCCTGAAAGGATGGATGTGAGAAATACCATCAGTGTAAAGGAAGAACCCACAGCGGCTAGGGCTTCCGAACCTAAAAAACGGCCTACGATCAGCGTGTCCGCGATATTGTAAAGCTGCTGCAGCAGATTGCCAAGAATCAGCGGCACAGAAAACAGGAGCATGGATTTTGTTACATTTCCTTTCAGAAGATCGACTTGCATAGAGGGATCCTTTCTTTTTAAAACAGCTTCAATTATAGCAGACGCGGACAGGAATGAAAAGAACGTCAACATGATTGGCCGGCGCAGAAAAATACCGCTGCTCCAACAGCGAATTGAAGCAGCGGTATTTTTATATTATTCCGTGAATTCTTTTCCCAAAGCGTCTGTTACCAGAATTGCGTTTACAAGTTGAGAAGGAGTGACATCTCCAATCATATTGTGGATGGATTCACCCGGAAGACATGCTTTTTCGGCGGCAATCTGAATCCGCTCAGGATCCGCGGAAACTCCCATTTCAGCAAGTGTGACCGGAAGCCCTACAGAATGGCAGAAGTCCATTACCTCATAGAATTCATCGGTGGAACCTTCTTCAAGGATCAACTGCACCAAAGTGCCAAAAGCAACTACTTCTCCATGCATAGAGGTCAGCTCTTCCAGCGCGGTAAAGCCGTTGTAGATGGAATGCGCGGCAGCAAGGCCTCCATTATCAGCGCCGACACCGGATAGATAAGTATTTGCTTCAATAATTGCGTCAACATCCGGTGTCAGAAGGCCAAGCTCAACCGCGGCCTTTGCCTTGACGCCATGTTCCAGCAGAGTATCATAACAGAGTGAGCAAAGCGCGAGGGCCGATCTGGAAACACCGCCGTTTTCCAAAGATGGAGCTTTGGCTTTCTGGCACATCCTTGCTTCAAAATAAGTTCCGAGCGCGTCTCCCATACCGGATATCAAAAAGCGAACTGGGGATTTACAGATAATAGAAGAATCCACAATTACCACATCTGGATTGGTCGGGTAGAACAGGTAGGAATCCACCGAGCCATCATCATTGTATATAACAGAGAGCCCGGTACAAGGAGCGTCCGTCGCGCAGACCGTAGGAACGATAACAATTTTTTTCCCTTCATAGTAAGCGCTGGCCTTTGCTGTATCAATGGCGGATCCTCCACCAACACCAACCACCACATCGATTTTCTTTTCACGAATGATTTCCCGCATCCGGGCAATTTCGCTCTTAGAGCTGATCCCTCCGAACACCTCAAAGGTCAGAGAAATCTCCTGACCCGCGCAGCTGGCCTCGATCTTCGCCTGAGAAGCCTTCAAACCACTCCTGCTGCAGACGATTAAGAAGTTTTTGCCCATAGCTTTCACATTCTCATAAAATTCATTTAGCGCGTTTTCCCCCTGAATATAATTATGAGGGGCCCTAATCAGTGTTAACATATAAAACATCCTCCCTTTTTTGTTAATTATATAACAATCGTGCCGCCAAGACAACCCTTCCGCATTGATATTATTGTCGAAAAAGGATGATTATAATGCGGGGACGCGAGACTTGACACTGTGATTTTCAAAGAGTATCATTACAGGAAATGGACTTTACAGGAAAAAACTGCGTCCAGGATAGCAACTGGACATGAAGGAAAGAGGGGAAAACGCGTGATTGAAGAAATCCTGGAGTTTAATAAAAAGTTTGTGGAAGACAAAAAATATGAAGCTTATGTTACCAGCAAATACCCGGATAAAAAGCTGGCGATCCTGTCCTGCATGGATGCCCGTCTGACGGAGCTTTTGCCTTCCGCGATGGGGCTTAAAAACGGAGATGTAAAAATCATAAAAAACGCTGGCGGGGTGATTTCCAATCCTTTTGGAAGTGTTGTACGGAGCCTTTTGATCGCTATTTTCGAGCTGGGAGTGGAAACCGTTCTGGTGATCGGTCATACCGACTGCGGTGTCCAGCATATGGACAGCGAAATGATGATCGGACATATGAAGGCCAGAGGCGTTTCTCAGGAATCCCTGGATATGATGAACTACTGCGGCATTGATTTTGAAAAGTGGCTCAGTGGATTTAACGATGTGGAATCTTCTGTACGGGAAACCGTTGATCTTCTGGTAAACCATCCTCTGATTCCTGATGATATCAAAATCGGAGGCTTTATTATGGATTCTGTCACAGGAGAGCTGAAAGAAGTGAATTAGAGGCATGTACCCTTTCCGGGTTAAAAAGAATAGTTTAACGCGCCACTCAGTATACTGGACTGGGTGGTGATTTTTTATGATTATAATGATTCGAAAAAAGAAATTTCTGCGGATGACCGCGCTGGCCTGTACTTTTGTTCTCGCGCTGACGGCCGTTATTGCTGTTTCGAAAGCGGCGGGCAAAGACGCGGTATCTACCTCTGCTGACGGAAACTGGGGCCTCAGCTTCCAGCAGGCCGGGCAGCCTCCTGTGGCCAATGCGACAGCTGACTATTTGAAACAGTTCGACGCTTATTACGCGGAGGATACAACGGAGAAGGTGCTGTACCTTACCTTTGACGCAGGCTATGAAAACGGATATACCGCGAAGATCCTGGACGCGCTGAAAAAACATAAGGTGCCAGCCGCGTTTTTTCTGGTAGGAAACTATCTGGAAACGAATCCGGAGCTGGTAAAGCGTATGGTAAAAGAGGGGCATATCGTGGGAAACCATACCTTCCACCATCCGGATATGTCTCAGATTTCCACCATGGAGAGCTTTTCGAAGGAAATCGGTGACCTGGAAAAGCTGTACAAAAAGACCACGGGAGAAAACCTGCGGAAATTTTACCGGCCGCCTCAGGGAAAATACAGTGAAAAAAATCTGGAAATGGCAAAAAAACTGGGATACCATACGATTTTTTGGAGCCTGGCCTATGTGGACTGGTATGAAAGCCAGCAGCCCTCCCGGGAAGAAGCCTTTAAAAAGCTGATCCCGAGAGTTCATCCGGGTGCCATTATCCTTCTTCACAGCACTTCCAAGACCAACGCTGAGATTCTGGATGAACTGCTGACCAAGTGGGAAGATCTGGGGTATACCTTTAAATCGCTGGATCAGCTGGTGGAAAGCTGATAGCCTCCGGAGGGCAGAGCTTAATACAGGGTATCCGAATTGATCCGGGAGTAAAACCTGCTGTAGATATCATCCCAGGAAAGGCCGTCTTCTGCCATGATCCACATCATTTTGGTCAGAACAGCTTCCAGCGTCATATCCTTTGCTTCCAGAATGTTAAAGGATTCCCGGAGCCGGCGGCCTACTTCATAAGTCCCCACATTGCTTCCCTCATAAGTGACCTGGGTAGTCATAACCAGGACTTTTTCCTCCGGGGCGTATCTGGAAAGCTGGGAAAACAGCTCTTTTTCCAGACTGTCAGGGATGCCGCCCACCCCAAAGCTTTCGATGATGACGCAGTCGTAGAAACGGAATATATCGGCAAGAAGCAGGGGCGAGATGCCGGGCGTCAGTTTTAGCAAAAAGACCTTTGGATTCAGCTTGTCATAAAAGACCGTTTGCTTTTTTTCTTTCCCAGGCGGCAGATAGCGGATGATCCTGCCATCCTGAATAGTCGCGAGGAAGGGAAAGTTAATGCTGGAAAAAGCCGCATAGCTCAGCGTCTTGGTTTTTTTTGCTCTGGTTCCCAGGATGACTTTGCCGTCAAAGACGATCTGCACGCCGCGGGAATCCGGGTCGGCCGCGTAAAGAATGCTGTCGCGGAGATTGGATTTTGCGTCGGTGATCTCCGAGCCGATGGGTTTTTGCGCTCCGGTGAGAACAATGGGCTTTTTCGAGTGCTGGATCAGATAAGAGAGGGCTGCCGCTGTGTAAGCCAGCGTATCGGTCCCGTGGCAGATAACAAACCCATCATAATTTTCATATTCCTCTTTTATGGCCCGGGCCAGCAGGAGCCAGTGCTCCGGCGTGATATCCGTGCTGTCCAGATTGCAGACCGCCTTTGTAGTCAGTTTAAAATCACTTCCGATTTCAGGCAGATAGGATAAAAGCTCTTCTGATGTAAGGGCCGGAATCAGGCCATGAGGTGTTTTCACAGAGGCGATCGTGCCTCCGGTTGTCAATATCAATAGTTTTTTCATTTTAAATCAGGCTTCACTTTCTGAAAGATTTTATGGAAATAGAATAGCATAAGAATTGTCTTTTTCCAACCTTGTATTTTCACAGATTTGTACTATAATAGAATGCAGATAAAGAATATGCAAAATAGGAACATATGCGTAAAGTGTTCGGCAGATGGGGAGTTGCTGCTGAAACGAAAAGCGGCAGGCCGCTTGCGGTATATGTTCCGCACCCGTTGCGGCAGAAGCTCTGGCATCCTGTATGTGAAGGGCGGGTTTTCGTTACCTGCGGCGCTGATACAGATGAGGGGCTTTTTTGTTCTCCGGGGAAAAGAGAGGAGACAATACAGGAATGGATCAGAAAAAAATCGAAGAAGGCGTCAGACTAATGCTGGAGGGAATTGGCGAGGACCCGGACCGGGAGGGCCTGAAGGAAACTCCCAGGAGGGTCGCCCGGATGTGTGAACAGATATATGGCGGCCTCGCGCGGGACGCGGGGACCCATCTGGAAAAGCAGTTCCATGTAGAAAACAACGATATGGTAATGGAAAAGGATATTACTTTCTATTCTACCTGCGAACATCATCTGCTGCCCTTTTATGGAAAAGCGCACATTGCGTATATTCCAAGCGGAACGGTAGCGGGCCTTTCAAAGCTGGCGCGGACCGTAGAGGTCTTTGCCCGGCGGCCTCAGCTGCAGGAACAGATGACGGCTCAGATCGCGGACGCCATGGAGCGGTATCTTCACGCGAAGGGCGTTATGGTCATGATCGAGGCGGAGCATATGTGTATGACTATGCGGGGCGTACAAAAGCCGGGAACAAAGACGGTGACTACCGTAGCCCGGGGCGCGTTTGCGGAAGATTACAGCCTGCGGCAGAATTTTTTGCAGATGGTGAAATAGATGGAGCGTGTAAACCGGATATGGCGGCATCCTGAGTATCAGGAGCTTTTGGGAAAGCTGGAGAAACTGGAAGAAGAACGGATCTTCTGCAGGCACGATATGGAACATTTTCTCGCGGTAGCCAGACTGGCGTATATTTATGCGCTGGAAGAAAAGTCGTCCCTTGATAAAGAGCTTATTTACGCAGCGGCCCTTCTTCATGATATAGGGCGTCCTATGGAATACACAGAGGGCATTCCCCATCATGAAGCCAGCGGGAAGATTGCGGAGAGACTGCTTCCGCTATGCGGCTTTTCAGAGGAGGAAACAGCCCGGGTTTTGGAAGCGGTTTTGTGTCACAGAAAGACATCCGAAGGGGAAACCGAGCTGGGACGGCTGCTGAGACAGGCGGACAAAGCCAGCCGCTGCTGTTTTTTATGCGGCGCGCGGGATGACTGTAAATGGCCGGAGGAAAAGATGAATCAAAAGGTAGGTTATTGAAGGAGCATATAAATGAAAATCGGAAATCGGAATTTTGATACAAAAAACAGGACATATATTATGGGGATACTTAATGTAACCCCGGACTCATTCTCAGATGGGGGCAGATTCAACGATCTGGACGCAGCGCTTTTTCATACAGAGGAAATGATAAAAGAAGGCGCGGATATAATCGATGTGGGCGGTGAATCCACCCGTCCGGGCCACACGGTCATTACAGAAGAAGAAGAAATCAGCCGGGTCGTTCCGGTGATCGAAAGAATCACCGCCAGCTTTGATGTGCCGGTATCCATCGACACTTATAAAAGCAAGGTCGCCAGAGCGGCTCTTTCGGCAGGCGCCCATATGGTCAATGACATCTGGGGGCTGAAAGCGGACCCGGCTATGGCGGGACTCATTGCGAAGTCCGGCGCCTCCTGCTGTCTCATGCACAACCGGCGCGAACCGGATTACAAAGCGTTTATGCCGGATATGCTGGAGGATCTTCGTGAAACTCTGAGACTGGCAAAGGCGGCAGGGATTGCCGATGATAAGATCCTTTTGGATCCGGGAATCGGATTTGGAAAAACCTATGAAATGAACCTGCAGGCCATCAATCAGGTGGAAAAGCTACACCAGCTGGGATACCCGGTGCTGCTGGCGACTTCACGCAAATCAGTCATCGGCCTGACGCTGGATTTGCCGTCAGATGAACGGGTAGAAGGAACGCTGGTCACAACCGTTATGGGAGTAATGAAGGGCTGCGCTTTTGTACGGGTTCATGATGTAAAGGAAAACCGTCGGGCCATCGCTATGACAGAGGCTGTTTTAGGGAGATAAGGGATGGATAAAATTTCAATTAAAAATCTGGAGGTCTTTGCCAATCACGGCGTTTTTCCTGAGGAAAACAGTCTGGGACAGAAATTTGTTCTGTCGGCTGTTTTATATACGGACACAAGAAGGGCCGGATTGACAGATGAGCTGACTGCTTCCATCCACTATGGAGAGGTGAGTCTGATGATGAAGGAGTTCGTGGAGAAGCATACCTTCAAGCTGCTGGAAACAGTAGTGGAAAGGCTGGCCTTTAAACTGCTGACGGAAATCCCTAATCTGAGGCAGGTTCAGCTGGAAATCAAAAAGCCCTGGGCGCCTATCGGCCTTCCTTTGGAGACCGCCGCGGTGGAGATCACCAGGGGCTGGCATACAGCTTATATCGCGCTGGGGTCTAACATGGGAGATAAAGAGGCATACTTAAAGAAGGCGGTGAAAACTCTGGATGAAGAGGAAAGCTGCCGGGTGGAGGCGGTATCGGACTTCATTGTGACAGCGCCCTACGGCTACACACAGCAGGATGACTTTCTAAACGGCTGTCTGCGGCTGTCGACTCTGCTGCCGCCGGAGGAGCTTCTTGAGCTGCTTCACCGGATCGAAAATGAGGCGGACAGAAAGCGAGAGATCCACTGGGGCCCCCGGACACTGGACCTGGATATTCTTTTCTACGATGACCTGGCGCTGGACACAAAGGATCTGCATATCCCGCACATTGAACTGCACAAGAGGGACTTCGTTCTGAAGCCTATGGCGCAGATCGCACCCTGGCTGCGCCATCCGGTGCTGAATCGGACGGTGGCAGAGCTTTTGGAGGCCCTGGACTAACTCATCCGCGGTGTTTCCTTCATAACCTGTAGAAAGGAAAGGAGTCAGCTTATGAAAGAAACATTACGAGGCGTAAGGCCGTCAGCGGAAGCCCGGATTCGCGGAAGCGAAGCGTACCCAAGCGTTGACGGGACCATTCGGTTTTATAAAAGCGGAAGGGGGACACTGACAGCCGTCCAGGTAACAGGCCTTCCCAGGAAAGAAGGACCCTGCGGAGGGCGAATCTTCGGCTTTCATATCCATGAGGGAGGCGTATGCGGCGGAAATGAAAAGGACCCGTTTTCGGACACGGGCGGTCACTACAATCCATGGAACTGTCCGCATCCGGAGCATGCGGGAGATATGCCGCCTCTGTTTGGCGATCAAGAAGGCCGCGCTATGATGATTTTCTATACAGACCGGTTCCGGCCGGAGGAAATCGCGGGCAGAACTGTCGTTATTCATGATATGCCGGATGATTTCCATACCCAGCCGTCAGGCGCTTCGGGGACAAAAATTGCCTGCGGAGAAATTTTCGCGAAACACCAGGCAGAAAAAGGTGTATAATAAAAAACGAATAAAATAAAGAGGTGAATAAGGATGCATAAGATAAAACTGGTGCCTGATAAGCCCTTCTATAACAGCTGTGACATTACAGTCTTTGATGTGACTGGTGAGAAAGAAAAAAAGCGCTGTAAGATTACGGCAGAATACGCGAAGGTGGATGTGGAGCAGCTGAAACGTCAGAATATGGATTATCAGGCGGCCATGGAATATTACCGGGAGTGGATCTATAAAGTGGTAAAGCATTACATTGCCGATGACTGGGAATGTGCGGAAGGCATGGACGAAGTCATGGAAATTATAAGAGAGCGGGTAGAGCCTTATTTTCAGGGAAGTGATGAAGCATGATCCAGGATATTGCGCCATACAGGCTGGACAACGCTTTCAGAAAGGCGGCAGCTGAAAAGGAACATACGGTAATGACCTTTCATAAAGGGAAGATCCTTATAAACCGGGAAGGCGGCGCGGCAAGCCTTCCTACTCTGGGCCAGCTTGCGGGAGATCCGGAGGAACTGAAAACGAAAGCGGTCTATCTTTTTTCCATCGACCAGGACCCGGTCTTTCTGATTCTGGAAAAGGATTGGAAGGAGAGCATACCGGAGGGCATGGAATACACGGATATTCGGGAATTATACAAAGCCAGGCAAAGCTGGGCGGCTTTTGCGGGAGCGACGGCCGGACATCTGAACCACTGGTATGAAGAACATTTTTTCTGCGGATGCTGCGGCGGTGAGATGACACCTTCTTTGCGGGAACGGGCTATGATCTGCACAAAATGCGGCAACATCCAGTATCCGAGAATATCGCCGGTTATCATGGCGGCTGTTACAGATGGAGAACGTCTGCTGGTAACAAGATACGCGGGAAGGCCCTACAAAGGGCTGGCCCTGATAGCGGGATTTGTGGAAATCGGAGAATCGCTGGAAGGCGCGCTGAAGCGGGAGGTTATGGAGGAAGTCGGCCTGCGGGTTAAAGAGCTTCAATACTTCGGAAGCCAGCCCTGGGGCTTTTCGGACTCTATTATTTCCGGTTTTTTCGCCCGGCTTGACGGAAGCGGTCAGATCCGTCTGGACCGGAATGAGCTGTCAGAGGCCGTCTGGCTTTCCAGAGATGAGATACCGCCGCAGAAGACGGGTATCAGTATTACCGCGGCTATGATCGAAGCGTTCCGGACAGGAACAGTCAATTTATAAAGGGGGAGATCCAATATGACAAAAGTAGATATTATTTCCGGGTTTTTAGGAGCCGGAAAAACAACATTTATTAAAGAACTGATTGAGAAAGTCTTTGACGGAGAGAAAGTTGTCCTTATCGAAAATGAATTCGGAGAGATCGGTATTGACAGCCGTTTTATGCAGAATTCCGGCGTGGAAGTAACAGAAATGAATTCCGGATGCATCTGCTGCACACTGGTGGGGGATTTTGCCAGATCCCTGAAGCAGGTGGTGGATGAATTCCATCCTGACCGGGTTATCATAGAGCCTTCCGGAGTAGGAAAGCTTTCTGATGTGGCCAATGCGGTACAGGAGATGAAGGATACAGCGGAAGTGGAGATCAACAGCCGTATCACTGTAGTAGACGGAAAAAAGGCCAGACTGCATATCAAAAATTTTGGAGAATTTTTTAACAATCAGATTGAAAACGCTACGACAATTGTAATCAGCCGGACCCAGATGATGAAAGAGGACAAGCTGAAGGAATGTGTGGACCTGCTTCGGGAGCACAATCAGGACGCGACTATTATTACGACTCCATGGGATCAGCTGTCAGGAAAAATGATTTTGGACGCGGTGGAGCATGGGCATGATCTTGAAAAAGAGCTGATTGCGGAGCACTGTCATGAAGAAGAACACCACCACGACCATGATCATGAACATGACCACGACCACCATCATCATGAACATGACCACGACCATGACCACGACCACCACCATCATCATCATGACCACGACCATGACCATGATCACCATGACCACGGCCATGAAGGTCATCACCATGCTGATGAAGTGTTTGACAGCTGGGGCATTGAGACAATCCACAAATTCAACAGAGCGGAGCTGGAGGACACTTTAAAGATTCTCAGTATGACGCGGGACTTCGGAACCGTTCTTCGAGCCAAAGGCATTGTGGAAGGGGAAGACGGCCAGTGGATGGAATTCGACATGGTTCCGGAAGAAACAGAAATCCGAAACTGCCAGCCAGATTATACCGGAAGGATCTGTGTTATCGGAACCGGGCTGAAGACAGAGGACCTGGATCAGGTCTTTGGAAAATAAGGAGGGATTTGGATGGAAATGCCGGTATATCTTTTTACCGGACTGCTGGACAGCGGAAAAACCACATTGGTCCAGGAGGTCTGCGGTGAAGAAGGCTTTCTGGAACCAGGACCTACGGTGCTGGTCCAGTGTGAAGAAGGAGAAACTCCCTTCAGTGAAGAATTCCTGAAGGAATATGATATCACGCTGATAGAGATTCAGGAACAGGAAGAACTGAACGAGCTGTTTTGGAAGCGCTGTGAACGGGACTGGCATCCGGCTCAGATCCTGGTGGAGTACAATGGAATGTGGGAGATGGACCTGTTTTTCGAGAGCGGTATTCCGGAGGACTGGTTCATCGGAGGAATCTATTCGACGGTAGACGCGTCCACTGCCGAGTTGTATATCAGCAATATGCGAAAGACCTTTATGGAACCGCTGAAGGAATCCAATCTGATTATTTTCAACCGATGCAGCGATGAGACGGACCGGATGAAGTACCGGAGAAGTCTGAAAGCCCTCAATCCGCAGGTCCAGGTGGCCTTTGAGCGGGAAGATGGGACTATGTTTGAAAATGAGGCGGAAGTTATGCCTTTCGATTACAGCGGAAGCGCCGTAGAAATCGAAGATATGGATTATGGTCTGTGGTATCTGGACGCCATGGATCATCCGGACCGATATATGGGAAAGGAGATCCGTTTTTCCGCCAGATACTGCGCCAGCGCGAAAAAAGGGCAAATGTATTTTGTCCCGGGAAGGCACATTATGACCTGCTGCGAAGACGATATTCAGTTTCTGGGCTTTATCTGCTATTTTGAAGAAGAGCTGCCCTTTGAACACGGAGACTGGGTGAAGGTGGCGGTATCCTTTGACTACGGCGCCTGCAGTGTTTACGGGCCGGAGGGAGAGGGCCCTATCCTGCGTCTGATTCATATAGAAGCGGGGAAAAAGCCGGAGCAGGAGCTGGTGACATTTACCTGATAAAACGAGAAAACCAAAACGCAGACGCTTTCGCGTCTGCGTTTTGGCTTGCACTCATTTTATCACTTTATTTGTTATGAGGAACCTGAAAGAAATAATCCTTCCACATTCTCGCGACTGACTATGTTTTTTCTTTAACAATACTATAGCATCGAAAATCGCAGGAAGGAAATATAAAAAATATATGGCGCTATATACATTTTCTATAGGTCTTTTCAAGGGGAGAAGGAATTGACAAGCAATAAAATTTCATGATAAAATACGCCAGCGGAAAATACAGCATCAACAAAAAGGAGATGAAGGAGAATGTTAGAAGCGGGAATTAAAGGAATTCAAAAAACAGAAGTTACGGAAGAAAAAAGCGCGCTGGCCATGGGAAGCGGAACATTAAAAGTATTCGCTACACCGGCCATGATCGCGCTCATGGAAGAAACTGCGTGGAAAAGCGTTGCGGAGCATTTGGAAGAAGGCTGCGGAACCGTAGGAACCGGGCTTGATATTCAGCATACAGCGGCAACTCCCATTGGCATGACGGTTACCTGTGAAAGCGAACTGACGGAAGTGGATGGAAGAAAGCTGACGTTTCGCCTTACCGCAAAAGATGAGGCAGGTGTAATCGGCCAGGGAACGCACCAGCGCTTTATTGTCCAGAATGAAAAGTTCCAGGCAAAGGCGGATTGTAAAAAAGAAAAATAAAAAACCGCAGATATGTCAGAGTCAACTGCAAAATGATTATAAAAAACCGCAAAATATCACAACAAATACCGCAAATAAATGCATGAACTGAGCTGTATAGGGAGTGTATAATGGTAAGGTCGAAAGGAGTGAAATTGTGAACGACAGTTTACGCTTGGAAAAGCGGATTTTGAAAACATCTTTTGCGGGAAGCGCGGCTTTTTTACTGGCAGAGTGTATTATGGCATTTGTAACAGGTTCCCACGCGGTATTGATGGATTGCGTCTACGATATCGCGGACATTATTATGCTGGGACCTTTTATGATTTTAGTCCCTCTCTTATATAAGCCGGTTACAGAAAAGCGGCCATACGGTTTTTCTCAGGTAGAATCTCTGTTCATTATGATTAAAACGGGACTGCTGATTTTTATAACAGTGCAGCTGGTTATTGAAAGTGTACAGATGATCCTTGGTGGAGGGCATATTGTAAACGCGGGCGTTATCGCGGCTTTTGAGCTGATTGTGTCAGCGACCTGTGTTACCATGTATCTGGTACTGAACCATCTCAATAAAAAATATTCTTCTCCTACAGTAAAGGCGGAGATCTATATCTGGAAGCTGGACGCGCTCAGCACACTGGGAGTTGGCCTTGCCTTTGTGATTCAGCTGGTTCTGCAGAGAACCCCTCTGGACTGGATTGCCCCTTATGTGGACCCGGGAATTGCTATTATTATGGCTCTGATTTTATTAAAGGAACCGATCTCCATGTTCTGGGGAAGCATCAAGAATCTGATCCTCTTCGCCCCGAAAAAGGAAGTGGTGGATCATGTACGGGAAATCGTAGAAAAATCTTTGAAAAAGCATGAATTCGGTATCAATTTTCTGGATGTAATCAAAACCGGAAGGAAAATATGGATCGAGGTATATATTTTGCAGGATGGAGATCTGGTCAGTATTCGGGAGCTGAAGCAGGCCCACGATGAAATTATGGAAGAAATGAAGGATGAATACGACAATGTATTTATTGAATTGATTCCGGATATTGAAGCGATTGAAAACGCGTCTTAGGCTGCTGGCTTTTGGCGCTGGATTATAAAACAGGAAAGTACGGATGGAAAGATCATCCGTATTTTTTATGCCCAAAACGCGGCTTATATTAATAATTCCTTTGCCCGGTAATATACTTAAAAGAAGACTGGTAAAAGAGGAATTGGTATAAGCATGAAAAATCATATTTTCAGGAAGCTTCCTGCTGGCCGCGCGGCAGGAGCAGGTGGAAGGAGCGGGCGTCTGCAGCGTACACTGGGAGCGCTGGAGCTTACTTTGATGGGAGTGGGAGTGACCATTGGATCCGGCCTTTTTGTTATTACCGGAGTCGCGGCGGCGGAGCATGCAGGGCCGGGGCTGGTGCTTTCCTTTATTCTCGCGGGGATCGCCTGCGGCTGCGCGGCGCTCTGTTACGCGGAGCTGGCGTCATGCGTCCCAGCGTCAGGAGGCTCCTATACCTTTGTCTATGTAGGTCTGGGAGAAATTTTTGCCTGGTTTATCGGATGGTGCCTGACGCTGGAATACATAGTAGGCATGTCCGCTATTGCTGTAGGATGGTCAGCATACGCCTCCGGGGTGCTTCCGCTCTTAGGACTGCGTCTTCCGGAAGCGCTGCTGACGGATCCTTCCGGGGGAGGGCTGCTTAATCTTCCCGCGTCAGCGGTTATTATCATCATGGCGCTGATCCAGCTGAAAGGGACAAGGGAAAGCGCCCGCCTTAATAATATTCTGGTGACCGTCAAACTGGCAGTCATCCTTCTTTTTATTGTCCTTGTGGCGGGCAGCGTCGATCCGGCTAATTACGATCCTTTTCTGCCTTTTGGATGGTCCGGTGTGTTTTCCGGCGCGGCAGTTGTATTTTTCGCTTACCTGGGCTTTGACGCTATTGCCAATTCTGCTGAAGAAGTTATCGATCCGCAGAAAAACATGCCGAGAGGAATACTGGCTTCTCTTTTGATTGTTACGGTTCTTTATATTGTTGTAACTCTGATGCTGACTGGAGTGACAAAATATTATTCCTATACCGGAGTTGCGGCTCCGGTGGCATTTGCCCTCAATGAGGCCGGAATCAAATGGGGGTCCGCTTTGGTTTCCGCGGGGGCCATCGCTGGTCTTACTACAGGGGTACTTGTGTTTACCGGCAGCGAGTCCCGGCTGATTTATTCTATGGCAAGGGATGGGCTGCTGCCTGGCGCTTTCGCAAAGGTGAGCCGATCCGGAGTTCCTGCCAGAGCGGTTGTCTGCGTTGCGCTGACTGGAAGCGTTCTGGCGGGGCTGCTTCCCATCGATACCATTGCGGAGCTGTGTAATATGGGAACGCTGTGGGCCTTTTCTCTGGTAGCGGTAACGGTTATAGCTCTTCGAAAACAGTATCCGAGTATGAAGCGGGGATTTATGGTTCCCGCGGTACCATTTGTGCCTCTTGCCGCGATTTTTATGTGCGCGGCCTTGGCTCTGCAGCTGGATACCGTGACCTGGAAGGTGTTTGCCAGCTGGACAGCCCTGGGGCTGTGTATCTATTTTATGTATGGAAAGAAAAAAAGCAGACTGAGGTAATGTCTTGCTTTTTTCAAAATGGCAGAGAATCTGCCGTTATTTCAGCATAGAACTGAGAAAGTCCTTTAAACGTTCACTTTTCGGATTTTGGAAGATATCTTCCGGAGTCCCTTCTTCTACGATTCTTCCCTGGTCCATAAAAATCACCCGGTCGGCTACTTCTCTGGCAAAGCCCATTTCATGCGTAACGACTACCATAGTAATGTGCTCTTCCGCCAGCTGTTTGATAACACTCAGCACCTCTCCGGTAATTTCCGGATCCAGCGCGGAAGTAGGTTCATCAAAGAGCATAATTTTAGGATCCATAGCAAGGCCTCTGGCAATGGCAATCCGCTGCTTTTGTCCTCCGGACAGCTGAGCGGTATAGACATCGGCTTTTGAAGCAAGACCAACCATTTCCAGCAGCTCCCGTCCACGGGCTTCGGCCTTTGCCTTATCCACCTTCTTCACCTTGATGGGCGCGTAGCAAATATTTTTCAGACAGGTCATGTGTGGGAACAGGTTAAAATGCTGGAAGACCATTCCTGTTTCCGCACAGATGCGGCGCAGTTCTTTATCGGAAATATACTGGGCTTTTTCGCCTGACGGTGTGTCCACAAAGGTTTCCCCGTTGAGGGTGATGGTTCCGGAGGTGATCCGGTTGAGGCAGTTGATACAGCGCAGAAGAGAACTTTTTCCGGAACCGGAAGGTCCGATAATGGCAACCGTTTCGCCCCGTTTCATGGAAAAGTCCACATGATCCAGCGCGCGGCAGTTGGCAAAATCCTTTACAATCTGTTTCATTTCTAAAATCTGTTCCATATTACCATTCCTCCTTTGCGTCATATTTTGAAAAGCGGCGTTCCAGATAATTGGAAAGCAGAGTCAGCAGGAAGGTAAAAATCAGATAGATCACTGCTGCTACAAGATACGCCATTGCGTTTACATCCCGGTTTACCGCGGAAGTAGCCATTTTCATCAGATCAGCTACACCCATGACAGAAACCAGAGCCGTATCCTTAATGAGAACGATAGCCTCGTTGGAAACAGGAGGCAGAACGCATTTCATGGTCTGAGGCAGGATAATGCCAAAGGTGGTCTGACTTCTGGAAAGCCCCAGAGAGTGAGCGGCCTCGTACTGTCCCTTGTCGATGCTGTTGATGCCTCCCCGGTAAATTTCCGCGAAATAGGCGGCATAGTTCAGTACAAAGGTAAGGGTCGCTGTTGTAAAGGCTGAAAACCGGATTCCGAAAGCAATGGGAATGAAAAAATAAAAGAAAAACAGCTGTAATAACAGAGGAGTGCCTCTGAAGATCCATATATAGGTTTTACAAATAAAACGCAGGATCCCGAACCGGCTGTTTCCTCCAAGCGCGAATGGCAGCCCCAGAGGAATTGAAAGAATCAGGGTCACTACAAACAGTTTTACCGTATACCACGCTCCCAGCATAAGGGAGGGCATCAGGACCCCGACATAAGTCAGGGTCTCCTGAAAATTTGATATAAAATCACTCATAAAAAGCAGCTCCTCCAAACTTTAATCAATTCTTATTTTTCTTCCAGCGGTTCAAAAATCATAATATTCTTTCCAAACCATTTGTTGCTGATTTCCTCAGCTTCACCGCTGTCAATGGTGGCTTTGATCGCGTCATTGACTTTAGCTGCCAGGGCTTCTTCGCCTTTGCGGAAACCGATTGCGTAAAAATCATCGCCAAAGTCAAAATCACAGACATTCATTTTTTCTTCCAGCTTGGAGTTCTTATATTCTCCCAGAACCTGGTCAACGACGATACAATCCATTCTTCCGGCCTGCATATCCATGATTGCCTGGTCATATGTTTTATACTCAGTAATCTTATCTTTATAAGACTCATACGCTTCGTTATTCTGGAGCATTTTCAACGCGGAAGAATCCACCTGAGTCGCGATATTGTAATTTGCCAGATCTTCCGCTTTTTCTACTTTAACATCCTTCTTCAGGGCCATAATGACAATGCGGTTATTAAGGTATTTGTTGGAAAGGGTCATCTTTTCCATACGTTCTTCGTCAATGGACATGCCGTTCCATACGCAGTCGATATTCTTGGACTGAAGCTCCATATCCTTGGAATCCCAGTTGATAGGCTGGAACTTCACTTTTACGCCCAGTTCTTCACATACAGCGGTTGCCAAGTCGATATCAAATCCCACCAGGTTGTTGTCTTCATCCCGGAAGCCCATTGGCGCGAAGGTATCGTCCAGTCCTACGACTAATTCGCCCTTATCCTGCACATAAGTCCAGGAAGCGTCTTCTGACGCGGATTCCTCATCACTTCCGCCGCAGCCGGTCAGAGCCAGCGCGCCAAGTACCAGTACCATTGCGGCAGCCAGCAGTAACAATTTCTTTTTCATACTATGTTTCCTCCATATTTAAGTAATTAAGTGAGTTCGCGGTTGCTTTGATCCTATCTGAATCACGTTATCAGGATAAAGCGATATCGCAATAAAAATAGTATCATAGATTAAAACAATTTGCAATGGATTTTGCCGGATCTTGCCGCTTTAGAATCGGGAAATTTTCAAAGGTGAAGAACCCCTTTTATACCTAATGGTATGAAATTTATTTTTTTATGTGCGCCAGGAAGTTTTCTTTCAAAAGAAGCATTGTTTTATGATTGAAGCCAATAGGAGAAATTCCATTAAATGAGAAAAAAAATCAATAAGGTTATTGACGGCTAACTTAGGTTAGAGTATACTAACTAAGAGATGTAGCGAAGATAATGCGGGACTGGAGGGAAACAGGTGACCGGCAAGACAACAAACGCGGAAACGGATTGCGGCTGTAGAATGCAGAAAGAGTTGATTCTGGAGAAAATGAAGGAAAGAGGCTGCCGCATAACCAAACAGAGACTGGAGCTTTTGGATATCATACTGGAGAACGACTGCGCCAGCTGTAAAGATATCTATTACAGAGCTTCCAAACAGGATCCGAAGATCGGCACGGCAACGGTTTATCGGATGGTAAATATTCTGGAAGAGATCGGGGCCATTGACCGAAAGAATATGTATCGCGTGACAGAGCCGGAGAAGCATTCTTTAAATGAGGCCTGCACCATTGAACTGGATGATCACAGCGTCCATCATCTCTCCTCACAAAAATGGAATCTGGTGCTTCAGACCGGACTTCGGGCCTGCGGCTATCTTACGGACCAGAATGTGTATTCGATTACCCTGGGAAACGGCGGAATGGAGAAAAAATAATGTGTCTTGAAGTGAAAGATCTGAAGAAAAGCTACGGACAGGGAGAAAGCCGCAGTCAAGTGCTGAAGGGAATCAGCGTGAAAATTGAAGAAGGAAGAATGTGCGTGATTCTGGGACCCAGCGGATCAGGAAAATCCACTCTGCTAAATATAATCGGAGGGCTGGAAGAAGCTGACGCGGGAGAAATTCAGGTTTTCGGCACGCAAATAGATAAAATGAAACCGCGGGAGCTTTTAGAATATAGAAGAAAGAACCTGGGGTTTGTTTTTCAATTTTACAATTTGATCCCCAATCTTACTGTAAAGGAAAATATTCAGGTATGCCAGTATCTGAGCGGAGAGCCGCTGGAGCTGGAAGAACTGATCCAAACGCTGGGACTTTCGGAGCACAGGGATAAAATGCCTTCCCAGCTGTCAGGGGGACAGCAGCAGAGATGCGCCATCGCGAGAGCTCTGGTAAAGAATCCAAAGCTTCTTTTGTGCGATGAGCCGACAGGGGCTCTGGACTCTGTTACTTCCAGAGAAATACTGACGCTGCTGGAAACCATCAATAAAACATATGGAACAACCATGCTGATTGTGACCCATAATACGGCAATAAAAGATATGGTCCATCAGGTGATAAAAATAAGAGACGGGCAGATTGCGGAGGATCGCGTCAATCTTAACAGGATTTCCGCGGCCGAGCTGGAGGAGCTGTAAGATGCGGAATATTTTTGGAAAGAGGACGATCAGAGAGCTAAAACAGAATTTTCTGCGTTACTTGGCTCTTTTTTTTCTGGTAACTTTGGGCATGTATATGATCGTTGGAGTGATCGGCTCCGCGGAAAATGTGATTCATACGGTGAATCAGGGACAGCGGGAGAACCTGGTAGAAGACGGTCAGTTTACACTGTTCGTTCCATTGAGTCAAAAGGAACAGAAGGCTTTAAAAAAGCGGGGCGTCACAGTAGAAGCTATGTTTTATCTGGATTACGAGCTTTCAGATGGAAGCTCCCTTCGGATCTTTAAAACCAGAGAAAACCTTGACCGTCTGGCCTTGAAGGAAGGAACCGCCGCGGCGGAAAAAGGGCAGATTGTCCTGGAACAGAACTACGCGCGGGAGCGCGGCCTGACTCCGGGACAGACGATCGAGGTAGGCGGAACGGAACTGGAGATAACCGGAACCGGCTCCACTCCAGATTATGATTTGGTATTAAAGGAAATGTCAGATTCCTCAGCGGATGGAAAGCTCTTTGGAACCGCGTTCGTTTCGGAAAAGCAGTACAAAAGCATGAAGAAAAAAGGAACGGCAGATGGGAGCGAGGCGTATGTCTACGGCTTTCGCCTTAATGGAAAGCTGACCAGCCAGGAGCTAAAGGATCAGCTGTCCGAAATGAAGATCGACAAGGAACAGGTCCAGGACCGGTATTTCAATGAAATGATCGAAGATCTGGAAGAAACAAAACGAGAAATACAAGACGGTGTTTCCCAGCTGGATGAAGGAGCTGAAAGTCTCAGCGACGGATTGGGACAGCTGAATTCTTACAGCGGCAGTCTGAATCAAAGTACAGAGCGGCTGATGGCCGCGACGCTGGATTCGGTTTCTCAAAGTCTGAAGGAATACGGGATTGAAAAGAAGCTTAACGCCAGCAACTATAAAAAGGTTCTCGACGGATTGATCCTTCAGGCGGGGCAGCTTCCGGAAGGAAAAGAACTGGAAGAAAAGCTGCGGGCTGTTGAAAAACAGATGCAGGGAATGGAAACGTATAAAGAGGCGGTAGCTTCTTATACGGCAGGAGTTGCGGAGGCCGAAAAAGGAGCGGCAGCCATGGCCGATGGAACGGCAGAGCTGAGAAAACAGACTGATGAGATCATCGAAGAATACTTTACTGTTGAAATCGACAATTTGACGCAGTTCGTGGACGCGGAGGATAATCCTCGAATTGCCGCTTCGATTGATGATGTTATGATTAACAAGTACGCGGGAGCGGTAGCGGGCGTGATCATTATGATTTTGTTTACTTTTGTGATATCGGTCTTTGTGGTACACAGTATTGAACGGGAATCGGAAATAATCGGCACGCTTTACGCGCTGGGGGTCAGAAAAAAAACACTGCTTCTGCAGTACCTGCTGCTTCCGGTGCTGCTTACGGTGGCAGGCGGAATATGCGGCCTTCTTCTTGGGTTTTCCCCCGCGGGGACCGGTTTCATGCAGGCGGATTCCGCTTTGTACTTTTCTACACCGGAGCTGCAGTCCGTCTATCCGGCGTATCTGCTGGTTTATGGACTGGTCATGCCGCCTCTTGTGGCTGTAATTGTCAACATTTTGGTAATCAATAAAAAGCTGTCCAGACCGCCGCTTCATCTGCTGAAAGGGATCAGCGGCGAAAAAAAGGCGCGGAATATTAAAATAACCCATCTGAGCTACACCAGAGCCTTTCAGGTCAGGCAGGTGCTGCGGGAGATCCGGCCTGGTATCGCGATGATTATGGGAATGTTTATTTCACTGTTAATCCTGATGATGAGTATTAACTGCTATGTAATCTGTAATAACCTTAATGAGCAGAACAAAAGAGACGCCAATTACGCCTATATGTATTCCTTTAAATACCCTACGGCCACCGCGCCTGAAGGAGGGGAAGCGTGCTATATGGAAAGCCTGAAAAAGGAAGCTTACGGCTATGATCTGGATGTGACGCTGCTTGGGATTGATGAGGACAATCCTTACTTTGACGCGAATCCGGAGCAGGCGAAGAATTCGGTGGTGGTTTCCAGCTCGGCGGCTGTTAAATTCAAAGTGAAAGAAGGAGATGACCTGGTGCTGCGGGATGAGGTGGGAAAGCAAAACTATGCCTTTACCGTAAAGGAAGTGGTGCCTTATTCCATCGGCCTATATGTATTTATGGATATTGACAGTATGCGGGAACTCTTTGGGCAGGAGGAAGATTATTATAATGTTGTGTATGCGGATCAGGAGCTTTCGATCGATACCGGGAGACTGTACGCTACTGTCAGCAGAGAGGACATAGAAAAAGCGTCAGAGATTTTCCTCAAATTGATGATGCCGATGGTCTATATGATGTCCAGCGTAGCCGTTCTGATTTTCATTGTAGTTATGTATCTGATGATGAAGGTCATCATCGACCGGTCCTCGCATAATATTTCTCTGCTGAAAATCTTTGGCTATCGAAGGCGTGAGGTCAATACTTTATATTTGAACGGCAATCTGATTATGGCCGCTCTTGCCGCTCTTTTGTGCGTGCCGCTGTCCAAATGGGTGATGGACGCCATGTATCCTTACTTTATAGCTAATGTATCCTGCGGTATGGACCTGACCTTCAGCTGGAAGCTGTACGTGGGAATTTACGCGGGTACTGTTCTGTGCTGCTTTATTACGAGAGCTTTGCTGGCGGGGAAAGTAGGCAGAGTAAAGGCGGCGGAGGCTCTAAAGCATCAGGAATAATGATAAATTTTATCGATAATCAGGAAAAAGTTGATTTTTTCCTGATTATATTGTTATAATAAAAAAATATAATTAATTACTACATAATCAATTTGTCAGAATCATGGAGGTAGACGTAATGCGGGATTGTTTAAACAAGGAAAATCTGAAAAAAGGCGGACTTTTTGCGGCGGGAGTAGCGTTTGGCACAGCCGGGCTTAAAATTCTCACCAGCGATGATGCGAAGAAAGTATATACCAACTGTACAGCGGCAGTGCTCCGGGCAAAGGACACAGTAATGAAGACAGCTACTACGGTACAGGAAAACGCGGAAGATATTCTGGAAGAGGCAAAGCAGACCAATGAAAAGCGGGAAGCGGAAAAAGCGGTAACTGCCGAAGAGGAATAAAAAAGATAGAATATACGGAGGGGCGGATAACGAAAACGGCCCCTTTTTTATGGAGGGATACAGATGGAATTCATAATAAAACACGAAATCGAGGGACGTATCCGTATCCATCTGATACAGACAAAGATGTCCTATGAGCAGGCGGATATCCTGCAGTATTATCTGGAAAATCTTGAGGGTGTTGAAAAAGTCAAAATTTATGAGCGGACTTGTGACGCCGCGATTTCTTTTTCATGCGGCCGCGGCCAGCTCTTTGAAGCGCTAAAGAGCTTTGAGTACGACCCCGGGCAGGTACCGGAAGCGGTGATTGCCCACTCCGGGAGGGAGATGAACGCGGTCTATCGGGAAAAGCTGATCAATAAATTCGTTTTGCGGGCCGGAATGAAGCTATTGCTTCCTTACCCGGCGCGGGCGCTCTATACCGTAGTCCGGTCTGTAAAGTATATATACCGGGGAGTGCGGTGTCTTGCCGCCCGCAGGCTGGAAGTGCCTGTGCTGGACGCGGTAGCCATCAGTGTGTCCATCCTGCGGGGTAACTTATCCAGCGCGGGATCGATTATGTTCCTTCTGGGAGTGGGAGAGCTTTTGGAGGAATGGACCCACAAAAAATCGGTAGGAGATCTTGCCAGATGTATGTCGCTGAACGTATCGAAAGTCTGGCTGGTAAAGGATGGTCAGGAGATCCTGGTTCCCGGAACGGATATTGTAGCGGGCGATTTTGTAAAGGCGCGTATGGGGAACGTGATTCCTTTTGATGGCATTGTGGAGGAAGGCGAGGCCATGGTAAATCAGGCCTCACTAACTGGAGAACCGCTTCCTGTAAAAAAAGAAGTGGATGGATATGTCTATGCCGGCACAGTGCTGGAAGAAGGCGAACTTACCATAAGGGTAAAGGAAGTTTCCGGAGCGACGCGCTTTGAGAAAATTGTTACCATGATCGAAGATTCGGAAAAGCTGAAGTCATCTCTGGAAAGCAAAGCCGAGCATTTGGCGGACCGGCTGGTTCCTTATACACTCCTGGGAACAGGGGTGGTATGGCTTCTTACAAGAAATGTGACAAAAGCGCTGTCCGTGCTGATGGTGGATTTTTCCTGCGCGCTGAAGCTGGCTATGCCGATTTCCGTACTTTCCGCCATAAGAGAAGCGGGAACGCGCCATATTACGGTTAAAGGCGGAAAATATCTGGAAGCTGCCGCGGAGGCGGAAACTATTGTTTTTGACAAGACAGGAACTTTGACAAAGGCAAGGCCTACGGTAAAAGAGGTAGTTACCTTTGGCGGCGGAACAGCGGATGAAATGCTGCGGATCGCGGCGTGTCTGGAAGAGCATTTCCCTCACTCCATGGCCAAGGCGGTTGTAAAAGCGGCTAAAGACCGGAATCTGGAGCATGAAGAGATGCATTCAAAGGTGGAATACATTGTAGCCCATGGAATTTCTTCCAGACTGGATGGAAGAAAGGCCATCATCGGCAGCTATCACTTTGTCTTTGAAGATGAAGGCTGCACCGTCGATGAAAACTACCGGGAAGCTTTTGAAAACCTTCCTTCTGAGTATTCGCACCTGTATCTGGCTATCGACAGCCGTCTGGAGGCTGTGATCTGCATCGAAGATCCTCTTAGAGAAGAAGCGGCAGAGGTGATCGCTTCTCTGAAGGATGCGGGCTTTTGTAAGATCGTTATGATGACCGGAGACAGCGAACGAACAGCGGCGGCCGTCGCGTCAGCCATTGGAGTAGATGAATATTATTCCGAAGTGCTGCCGGAGGATAAGGCGCTGTTCATAGAAAAGGAAAAGGCGGAAGGGCGAAAAGTGATTATGATCGGAGACGGCATCAATGATTCGCCGGCACTGTCCGCGGCGGACGCGGGGATTGCCATCAGCGATGGGGCTGAGCTTGCCCGGGAGATTGCTGATATTACTATTGCGGCTGACGATCTTTACGGTATACTGACGCTTCGGGAACTGAGCCAGGCTCTGATGGGACGGATCAGAAAAAATTACCGGCTGATTGTAGGAATCAATACGGCACTGATCGGTCTTGGAATCGGCGGGGTAATCCAGCCGACGACATCAGCCTTTTTACATAACGCGTCGACTCTTGGAATCGGACTGAAAAGCATGGAGCGTTTATTAAAATAAGAGAAGCCTTTACTTGATCCGTAAAAAGAGTATAATGATTCGTGGCAGCTTTATCATACGCTGCCGCGAATTTTTTATGTTAAAAGGGGGAAAAATCTTGAAGATTATCAAACAAATCGCTATTATTTTTTCTGTCTGCTGGGTCAGTCTGGTCATTGAGCATTTTCTGCCCTTTGAATTTTCCGCCAGCATTATTGGGATGATACTGCTGTTTTTTTGTCTGCTTACAGGGGCTCTTAAAATCGAGCATATTCAGGAGAAATCCGATTTTCTTCTTTCTAATATGGCCTTTTTCTTTATCCCTGCGGGTGTCAGTATTATCAATTACTTTGACGTATTGAAAAGCAATGTCTGGCAGATCCTGCTGATCTGTGTGATCACCACTTTTGTAACCTTTGGCGTGACAGCCTTTTTTATACGCCTTACTATGAAGCTGATGAAAAGGGGGAAGAGGGAATGTTAGAGCTTTGCAAATCTCCATTTTTTGGTGTAGGTCTCAGTATTTTCGCTTTTTGGATCGGAGAGCGGATACAAAAGAAAACAGGGCTTACAGCCTGTAACCCGCTGATCATCGCGATTGTTATCGTCATTGGCGTTCTGCTGATCTTTAAGATCCCGTACGAATATTACAATGAGGGAGGAGCTATGATCGATCTCTTTTTAGCTCCGGCTACAGCCTGTTTGGCGGTGTCCATCTATACAAGACTGCCGATTCTGAAAGAAAATTGGCTGCCGATTCTGGTAGGTTGCGCGGCCGGATCCGCAGCTTCTCTGGCAAGTGTTTACGGCCTTTGCAGGCTCTTTGGCCTGGATCAGCAGGTGACCGCTTCTCTGCTTCCCAAATCCGTTACGACCCCCATTGCTGTAAGCATCGCGTCCGGTCATGGAGGCATCGTACCGATTACCGTGGTCGCGGTTATTTTCACAGGCATACTGGGAAGCGTCTTTGCGCCGCTGCTGATCCGTCTCTTTCGGATAAAGGATCCCATGACCGCTGGGGTCAGCATCGGAGCCTGCAGCCATGCGGTGGGGACCTCAAAGGCAGTACAGATAGGAGAAACAGAGGGCGCCATGAGCGGCCTGGCCATTGGGGTCTGCGGAATCATTACGGTGCTGTTTTCGATGTTGATCGGATAAGAAAGACCTGCCGCTTTTGACTGACGGCAGGTCTTTTATATGGCTGTTTTGATTTAATCGCAGACCGTTTCAACGTAAAGGAGCCGGTCTCTGCGGCTTCCAAAAAAGCGAGTGATGATGCCCAGAGTGGTTCCCACAAGAACAGCGGCAACAACAGTGCCGATCCCTACGCTTCCCAGAGAACGCAGGGAAATCAGGCAGGTTATGAGGGATAAGGCGACCATGCTGGTATCAAAGCCTACTTTTACCTTCGGAAACGCGATATGGGTCACATCGGATACTGCTTTCATAGCGCCCTCTCCGGCCAGAGGCATGATATCCGCGGGCATATAAAAGAAAATACCAAGGGCAATGAGAATAATGCTTAACGCTATCATCAGAAGACGGAGAAGGATATTTTCAGGATCGGGTAAAAAAGAAACGCAGTAATTGCAGAAGGTGGTAAAATAACCGAAGACAATACCGACCAGTATCTGAAGAAGATTTTTTACCTGAAACGCCCTCCGCAGCAGCAGTACCTGGAGAAGTACTAGTCCTATATGGAATAAAATCGTTGCCTTTCCCATTTCAATGCCCCAGACACAGGTCATAGTGTACGGGATGGAGCTTACGGGAGAAACGCCCAGATCGGATTTTACGGAAATCGAAATTCCCATGGTCATAATAAAAAATCCGGAAAAGTACATGATCAAACGTACCTTCATGTTATGTTCTTTTAAAATGTTCATATGTCATACTCCTTAGTTGGTTAAATGTTCCCTGAAAATGATAGACCTTTTTCTGCCATTTGTCAAAGGCTTTGAGGAAGGAATGGGGGCTTGATCCATTAACAAAATCAGTCTCCCTTTCATAGTATGAAGCATACTGAAAAGAAAGGGGATTTTTATGACTTGCAATAAAGAGCCTTATATAGGCATGCCTATATATTTAGACGATTGCGGCTGTGATGAGATTATGGAAGAGCTTACAGGCTGCAATCCGGGGGAAGGCCCCTGCATGGCCGGACGGGATTTTACAGACTGGCCCGCGGCAATGGCTTATGTGCCGATGCAGCCGTGGGAAGAAACCTATGACGCCGAGAAAGCGCTGCGGGTGGGAACCATATTTCCCAGCCTGGATCTGCCGTTTTTAGGAGGTATGAGAGGATGAACCAACGTACAGAAATGCTGAAAAAAGTCCAGCAGCTGAACTTCGTCATGATCGACGCGGGCCTCTATTTGAATAACGCGCCCGATACATCGGCGGCTCTGGCGCTGTTTCAGAAGTATCAGATGCTGTATAAAGAAGCCAAACAGGAGTTTGAGGACAGATTTGGGCCTTTATGTTATGAAGGGATCAATATAGAACGAGACGGCTGGTCCTGGATTCAGAGCCCATGGCCGTGGGAAGTGGAGGATTAGGCGTATGTGGACATATGAGAAAAAACTGGAATATCCGATTAACATTAAAAACCCAAATCCGGCAATCGCTAAGTTTATTATCAGTCAGGTAGGAGGGCCGGACGGCGAGCTGGGCGCTTCCCAGAGATATCTGTCTCAGCGTTATTCTATGCCTTTTAATGAGGGAATCGCGACACTGACAGACATTGGTAAGGAGGCAGCGCTGTGACGCGCTTTTTTTGTGTTTTTTGAACAGCCGCAGTCGCTTGAAGGCAGCAATGTATCCGACGCTGAAAGTCTGTATTTCCAACGGGTAGGAAGAAGCTCCAGCGCTACCTCCATGGTTTTATCAGGATAGGCGGTAATCTGTTTTACTAGCTTGCCGTAGAAGCTGTCAGGAGCATTGTCATAGTTTGCTATAGCAGCCAGTTTTTCGTGAATATCTTTTTCCAATCGGCTTAATGAAAGAAAACGCGAGGAGATGTTTTGCTCTGTTTGTCTGCTGGCGCAAAAGTCAGATTTATTTAGCCGCTCTGAAAGCGCGCGCATCTGTGAATCGTATTCGTTGTTCATCATGTTCATATCCTCCTTTGTTATGGTTCCTGTAAAATAAGCGTCCAGTACGCTTTTCTTTTTTGAACGAATCTCGGATAGTTTTTTATGGAGCGTTTTGGCGCTTTGTTCGGATAATGCGCCTGACGGTCGCGGAGCCTGTTCAGGGGTCTTTTTATTGTCGTTTTGCAGCACATTGGTTACAATATTGGTCACTTTATCAACGATGGCTTCCGTATCTGTGAGTACCGTAGACAATGACTGCCTAATCATGTCAATGGCGATATCGTTTCTGATCTGATATGAGGTGTTGCAGCCGAGGACGTTTCCCTGGCTGTCAGTATGCTCTTTTCCCTGTTTGCATGTGGTGTCACAGCGCCATGTACCGTATTTCGTACCGTCTTTTTTTACGCGTAATCTGCTGGAAAAGCTTTTGCCGCAGCTGCCGCATTTAATCTTCCCTGAAAGAGGATAGCGATTGCCGTGGCCTCCTGAGCCGGATTTCATGCTGCGGCGTTTCAGTTCTTCCTGCGCTTTTAGCCAGGTGTCCCGGTCTATGATCGCTTCGTGATGGTCTTTTATATATATCATTTCTTCTTCTCCCCGGTTATATTTCTTCTGATGGGTTAAATAATCAGGAGTTATGGTTTTTTTCTGGAGAAGATCACCGCAGTATTTTTCGTTTTTGAGTATGCGCAATACGACAACTCCGTTCCAGTCTGTTCTGTCGGTTGATGTCTTGTATCCGGCCTCCTTCAGTTCACGGGCGATGACGGTAGTGCCTTTTCGTTCGTCAACGCATTTATGAAAAATCAGTTTGACGATTTCCGCGCCGTCCGGTTCGATGGATATATGGCCGTCTTTTACATGATATCCCAGCAGAGACCTGCCGAATACAACTCCCTGTTCCATACGCCGCGCCTGCCCCCACTTGACGCGGGAAGACGTTTTGCGGCTTTCCTCCTGGGCGATACTTCCCATAATGGAAAGTCGCAGTTCCGCGTCAGGATCAAGCGTATTGATTCCATCATTCATAAAAAGCACACCGACACCCCAGCGTTTTAGCTCTCTTGTGAATTGCAGTGTGTCTACGGTGTTTCGCGCGAATCTGCTGACCTCTTTCGTTATAATGAGCTCGAATTTTCCGCTTTGCGCGTCGGCGATCATGCGATTGAAGGCAGAGCGTTTTTTGGTAGAGGTGCCGGAAATTCCTTCGTCCGCATAGACATCGTAAAGGCTCCAGTCGGGGTTGCGTTCTATATACTCTCGGAAATATCGCTGCTGGCTTTCAAATGAGTTGGCCTGATCGCGGCTGTCGGTAGAAACGCGACAATAGGCTGCTATTTTCATGGACATCATTCCTTTCCTGTTACATAATAGATTGCTCTTTATGTAATTGTATTCTAATGAAAATGAAAAATACGAATACGCAAAAGTGGGTACAGCCTTTCTGCATATAAGCGGAAAAATAGGTGTAAAAAAGCGATAATCCTTTTGGATTACCGCCTATATGCTTTTTATTCAGTTATCTCATTTATATGGAGATTCAGTTCTTCATCAATATTTTTTCTTCCATACAAAACACGGATAATTGTAACTTGCTGTGTTTCTAAATCTGGAATGTATATAACAAGGTAATTATCCACTGAAACAATACGCGTCCCTCGGCTATGCCATGGCTCATGCTCATATTTTCTAAAGCGTTCCGGCATTTCTTCGAGAGAAAATATCATTTTTTCTATTCGGTTTATTTGTCCATCCGCGTTTTCCGGCGATTGCAATTCAAAGGCGATATATTCATAAATATTCCTTAAATCGCTGTCTGCCTGCTTTGACAACTTGACATCAAATATCATAGATTGTACTCTTTACGAATATCAGCAAAAGCCTGCTTTGCGTCTTTTACGCGTCCGGCTTTCATATCTGCGTATCCTTTCTCAAGCTCCGCGTGAAATTCTTCTTCCGTAAGTGTCGATACATCGACTGGTTTTGTTGCTGGCAGCTTCACATCAAACGGCAAGCCGCGACGCATAATAATCTGTTTATAAAACATATTTATCGCGTTTGACGCCGATATTCCAAGCGCTGATAAAATGCTTTCCGCCTGTTTTTTCACCTCAGGTTCAATTCTTGCGTAAAGGTTTGCTGATTTTGCCATAAGTCATTGCTCCTTTCATAGAAATGAAATTTCTGTTTTCTGCTTTTAGTATATTGCATTGTGCGGACAAAAGCAATCTGTTTTTATGCATATATAATCTCATATGCTGCATTTGATCTTCCCGGAAAGGGGATAGCGGCTGCCGTGTCCTCCCAAGCTGGATTTCATGCCGCGGCGTTTCAGTTCTTTTCGCGTTTTCAGCTAAAAAAGAAAAAGATCGCAAATTCCCCGCGGCAGCATCATAAATTTCTATAGCGGAGGTGAGCAAAGTGAATAAAGCGTTTCTTATCGGCACCACAGCGTCCATAAGTCAAACCGATCTTCCCGAAGGCTTTTTACGGTTATATCAGGAGGCGCTGCTGATGGCTTTAAAAGAACAGGGTGTGATTGATGAATCGCAGCTAATACAATGTTTGAGACTTTTATAAGAAGAAAAACAACAGCGCAGGAAATCATTCGGTCGCTGTTGTTTGGAATGGATCAGTGTGAAAAACTTTTTCGCTTAATTTAAGTGATATTGTTTATTCGTCATTAAGTAACTCATCAGTAGTAACTTTTAGAATTTGAGCAAATGCTTTCAATTCAATATCTGTAACAAATCTTTTTCCAGACTCAATTCGCTGAATTGCATTTTTGTCTAAATCAATGCCATTTAGTTGCAGTTTATCAGCAAAAGCTCTTTGGGACACTTTTGGAACCATTTGTTTTCTTAGTAAACAAAGTTTTTTTCCACAAATGTTATTTTCATTGTTGGGAGCTTTATTTTTATACATATAATCTACTCCGATCAATATTCATAATAAAATTAATATTTTGAAATGACATCTACTAATTGTCAATAGCTATATTTTATGCTAAAATCGTAATGAAATGACATTTAGTGAATGTCAATATAAAGTTGTAAAAGCAATATAGATAGCAAAAAGGAGAATATGTTCTTTTTATGGAATATTAGAACTTATTTTAACAGGAGGAATTATGGAAAAACGAGAAATTACTTTTATCAGGAAGAAAGCATTGTTTAATAACTCTGCTGCTTGGTATATACAAATTGATGGAGAAAATTATGGCGCTATTTATGGTGGCGAGACAAAGAAGTTGTTATTAGATGAAGAACGTCATACCCTTTCTATAATTTACAACGATCCAAATATTGGAAAAGTTGATACAGTATATATTCCCGAAGGGAAAACAAAACCTGTATATTATCTCAATTTATCTGTGACGCATGTTAGAAATAGTTTCATGAATTATATAAAAATAAAGCAATTGTAGGGAGATAATAATGAATAGGTTGCCAAATATGATTTGGGTTGTTTTCGGAGCAATTATTCTTGCGGTAGGAATTTCCTTTTTATCTATTGTTGAATGGCTTTTATCAAATTTAGCTACGATTATAGCTGGATTTGGTATACTGGTTTTTTAATAATATTTATTGGGTGTATATATTCATATTTAAAAGATACTAAAGAAATAAAAAAGCATTTTAATGAGAAAGAAGCAAATGAGTTGATTACATCTTTGCGAAAAAAGACTTTAGCATCAGTTATAAAAATTTTTGTTTTTATGATAGTATATGGACTAAGTTGGTTTGTTATAATTATGTTTATTAATGCTTGGCTGTTTTAATTTAATAATAAATGTTAAATCGTTAAGATGCCCAGAATACTTAGAAATTGGAAACCTTATTCAGTTGTTTCTAGACATGACCTGTTTCTGCGTTTCCTTCAGTTCTTTGTGAAGCTGTGATATTCAAATTTGGCAAGCCGATTTTAGTTTGTGTATTCGTGGGATTGCTAATCAACGAGTCTTTAAACTCAGTGATTTCGATGTATTCATAGATCGTGCCGCATAGCGGCGCGCTTGTAGGTACAGAAGAACTCGCCCATTTGGAAATGGTCAGCACAATTATCCATCAGCTGACCCGGAATATGACCATTGATCAGATTAAAGAAGCCGGCTTTGAGACGTACTTTGTCGATCATACGGCAGGTGTATATCCGCAGGCCGCTGCTGGATTCCCCTTCGACGCCCTCTGTTTTGCGTCTAAAGGCGACGCCATTACAGATCTAGTCGAAGATATGGCTGCGGAACAAAAGGCGCGGACAACATATGACAATATCCTGAGAATGGTGGATGATCCGGATGTCATCGATCCGATCCGTTATCTGAGGGAACGGGAAGTTGTGCATTTTCAGCGGTTTGGAGAAGCGCTGAGAGTAGTACAGGACAATCTGGACTGCAGAAATTTCTATGCCATCAACCCGGAGTTTGATCGATAAAATCAAAAGAGCCCTTGAGAAAGAGGCGGGGCGTATTGGGATAATCCAACGCGCTCTGTCTCTTTTTTTTTTACATCCCCAGCAGTGAGATTCCCAGGGAAACTACAGGCAGCGTTAACAGGGGGTTCAGCCAGGAAAGGAACCGTTTTGTTAACAGGTCCTTTATTTTGGCGGGCTGTTAACATTTTTTCAAGGCGTTCAGCGTCTGATTTTGCGGGAAAGGCCTTGCAGGATCGGAATTAAGGGATTTTGTGGCCTGCGCGCCTGATCTTTATGTTAACCCCCCTATTAAATTGTCTGCGTGTTAACACCTGACGTAAAATCAGAAAATGATTATATGATTATCAAATTATGATTTGCTTGTTTCGTTTTATGATAATTTTAATTAATCAGAGGAACAGTCCTATTTCTTAAATTTCTCTGACATTTTCCAAAAGGGCCGCAGGGCTGTGGTATAATGAGCGCGGGAGATTGATACGGCGTTGCCGAAAGGAGGCGCTCATTGAATTGCGCTGCGTCGTGGCTTGCGCAGTATAATGAGCGCGGGCAATTGATACGGCGTTGCTGAAAGGAGGCGCTCATTGAATTGGGCCGCGTTGTAGCCTGCGCGGCAGAATGAGCGCGGTATAGTAAACGAAGAAAACAGGGGAGAGGAGCATGCATAAAATACTGATTATAGAGGATGATCAAACAATCTGCAATATTCTTAAGCGGCATCTGTCCAAATGGGGGTATGAAGTGAGGGCTATCGATAATTTCCAGGATATACTGGAGGAATTTATTGCCTTTGATCCGCAGCTGGTGCTTTTGGATATCGGTCTGCCTTATTTTAACGGGCATCATTGGTGCTGCGAGATTCGCAGAATTTCCAAAGTACCGATTATTTTTCTCTCTTCCGCTGATGACAATCTGAATATCGTTATGGCGCTCAATATGGGAGGCGATGATTTTATCGCGAAGCCTTTTGACCTGAATGTGGTTACAGCAAAGGTACAGGCTATATTGAGAAGAAGCTACGCTTTTAAAGACAAAACTAATCTGATCGAACACAGAGGCGCGGTGCTTAATTTAAACGACGCGACCCTTACCTTTGAAAAGCAGCGGATCGAATTGACAAAGAACGAATACAGGATCATGCAGATCCTCATGTCCAGAGCGGGAGAGATCGTTTCCCGGGATGAAATTATGCGGGCTTTGTGGGAGGATGACAGCTTTGTAGATGATAATACTCTGACTGTCAATGTGGCCAGATTGCGCAAAAAGCTGGATGAAGCGGGGCTTTCTGATTATATAAAAACGAAGAAAGGAATCGGGTATGTGGTGGAAGCATGAGACAGATCGGTGAATATTTAAAATTTCATAAAAAAGCGTTGCTTCTGTTTGTAGTCTGTACAGGCATTTTTACGCTGGTATTTTTTCTGAGCGATATTCCTTTGGAAGCGGTTCTGTACGCGGCGCTGCTGTGTCTGATCGCGGCAGCCGCTGTTGCGGGATACGACTTTTACCATTTTCAAAGGCATCACCGGGAGCTGCGGAAAATGATCTGTGCCATCGACGCCCAGATCGATCATCTTCCGGAACCCAGAGGTGTGATCGACGAGGACTATATGGAGCTTCTCAGAGAGCTGCACCAGCAGAAACGGGAAAACGAAACGAGAGCGTATATTGAAAAAAGAGATCTGGTGGACTATTTTACCCTGTGGGCGCATCAGATCAAAACCCCCATTTCAGCTATGGGGCTGATCCTGCAGAACAAAGGCGCCTGGGCGGGAGAAGATGATAAGGAACTCGCGGCGGAGCTGTTTGAAGTAGAACAGTATGTAGACACAGCCATGTCCTATATCAGGATTCGGGATGTATCCTCCGATCTGGTCTTTGATGAAATTGATATCGACGCGCTGATCCGGCGGACTATAAAAAAATACGCAAGCCTTTTTATACGAAAAAAGATCGCAGTGGATTTTCAGGAAAGCGGCAGCAGGGTGATCACGGACGAAAAGTGGCTCTACATCGTTTTAGGACAGATCCTTTCCAATGCTCTAAAATATACGCCAGAGGGCGGCAAGATTACCATACGGATGGAGGAAGGGCTGCTGCGTATTTCCGACACCGGTATTGGAATACAGGCTCAGGACCTTCCAAGGGTCTTTGAAAAAGGCTTTACCGGTGAGAATGGAAGAAAGTTCAGCAAATCTACAGGCCAGGGACTGTATCTGTGCAAGACGATTATGGACAAGCTTTCCCACAGTATCAGCGTTGATTCTGAGGAAGGAAAGGGAACAACGGTGACACTGGGGCTTTTCCGGGAGAACCTTTCAATAATGTAAGTTTAAAAGGGCAAATGTAAGTCAAAGCTATGGCAGAAAATTTGCCTTTTTTTTATACTTAGGGTGTAATTAAGAGAGGGAAAGGAGAAGAAAGAAAATGCCTTTACTTGATGTAAAAAATATTGAAAAGGTCTATATGACCAGGTTTGGAGGACAGAAGGTCCGGGCGCTGAAGAATGTAAGCTTTACTGTAGATCAGGGGGAATATATCTCTATTATGGGAGAATCCGGATCGGGGAAGACTACGCTTCTCAACATTCTGGCAGCGCTGGATAAGCCCACCAAGGGGGAAGTTCTGCTGGAAGGAAAGAGTATCGTTTCCATAAAGGAAAAGGATATTGCGGAATTCAGGAGAAACAATCTGGGCTTTGTATTTCAGGATTTTAATTTGCTGGATACATTTTCCGCGGAGGATAATATTTATCTGCCGCTGGTGCTGGCAAGGGTTCCACACAAAGACATGGAGGCCAGAATACGCCCTGTGGCGGAGAAACTGGGGATACAGGGGATTTTGAAAAAATATCCCTATGAAATTTCCGGAGGGCAAAAGCAGAGAGTCGCTGTGGCAAGAGCGCTTATAACCAGACCCAAGCTGATTCTGGCCGATGAACCGACTGGAGCGTTGGACTCCAAGGCGTCAGAACAGCTGCTGGATCTGTTTTCCAGGGTCAACGGTGAGGGGCAGACGATTCTTATGGTGACCCACAGTGTCCAGGCGGCGAGTAAGGCAGGGCGCGTCCTGTTTATCAAAGACGGACAGGTGTTCCATCAGATCTACAGAGGGGATATGAGCAACAGCCAGATGTATCAGAAGATATCCAATGCTTTGACAGCCCTTTCTACAGGAGGTGGAAGACGTGAATAAGTCTTTTTATGGAAGCCTGGCTATAAGCAACATTAAAAAGAATGCCAGAGGATACATTCCCTATATGATAACCTGTGTCATATGTATCATGCTTTTTTACATTATGATGGCTATCGTAAACAATCCGGATGTGACCAAGATGCTGGGCGGGGTGACGCTGAAAAGCCTGCTGGCCTTTGGCGCGTGGATCATAGGCTTTTTCTCGGCGATCTTCCTGTTCTATACAAATTCCTTTTTGATCAAACAAAGGAAAAAAGAACTGGCTCTGTACAACATTCTGGGAATGGCAAAACGGCATGTGGGAAAAATGTTTTTTCTGGAAACACTGATTACTTCCGTCATTTCTTTTGTGGCAGGGATTGTAAGCGGCGTTATTCTGGGAAAGCTTGTGTTTCTGGCCCTTATAAAGCTTATGGATGTAGAGCTTCCGATGGAATATTCCTTCTCCGCGGGCGCTCTGGCAATGAGCCTTCTGGTCTTTGGCGTGATTTTCGGTATTGTACTGCTTTGCAATCTGGGAAGGATCAGACTTTCGAATCCAATGCAGCTGATGGCCGGAAGCCGTCAGGGGGAGAAGGAGCCAAAAACAAAGTGGATTCTTACCTTGCTGGGACTGATTATGATGGGGATCGGTTATTATATCGCGCTTTCCGTTAAATCTCCACTGGAAGCCTTAACGGTCTTCTTTATCGCGGTATTGCTGGTAATTGCGGGGACCTATCTGCTATTCATTACAGGAAGCATTGCGATTCTGAAAATGCTGCGGAAAAATAAGAAATTTTATTATAAGACGAAGCACTTTACGGCCGTATCCGGTATGCTCTACCGTATGAAACGCAACGCGGCAGGCCTGGCCAGTATATGCGTTCTCAGCGCCATGGTACTGGTGACCGTTTCTACCACAGTATCGCTTCAGGCTGGCCTGACCGATGTAGTAGGACGAAATCTGCCGGATCATATCCGGATCGACTGGAGCGAAGCGGCCCAGCAGGAGACACAGGAGCGGCAGGAACTGAAACAACAGGTGCGGGAAGCCCTGGAAGCGCATGATGTGCGGATTCAATCGACGCGGGATTACACGTATACATCCACTGCCGGTACCTTTGAGAATGGGGAGCTGATTCCGTCTTCTAATTTTTCTCTGGACACAGAAGTGGTAGAAATGCAGTTTATTCCACTGGCGGAAAGTTCGGAAGCGTCAGAGTACGGCCCTCTTGCCAAAGATGAAGTGCTGGTGGGAGGAGATTTAGAGCTGGACTCTGATGAGCTGAAGATCGCCGGTCTGACTTTCAAGGTGAAGGATCAAGATTCGGACTTTACAGGGGCTCCGGAAATGGGTTCCATAGCGTCATCCTGCTATATTGTGGTAGCCGATCGTCAGGTGCAGGAGGAAATCAGCAAGGGCATCGGAGAAAATCTGATTTCCGCCGGATACTATATCGGTGTCAATATCAATGAAGCGGACTGGGACAAGGTAACCGCGGCAGAGGGGGATTTTAACCTTCCGGAAGGCGCGAGATGCGATGACTATCAGGACGCCCTGGCAGATTTTCAATCGATCTATGGAGGCCTGCTGTTTGTAGGGATCTTTTTGGGATTGCTCTTCCTGATGGCAACGGTTCTGATTATTTATTACAAGCAGATCACGGAAGGCTATGAAGACCGCGAGCGCTATCAGATTATGCAGAAGGTGGGGATGAGCCTTGCTGAGGTGAAACAGTCTATTCGCAGTCAGATCCTGCTGGTCTTTTTCCTGCCCCTTGCTGTAGCGGTAATCCATGTAGCCGCGGCCTTTAATATGATGAGCAAGCTGCTCCTTGCGCTGCAGCTTCCAAACGTATGGCTCTTTGCGCTTTTCACCGCAATAACGATTCTGGTTTTTATCGTGATTTATGTAGCGGTTTACGGCCTGACAGCCAGGGAATATTATAAGCTGGTGAAATAGAAAAAATTAAAATTGGGGCTTGCATATCCCATCACTTTCCTTTAAACTTATGGAAGAGTAAGGGAGTAGTCAGCGCGTGGGCGTGACCAAGTCAACATACTGGAAGAAATTCCTGGCTTAGTATTAAATGACGAGACTTATCTGTGTTATGCATACAGGTAGTCTCGTTTTTATTTGCCCGGCGCGGACGAACAAAGGAGAATTACATAGTTATGAGTTTGTGGGAATTATTTATTATTGCGGTAGGACTGTCAATGGACGCGTTGGCTGTGTCCATCTGCAAGGGACTTTCGGTGCGGAAAATCAAACCAAAGCATGTGATTATTATCGGGTTGTACTTTGGAGGATTCCAGGCTATTATGCCCACTGCCGGGTACTTTCTGGGAAAACAGTTTCAGTCACTGATTACCAGCGTGGATCACTGGATTGCTTTTGTGCTGCTGGCTCTGATCGGATTGAATATGATCCGGGAAGCAAGAGGCGGGGAAGAAGAAGAGCTGAATGACTCTTTCGGTGTTAAGACGATGCTTCCGCTTGCTGTCGCCACCAGCATTGACGCTCTGGCTGTCGGAATCACCTTTGCCTTTTTAAGGGTAGAAATCGCTCCGGCCGTGTCTTTTATCGGGGCAACGACATTTATTCTGTCCGCCATAGGTTTGAAGATCGGAAATGTATTTGGAATGCGGTATAAGGCAAAAGCTGAATTTTTCGGCGGAATCGTGCTGATCCTCATGGGGGTGAAGATTCTGCTGGAGCATTTGGGTTTTCTGGGATAAGACGTATTCCAATGTCCCTTCCAAATACAAAAGTGACAAGAAAGGCCTCTGCGTAACTGTAATGCGCAGAGGCCTTGTTTCTATAAAATTTTAATGCCATCCATCAGTTCTCTTTCGAATTCCTCCCGGTGATGCGGGGTGTTGAGTCCCGGCTGTCCGCCGGTATGGACCATGATGATGGTTTCACCCTGCTGGATTTTCCGGTCCCGGACCATCTGACAGATGCCGTTGAAGGCCTTTCCGGTATAGCAGGGGTCCAGAAGAATGGCTTCTTTTCTCGCCATATTATAAATGGCCTGCCGTACCTCCATTACAGGGTTGTTGTAATCGCCGTAAACGTAATCTTCATCAATGTGAAAATCCGATTTATCCGCGTCAAATTCAAGCGCGTACTGCTTTTTCACCTTGTCAAAGTAGGTCTTTGCGTAAGCCCGGACGCTTTCCTCATAGGGCATAATTAGTACGCCGGACAGAGAAAGGGGCGACTCAATATCCTTCAGGCCACAGAAGAGTCCCATATAAGTCCCCATGCTGCCAACAGCTGTAATGACCCGGCTGTCGGAAATGCCAAGCTCAGCCGCCTGGATCGTCAATTCCTGAGCGCAGTCGTAATAGCCCAGGACCCCCAGTTCATTAGAACCACCCATGGGGATATAGTAGACGGTTTCACCTTGCGATTCATACCGCTCTTTAACTGCCATAGCCGTTTCATGTATCTGCTCATCCTCTGAACGATTCGGGTCTTTTCCCTTCAGGATGACTTCCGCGCCCATGATCCGATCCAGCAGGATATTGGCGGAAACCTCCCCCGGATAATCATCTGCCGCGACAATAGAGCATTTCATTCCGTACTTCGCGGCTACAGCGGCGGTCAGTCTTCCGTGGTTGGTCTGAGCGCCGCCTACAGTCAGCAGCCTGTCAGCGCCATGCTGCTGAGCGTCATATAAAAAGTATTCAAGCTTTCTCAGTTTGTTTCCGCCCATTCCAAGACCAGTCAGATCATCCCGTTTCATATAAAGATTAATTCCCAGCTCCCGGGAGATATTCGGAAGATATTCGATTGGTGTGGGAAGATTTAAAAAAGGAACTTTCTTACATCCAAGTGACATAATCGCAACACCTCTTTTTAGTTCTTCAGACTCTGCAGCGGAGCGGGGATTCTGCCGCCGCGGTTGATCATTTTCGCAGGGGACTTTTTGTTCAGTTTCATGACAGGTCCGTTTCCAAGAAGCCCTCCAAAATCCAGTTCTTCTCCTTCCGCAAGGCCCACAGCAGGGATTACCCGTACTGCTGTTGTTTTGGAATTGACCATTCCAATGGCAGCCTCATCGGCAATTATGGCAGAGATCACTTCTGCCGGAGTATCCCCGGGAATGATGATCATATCAAGTCCTACGGAACATACAGCAGTCATGGCCTCCAGTTTTTCAATGGAAAGGACGCTGTTTCTGGCCGCGTCAATCATCCCAGCGTCTTCACTGACCGGGATGAACGCTCCGGACAATCCTCCAACATTGGAAGACGCCATAACTCCGCCTTTCTTTACAGCGTCATTGAGCATGGCGAGGGCGGCTGTAGTCCCGTGCGCTCCGCATTGCTCCAGGCCGATCTCTTCCAGAATATGAGCAACCGAGTCGCCAACCGCGGGGGTAGGCGCCAGGGAAAGATCGATGATTCCAAACGGTACGCCCAGACGCTGAGAAGCCTCGGTGCCTACCAGCTGGCCTACCCGGGTGATCTTAAACGCGGTTTTCTTGATTTTATCCGCGATTTCTGTAAGATCCGCGTCTTCAGGCATCTTGGAAAGAGCGGAGCGGACAACCCCTGGTCCGGAAACTCCAACGTTAATGACACAGTCCGGTTCTCCCGGTCCATGAAACGCTCCCGCCATAAACGGGTTGTCCTCCGGAGCGTTGCAGAATACCACCAGCTTGGCGGCGCCGATACACTGTCTGTCCTTTGTCCGTTCAGCCGCTTCTCTTACCGCTTCGCCCATCAGTTTTACCGCGTCCATATTGATGCCGGTTTTTGTGGAGCCTACGTTGACAGAAGAGCAGACAAAATCGGTTTCTGCCAGGGCCCGGGGGATGGATTCGATCAGCGCTTTATCTCCCGGAGAAAAGCCCTTTTGTACCAGAGCGGAATAGCCGCCGATAAAGTTGACGCCTACCGTCTTTGCGGCGCGATCCAGCGTCAGCGCGTATTTTACAGGGTCGCCGCCGGAAGCTCCTACGAGCATGGCGATGGGGGTAACGGAAATCCGTTTGTTGACGATGGGGATTCCGTATTTCTTTTCGATATCTTCTCCGGTCTTCACCAGATTTCCCGCGTATCCGCAGATTTTATCGTAGACCTTCTGGCAGGAGCGGTCAATATCGCTGTCGCAGCAGTCCAGAAGGGAAATTCCCATGGTAATCGTGCGTATGTCTAAATTTTCTTCCTGTATCATGGTGATGGTTTCCATGATGTCGTTCATATTGATCAAAGCTTTATTCCTCCAATAACGTTCGATTTTGTGTACTTTTGCCGGAATTAAATACGGTGCATGGAATTGAAGATATCTTCGTGCATGACATGAATCTGCATGCTTGGAAGGGCTTCATCCAGGGCTTTTTTTAACGCTTCCAGATCACAGGACATCTTTTCGATATCGATGAGCATGATCATTGCGAAATAATCCTCCAGGATGGACTGAGTTACTTCTACTACATTGGCGTTTACTTCCGCGCAGGTGCCGCTGACTTTTGCCAGGATACCTACCATATCTTTTCCGATTACTGTAATTACCGCTTTCATAATGCCTCCTAAATTTATTTTTCATCCGATAAACAGATGTTTTTCGCTGCTGGGAAATCGCCGCCATGCCCGGAAACGATTTCACTTTGATTATTTTAACCCAACTATTTTACCACAAGGTGGCCTTCTCCCGCAACTGCAATCGCAATAGAACCATCCGTCAGAGGATGGGTTTTATAGCGGAAATTCAGATGGGGGTATTTTGACGCGAAATAAGCTTTATTACAGCCTTTGTGCCCGATCATATTGGAAAACCAGTTGGGAGAGCTGTAAAATGTGATTTTTGCGTGTTCCGGCTGCCTGCCGCTGAGAAATTCTTCTTCCAGCAGCCGCAGCATCTTTTCCCGGGCAATGGCGCCTTCAACCAGCTGACGGAAGGCCGGGTGGAAGGTATGGCCGGCAACTTCCTTTTCGTTTTGGATCAGGTCGGAGCTTTTCAGCCCGACGCGGATAATGTTGACGCCGGCGGCAGTCAGGAGCTTGTACATTTCCTTCGTTATCTCCACAGCCTCCGCTTCTTCCAAAGGAAGGTAGCTTCCGCTTTCATAAAGCTCCATAAGCCTGGTATCCTTTAAGATCACCGTAGGGTACAGGCGGGCGACGGAAGGGCCCAGCTTTGCCGCTTCTTTTGCGGAATAAAGGCAGCTTTCTTTGGAATCCTCCGGCAGGCCGATCATCAGCTGTATCCCAAGCTCAAAGCCGTATGCCTGTATCAGCCGGCAGGCACGGTAGACCGAGGCGCTGTCATGACCTCGTCCAGAGGCTTTCAGCACCCGGTCATCAAAGGACTGGACGCCCAGCTCGATTACATCCACACTGTAAGCCCTCAGGTTGTCCAGGATTTTTTCATCGATGTAGTCCGGCCTGGTGGAAAGGTGGATTTTCTGGATCAGTCCCTGGGTCTTGTAGCTATAGGCCATGGCCAGATACTCCGATTGTTTTTCCAGCGGGATTCCGGTAAAGCTGCCGCCGAAAAAGGCAATTTCCACAGTCTCGATGCCGGGGCGGCCAGTCAGAGTGGAAAGCCAGGTTTCAATTGTGTTTATGATTTCATCACGGCTCATGTCAGGCTGGCGGGCTGTGATCTTTTTCTGATTGCAGAAGACGCAGTCGTTGGGACAGCCCTGATGAGGGATGAAAATTGGAATAATTGCGTGTTTTTTCATAAGGGTATTGTAACATAAATGGCGGCTTATGGTATAATAGTATCCATGAAAAAATGAAAGTGTAAAGTGAAGGAAAGTGAGTATGATGCGGAAAAAACACAGCAGCAGTAGAAAAAGAAAAATGGTAGTTGCGGTATGTCTTCTGGCGGCGGTTGTATTACTGGGCGCGGGAGCCATTCTTTACTATCAGACCCAGTATTATCTGATCCTGAATGGAGAAAAGAAGGTGGAGCTGAACCTCTGTCAGGTCTATGAGGATCCGGGCGTGTCGGCGAAGCGGGCTGGCAAGGACGTAAGCGGTCAGGTGAAAGTCAACAGTGACCTGAATACAGAAAAGCCGGGGACTTATAAAATCACTTATTCTTTTGGAAATCTATCCGCGGAACGGGAGATTACAGTAGGAGACAAGATGGATCCGGTCCTAAAGCTTTCGGGAGACAATTCTATGAAGGTAAAGCTGGGGGAAGCCTTCGAGGAGCCCGGTTTTTCCGCTGAGGACAGTTCCGGCGCCCAGCTGAGCGATCAGGTGAAGGTGGAGATGCCAGAGCTGAATAAGGCGGGAACATCGGAAATTTTCTATACGGTATCCGACAGCAGCGGGAAGAAAACCAGGGTGACGCGGAAAGTAGAGGTTCTGCCGAATACGGAATATGAGACACCGGGACTTCCTATTTGTATGTTCCATTATGTGTACGATGAAAACGACCCTCCGGAAGACCTTTATCAGCGGTTTGGCAATTATATAGAGTGTCATGATCTTGAAGAAGAGCTTCGGTGGCTCAAGTCGGAGAATTACTATTTCCCAACCTGGACAGAGGTGCGGGATTATGTGGATGGAAAGCTGTTGCTGCCGGAAAAGAGCATTGTTCTGTGTTTTGATGACGGGGCAAAGAGTTTTTTGAAGGTGGGTATCCCAGTGCTGGAAAAGTGTCAGGTTCCGGCTACCTGTTTTATGATTACAACTGGAAAGGGCGCGAGGAAGGTGCGGGATTATCCCAGTGAATATGTGTCATACCAATCCCATTCGGACAATATGCACCGTCCGGGAGGCACCATCGGTCATGGCGGGATCTTTACGGCTCTCTCAGAGGAAGAGGCGCTTGCGGATCTGAAAGCTTCTATTGAAAAGTGCGGAAGCGGGGACGCTTTTGCGTATCCTTACGGAGACTATACTCAGCAGTGCAGGGATGCGGTGGAAAAAGCGGGCTTTCTGTGTGCTGTGACAACGGAAGGCGGTAAGGCAAAGCCGGGGATGGATCCTATGCTGCTGCCGAGGGTACGCATGTCAATGGGTCAGACGCTGCAGCGTTTTCAGAATATGGTAGCTCCGCCGGCTTCACAGAGCGGGGATCAGCTCTAAACTTTTTCAGTGAAAAAGACAGAATATGAAGGCGAACCCGAACCTGCCGGCGCAAAGGTGAAGGCTCCAATTGGACCTGCTTTTATGGGACAGTTGAAGGAGGAGCCTCGATTATGCTTCCGATATCTTCCAGGCTGTACTCTTTAAAATATTTAAGCCGCAGATTCCGGCTTTCGATAAAGGCTTTTATCTCTTGGAAGTTAGGATGCTTTTCAAGGTTTCCGTTAAAAAGGATGGTGTCGCCAACCCGGCCGGAAGCTCCGCCTATGAAGCCATAAGGAAAGTTTTGCAGTCTGATATGCCCGGGGCGAACCAGAAGAACATCCATCTTTTCTTTGCTGGCCTTAAAAATCCCCTGATCAGAGGTGATAATAGAAGCTTGGTCTACGATGACTACATTGCACTTGGTGTAACCCTGAGCGGTATGAACCGGCTGCAGGTGTCCGGCGGCTTTCAGGAGGTCTGGGTCGGTGTGTTTTAGATTGTGTAGCAGGTACTTACCGGTACAGGCGGCGTTATATCGGATATTCTCAGGATAGGCTTTCCCGATTTTTTCGGGGCAGCCGAAAAAGACTGGAGCGCCTGGCCCCAGGCTGCATAGATAGATATCCGGGTGGGAGGATACAGGGTCGTAGGTACGGTCTGTTTTTTTGATAATTTCCACCTGATGCCCCTGTGCTTTCAAGTAATGGATCAGGGTTGGATTCGCGGTTTCTGACAGATAGATGGTACTCATTATCGTAAGGGCTCCTTCTATGTGATTTTTTGAAAGCGGGGTGCGGATAAAAGGGTAATCTGCTTTTCGCCCGATTCAATGATTGCTGTGTGGGTCATAAAGGATTTTCTTATGGCGCGGCTTTCCGGAAAGCCTGTGAGCTTTCTGAAATTCTGCCGCGGCGCCCGGATTTGCGTGTGAAAGATAGATTGACGCCGGAAGTCTTTCGATCAGATCCTGATAAGGTTTAACCATGTCACAGACCGCAATCGCCAGACTGTACGAAAGTCTAAATTCAGTTCCTGATAAGGTTCAACTTTTAATCACTTCTTCTGTACTTTTGCAGCTTTCGAGTCTAAATTCAGCTCCTGATAAGGTTCAACACGCGCAGTTTCAAGGGATGCTTGAAAATGGGTAGTCTAAATTCAGCTCCTGATAAGGTTCAACTGCTAAGTAATAGATTGTTTCGAGCGTATTGGCGATCGTCTAAATTCAGCTCCTGATAAGGTTCAACTCGAAAACGGATATTTCTATTGACGATATAAAGAGGTCTAAATTCAGCTCCTGATAAGGTTCAACAATTCTTTATTGCTCTACTAACCTCCTGCTTATATCGTCTAAATTCAGCTCCTGATAAGGTTCAACAATGTTTTCCCAGACCATAAACGAGCCACCAGACGAGTCTAAATTCAGCTCCTGATAAGGTTCAACCAATCGAATATCGAAAGATGCATAATAACAAAGCCGGTCTAAATTCAGCTCCTGATAAGGTTCAACGCTGGCCAGCTTTATGATTATGGGCGGAATAAACGCCAGTCTAAATTCAGCTCCTGATAAGGTTCAACGCAGCAGGATGCGCAGGTAACGACCGGATTAAAATAGTCTAAATTCAGCTCCTGATAAGGTTCAACCATCCACTTTTCAACGTTCTTATAATACAGTATAATGCGGAACTCATTGAAAAAGCAAGAAAAAATACTTTTTTACCAGGTGGGAATTATTTTTTCGTAATGCCGGTGTAAAAACGCTGAACAGATTGCAAATTCATAACCTGTAGAGATTTTTAGAAAAGATTAGCCTGGTAAAGGATCTTTGTGATATAATATCACTAATCCAGTAATAAACCTATAGCGATGCAGAGAATGCGGGAGAAAAGTCTGAAATGAGCATATTGTTACTGGATATGGCTGGGATGCCAAATGTGTGAACCGTAGCGGGACTGCTTTTAAATGCTATAATTATAAAATTAAACTTTTGAACCATAACATATGATGTAAATTAAGGGTGTTTGCGTTAATATAATAAAGTCAGCTATAATTATAAAATTAAGTATTGACTTGCTAGCGAAAATGCGTTAAGATTAATTCATGACAAAGAAAGATGATTCAGTATACCAGATATAGTTTAAAGGGAGGTTGCAATATGGAATCAAAATTAATTTACCATGGAAGCCGAATGATCGTTCCGTATCCGGAAATCCGAATTGCGAAATATCATAAAGATTTCTATTACGGTTTTTATTGCACCTATATAAGAAAGCAGGCTGAGCGGTGGGCTACACGAATGGGTAAATCAGGATATGTAAATATATATGAGTATCATGAAAATCCAGAATTAAGACACCTAAAGTTCGAAACGATGACAGAAGAGTGGCTTGATTTTGTTGTAGACTGCAGAAGGGGAAAAACGCACGATTATGATATTGTAGAGGGACCAATGGCAGATGATACGATTTTTAATTACATCCAAAGTTTTATAGATGGCAAAATTTCAAGAGCGGCTTTTTGGGAACTGGCAAGGTTCAAATACCCAACACATCAGATCAGTTTCCATACAGCAAGGGCCTTACAAACATTAAACTTTATTAAGGGGGAAGAAGTTCATGGAAAAGAATAATGACGCGTTGTTTTACACATGCAGCCTGATTGAATATATTGGGCGAATAACAGTGAACCGTCGACCAGATATCATCGATCAGCTTGGCAAAGAGACTGTCGCCAGAATCTATGAATACGCGGATGTGTTTCACTGTGAACCGATTGAAAAAGTCGCAAATGATTTTATTGAGGAATATGAAATAAAAAATGGGGAGTTTGATAATGTAACGGCGTGCAAATATCTGATCCCCGATTATTGGGATATTGGGTCTGTTTTTGAACGGCTTATTGAGGACTCTTATGAAGAACAGCAGGTAATCGACGGACTGTTTGAAGTGTACCATTCCTGGATTGAAGAGAAAATATCCGATTATAATACGGACTTTTATTATCAGTCCCGGGAATATATTGCTGTGTGTTATGAGGAGGGAGAAGTCCTTGATTAAAAAGAAGGAAAGGATGTGATCAGGCAATGAGAATTGCGGCTATCAAAGTAAAGGTATATTTGATGGAGGATATATCAAAAGAACGGGCTGCCGCTGCGATTGCGGCCTTTGTGGACAAGGGTCTATGCAAGTCTGAAGAATGGAAGCGTTATCACCAGCAGAACTGTTACAAGAGCTATAGCTTTTCCAGTTTGGCTCCTATTGAAAAAACAGGCGTTTATACAAAAGATACACTGCGTACCTTTACACTGAGGACTCTGGATATGAAGCTGGCGGAATACCTGATTGAAACGCTTTCGCATATTGATACTTCATTAATGAAAGGGCTGACCGCGGAAGTATGGATGGTTCCGCAAAAGCCGATAGAGAAGCTCTATTCTCTGACTCCGGTGATCATAAAGTGTCAGGATAACAGCGGATATTGGAGGGGAACCAATCTCAATTTCCAGGATTTTCAGAAGAGGATTTTTGTGAATCTGGTAAAAAAGTATAATTATTTTACAAAGACAAAGTTGGATGAAGGGTTTGAACTCTGGAATCAATTTACGTTTACCAATGAAAAGCCGATTGCCCTGCCATATAAAAATATCACATTGCTTGGAGATAAAATAGAAATGGCAATTGCCAGCAATCAGAGTGCGCAGGATCTGGCTTACATGGCGCTGGCCGTGGGCGTTGGCGAGCTTGGGTCGCGGGGCGCCGGGTACGTAAATTACAGGCCGCTTAAGGGGGTGTAATTTTGCTGAAAGACTGTATTGATATTTTCAAAGAAAATCTTGAGAAAAAGACAGATGCCTATGTCATTGACCATCATATACCAAAAGACGGAACCTATCTTTTAATCAAGAAAACGCCCAGGGGATTTGAACCGGGGGTGCCTTTTGATATCCGTTATGATAAGAAAAGTAAAAGTCTGATTGGAAGCGATAATACCCAGTTTCGATATATCTGTTATCTGGATTACTACAGTAAACTTATTGAAATGAATAAACCCATAGATACTGGTAAAGTGATCCACAGCAATAATTTTCTTTCCTATGCATTTAAAAAGGAAAGCTTGAAAACAGGAAAGCTGAATGAAGAATCCATTAAACGATATAATCAGATACTTCGAGACCCGAAACAAAAATACAAAAAAGCGAAGGCAAAGGCTTTATATTGTGAAGCGGAACAGACTCTGGGAGAAATAAACGCGTCTTTGCTGCAGGAAATCGAAGAATGGATGCTGGAACACATTTTTTCTTTAGAGGTTGATCTGGAGAAAAAGGACTATCTAAAATTGTTCTTTGTGCTTGAGGATGAGAAGGAGACAAAGGAGCTTTATCAAAAGGAAAGTATGCGGTATATTATCCCCAATATTTATAACAACAACGATTTTAATCAGAGTATTGATGGGGAAATTTACGGGCTTCCCAACAACAATATGGGGATGAACACAAAAAAGCCGTACCTGGCTAATCGGAAGCGGGGCGGAATGGAGCTTCCTTATATGCTGAATCAGGAAGAGGTTTTGCTTCAGTCCCAATTTTTTGACTATCTGATGAGCCTGGCGTCAGAAAGAAAGTACGATATTTATTTCGATATAGAAGACCGTAAGATTATCGGATTGCGTGCGGGAGAAAATGTGGGGCAGCCTGTTACCGGCTACTATATGCGGATTGCAAAAGAAAAAAATGAAGCGAAAATTGTGGATTTTAAAAATGTAGTGAGTTGTTCTCCAAATTTGGATCAGCCTTTTTTGTATAAGGTCTTTTTCAAAACTGGAGAAGAAAACACAGACGCAGGAAAAACAATCAGAAAAGGAAATCGATTGGAAGAACTAATTGATGAGATTTTATTTAATAAGTGTCTGCAAAGCAACTATTTTACAGCACCGGAGAATCTATTAATAACGGATGGCGTTCTGGCAAACCAGCTATTGGCTTCAAGGGACAGGATTCATTCCTGGCTGCATACAAATAATGGAACCGATGTTTCTGCCCTTATGGAACAGGTATCAAAGGCGCTGATTCAAAATTCAATCAAAAATGGATACTTGAAAAAAGCGAAGAAACAGATGAATCTTAGGTGGTCACTTCGGGAGTATTTTGCGCAAACAAATGAAATGGAGGAACTTATGGAAAGCAAAGAGCAGAAATTAAAAAAATATATATCAACGAAGTCTGGTGAGTGGGATTTTGAGGATGATGAAGAATATTATTTTGCAATTGGACAAATACTGTCATACCTTATTTCTAAAAGTAAAGCGGCAAAGAAACCTTTATCTTTAGGCTATAATATTTTAACTATGAAAAATAATGAAAAAATAAAGAAAGATCTTCGTCGATTAGCAAAAAAATATGGATATGCAATGGAGCAAAATCAGGAAAAGGGCTTTCAGAGATTACTGAGTAAGGCACTGCAGTATGCGCCAGAATCACCTGTAAACGAAAATATGACATATGCAGGTTTTTTGGCAGATAGTATATTTAAGAAAAAATAGAACAGGAGGGAAAGTAAGATGAAGAAACGTGTATATGGAGTATTGGGAATTTCAACGATTATGGCTAACTGGAACGCGGATTTTTCCGGTTATCCAAAAACGACATCGGAAGGACAGGTGTTTGGAAGTGATAAAGCCTTCAAATATCCAATGAAAAAAATGTGGGAAAACCAGGGAAAGCCGGTTCTCTATATTAAATCCTTCCGTTATGAAGAAAAGCTGAAAAAGATGATTCCAAAAACCTTGAAGGAGCGTTATGAACAGATTTTTCAGGTAAAAGAGCTGAGCAAAGAAAGTGATGGAAAAGAAGTTCTCTCCAATCTTTTCAAAGCCATTGACGTAAAAAATTTTGGCGCCACCTTTGCGGAAGAGGGTAACAATGTTTCCATTACCGGAGCTGTGCAGATCGGGCAGGGCTTCAACAAATATGAGGATTCTCAGGCTTTTGAGCAGCCGATTCTTTCTCCGTTCCGCGATCCAAAAGCAGTGGAAAAGTCGGCGAATAAAAAGACCGGAGAAGAAGGCGAGGAAGCGAAGAACTCCACTTTAGGCTCCAAAATCATCAGCGATGAAGCGCACTATTTTTACTCCTTTAACATCAACCCAATGGCTTACAAAGAATTTATAGAACTTGGCGTGACAGAAGGCTACACAGAAGAGGACTACGCGGCATTCAAAACCGCGGCCCTGACTGCGGCTACATCCTATGCGACCAATGCGAAAGTCGGCTGTGAAAATGAATTCGGTCTGTTTGTAGAAACAGAAGAGGATTTATACCTTCCAAATCTGGCGGAGTATATTTCCTTCGAAAAGGGGGAGGAAAAGAATCAGATTACAATATCCTGTGATTCCCTTTTAAATGAAGTGATGGGCAGGGTGAAAAAGATTGAAATCTATTATAATCCGCATACGACCGAATTGAATCATGATATTCAAGGGGCGAAGCTGTACAACATTTTCTCTCACGCTGAGATTTAGGAGCGGATTATGGAAGTTTTAAAATTTACATTATCAGGAAGGCATGCTTTTTTTAAAAAAACGGAAGTAAATTCCTATTCCTATTTTACTTATGGAAATATCCATAAGGTGGCGTTACTGGGACTTTTTGGCGCAATCCTGGGTTATGGCGGGTATATCCAGATGAAAGATGGCGATACCTACCCGGAATTTTACCAGAAGCTAAAAGACCTGGAAGTTTCTATTGTCCCTGATGAAGCGTCCAAAGGCAGCTTTCCAAAGAAGATGCAGCAGTTTAATAACTCCGTTGGATATGCTTCCGCGGAAGCGGGAGGCAATCTGGTTGTAAAGCAGCAGTGGCTGGAAAACCCCAGGTGGGATATTTATGTAAAGCTTGATCATGAAGAAAGCCGCAAATTGAAGGACTTTCTGCTGAATCGGAAAAGTGTATTTCTCCCTTATCTGGGAAGCAACGATCATCCGGCGGATATTACGAATGTACAAGTTTGCCAGGCAGAGCCCTTTTCTGACATGGAAGGAGAAAGACTTCACAGTCTGTTTCCTGAGAGACTAGCCTGCCCGGATTATGACGAGGTACCGGGAAAAGCTTATTTGTATCAGGAGTATTTGCCGGCAGCCCTGAAAGAAACGGTTCTTTTTTACCAATGGGAGAAGTTTTTCTTTACGGATATTCCGATAGAAAGCTACACCTGTGAAATTTATAAAGTATCAGAGGAACATATTGTGTTTTTTTAATGATACCATGGCAGACCGCGGATTCTCTTTGGCCTGCCCTGAAAGCATTTAGGAGGAATTTATGAAATTGACCGATATTTTAATATTCGATCAGCCCTTTTACGCACACCGATCAGATGAAAAAGAGAAAGAGACTTTAGAAGAACATAGTGAACGGTGCCACTCCTATTTTAATCGGATTGTAAGCGAAAAAAAGATGGAAAAGCCGCTGCAAAATTTGTGGAGCTGTTACCTTTCTTCGGAAAAAAAGGAGCTGCTGGAGTTTTGCATGTCGCTGCTTGAATATGCGGTATTATTTCATGATACCGGAAAGATAAATCCGGAATATCAAAGATTGAAGATGAAAAATGAGGAAGCTGGCCGTCCCTGCGAGTTTCTTTCCGGAGCGAATCATTCTTTGCTCTCAGCAGTAATTTATATGGATTTTTGCCTTGCGTTAATTGAGAAAAGCGGATTTTCAAAGGCGGATAAAAAGCTGATGAAAGGACTTATCTGTCTTAACGGATATGTAATTTCAAGGCATCACAGCGATTTAGCGGATTTTCAAGGATTTCTGGATAATTTTAGTGAAAACGGAGCTGCTGAGGCCATTGTAGCTGGAATTGAAACATCCGGACTGATTGGATATGGAGGACTGCAGTATTTATCTGAAGAAACGGCAGGAAAGTGTGTAAGGTTCTTAAAAAATGCAATGAAAGGCAGCAGCCGGAAGCAGCAGATCTGCGTTTTTATTTATACCAGATTGGCCTATTCTCTTTTAGTGGCTGCCGATTATTACGCTACTACAGAATATCAGACAGGTGTAAAAATTGAGCAGTTTGGAGATCTGGATCAGATCGAAGAGCTGAAAGCTGCCTATGAAGCGGCGCCGCTTACCCGAGAAATAAGGCGTTATGAAAAAACAGAGTATGGAAAGTCCGCGGATTTTTCCGCTTCCGAATCCATCAATACGCTGCGAAGTGAGCTGTTTTTAGATGTAGAGAAGACATGGAAAGCAGAACCGGATGCCAGCGTTTATTTTTTAGAAGCGCCAACAGGAAGCGGCAAAAGCAATACGGCAATGAACCTGAGCTTTCAAATGCTTGGGAAGACCAGAAGAAAGCTTTTTTACATTTATCCCTTTAATACGCTGGTGGAGCAGAATATAGAGATTTTAGAAAAACTGTTCGGCGACAGACAAGAAATCCGCCAAAAGATTGCGGTAGTGAATTCCATTACACCAATCAAAGAAGATAATAAATTTGATGAAGATTCAGCGGCATTTTACCAAAAAACTCTGTTAGACAGGCAGTTTCTGAATTATCCTTTTATTTTATCCACCCATGTCAGTTTGTTTCGAATGATGTTTGGGCGGGATAAAGCGGATGTCTTCGGGTTTATGCAGCTGGCCAACAGCGTAATCGTGTTAGATGAGATCCAAAGCTATAAAAATTCCATCTGGTCGGAAATTATTATTTTCCTCAAAGCGTTTTCAGAGCTTTTAAATATGAAAGTGATTATCATGTCAGCAACACTTCCGGATCTGGCTTATCTGACAGGGGAAAGTGAAGATATTGTAAGGCTTATGAAAGACAGAGACAAATACTTTTCCAATCCAAAATTCAGGGAAAGGGTACAAGTATCCTATGAGCTGCTGGATAGACAGCTCAGCTATGAAGATTTGTGGAACCATATGGACGCTCAGTCCAGAGATAAGAAGCTTTTAATCGAATTTATCCGTAAAACATCGGCTTATGAATTCTTTCGCTTTCTTCAAAAGGAGAACTCTGACTGGAAGCTGTTTCTTATTACTGGAGATGATAACCAGACTGAGCGAAAACAAATTCTTCGTCAGATTGGAGAATCATCTCAAACGGCCATGATCCTAGTAGCAACACAAGTTATTGAGGCCGGAGTCGATCTCGATATGGATATCGGTTACAAAGATATTTCAAAACTGGATAGCGAAGAACAGTTCTTGGGACGTATCAACCGGTCATGTAAAAGAGATGGAAAAGCCTTTTTCTTCGATTTTGACTCAGCGGATAAAATTTATGGCCTGGATATAAGAAAAAATCTGGAATTTACTCTGAAATCTCAGGACATGCAAAATATCCTGCGGGAAAAGAATTTTTCGCAGTACTATGAACCGGTTTTGCGGCAGCTGAAAAGAGAATGGAATGATTCGAAAAAGGACGATGTGAGGCTGGAAGATTTTTTCGATCAATGGGTTCAGCATTTGCAGTTTTCAAAGATAGAAGAGCGTATGGAGCTTATTGATGATAAAGACTGGACGATCTCTGTATTTATGAATCGGACCATCGCTTTGGAAGATGGAACTATGCTGGAAGGCGCGGCCTGCTGGCAGCGGTATAAAGATCTGCTGCGGGACCAGGAGATGGATTACGCAAAGAAGCAGTACCAGCTTTCTCAGGCGCGCAGCCAGATGAGCTATTTTATCTATGAAGTGAGCATGGATCAGAATAATGTTTTTGCTTACAACGATAGAATTGGCGAGCTTTATTATATTGAAGATGGTGAGACCTATTTTGAAAATGGAAAATTAAATACAGAGAAATTTGCGCGGGAAGGAGGCCTCTTCTTGTGATCAATGGGACACTGATGAATTATTACTTTCACTGCAAAAGACAATGCTATCTTCATGGAAACAAGCTGAATCTGGAGGATAACAGTGAGGCCGTGAAAATCGGGAAAGCGATTCATGAGGAAAAGGCGGAGAACAGTCACAATACAGAGATTGCGATCGATCATATAAAGCTGGACAAACTTACTTCTGAATATCTGACGGAAATCAAAAAATCCGATGCGGACGAAGAGGCCTGCAAATGGCAGCTATTATATTACTTGTGGGTTTTGAAGCAAAAAGGGGTCATTCGAAAAGGAAAACTGGAATTCGTTGAGAGAAATAAAAAAAGTAAGAAAACTGTGATTCATGAATTGACCAAAGAAGATGAAGTGTGCATAGAGAGCTATATTAAAGAAATTGAGGCCCTGATTCGGCAAGAAGAGGTGCCTCCTGTCAGAGAACAGAAACATTGTAAAAAATGCGCGTATTATGAGTATTGCTTTATTTGAAAGGAAGCTTAAAGGATGGGAAGTACTAGATATATTATGTCCATGGGTGAGTTATCAAGAAAAGATAACTCCCTGTGCTTTAGGAAAGATGGCAAGAATGTATATATACCAATCGAAAATACAAAAGAGATTTATTGCATGGCGGAAGTTTCCATCAATTCGAAGCTGTTGGATTTTCTGGCACAGAATCATATTGTTGTCCATTTTTTCAATTATTATGAGGGTTACAGCGGAACATTTTATCCGCGCAACCAGTATAATAGCGGAAAACTTATCGTAAAGCAGGTGGAAGCCTTTCAACATTCCCGCCTGGAAATCGCAAAGGCGTTTGTATCAGGCATTGGCACAAATCTGGAGGAGCTGCTATATCATTACTATAAACATAAAAAAGAAGAAGTAAAACCTACGATCGATTGGTTAAGAACTGCATTTTTGAAGCAGGTGAATAATGCGGAAGACATACCGCGGCTCATGGCAGCGGAAGGCGAAGCATGGGCGCGTTTTTATGCGGATTTCAAACATTTTCTTCCGGAAGACTTTGTGATGAATAAACGAGTAAAACGACCACCGGATAATCCGATTAACGCAATGATATCCTTTGGAAATTCTTTATTATACACAAAAACTATTTCTGCCATTTACAGAACCCATTTGGATCAGAGGATCAGCTTCCTTCATGAGCCTTCAGAAGGGAGGTTTTCACTGAGCCTAGATATCAGTGAAGCATTTAAACCAGTAATCGTATATAGAACGATCTTTGAGCTGGTCAACAACCGAAAAATTCAGGTGCAAAAACATTTTGATAAAAAGGTAAATTATTGCCTCCTTAATGAAGAGGGACGAAAAATTTTTATTGAAGCTTTTGAAAAACGGATGGACGGAGTTTTTGAACATAGTGGATTGAAACGGAAAGTAAGCTACAGGACAGCAATAAAGCTGGATTGTTACAAGCTGATTAAACATATTCTGGAGGGAAAAGATTTTGTCCCTTTCTCATTGAAAGAAAGCAGGTAATTATGAAGAAATCTAAGAACTACAATTATGCCTTTGTTTTTTATGATGTGGGAGAAAAACGGGTACAGAAAGTCTTTAAAGTATGTAAAAAATATTTATCTCATTTCCAGTTTTCTGTATTCCGAGGAGAAATGACACCTTCAAAATTTATTGCGCTTCGCAAGGATTTAAAGCAGGTAATTGATGAAGAAGAAGATTTTGTCTGCATTATCAAAATGATGAATGAGAATGTTTTTGGTGAAGAAATTATTGGAAAGTCGGATCATGAAACGGGGGAAACGCTAATTCTATAGGAATTACAGGGGGCAGTTTACCAGCCAGAATATTTCTTTGAATTTATTAAACCGTTAGATTTTCAACGATTTTCGGTAGACAGAACTGAATTTCTGTATAGATGTAATCTGCTTGGGAAAAGTGGACTGGATTGTTGATTTTTCAATAGTTTTGTTCTATAGTAAAATATAGAAATGATGGAATTTAGATGGGTTGAATAGTAACAGAAGCTGTTTTTAAATCTTTTACGGCGGCAAAGCCCCCGGTGGTATCGGGGTTGAATAGTAACAGAAGCTGTTTTTAAATGGAGAGAAAAGGAAGAACGCTTCCAAAAATTAAAAGTTGAATAGTAACAGAAGCTGTTTTTAAATCATTGGCATACACAGATTAAGGCACACACATGCCTCGTTGAATAGTAACAGAAGCTGCCCTTAAATTGATTTTCTCCTTTCTACAGTCCTAGGAATGGCCTTCGTTGAACAGTAACAACGGTTGTCCATGCTATGACCTCTGGTGGCGGAAAGTAAGGATATATTTCTACATAATAAAAAAGAAGTAGCTTATAGTATGAAGCAATAGTATAATATTGAGAAGATATTAGAGAAAAAGGATAAATATAAATATAAATAATTTGGACGTGATTATGAATTTGTTTTTAAAATAAGTGTATGTCGGGAGCCATCCTCAGTCCTTTTTTGTTGAACAGTAATAACTGTTTCAGAAAATAAATAGTTGAAGGGGAGCGTTATATATGCAAGAATCCAGTCTATTAATGTATACAACACAAGATGGGATAACAAAGATAGAAGTTACTTTTGATAATGATACTGTTTGGTTGTCCATTAACCAGATGGCAGAGCTGTTTCAACGTGATAAATCAACGATTTCACGTCATATTAAAAATATTTTTAACGAAGGTGAGCTGGAAGAAAGTTCAACTGTTGCGTTTTTTGCAACAGTTCAAAACGAGGGTGGCAGAGAAATCGAAAGAAAAATTGCCTATTATAATTTGGATGTCATTATATCTGTAGGATATCGGGTAAAGTCATTGCGAGGGACACAATTCAGAATATGGGCAACAGAAATATTGAAAGAATATATGAAAAAGGGGTTTGCGCTTGATGATGAGCGATTAAAAAGGCTTGGCGGCGGAAACTATTTTGACGAATTGCTTGCGAGAATCAGGGATATTCGTTCATCAGAAAAAGTTTTTTGGAGAAAAGTGTTAGAAATATACGCGACAAGTATTGATTATAATCCAAAATCAGAAAGCTCTATTACCTTTTTTAAACAGGTTCAGAATAAAATGCACTGGGCAGCTCATAAACATACTGCGGCAGAAATTATTTATCAAAGGGCTGATGCAAAGCAAGAACATATGGGACTGACTTCTTGGGAGGGGGAGCATATTCGGAAATCAGATGTAGAGGTTGCAAAGAATTATTTAGATGAAACAGAAGTAGATGCGTTGAATAAAATTGTAACTGCGTATCTCGATATTGCAGAGGTTCATGCGTTAAATCAGGAACCTATGTACATGAAAGACTGGCTGGAAACAATAGATGACTACTTAAAAATGACAAGAAGAGATATACTGACAACAAAAGGAAAAGTAACTCATAGGCAGGCATTAGAAAAGGCTCATTCTGAGTATGAAAAATATAAGAAAACGCAGGAAGCTTCGCTTTCAACAGTAGAACAGAATTTTATTGAAAGTATTAAAGAATTGAAGAAACTAAAATAGAAAAAATTTAAAACCCTTACTAAGTAAGCTTTTCGCATATAAGAGGGAGAAACTTTACTCCTACAGGATGTGTTTTCAGGCACTATATAAAGGGCGATACAAATAGGAATAAGAGGCCTATTTACCAGGCGGGACATCTCGTTGATTTTATCAAACGGTGAAGTTTCAATGATTTTTAGTAGATAGAAGAAAATTTCTGTATAGAGGCAATCTGCTTGGGAAAAGTGGAGTAGATTGTTGATTTTTCAATAGTTTTGTCCTATAGTAAAATATAGAAACGCTGGAATTTAGATGGTTGAATAGTAACAGAAGCTGTTTTTAAATACACCCACATCTGGGAGTTCCTTTAACCCCGGAAGGGTTGAATAGTAACAGAAGCTGTTTTTAAATAGGGAGTGGGACCTCGTTTTGGATGCTAAGGGTCGCGTTGAATAGTAACAGAAGCTGTTTTTAAATCGCAGGCCTGCGGTTCTTTCGCCCGTTCGCAACGGTTGAATAGTAACAGAAGCTGTTTTTAAATCACTCTGCGTAAAACTTTGCCAACTCCTTTTCAGCGTTGAATAGTAACAGAAGCTGTTTTTAAATATCGCAAACTGTTGCATTTTTTGCAACAGTTCCTTGTTGGCGCCGAAGAGGCATGAATAAACCACCAGTTAAACTGGTGGTAAATAAAAAACCTTATAGAAAGAGAAAGGAACCTCCGATATAATCGGCATGGGTCTGACAACCACGTCGAAAAAAGGAGGTTCATGTCATGAATGACACAAGAAGTTTAACACATAGCAAATGGA